>NZ_CP086253.1:3600000-4200000 GCF_003382565.3 Pectobacterium aquaticum
TCCGCCGCCGCTGCCGCCTTCTGGCCCTAAATCGACAATCCAGTCTGCCGTTTTAATCACATCCAGATTGTGTTCAATCACCACGATGGTATTGCCCTGATCGCGCAACTGATGCAGAACGGTAAGAAGCTGCTGAATATCGGCAAAGTGCAGGCCGGTTGTAGGTTCGTCGAGAATATACAGCGTCTGCCCGGTGCCGCGTTTCGACAGCTCGCGAGACAGTTTTACACGCTGCGCTTCCCCGCCGGACAGCGTGGTGGCTGACTGCCCAAGACGAATGTAGGACAGACCGACGTCAATCAGCGTTTGCAGTTTCCGCGCCAGCGCCGGAATGGCATCAAAGAACTCTCGCGCCTCTTCGATGGTCATATCCAGCACTTCATGGATGCCTTTGCCTTTGTATTGAATCTCCAACGTTTCGCGGTTATAGCGCTTGCCTTTGCACTGGTCACACGGCACATAGACATCCGGCAGGAAGTGCATTTCGACCTTAATCACGCCGTCGCCCTGACAGGCTTCACAGCGCCCACCGCGCACGTTAAAACTGAAACGGCCAGGATTATAGCCACGGGTACGGGCTTCCGGCACGCCAGCAAACAGTTCACGAATCGGCGTGAAAATACCGGTGTAGGTTGCCGGATTGGAGCGCGGCGTACGGCCAATCGGGCTTTGATCGATATCGATCACCTTGTCGAAATGCTCCAGTCCCTGAATCTCGCGGTGCGCGGCAGGCTCTGCCAGCGTGGCACCGTTCAGTTGGCGCTGCGCCAGTGGGAACAAGGTATCGTTGATAAGGGTCGATTTACCCGATCCTGATACCCCAGTGATGCAGGTAAACAGCCCAACCGGCAGCGTCAGCGTGACGTCTTTCAGGTTGTTACCCTTCGCGCCAATCAGCTTCAGCACTTTGGTCGGATCCGCAGGCACGCGCTGCTGCGGGATTTCAATCTTGCGTTTACCGCTGAGGAACTGCCCCGTCAGCGAATCTGGCACCGCCATGATCTCTTCCATCGTGCCTTCTGCGACAATCTGCCCGCCGTGCACGCCCGCGCCGGGGCCGATATCAATCACATGGTCGGCGGCGCGAATTGCGTCTTCATCATGCTCAACCACAATGACGGTATTGCCCAGATTGCGCAGGTGAATCAGGGTTTCCAGCAGGCGCTCGTTGTCACGCTGGTGCAAGCCGATAGATGGCTCATCCAGCACGTACATCACGCCAACCAGGCCAGCACCGATCTGGCTTGCCAGACGAATGCGCTGCGCCTCGCCGCCGGACAGCGTTTCCGCCGAACGGGAGAGCGACAAATAGTTCAGCCCGACATTCACCAAAAATTTGAGTCGATCGCCAATCTCTTTCAGCACTTTCTCGGCGATTTGGGCGCGTTGCCCACTGAGCTTCATATTCTGGAAGAACGTCATCGCATGGCCGATGCTCATATCGGAAATCTGCGGCAGCGTCGTCTGCTCGACGAACACGTTACGCGCTTCTTCACGCAGGCGCGTTCCGCCGCAGCTGGCGCAGGAACGGTTGCTGATGAATTTTGCCAGCTCTTCGCGCACCGCCGTGGATTCCGTCTCTTTATAACGGCGCTCCATGTTGTGCAGCACGCCTTCAAACGGGTGACGACGCACGGAGGTGTCGCCGCGATCGTTGATATATTTGAATTCGACGTTCTCTTTACCGGAGCCGTAAAGAATAACTTTCTGCACCGCAGCGCTCAGACTTTCAAACGGGGCATCGACGTCAAATTTGTAGTGCTCCGCCAATGAGCGCAGCATTTGAAAATAGTAGAAGTTGCGACGGTCCCAGCCGCGAATCGCGCCGCCAGCCAGCGACAGCTCGGCATTTTGCACCACGCGGGACGGATCGAAGAACTGCTGCACGCCCAGACCATCACAGCTTGGGCAGGCACCCGCTGGGTTGTTGAACGAGAACATACGCGGTTCCAGCTCATGCATGCTGTAGCCACACACCGGACAGGCAAAGTTCGCCGAGAACAACAGTTCAGGCTGGGTTGGGTCGTCCATATCGGCAACAACGATGCTACCACCGGACAGATCCAGCGCGGTTTCGAATGACTCCGCCAGCCGCTGTGCCAGATCGTCACGCACTTTAAAGCGATCGACGACGACTTCAATGGTGTGCTTTTTCTGTAATTCCAGCGTCGGCGGATCGGACAGATCGCACACTTCACCGTCGATACGGGCGCGGATATAGCCCTGCGACGCCAGATTTTCCAGCGTCTTACTGTGTTCGCCTTTGCGATCTTTCACAATCGGTGCCAGCAGCATCAGGCGTTTGCCTTCCGGCTGTGCCAGCACGTTGTCCACCATCTGGCTGACCGTTTGTGCATCCAGCGGCACATCGTGCTCCGGGCAACGCGGCTCACCCACGCGAGCAAACAGCAGGCGCAGATAATCATGAATTTCGGTAATCGTCCCGACCGTAGAACGCGGGTTGTGCGAGGTGGATTTCTGTTCGATAGAGATGGCGGGCGACAGCCCTTCGATATGATCGACGTCCGGTTTTTCCATCAGCGACAAAAACTGACGGGCATAGGCGGAGAGGGATTCCACATAGCGCCGCTGCCCTTCGGCATACAGCGTGTCAAACGCCAGCGATGACTTACCCGACCCCGACAAACCGGTGATTACGATCAGCTTGTCACGAGGGATTATCAGGTTGATATTCTTGAGATTATGGGTACGAGCACCACGAACTTCGATCTTATCCATTCACACACTTCCCGGAATAAAAACGGTTTGTCATCGCCTCTCGAAGAGAGAGAACCGGTACGAAACGAGCAATTATGGCACAAACAAGGCTGAATGGATATCCAGTATTAAACCCGTTTACCTTGCAAACGCTGCAAATTTTACTTTCATTTCTGAAGCCATTTCGCAGGTATGACAGAGAGTTTTCCACATGGTAAGATTGATCGTTTAGACTTAGAAAATAAATCTACCGATTCATCAGGAGACGAGCATGGCCAGCAGAGGCGTTAATAAAGTGATTCTTGTCGGGAATCTGGGTCAAGACCCGGAAGTCCGCTATATGCCGAATGGTGGTGCAGTTGCCAACATCACGCTGGCTACGTCGGAAAGCTGGCGTGACAAGCAAACCGGTGAGCAGAAAGAGAAGACCGAATGGCACCGTGTCGTGCTGTTCGGCAAACTGGCAGAAGTCGCGGGCGAATACCTGCGCAAAGGCTCTCAGGTTTACATCGAAGGCGCACTGCAAACCCGTAAATGGGCCGATCAGGCTGGCGTAGAGCGCTACACCACCGAAGTCGTCGTTAACGTCGGCGGCACCATGCAGATGCTGGGTGGACGCCAGGGCGGCGGCGCACCAGCAGGCGGTAACGCAGGTGGCGGTCAGCAACAAGGCGGTTGGGGCCAACCTCAGCAGCCGCAGGGCGGCAACCAGTTCAGCGGCGGCGCGCAATCTCAACAGCGTCCAGCACAGAACCATTCCTCTACAAGCAATGCTCCAGCGCAAAGCAACGAACCGCCAATGGATTTCGACGACGACATTCCGTTTTAAGTGCGCCGTTTAGCTTTGTAAATCAATCGCTTACGGCAACTTCATGTCGCAAGTATAGGCTGTTGGAAAGCCTATTGCAAGCCTAACTTATCCTTGTCTAGTAATAGACTTGAACCTCGAAAGAGGGAGGGGAGTGCAGCATGTTAGGAAAAGGCTGGTGGCGGGGAAACTATCTACTTTGCGCCAGTCATTGCAAGTCCTATATGGTTAAACCTGATTGGTTGAATCATAGTCCATAGTGGGTTTCGGGATATCTTTGACTCACGATAGTTAAGGAGTCATACCAATGTTTATGATGATTATGGTTAGAAGGTCATCATATCCGACAACATTGGCACCTGCTCGGTGAGAGTGGTAATTGGACGTAAGTGAAACCTAAGTAGGACGCCTCTTGACTACAGAGAAATGCGGGATCACCTAAGTTGGTTTGAATTTAACAACCAATATGGTGACGGAGGCTCCGTAGTACCCAACGTAGCCCTGTAATGGGGTAGCAGTCGGTTTTAATCCGACCTGAAACTTGGATATAAGCAATGGGGTGACCCATGTGAAAATTCAAATGTAAGGGGGAAGGGAGACAGTTAGACGCGATACTAATAGAAGCGAGGTTCGATAGTCAGTGCTATCAGACAGAACACTCAAAGCTCTAAGTGGTATTAGTAAAGCAAGTAAACAAGGTTGCAAGATCAAGAAACTACACAAAATCATGTGTAGTCATCAGGATCTCTGGATGCAGGCTTACGCCAACATCTATCCCAATCGTGGAGCCATGACGAAAGGGATAGACGATAACACATTAGATGGAATGGGCATTGAAAGGATTAATCATCTAATCAACCTCATAAAATCTGGTAGTTATTTTCCTAAACCTTGCAGACGCACACACATACCCAAAGATGCTCGGAAGCCGAATGGTAAGAAAAGACCTCTTGGAATACCAAGTGGTGATGACAAGCTGATACAAGAGGTCATGAGAATGATCTTGGAAGAAATCTACGAACCAATCTTCAGTGACTGGAGTTATGGATTTCGACCTAGGCGGTCTTGCCACACCGCTCTGACTGAAATTAGAGACAGTTGGAAAGGAACCAAGTGGGTATGTGACGTAGATATCAAGGGGTACTTCGACAACATTAACCATGACCTCCTGCTGAGATTTCTCAGTAAGAGAATTGATGATCGACCTTTTCTTGCGCTTCTTAGGAAGTTCTTAAAGGCTGGTTACATGGAAGAATGGCGTTATTTTGGCACCCACACGGGAACCCCGCAAGGCGGGATAATTTCCCCGATACTAGCCAATGTTTTTCTCCATGAACTTGATGAGTTTATGAAAACTAAAATCAAAGAGTTCAGCAAAGGGGGACGAAGAAAACCCAACCCAGAGTACAAAAAGGCTCTACAAAATCGTACCAACCGCATTAAGTGGATAAAACAAGGTTTCGGAGCCTCTGGTTTCCCTGCTGATGAGCAGAAAATCGAAAGATGGAAGCAAGAGGTGAAGACGTTCGAAGAGCAAATGGCGAGTACGTCAAGCGTTCTTATGAATGACCCTGACTTTAAACGCATGCGATACGTTCGGTATGCTGACGACTTCCTGATAGGGATCATTGGTTCAAAGCAGGAAGCAATGCAGGTAATGGCTGACATTACTGAATTTGTTGAGTCAGAGTTAAAACTTGAAGTTTCGAAAGAGAAATCGAGTGTTGTAGATCCTAAACAAGGCTTTGTTTTTCTTGGATATGAAGTGATTTGTAGACGGGAAGACAAAAGGGTCAAATGTGTTGTGGGACATAGATCGGATGGCGGTAAGACATACGGTGTAAAACGTACTATATACTGAACACGTCCACCTTGGTGTACCGAGAGCCAGAATACACAAATTTTGTTCTCTTCGTGGCTATGGGAATTACGACATGGGGGATGGTGGTAGTCTCAGTAAACCAATCATGATGTATCTGTCTGATTATGAAATTATTAGTCAGTACAATGCGGAAATGCGCGGTTTTGCAAACTACTACAACCTTGCACCACAGGGCGTCCGCATGAGTGATCAACATTTAACCATTGACGTTAATCCAGCCATAAGAACTTGCTCCAAGAACACGGGTTTCATCATGCAGCGTTTTTGTTTCATCGGTACGCTAATCTTCGTTGGCTCGGCTCTGAGCATGTTCAGCGCCATGTGCCTTAACCCTGCCAAGTTTTCTGCGGCGTTTTCTCGGTAAATCTGGCAAGCATCCTCTCGCATACTGACATCTAAAATCCAATGCATGGACTCGATACCCCAATGGGCCCGTATCGCATCTCCGGCCTGCTCTGGGGTTAGTTTGGCTGAACTGATGTAGTAGCGGTACTCCAACTCTGGCGCTTTGCCTTTTGCTGCGCGGTAACTTTCGACCATGACTATGCTGGTTAGCCCGAGCCAGGCAGAGAAATCCCCAACCATATCACTGGCATCCAGTACATGGTAAGTGCGTGCCTCCACTCGGCTTTTCTGCTTCTCAACTTGAGATATGCCCCTGTCAATTGGCGCGCGCCGATGTGGGGTAAAAGCGGCCTGTATCGCTGCCGCTAACTTGCCTTGATTGCCCTTAACTGCCAATAAGTAGTCGCCACCTTTGCTCGTAATCGCCTTGGCAATCTTGGTCTGACAGGCCATCGCATCAATTGTCACGATGGCACCTCGCAAGTCCAACATCTGAATCAGCGCGGGTATCGCGGTGATTTCATTGCTTTTAGCATCAGTTTTAAGCTGGCCCAATACGAGTTGGTTGGCGCTGGCATAGGCACTTACCATATGGATGGTGCTTTGCCTGTCGTCTCTGTCATAAGAGCCGCGCAAAGTCTTGCCATCAATAGCGACGACTTCACCACAGGTTAACTTGTGCACGGCTTTCATCCAGGCGAGAAAACAATCGCGGAATTCAGCGGGCTCAATATTTGAAATTAGGCGAGCAAAGGTATCATCAACGGGCACACCTTTTTCAAATAAGCCCTGTTTAAGGAACCAGTCATGATGGCCGAGAACGTACTCACGAATGTCAGTCCAGCCCTGGCCTCCCGCTATCACTGCGCAGATTGAAGCAAACAAAATATCAAACAGTGGGTAATCCACTTTTGCGCTTTGTCGTTCATCGCGGATGATACTGAAATGCGCTTTGATGGTATCTAAATTCATGGTCACTCCTCAAAAGAGGAGCATAAGATCATAGTCGACTCGTCAGGTCAATGTTGACGTCGAATTGTGCAAAAAACGTTCATGATCTTGCCCTGCCTTGCACCAGTGCTATATCTCAATAAATTACATTGGATATGGCAAAACAGTCTGTTTAAGACACTGGCAGGCAAGCATCGAACATCAAGGACTAAAATT
Organism: Pectobacterium aquaticum; assembly: GCF_003382565.3. NCBI lineage: Bacteria > Pseudomonadati > Pseudomonadota > Gammaproteobacteria > Enterobacterales > Pectobacteriaceae > Pectobacterium > Pectobacterium aquaticum. The sequence goes on from NZ_CP086253.1 coordinate 3,606,921, forward strand.
GCTCGGCAATTAAGGCAACCAGATGGTAGATACATTCACTATGAATTTCGTAATGGAAAACGCTATGAACTTGAAGTTTTCCAACTTAAAAATCGAAGTGTGTCTACAGCCGGAATAAGTGTGCCTGATTTTATCAATCAGTTACCGAATATTTATAAATATTCCTCACGTACCGAGCTGTTAGATAGGATGTCAGCAACATGCTGTGAATATTGTGGCACCAAAACTGGTTATCTTGAAGTTCACCATGTGCGCAAACTGAAAGATATCAAAGATGGTACAGAGCCTTGGAAACGCCTAATGATTGCCCGTAACAGGAAAACATTGGTGCTATGTAAGGACTGTCACGTAGATCTTCACAGAGGGACGCTACCTGACTATCGAAATTTTGCTAAAGTCTAATGGAGAGCCGTATGCGTAGAAATGTGCAAGTACGGTTCGGTGGGGGGACAACGGCCAACCCGTATAGGGCGCACGTGTTCTACCCAACTTTGCGTTAGTTAGAATAATTACTGATATATTTATTTAATGGCCTGAATATTCAGGCCATTTTGCATGGAAAGCTCGTAACACCATGAACAAAAATATTGACTATGTGCCAACACTGACACTACCGCTAATTCTGATTGAAAATAGCAATGGATATTCTTCGCAAACCCGAGAGAGGAAAAAAATTGATATTTCTGGTTTCCCTGAAGAAATTGGTACCTACGTTATCCGATATCAACAGCATCCGATCCCTCGATTAATAGGAACCAGCCCCATATTAAAGATAGGTTGCACTACCGATAGTTTCAGAAAACGTTTCAATAACTACAATCATCAATCAGATATGACCACTCCTGATGTTGATTTATATGAAAAACTTAAGCTAAGAACACAAAAAACGAATATCAGGATTATGTATTTTCTTTCCCACCATAAACATCAAGATGAGATTGTTATCGACTTTTATTTCTCCACACTTGATGAACCGAAATCATTAGAGTACAAACTTATCAAAAACTATATGGAATCACATGGTGAATTACCACCACTTAATTTTGGCATGAAATAATGTAATAACACCGATTACATTTTCTTTATTTAAAATTTATTCCGCCCGCTGCACAGGCTACCTGTACGACAATCCGCCGTATGGATAAACACCACATAGCCGTCCTCCATTCTGCGAAATAACCTGCCGCCATAAAGCCGTTTGCATTCATTTTCACTTGACGCACCGGAGACCAAACGTGGGATATGACCATAACATCCCGCTAACACTACGGCAAAACCCACAGCCTGTTCAGGCTCAGAACGTGGGAATTTAAACGAATTGGTCTGCTCTATTATCAATAAGTGGAGGGGAACATCCGTCTATTTGATTGCTATTTTATTCCGGTACATATCAGCCTGATTGCCAGCACTTATCCACGATAATATGAGAGTAAAATGATGAATACAGACCAAGAAATTATTGTTAATTCCGTTGAGCCAGAAGATCACGCGCAGTGGCTGCCCTATTGGAAGAGTTATCAGGAATTCTATAAGGTGCAGCTTTCCGATGAGGTCACGGAAGTCACTTGGGATCGTTTTTTTAACGCCGAGATTCCCGTGTATTGCGCCGTGGCGCGGGAAGGGTCGCACATTATTGGTTTAGTGCACTTTGTTTTTCACGATTCAACATGGGGAGTAAACTCTTATTGTTATTTAGAGGATCTGTTTGTTACCCCCACCGCTCGCGGTAAAAACGTTGGCAAAAAACTGATTGAATACGTGAGAGAACAGGCACAGGAAAAAAGCTGCGATCGGCTGTATTGGCATACTCAGGAAACCAATAAAACCGCCCAGCGACTTTATGATTGGGTCGCGGAAAAACCCGGTGTTATCGAATATAGAATGCCGCTTTAACTATAGTATTTATGCATAAAACATAGTATTTGTGCATAAAACATAGTATTTGTGCATAAAAAATAGTATTTATGCATAAAAATAGTACTTATGCAGAAACTATAGTGCTTATGCGGGGTGAAACTTCCCTGTAAATAACGCCCCTCTACTCCACCCGCCGCACCGATTCTCTGACCACCACCTGCCCAGCCAGTTCAGTACGCTGGGCGATACCGAGCGCCTGTGCGGGCGTCATTTGCTGCGCCAGTAGCTGTAGCGCGGCGCGGGCAATCGTCTCAAACGGCAGATGCACCGTGGTGAGTGAAACCGGCAGCATGTCGAACGGCAGAATGTCGTCCATGCCCATGACGGAAATGTCCTCCGGCACGCGTAGCCCGTGCTGATACAGCGCGTCGATCACACCGATAGCCTGATTGTCCGCCGCACAGAAAATCGCGGTGACGCCCAGCCTGTCGGGGTTAGCCGTCAGCCAGCGCAGCAGTGCATCGCGCGCGGTACGCGGATGGAAATCCGGCAGCGACAGAATGAGATCCTCATCCACCGCTATGCCCGCCTGCGCGAGCGCATCCCGATAGCCGCGTTCGCGCTGTTTGATCGTCATACGCGACGTCCAAGTGAGATGCAGGATCCGCGTATGTCCTTGCTCGATCAGGTAACGCACGCCCGCTGCTGCCGCATAGTGATTGGCGGGCGTCACGCTGCTCAAGCGCATTGAGGGATCTTCACCGTTGATCAGCACCGCCGGAATCCCGCTTTCCGCCACGGCGTTCAGCAACGTCGGGTGATCGTCATTCACAATCAGAATGCCGCTCTCTTTTCCGCCCTGAAGCTCACGCAACAGCTGTTGTTCGTTAATGGTGTCGTGCTCCCCCAGAAACGGACGCAACTGAATATTACGTTGCAGGCAGAGCGTTTTTAGGGCGTTGATCAGCGTCAGCGACACCAGATTGTACTCACTCTCCAGCATCAGATTGCGCGGCGTCGCCAGCAGAATGTGGCGCAGCGGCTCCGTCTGCGCGATGGCCGCTTTGCCCACTTTATGCAACGGATAACCCTGCTCGGTGGCAATCGCCATAATGTGCTGCCTGACTTTGGCGCTGATCGGTGCCGTCCCGTTCAGCGCGCGGGAAACCGTGCTGATGGAAACCCCCGTACGGTCAGCAATATCCTTGAGTGTCGCCATTATTTCATCCCCGTATTGGCAATCCCCGTCGTGATGTATTTTTGCAGGAAGACGAACACCGCCGTCACCGGCAGAAGCGAGAGCATCGTCATCGCCAGTATATAGTGCCACTGCACCGAGAACTGCCCCTGAAACGCATTCAGCCCGATTTGTAGCGTAAAGTTCTCCTGGCTGGAGAGGACGATAAGCGGCCAGAGGAAGTCGTTCCAACGCCAGATCACCGAGAAGATCGCCAGCACCGCCAGCGCGGGTGCGGTCAGCGGTAGAATGATCTTCCAGTAAATACGGAACTCGCTGGCGGCATCGATACGTGCCGCTTCGATCAGCTCATCGGGGATCGTCAGCATGTATTGCCGCAGCAGGAATACGCCGGTCGGCGTTGCCACCGTGGGAATAATCACGCCCCACAGGTTATCGCCCATGTTCAGGCCAATCACCACCAGGAACGTCGGCACCATCACCACCGACAGCGGAATCATCATCGTGGAGAGAAACAGCGTCAGCACCGTACCGCGCCCGCGAAACTCGTATTTCGACAGCGCAAACGCCGCCATCGAACTGAGCAACAGGGTCAGCAGCGTCGCGATCACCGTCACGAATACGGTGTTCTTCAGGTAGGTGGCAAAGTGGAACTTCGTTATCGGCGTCGTGTAGTTCTCTGTCTCCAGATGCAAGGCCTTCATCGGCACCAGATCTTTCGTCGATACACGCACCACCTCACTGGGCGCAGTTGGGTTCACCATCTGCGCGATCAGGCCGATGCGCCTGACCAGCGCCATGGTTTTCGCTTCGCCATCTTCCTGCTTAACCTGCCACAACTCCAGCGGTTTCGGGTACTCAGGCAACGTGACGGTATCCGCCGCCTGTGGCAGAAAGCTGGGCGGAAAACGGTTGATCTCCGCAGGCGTTTTGAACGACGACATCGCCGCCCACATCACCGGAATCATCACCAGCAGCGTACCCACCACCAGCCAGACCCAGCTCATAATATCCGTAATATGGATGCGCCCCGGATGACGGGTACGGGTGAGAAATGCGATTATTTTCATCATGGCTCCCGTTATTTTTTCCCTTCCAGCCGACGCGTCAGCAGGAACTGCAATGCCGTCAGAATCATCAGCACCACGCCCATCAGCACCGAGGCCGCCGAGGCCAACCCGTAGAGTGACGCGTTTGACGAAAAAGCCGTCTGGTAGATGTATTGCACGATAAAGCTGTTGGCCGTGCCGGGGCCGCCGCCGTTGGTCAACACCCAGGCTTCGTCGAAAATCTGCACGCTGTGGATAGTTAGCAAAATCACCACCACCAAAATATTCGGAGCCAGCAGCGGCAGCGTCAAACGATAAAACCCACGCCAGCGCGAGGTCCCATCTACCGCTGCCGCCTCATAAATATCACGCGGAATGGCCTGTAACCCAGCCAACAAGATCAGGGTATAAAACCCGACGTGAAACCAGACGGAGACAAACACCACCCAGAAACGCGATAGCGTCGGGTCGAGCAGGAAGGTAATCGGCTGCCCGCCCAGCGACGACAGCACCAGATTCAGCAGGCCGTTACGGTTAAGGAACCATTGCCAGATCAGGCCAACGACCACCGGCGACAGCAGCACCGGATAAAAGAACATGGCGCGGAAAAAGCCACGGGCGATAATCTTGCGGTTGAGGATCAGCGCCGTCACCAGCGCCACCAGCAGCGTGCAGAGCACGTTGAAAAAGGTGAACGACACGGTGTTGTAAACGCCAGTCCAGAACAGATCCTGTTCACAGGTGGATGGCTCTGCGTAGTTGCCACAGCTCAGCAGCGTAGCGAAGTTATCCACGCCGACGTAAGGGCGTTCCCACAGCAGGATATTGGTGCCGCCGGTAAAGGCATAGCAGACCGACAGCAGAATAGGAATGAAGACAAAAACAGCGAACAGCAGCATATTGGGCGCGATAAAAAACCACGGCATCACTTTGCGGCCACCGAGTTTTTGTAGCAGGTTCACCGCTTTTTCCACTGGCGTTACCAGCTTATCGATCAGCGATCCTGCGGGCAGTAAGGCAATCTTTTTCATGTCGTCCTCTCCCGTCGCGATAATTAATGCTCGCTACAGCGCGGCAATGTGTCATCCGTTTTGCCGTCGAACAGATGGCAATACGTCGGCGGGAAACGGACGAATACCGATTCACCCGCGGCGAACTCCCGATGATGCGCCAGATGGACAATCATCTCATCGTCAATGCCGCTCATTCGCCCGTAGATAAAGGTTTCATGCCCCATCATCTCGCAGCGATCGACACACAGCGCCATGCCCTCGCCATCCCCCACCAACTCACAGTGTGAAGGACGAATGCCGAGCGTGACGTTCTGCCCGACAGTGCCGATAAACGGCAACACCAGACGATTGCCAGACGGGCACTGCACTTCAACCCCGTCGGCACAGGTGGCGACGATCTGCGCCGGGAACATATTCATCCGCGGTGAACCGATGAAACCCGCGACAAATTTATTTTTCGGCCGATTGAACAACTCCAAGGGGGTGCCAACCTGCTCAATGCGGCCAGCGTTCAGTACCACAATGCGCTGCGCCATCGTCATCGCTTCCACCTGATCGTGAGTCACATAAATCATGGTGGTGCGCAGCTTCTGGTGCAGGCGGGACAACTCGCCGCGCGTCTGCACGCGCAGCTTGGCGTCCAGATTGGAGAGCGGTTCGTCAAACAGGAACAGGTCGGGTTCACGCACGATAGCGCGACCAATGGCTACGCGCTGCTGCTGCCCGCCTGACAGCGCACGCGGTCGGCGATCCAGATACGGTTCCAGCCCCAGCATGCGGGCGGCTTCATCAATACGGCGAGCGATTTCGTCTTTGGGGAAGTGCAGGTTCTCCAGTCCGAACGCGAGGTTCTTGCGCACAGACAGGTGCGGATAGAGCGCGTAAGACTGGAACACCATCGCAATCTTGCGCTCTGCCGGTGTGAGATCGTTCACCTTGCGGTTGTCGATCAACAGCTCGCCGCTGCTGATCTCTTCAAGCCCGGCAATCATGCGCAGCAGCGTGGATTTTCCACAGCCCGACGGGCCGACAAAGACCATGAACTCGCCATCATGAATCGTTAAGTCCACGCCTTTGATGATGCTCACCGCACCATAACTTTTGTGGACGTTTTTTAGTTCCAGACTCGCCATTGTCAGCCCTCGCAAACAGAATCTAACTGTGCCAATAACATCAGCATGACCAGTGCCTGCCCGTAAGGCACGGCAACATTGGGAATATCGCGATAGAACTGTAAATCATGTCCCATCGCCGTGCCGTCCGAGACACCCTGCACCACGCCCTGTGCATCAATCTGCGCCACCACGGCGGCATAGCCTTTTTCCAGTACGTCCTGCGGGAAATCGTGCAGCATGCCCAATCGACGCGCCGTCAGAATTCCGGCGATAAATCCGGCGCTGGCGGAGGTCTCCAGCGGTGAATCCGGGTCATCCAGCAGCGTGTGCCACAGGCCGGACTCGTGCTGGCAGCGCGCCAGCGTGGTCGTTTGCTGCTCCAGAATCGCTTCCAGCGTGCGCAGTACTGGCGCGGACAGCTCATCTTCCGCCAGCACCCGCATTTCCGGCAGCACCAGCGTGATCCAGGCATTCCCGCGTCCCCAGAACGCATTGGCATAGTGATGGCGGCCGACGAACGTCCAGCCGTGATACCACAGCCCGCTACGCACATCGGCCAGATAGCGCGCGTGCGTGACGAGCTGGTATTCCGCCTCTTCGATCAGATCGCGGCGGGAGAGTAATTTCCCCGCGACCACCAGAAACAGACCCGCCATAAACAGCGTGTCGTCCCACAGCTGTCCGGTATTCGGCCGCTCTTTCACCGTGTGCTGGAAGCCGCCGTCCTCGGTTTTCGGCAGCGAGTGCAACAGCCAGTCCGCCCAGTCGCTCACCGTTTCACGCCACTGCGCGGGGGCATCCGGTTTGTCCTGACACAGCAACGCCAGCACCAGCATCGGTGCCGTCGAGTTGATCTGACGCGGCGGCAGCCCAGCATCCAGCTTTTGCTGATACCAGTTCGCCAGCGTCGTCAGCATGGTGTCGTCCTGCGTCAGATGCGCCAGCTTCCAGAAACCGTACAGCCCGACGCCGACTTCCCAATCCCATTCTTCGAATTGAATCGTCAGTCCAGCGTCCGGCGTGTCGTCCTGCATCACGCTGTCGATTGCTTTCAGGCGGCAAAATGCCCGCGCCACCTGCGCCAGCAGCGCTTCGGTTTGTTGTCGGTTAAGTGAACCTGTCTGCATGTCATGGGTTTCCTGTGTTGAACTGCGGGACGACCGGGACATCGTCGGGGAAAAGAAAAGGCTGCTGCGCCACGCTGAATCCTGCCGCGTGGCTAAAGGCCAGTTCGCCGTAATCGGGATCGTCGATACGCACGCCGTCGCTGTCCTGTATCAGCGAACGCCCTCGGAAGCGGTCAGCGAATACGGCGAATCCTTGTGCGCCGTCGCCACTGTCCACGGCAACGAACCACATGTTCTGTTCGCCATACGCGCGCAGTTCGCCTTCCGCCTGCTGGCCTGCGGTCGCAAACGGCTGTAATCCGGCGGGATTATGAAACGCGGCATAGCCGTTGCCGCCGCGTACAAAGCACCAGACGCCTTCAACGATGACGTCATCCAGCGCGGTTTGTGGCAGATAGAGATGTGTCCAGGGGCGGATATCCTGTTGCAGATCGAACACCATCAGCGCGCGATTGCGGTACTGCATCAGGTGCGGCAAGCGTCCGTTTCCTGCCCAATAAGAAGGACGGTGCACGCCGTCGGGGCGATCTTCGCCGGGGTGGTTCACCCACAGACGGGCGGCATAGTGCGTGCCCAGCCGCACATCCAGCAGATGCTGCTGGTGCCCATGCTCGCCGGGGTGATGATCGAAAACGGAAGAAAAGGCCACGTCGCGCTGCTTCCAGGCGATGATGCGGGCGCTGCGGTTCAGCCCCTGCACCCAGCGCGCTTCTGCACCGTGCGGCAGTGACCAGTGTGCAATCTGATCCGTCGTTTCCGGCGGCTGATAGTCGCTCAGGCACAGCAGCGGCAGCGCGGCACAGTGCGGAATCAGCCAGCCTTCTCCCCACATCAGCGCACACAGGCCGGACAGCTCGGTCAACATGCCGGAGCGCAGTTCTTTATCGTAGGCGCGTCCCATGGTGCCAACTGCGACGCCGTTCTGATGCACCCACGCCGTCATCAGCATGATGCGGTCAATCACCACGCGGGATTTCTCGCGCAGATCGGCATCCTGCGCCAGTTCGTACAGCGCCACCAGCCCAATCAGGTCGATGGGGTAATAAGCTGCCGAATTCCACTCCACCAGCCCGTGCTCCAGAATGGAATCAAACCAGCGCGTCAGGCGCTCGTGAGCAATCGCCTTTTGCTCCAGACCGCGACGGCCGCTGCATGGGAAGGTGTCATCCGGGAAGTTTTGTCCGGCCAGATATTGTGCGACGTGGAAGCACAGGCAGTGGTTTTCGCTCCAGAACCACATGGTGTCGTTGCCCGGCTCATCAATCCAGTAGCGGAAGCCGACAATGGCGCTGCGCACGCGCCGCCAGTCCTGCGGCGGCAACTGCTGTCCCTGATAGCGCTGCCACAGCCAAATCAGCGGCACTAGTTGGAAATCGGCACAGTCTTCACGACGGCTGATTTTCTGCAATGCGCTGTTGAGAATCGGCGCAGCGGCATCGCTGCCCTCGCCCGTCGCGACAATCGCCAGCAGCCGTCCGAGGCGTTCAAAACCGTGCAGCGCGGTATGACGCAGTACCGCTTCACGCCGCGCGGCCAGAGTCGGTAACGCGGGCATCGTTTGCGATGGCAAGCGCCCGAAACTGAGCGTACGCGTCAGCGTAATGCCGTTGCAGGTCGCGGCACAGACCAGATCGTAATAGCCCACCAGAACCGCAGGCAGATCCACCTGCCAGCCGAGATTGCCAGCAGGCAGCGTTTGTTTTTGCTGCCATGCGGGGACGGATTCGTTGACGTTGCCAACCAATCGATGTGCCATCGTCACCGTTTCCAACAGTGGTTGTGAGCTATTCAGCACCAGCACGGGCGGTTGGATCAGGTTATTCTCCAGCGTCAGCCCGTTCACCCAGCTATCCAGCGCGGTCAGTTGTGCGCTGAGCACCGCGTCTTCATCAAGCTGCCAGAAGAGCGTATCTTCCCCCTGATAGCACAGGCTAAACAGGTAGTCGGTATCGCGCTCGCACAGCTCTTCGCTGTGCACCACCAGCGTGTTCAGCCCCGCTCTCAACGGCAGCGAGATGGCACAGGTTTGCTCGGTGTTGCGGGTAAACGGCGTAAAGCGGGTAACCTGTTCGCCGTTCAGCCACAGCGTGACGCCGCCGCAGGTGCTGAGCGTAAACGGTGCTGGCTGCGCGCGGTCACTGTGGATCGTGCAGCGAGCAAAGCGCTGAACGTGAACCGGACACGGCCAGAAATCGCTGAAATTCACGCAGCGGCTTTCATCGCCACCGCTCCACATCAGCGGGAAATGAAGATCTTCGGGTAACGTCACTTCGCGCTTTGCCTCTTCCTGCAAAAAGCGCACGCGGCAGGGTAAAACACCGACATCGACAAAGCCGTTAATAAAGCGGTAATTCACCTTATCCGGCAGCGTATCCGGCTCGGCAAAATAACGTTTTTCCGTCAACTCGGTGATGAGAAACCGATTAATGACGCCGTTCTTCTTTAATTTCCAACCGATATTCATACGGAATCCTGTTTACGGCGTTGAAAAATAAAATAACGAAAATGTATGGCGTAACTTATTTGCACTTTCGCTGTGCACACTCTGCCAATATTTAGGGCAGCGGGTCATTCCCTGCACTGTGACATCGCAATTAGAATGCAAATTTGCATTAAGTTGTCATTTGCATTCATTTATTGACATTTCGCATTAATAAATAAGATTATCGCGTTTAGATACGTGATTAATATCACAAAAATGCTTTATTTAAATCAATATTTAAAATATCTTTAACCTGCTTCACATAAATCAATCAGGGTTCTGTCCATGATTGCATGATGAAAATGACAGATGAATGCAAATTTGCATTAATAAGAAAACGGAATAACTCACAGAAATAAAATAAACTCTGCCGCCAACGCCAGGGTATTTACGTCATTAATCAAACATAAGATGTGCTCACCAACGGAGAGGTTTATGATGCGTTCCAACACCGCGTTATTTTTTTCCGCCCTTGCACTGGGGTTATTCAGCAACAGCGCGTTAGCCGCTAAAACGCAAATAACATTTTTATATAGTGACGACGATCCCGAATTAGTGCATTTCATGGAGCAGAAAGTAAAATCTTTCTCTCAGAGTAATGAGCGCATCGATGTGAATTTTGTCAGCACCGGCTATAACGCGCTGCAAACACAGTTACCGATGCAGTTGGCGGCGGGCTTAGGCCCGGATATTGCCAAAACCACGCAAATGGGGCTGCTCGGCTATACACTAGATTTGCGCCCCTATCTGAAAGATCCCGCCGCCTTTGAGAAACGCTACAGCGCGGGTATCGAAAAGATCATGCGCGTGAAAGGCGTGCATAAAGCGGATGCGCTGCCGGGCTTTGTCGCCTCCTGGACTGCCGACCTGCCATTTATTAACGTGACGCTGTTTGAGCAGGCAGGCGTACCTCTGCCGCAGCCGGGCTACACGATTGATGATTTGATGAAAGCCTCGAAACTGGTCGCGGAAAAAATCGGCGTGCATATTCCCTTCACCATCGACCGCAGCGGTTTCCGCTTCTCCGGCCCAGCCTATTCTTACGGTGCGCGTTACGATAAAGACGGGCTGATCAACTTCCCAGATGCGGCTGCGCAGCAGTGGATTAAAGATCTGAAACACTGGTCGGACGAAGGCGTGTTCCCGCGTGAAATGTGGGGTGCCGCGGGCGGCGGTCAGTACAAGAGCATGGCGGACGATTTCGTGAACGGCAACATCGTGACCTACTTTTCCGGCAACTGGCTGTTGAACCAGTTCAGTAAGCAGATTGGCGACGGTTTTGACTGGAAAGTGCTGCCCGCGCCTTGCAAAGAGAAGTGTATTTCGATGGGCGGCGCGACCTTCATCATGCCGTTCACCACCACCAAACACCCGCAGGAAGTCGCCGAATTCATGGAATGGCTGGGCAGCGAACCGCTGCAACGTGAGATCGCCGAGCGCTTCAATATCATCGTCGGTGCGGATATTGCCGATCTGCACTACCAGACCAAAGATAAGCACGTGATCGACGGCCTGAACACCGCGCGTGAAGAGATCAAAAAGATCCCGTCTTACGTCTTTGATTGGGAACGCATGGAAAGTCTGGGCGCGAGCGAACTGTACCCTATCATCCTGACGCGCTTTACCCAATATCTGAACGATCAGGTGTCGTTTGATGAGTATCTGCGCCTGACGTCAAACGATGTGAAGCGCCTCAACGAAACGATCGCGACGAATCAACAACAGCGGAAAAACGCACCGTGAAAGGGCAACTGAGGGAGATCGGCATCGATGGCGATCGCCCCTTTGATCGCGCAAAAGAGAGCACATTGTGCGAACAGCGCTGGCCGGGGCAAAGCCGCTATCTGTTGGTCACCGGCGGCTTCACTCGCCTGCTACACTGGCATAACGGCCTCCTGACCTGTCGCGGCGGCGATAGCTTTCCCATCGGCAATCCGGCCAGCCTGTCTCGGCTGGGGCTGTGGGCGGTGCAGGAGATGCTTCAGGCCGTTGAGGGCATCACGCCGCTTACACCGCTCAGTGAAGCGCTGTTCCTGCACTTCGATAAGCATATCGATCGGGTTATCGACTGGTCAAAACAGGCGCAGGCCGCAGACTACAGTACGCTCGGGCACGTTGTGCTGGCGCATCCGCAGGATGTACTGGCGATGCAACTTCTGACCCGCTGCGCGGGTGAACTGGCTCTGCTGCTCAGCAGCCTGCCGGATTCACAGACTGAATCCGTCAGCCTCAGCGGCGATCTGGCGATTGCCTGTCTTCCCTATCTGGATTCTGGAGCACGCGCATCATGACAACATGGCTGTATGCCGGTGTGGATGGCGGCGGCACAGGCTGTCGGGCACGGATTTATCAGGACGACGGTACGCCGCTCGGTCAGGGACACGGCGGTCGTGCCAATCTGCTGCTCGGCGTGGAAAGTGTGCGCCAGTCAGTGGACGACGCTATCGCGCAGGCGTTGAAGCACAGCGGGCTGTCGCCGGATGACGTATCCCGGCTGAAAGTCGGGCTGGCACTCGCCAGCGCAGAATATCGCGCCGCCTACGAGGCGTTTCTGGCGTTGCCGCATCCTTACGCGACGCAGGTGCTCAATACCGATGCACTGGGTGCCTGTCTGGCCGTCAATCAAGGGAAAGACGCAGGCGTGGTCATTGCCGGCACTGGTTCTTGCGGGCTAGCGTGGCAAAACAGGACGATTACCGCCTACGGCGGCCATGAATTCCCGATTTCCGATCAGGGTAGCGGCGCACGGCTTGGGCTAGCGGCGCTGCAACATACCTATAATGTGCTGCAAGGCTGGTGCGCGCCGTCGGTGCTCAGTCAGCACATCGACGATTTCTTTTCTGCCAGCACAGCGCCCACGAACACGCTCTACGCGCTACAGACATTTAGCCAGAAGGCGAAACCGGGCGACTATGCACAGTTCGCCCGCTACGTATTTGACTGCGCTAAGCAGGACGATGCCGTTTCTCACGCGCTGCTGGCGCAGACAGCCAGCGAAATCGGCCTGCTGTTGGCCGCCGTGGCACGCCATACGCCTCCCCGCCTGTCGCTCATGGGCAGCATCGGCTTACATATTCGTCCGTGGCTACCGGACGAGTGGCAATCCCAACTCGCGGCTCCGATGGGCGATGCACTCGACGGCGCACGATTGATTGCCTGTCATGATTATGCGTTATACAGCCATCCGTTATAAAAAATAAATAATGCCGGAGACATCAATGACATCACTCACTCGCAGAACCTTCGTCAAGCTCGGTGCAGGCAGCGCCATTACGCTGGCTGGCGGCTTTTTCCACGCTAACGGCGAATCGGCAGCCCCCGCAGGACCGCTGCGCATTGCTATTATTTCGGATGTCCACGTCCACAACATCTACGGTAACTACGATTTTGACGGCCTGCCTGATGCGCAGACGGGAAAGACGCTGACCATTCGTACACTGAAAGATTCGGTGAATTCGACCCGCATCTTCAATGAACCCTACTTTGCGCTGCTGGCCGCGCTGGACGAACTGGCAAAACAGCAGGTGAAATACGTGGTGCTGTCTGGCGATTATTCTGATGATGGACAACAGCCCACCGTTGAAGGGATTGCCGCCATCCTGACGCAGTATGAACAGCGCCACGGGATGCGCTTCTTTGCCACGCCAGGCAACCACGATGTTAATCGCCCGCAGGGGGATGATTCCTCGGAGAGAATGCTCAATGCCGACGGCAGCAGCACCATGCTGAGCAGTAAATCCGACGTCAAACTCGGTGATGCAAAATCGCTGGTTGTCACCGCCACGATGCAGGCGCTCGGCTATGAGCGCGGCCTGCCGCTGATGAAACCGTTTGGTTTCTTTAAACGCGACGACTTCCTGCACTGGGAAACCCCATTTGGCGACAGCGACGAACTCACTAAACGCCAGTATCTCGCCCGCTCGCCAGACGGCAGTAAGCAGTGGAATATCGTGGACGCCTCCTATCTGGTGGAGCCGGAAGCGGGACTGTGGCTACTTTCCATCGATGCCAACGTATATCAGGTCAAAGATGGCCCAGAGAAACGCGAAGAGATTAAAGGCTACTCCACCAGTAACGACACGGGCTGGAACGCCTTGTTGACGGAAAAGCCGTTCATGCTGCCGTGGGTGAAATCGGTCGTGCAACGGGCAAAAGCGCAGAACAAGAAGCTGCTGGTGTTCTCGCACTATCCGCTGGTCGATTTCCTCGACGGTACGGTAGAAGACGAAAAACAGCTCTTTGGCAGCAACAGCTTCATTAAACGCACACCGCGGCCGGAGGTTGCCGAACAGGCGCTGGCAGCCGGAATCCGTCTACACTTCAGCGGCCACCTGCACGTTAACGACACCGGCGTGTATCGCGGTTCACAGGGGACGCTGGTAAATGTTGCCGTGCCATCGCTCGCTGCCTATCCGCCCGCCATGAAGCTGGCGACGCTGCACAGCGATCGGGTGGACATTGATACGTTGGTGCTGCGCAACGTGCCACAGTTCAACCATCTGTTCCCGTTTTATCAGAAAGAGTTGGATCGCACTGGTGAACCGCTGGGCGACATCCTGAAAAGCCGCGATTATTACGACTTCCTGCACCATCATCTGGCACTGCTGGTACGCCAGCGTTTTCTGGTGAAAGACTGGCCGGAAGATTTGTCACCCCTCATCACTACGCTGAACTGCGCCGATCTGCTGTGGATCGCACAACAGCAGGAACCGCTCAGCGCCAAAACGCTGCCCGACGCCGCCGAGCGCAAACCCACTGCGGTTGCAGGCACCGAAGCGTTACAGGATATTTCGCTGCTCACGCTGGTGACCGACTGGTATTGCCTGCGCAACGGCAGCGATCTCGCCTGGCAGGATATCCCGGCTGCGCGGGTGAAACAGTACCGCGCACTGCTGGCGGCCTACACGCCAACGACCACGCTACCGCCGGACAGCCTGCAATACCGCTTCGGCCTGATGCTGAAAATCCTAGCCGGTTACATCAACGATGAGCCTGCTACTCGCTTTGTGGTTGATATGCAGGGGAATTTTTTAACAGTATAAGATTTTCTCTTTCGGGGGAGGCTTCGTACGCCACGCTGAAGATAAAAACTGAGCCAACTCATATTGCTCACGGGTCTTCTCTTCACGGCGTAAAAAATTATGCTGAGGTGAACATGAACGCCGAGTGAGCGGCATGGATGCCGCGAAAGCCAGTGCCGCGTCGGGAACGCGTCACTGGCGGCTCGAAAAGCGGGCATGGGCACCGAAGGCACCGCGTTAGCGGCATAATTTCCGCCAAAAGCCGGGGTTCATAGGGGGCTGGCGTAGCCCCCTATGTCGGGCGCGTGCTACGACGTAGCATGAAGATAACAGTGTTCGACGCGCACGAAATAGTGCCCCCCTGCCTCATCAATCACACCCCTCCCCCTAATCAGCTTACATAATTTTTTACCTATTCCCTCTGTCGTCATCACCAAAAAATGATACGTTATAATATAACAATTAATCTTTTATCGATGATGATGACACGTTTTTACTCCCTCTCCGCGCTGAAGCGCGTGTTACTGGTTTCCCTGCTGTTGGTGCCGTTGTGGTTATTGGTTGGGTGGGCGGTGATGTTGCCATGATTGCCCTGCAAGAACTGGCCTTTGGCTATCGTCATCAACCACCGCTCGCGACGCTCAGCGGGTGCTTTCATCAAGGATCGCTGACGGCCATTATTGGCGCAAACGGCAGCGGAAAATCTACGCTGCTGAAAACGCTGGCGGGTCTGTTGCCGCCGCTTTCCGGTTCGTTCAGCCTCGGTAACGGCGGTAAAGATAACGCGATTAGCTATCTACCCCAACTCTCCGAATTTGATCGGCAGTTCCCTATCAGCGTACGCGATCTGGTACTCATGGGGTCGCTGCCCCACCGCGGATTACTACGCAGTATCAATGCCAACTGGCATCGTAAAGCGGCAGACGCGCTCGACGCCGTCTCAATGGCAGACTTTGCCGATCGGCATATTGGCGTCCTGTCCGGTGGGCAGCTACAGCGTGTGCTCTTCGCGCGGCTGATGCTGACACAGGCTCCCATCATTCTGCTGGATGAGCCTTTTACTGGGGTCGATAGCCACACCACGCAGGCGCTTTTGCAGATTATCGCGCAGCTTCATGCCGAAGGCAGGACTATTCTGGCCGTGTTGCACGATCTGGAACTGGTCGGTCAGCACTTCCCGACTATATTGCATCTCACCCCAGACGGCCACCGCTGGGGAGATGCCCACCCCCTATTACATAGCCTGCGCAAGGCCGACAGCGATACGCCAACGCTCAGGATCGTCACGTCATGATGCTATTTCACCTGATGACTTTTCCTTTTGCAGAATTCGGTTTTATGCGCCGTGCGCTGGTTGGCTGTCTGGTCATCACGCTGAGCGCCGCGCCGTTGGGCTGTTTCCTGCTGTTGCGGCGCATGAGCCTGATTGGTGATGCGCTGTCGCACGCGGTCTTACCCGGCGTCGCCATCGGCTACCTCATATCCGGGATGTCGCTGCTGGCGATGGGGATCGGCGGTTTTATCGCTGGGCTATCTGTCGCCATGCTCTCCGGTTTCGTCACTCGCCATACGGAATTAAAAGAGGACGCCAGCTTTGCCGGATTTTACCTCGGTTCGCTGGCGCTCGGCGTCACGCTGGTATCACTGCGCGGTTCCAGCGTCGATCTGCTGCATGTGCTGTTCGGATCGATTCTGGCGGTAGATCGCGCCGCGCTGATCGACATTGCGCTGATCGGATCAACTTCCTTGCTGGTGCTCGCTGCTCTCTATCGGGCGCTGGTGATTGAATCGTTTGACGTGACCTTCCTGCGCATCAGCTCAGGGCGGTATCGGGCGTTAATCCACGGTCTGTTTCTGTCGCTGGTGGTGTTGAATCTGGTCGCAGGATTCCAGCTGTTAGGCACGTTAATGACGGTCGGCATGATGATGCTGCCTGCCGCCAGCGCGCGTTTCTGGACACAGCGCCTGCCCGTTATGCTCGGCATTGCGGTGCTGCAAGGGATGCTCGCCAGCCTGATCGGGCTGCTGTGGTCCTACTATGCCGAGTTGCCCGCAGGGCCTGCCATCATTCTGACGATTACGCTGTTTTTTTGTTTCTCGGTCTGCGTTGGTCACAACGGTGGGCTGTTACGCCTGCGTCGGTGACCGATAAATCTCGTTATCTGCAACTGTCTGTGAGGGAAAAATGAAACGTTCACTGTTAGCTATTGCGTTATCCGGCCTGCTGCTTAGCCCACTGGCGATGGCAAACAACCTTGATGTTGTCGCCAGCTTTTCCGTACTGGGCGATATGGTCAGCCACATCGGCGGCGATCGCGTGACCGTGATCGATCTGGTGAAGCCGAATGGCGATCCGCATGAGTTTGAACCGTCGCCGAAAGACAGCAAAACGCTGGCGAAAGCCGATCTGGTTTTCGTTAACGGGCTGGGTTTGGAAGGGTGGATCGATCGGCTGGTCACCGCCTCCGGCTACCGTGGTGAGGTCATCACGGCATCAAACGGCATTGAAACCCGCACCATGGTGGAAGATGGCAAAACCGAAACCGACCCCCACGCCTGGAACAGCATGGGCAACGGCATCGTTTATGCGCACAACATCGTCAACGCGCTGGCAAAAGTCGATCCGCAGAATGCCGATTACTATCGTCAGCAGGGTGAAGCCTACATCAAACAACTACAGGGACTGGATCGCTATGCGAAGAAAACCTTTGCCGACATTCCGCCAGAAAAACGTAAAGTGCTGACCAGCCATGATGCATTCGGCTATTTCAGCCAAGCCTACGGCGTGACGTTCCTGTCGCCGGTGGGCTACTCGACCGAATCGGAAGCCAGCAGTAAGAAAGTGGCTTCGCTGATTACACAAATCAAGCAAGAGAAGGTGAAACGCTACTTCATTGAAAACCAAACCGATGGACGTCTGGTGAAGCAAATCGCGACGGCCAGCGGCGCGCAGCCCGGCGGTGAACTGTACCCAGAAGCGCTGACCGATGCATCCGGCCCCGCGTCAACCTACACGGCCGCGTTTAAACACAACGTCGATACCCTCGCCGCCAGCATGAAGTAAACGTGGTGGTGCGCGCCACTACCGCTTTTCGCCGCTACTGACAGCCGCCACAGGACTACAGCTAGTCAGAAGGAGCGGGCGTGATGTACCGTCCGTGATATGTCATCGCAGGCATCATCCTGATGGGATCTGCACCGGGGAAGCTTTACGACGCTGCCCGCCCATTGAAGAAAAAGGGCGGGCACACGTTTAGGCATTAAGACGTTTGCCGCTGGCTTGATCAAAAACATGAACCGTATTGGCTTTAGGACGCAGATAAACCCGATCGCCCGCTTGCAGCATCAGGCGTGTTTTCTGGCTGACAGTGATGCGGCGATGATCGCTCAACAAGCAAAAAACATGCAGGTCACTGCCGGTATTTTCCACCGTTTCGACCGTAGCCGCGATCGTGTTATTGCCCTCTTCCACCCATTCAAAGTGTTCAGGGCGTACTGCATAGACGATTTGTTGGCCTACAGTAACCGTCACATCTTGCGGCACGGGCATTTGGGTATGTTCATCCAGTTGCAACACGCAGGTGCCCTGATGTTCAACCGCCCAGCCGGACAATTGGTTAATCTCAGGAGAGCCAATAAATCCCGCCACAAAACGGTTGGCAGGGCGATCGTACAGATCGAGTGGCGACCCTACTTGTTCAATCACGCCATCACGCAGCACCACAATCATTTCGCCCATGGTCATGGCTTCAATTTGATCGTGCGTAACATAAACCGATGTCGTATGTAGACGCTGGTGCAGTTCACGAATTTCCGCCCGTACCTGAGTACGCAGTTTGGCATCCAGATTGGAGAGCGGCTCATCGAACAAAAACACCTGTGGGTTGCGCACAATCGCACGTCCCATCGCCACACGCTGACGTTGGCCACCAGACAACTCTTTCGGCAAACGGTCGAGCAATTTTTCCAACCCAAGCAGGACGGCAACGTCATCCACCTTCTGGTTGATCTCTTTTTTCGGCATCTTTGCTAATTTAAGTGCAAAGCCCATATTTTCCCGCACTGTCATTTGCGGATAGAGGGCGTAGCTTTGGAACACCATAGCGATATCACGCAATTTGGGTTCCTGTTCGGTCACATTCAGACCATTGATGTGAACCTCCCCCTCAGTCACCTCTTCCAAACCCGCGATTAAGCGTAATAAGGTCGATTTACCGCAACCGCTGGGGCCAACCAGCACGCAGAACTTCCCGTCTGGGATCTCCAGTGACACATCACGAATGATTTTCGTGTTATCAAAAGATTTGCTGACGTTTTTAAGAATGACAGAACCCATAGTAATCCTCAGTCTCATTCACAGGACGCGCATAACTGCCGCCAAAACCAACCGGCGGCGCGCTACCTGCGCGCCGCAACACAACGGGAAATCACCCTTTTACTGCACCAGACATCAGCCCACGGTTGAAATATTTTTGCAGTCCCAGGTAGACAATGGCGCTCGGCAACATCGCCAGCAGGGTGATCGCGATAAAGACGTTAGGTGAACTGTTTTCATCCGAGCTGAGCACACGTAACATCACCTGAATGGTATACATGCTCTCCTGATTCACCACGATCAGCGGCAGCAGATACTGATCCCAAATCATGATGAAACCAAAAATCACCACCGTACCCAGCGCGGGACGAACTAAAGGCAGAATCACATTCCAGAAAATTTGCCACTCGGAAGCCCCGTCGACGCGGGCAGCATCTTCCAGATCCTTAGGAATGGCGGACATAAATTCACTCAACACAAAAATCGAAAAGGCCCAGCCAACAATCGGCAAGATCATGCCCATGTAGCTGTTGGCAATCGAGGCATCCAACACGGGTAACTTCCAGTTGATAATGACGTACAGCGGAATAGCGATCACTTCTTCTGGCAACATCATTGTGGATAGGATAATCAACCCGACGACGGACGCGCCGCGAAATTTTTTGCGCGACAGGGCGTAGGCAGCCAATGCGCTCACCCCGACCTGTAAGATCAAACCGAAAGCCACCACCACCAGCGAATTGAACAGAAATTTCCAGACGCCAACCTCAAACCAAGCGCGACGGAAATTCTCCAACGTAAAATGTGAGGGCCACAGCACCAGTTCTCCCGGTTTCACCGTCGCACCGCTGAACGCAGTCATAACGATACCGATGAACGGCCCCACGAAAACAATCAGTACCGCCGCATAAATAATGCCGCAACCGATACGATCCCACAGTTTCATTTTCATCTACTCATACCTCTGGTGCCTTTCAAATTAATACTTCACGTAACGTTTCTTGACGGCAAAATGAATCAACGTCAGCAACACGGTAAAGATGAACAGCACAAACGACACCGCCGAGGCATAGCCGTAATCAAACTGAACGAACCCGGCTTTATATATTTGTGTCATCACGACTTCTGTCGAGCCTGACGGTCCGCCCCCGGTAGAAGCGTAGATTTCGGCAAACACGCGAAAACCGCGAATGAAGGAGAGCATGATGATGACCGAAATCGCGGGAATCAGCCCCGGCAACGTCACATAGCGTAGGCGATTCCAGCGGCTGGCACCGTCAACGTTGGCCGCGTCATACAGTTCGCGGTTGATGGTGGCAAGCCCAGCAATGAAGATCACCATGTTGTATGGCACCGCTTTCCAAATTTGCAGCAGCATCACCATCGGCATAGCCTGGTGCGGATCGGTGAGAAAGCCCTGCGCATCAATGCTAAACCATGACAACATATGGTTGATCACGCCGTTGGGCGTAGGGTTGAACATAATTTTCCACATTTCTGCCACGATAGCCGCACTAGTGATCGCTGGCAGGAAAATCGCAGTACGGATAAAACGCAAATGCCGTGCTGGCCCTTCCAACACAATGGCGATAAAGAAAGCAATAAATGCTGACGCCAGCGCGGTCACTACCACGTTAAGCAAGGTGTTGAGCGTGGCATCATGGAGATCGCCGTCGTTCACTATGCGTGAAAAGTTTGCCAGCCCGACCCAATTATCGGGCTGACCAAAGTTGATCTGATAAAAACTCATCACCATGCCCTGCACCATTGGAATGAATTTAAACCAGGTAAAAACGATCAATGCCGGAGCCAGAAACAGCCAAGGCGTTAACCAGCGTTTAGTACGTGGGGAAAGGATGCTCATATTCACCGCCTGAATGCATCGTCATCGCGGCCGCCAACAACAGGCGGACGCGATGACGTGGAATGACTTATTTTGCTAAAACTTTTTGTTTACCCAGTTCAATATTCACTTTTTCATTGAGCTGTTTCAGCTCAGTTGGAATATCAGACTGGCAATTGGACAGGATTTTGTTGAAACCATCGGCAGTTACCTGACGAATTGGCGTCCAGTTCGGCACGGCAGGCACATAGTGACCATCAGAGGCATACTGCTCAGCAAATACGCCCCAACGTTGATCCTGATAAATCGCATTGGCATCCACCGTTTTATTCACCGGCAAACGAACGATCGGTTCGTTAGGCGTGCCGACAGCAGTACCGATCTTCTGCCCTTCCTGCGAGATAAAGAAGTCGATGAACTTCAGCGCCTGTGCTTTTTGCTTGCTGCTTTTTACCAGGAAGATAGCTTCGCCTTCCGCCAGGCTAGCGTTGCTGACCGGACCACGCGGCGGTTTTACCACTTCAAACTTATCCGGACCTGGCTCATTAGAGAACACGGGCATACTGTATGGGCCAGACAGCACCATACCAACCTGACCAGAGCGGAAGGCGTTGGAAATATCAGAGGTCACCGCGTTGATAGCCCCCGGCTGAACCACTTTGTCACACACCATGCCACGCATGAAGGTTACGGCATCGACCACGCCTTTATCATCCAGTGAGGCTTTGAAAGCATCACCTTGACGGCTCACAAATTCGCCCCCCGCCTGCCAAATAAAGGAAGAGAGGATCCAACTGGTATAACCACGCGTAGCGGAACCCGGTAGGCCAAAACCGTAGGTATCATTTTTACCGTTGCCATCGGGATCCTTTTCAGTAAAAGCTTTCGCAAGCGCCTTCAGATCATCCCACGTTTTCGGCTGCGGTAACCCAAGCTTTTCACGCCAGTCTTTGCGAATATAGAGTGCGGAGGCCTGCACCGACGTCGGAATACCGTAGTATTTACCATCACCAAATTTCAGGCTGTTCAACGCCACGGGTTGTAGATCCTTCCCATAGGACAACTGACTTGGCTCAATAGCATCTACCACGTTTAATTGAATCAACTGCCCCATGTAAGCCGCATCATTGATGATCAGATCCGGTAGTGTATTGCCCACGGCTGCACGAGCCAGACGCTGTTCAAAGTCAGTGCTGGCACTGAAGTAGCTCACTTTGATACCGGTTTGCTTCTCAAACGCTGCTGCTTCTTGTTCATAGATGACGCGGGCGTTGTTGTTGGCCCGGATCCAGACATTCAGTTCGTCAGCGGCGTGAACCGCCAACGAGCTTCCCGCCAACAGCGCGGTCGCAACTACCTTGGCTACTATTTTTTTCATTATGGTTGTTCCTCGTTTTCGGATGGCCCTGGTGTCAGACGCATAAAGCGTTATTCTTCATTGCGATGACTGAACGGATGCAAAGCCACTTCCCACGATTCAATCTCTACAGGGAATGCCGCCTCGCACCAAATGATTACTAAACAGATATTTTTATAGTAAACAAAAATACAACATAGTAAATTGGACAGATCGCGATTTGTGATTAAGATCGACATGTCCTTTCCCATCAGACTGCGGTATCGGCATGGGCAAAACAGATGGCCACCGTCTTAATCTCATAAGGTGCGAACGTCAATGTCAGCGGTCCCTGCTGTGGCGTTTTCCCGCTTTCTGGCGCTTCCAACAGATCGCATTCCCTCCACTCGCGGATAGGCAGCGAGCTCTCAAGCGTGAGCTGCTGCCGCCCACCGGCAAACTCATGCAGCCGCACGATAACCCACTCGCTTTGTTCTGCTTTCTTAATCGCATCCAACGCAACAAAAGGATGATCGCAGCGAATCACACCATTTGCTGCTTCTCGCCATTCTCCCGGCAATACCTGCAATGGTTCATTGAGCGAGAAGGCCTGTTGTGCCACGGCAGCATCACGCCAGTCTCCGGCATGTGGCAGCAGCGCATAAGTAAACTCATGTTCGCCGCGATCGGCGTGAGCATCTGGACTAACCGCAGATTTGATCAGCGTCAGTTGCATCACGTTATCTTTGATGGCATGACCGTACTTGCAGTCATTCAGCAGGCTAACGCCATAGCCGTACTCCGAAAGATCGGCCCACTGGTGTGCCACGCTCTCGAAGCGCGCAGCGTCCCAGGTGGTGTTCCAGGTTGTGGGTCGTTTAACGTTACCAAACTGGACGTCATAGGTGGCCTCTGTGGCACGCACCGCCACGGGGAAAACCACCTTGAGGAGTTGATTAAAGTCTTGCCAGTCGACACGGGTATGGAAATCGATACGGCGCAGTTGGCTATAAACCTGCATCTGCTGTACCACGCGACTGTGATGATAACGCCATATAAATTCAATGGAGCAGCGCAAGGCACCTTGTTCAACAACGCGTACTGATTCCAATTCGGTCACTGGGCGCTGTTTCTGGAAGTAGAAAATTTCGATATCCCAGGCGTCGTATTTCAATGGTTTATCTTCATATACCGTCAATACGTTGCCGTGATCCGCCAAGACCTCACGCTGATACTGTCGGTCGTAAATACGCGTCAAATGGCCCTGTTCATTCCAGACAATCAGGTAGTGTGGCGTTTCCAATTGACCTTCACCGAACACAAACGGGGCATTTTCTTCGACATTCGTTTCCAACGGCGTAGCGTAGATCGTCGTACCTGACAGCGAAGGCAAATCACTTACCTGCACCAGGCTTCCGCCATCCACCGGCTGCGATAACAGCATTTGTCCTTGCGCATCATGCCATACCACATCGCTAGCTCCAGGAATAAAGGCCATATCGTCGCGCCTCCAGGAGCCGCTGTTCACTAAGCTCACCGCACCCTGACGCGGCGTCACCAAGTGACGCCAGCTTTCATTAAGCACGTCAGCGACGATATTTTCTGCCTCCTGATACTCCAACGCCGCATCCTGATACACCTCAGCAATCGAGGAACCAGGAATGATGTCGTGGAACTGATTGCGCAGCAGGATTTTCCAACCGTCAGTCAAATCGTCAGCGCGATACTGTGACCAGCCCCCACCTGTCAAGGCGCTCAGCACCTGAACCCACTCTGCTCGACGGTAGCGTAACTCGGCCTGACGGTTGGCCTTTTTCACTTGAGCCTGACTGGTGTAGGTACCACGATGGCTTTCAAAATAGAGTTCACCGTCCCAGGTGTGTTGGTATTCATTACTGTCCTGCAAGCGCGCATCAAGGCGGGTAAAGTAATCATCCACACGCCCCATCTGAATTGCAGGTAGTGCCGGCATTTTTTCAAAGCGGCGTAACAACTCCAGCATCTCTTCCGTTGGGCCGCCGCCACCGTCACCATAGCCGTAGGCCAGCAGTAATTCCTGATTGAGCGGTTTGTCTTTATAGTTGTCCCAAATACCTTGTACCGATTCCGCATTCACCATGCCGTTATAGGTATAACGAGGATGACCAGCTTCTGGGGTAGTGATGAAGTGTGCCAACACATCGCTACCGTCAATACCACGCCAGGTAAACGTATCATGTGGCATCTTATTGAATTCATTCCAACTTATCTTCGTGGTCATGAAGTATTTGATGCCGCTTTTTTTCAGAATTTGTGGCAGTGCCCACGAATAACCGAAAACATCAGGCAGCCATAGGCAGTGTGGCGTGATGCCAAATTCATCCTGCATAAAGCGACTACCCAGAAGAATCTGGCGCACAAAAGACTCACCCGAGGGTAAGTTACAATCCGCTTCAACCCACATTGCCCCGTCCACTTCCCAGCGCCCTTCTTTGATGCGCTGTTTTATTTGACGATAAAGATCGGGGTAATCCTGTTTAATGTAGTCATACAACTGGGGCTGAGACTGGAAGAAGGTGTATTCAGGATAGCGTTCCATCAAGCGCAGCACCGTGGAGAATGAACGAGCGCATTTTTCACGTGTGTGTTTAAGTTGCCATAAAAAGGCGACGTCGATGTGCGTATGCCCGACGCAATGCACCGTCACCGGGTGTGACTTGTTGGGTTGCGCATAGTCACGCTCCAACTGAGTGGAAGCATCAGCAATGGAGCGGTAAAAACTGTCACTACCGGGATCCCGCCAATCAATCAGGCAGTAGGCAGCATCAGTGACCGTTAGTAATCGTATACGCCAAGGATCGTTTTCCGGCAACACTGCCAGCGTTTGCAAGATTGCCAATGTGGTGTAATAGAGCGTGTCAGTCGGTTTATCCAACACGGCAAATTGCGCGGTTTCAAACCCGTTCCCAACGTGGAATGCCTGAAAATGTTTACGAACCTTACCTTCCAGAATCCCCGACCAAAGACGGAAACAAAGTTCGAGGGTTTTCCCCTGATATTCCTCAGGGAAAACAACCTGCGCATGGTTTTGATCGATGCCATGAAACGGCAGACCGTCAATATACAGCAGAGCTTCAAAGTCAGGCCGTTGCACGCCCAAGCCAAAATCAAAATGCCCGACGACAGTGTATTGCGGGCCTCCCTGTGGCAACGTTACACGTAATTTCAGCCAGGCATAAATATCCCGTTCCTGCCAGCGGAATCCCTGTTTACAGGGCTGCCAGTCAGCCTCGGTGCCCGGTGGGTAAGCACCGTTTTTTCCTTCACGATCAAAGCAAATCTCCGCCAGCTCTACCGATTGAATCTGTCGCAATCGATATTGGGCTACTTCGTCCAAGCGCTGGCTTAACTTTTCCTCGGTAAAAAACATAGCGTGCTCACTGTAATCATAGGGGGGTAAATGCGGCTCCTATGTAATAGCACTCAGTGTTTTTTTAGTAAACAAAATGAGTTTTTTAATTAAACATCCGTGATGTGATTCACAACATGGCGTTATTTTTTCATATGCCATGACAATAAAAAAACACAACACAATGATTAATAAAGGTTAAAACCAAAACCCACTTGTCTAAACCCCCAAAACACCGATTGAGTTTAGTAAACATAAAAAGTACCCTAGACGAAAATTAACAATTTATAGCGCCTCTAATTTATGGCGTATCTCTGTCGCCAGTGGGCGGCACAGGAGCGAAACACCATGTTAAGTTTGGGCATTGATATCGGCGGGTCTAAAATCGAGGCCGTTGTGCTGAACGCAGCGGGCGAAGTCGTCTATCTACAGCGCTATGCCACAGAAAAGCAGAGCTATGAATCTTTCTTTCACCGTCTGTGCCAAGTGATTGAAGAGGTGCGGAAAGCCCTTCAGCAGCCTTTTACCATTGGCATCTGCCTACCCGGCACGGTAGAAGCCAGTAACCGCTGTATCAAGAACTCCAATATTTTGGTGATTAATCAGCAACCGCTGCCAGCTATGTTGGAGGCATACGTAAAGCAACCCATCGCCATTAGCAACGATGCCAACTGTTTCACGCTCTCTGAGGCTATCGACGGAGCGGGCCGAGGCTACGATACCGTATTCGGTGTCATTCTCGGCACCGGTTGCGGCGGTGGTATCGCTATTCATCAGCGGGTACTGGATGGCCGTAATCGCTGTGCAGGTGAGCTGGGTCACAATGCGCTGCCACGCTATACGCCGGAGTATGACGGCCCAGCGGTCAGTTGCTATTGTGGGCAAAGCAACTGTATTGAATCGTTTGTCTCTGGTACCGGTTTAGCCCAACGCTACAACCACTTTAATGGTACTACGCTGAGCGCCAGAGAAATTATGGATGCAGTCGAATTCAAAGAGAGCAACGCGCTGGCTTACTTTCAGCGTTATCAGGATCAACTCGCACGTGCATTGGCCAGTGTGGTCAACCTGCTCGATCCCGACGTGATCGTGCTGGGCGGCGGGTTATCAAATAGCGAAGCTATTTATACCGATCTTGGCGATCGTATTGCCCGCTACGTGTTTAGCAATACCTTTATGACGCCTATCGTACAAGCCAGATACGGCGACAGTAGCGGTGTGCGCGGCGCTGCCTGGCTCGGTGCAAAAGCCGGTTACCCCATGCCGGACGATGAAACGTTGTGATACCATAATGCAATCATCACGGAGTTCCTTTTTATTCACAGCGTAAGGTAACGCATGACCAAGCGGATCAGGATCAGAGATATTGCCGCCGCATCCGGCGTGTCCACGGGAGCAGTGTCCCGAGCCCTAAAAGGACAGCCAGGACTAAAAGAAGAGACTCGGCAGCGCATTCTCTCTATCGCCCAGCAACAGGGTTATGATTTTACTCGATTGCGCACAGAAAAAATTCGTCGAGTCCTGTTTCTGCTACACCGTCAACACAACATCACCAGTGCATTGTCCTTCTATTCTCCACTGTTGCTCGGTGTTGAAAATGCTTGCCGCCAAGAAGGCATTGCCTTGAGTTTTCTTGCGTTAGGGCCGATGGATCCCGTCGAGGAACAAGTCAGGCTGCACGAGCCGGATGCATTACTGTGTGCAGGTTTCTTTGAGCCTGAGCTTCTGGCCGTGCTGCACAAGATGCAACTGCCTTTGGCGTTGGTGGATCTTTGGGCACCTGATTTACCCAGCGTCAACCCAGATAATGTGCAAGGCGGTTATCTGGCGACCCAGCATCTGATCGCCCAAGGCCGGACACGTATCGCCTATTTGGCAAGCAGCTTGGCTCACTACAGTATTCGCCAACGAGAAAAAGGCTACCGCCAAGCGCTATATGAAGCGAAATTGCTGATGCCCCCAGAGTATGAAGCGATCGCCCCACCATTGCTGGATACCGAAAAGGCGCTGACGCAGGCGGTGGAAGAGCTGCTGGCACTGCCGCAGCGTCCTGACGCCATTTTTGCCTATAATGATTCCGCGGCGTTGATTGCTATGCGCGTCTGTCAAAAACAAGGGCTTAATCTGCCGCAAGATATGGCAATTGTCGGGTTTGATGACATTGATTCTGCACGCTTGGCTCATCCGCCCTTAACCACAGTTGCGATTGATAAAGCACAGTTAGGTCATCAAGCACTCGCTCTCTTGCTTGACCCTGAACGGCGCGTGGGCGCTCAGCATCTCGCAGTGCAGCTAGTGATCCGTAAAAGTGCAGGTGAAGAGTAGTATTCCTTTTACCTTGGAGACATTATGCCTTCACAACCCCACCTGTTCTCTTTGGCCAGCCATGATGGCCAACTTGCTGCCACGCTGAGTACGGCGGGTGGTATTTTGACTTCGCTACGTTACAAGACATCCGTTCTGCCACCCCGAGAAGTGCTCTATCGCGCCCCTTGGCTGGATGATGTAGCGGCCTGTGCCAATCTTCCGCCATTAATGCAGCGTCTTGCGGGAGAGTGGGTTGCCGTCCCATTTGGCCATAGTTCACAGGATGGTGAGGGCTTTTTTCATCATGCTTCACATGGTTTGCCTGTTAACGGTGAATGGCAGGTTACATCTCAGAAAGAAAACGTCATTCAGCTCCAGTTTCTGTTTGCTGAGGATTTTCCACTCACACGCTTAACGCGTGAAGTAACGTTGCAAGACGACGGAAGGGCGTGTTTTCGACTGATTGTTGAAGCGCGCCGAGAATGCCGTTTTCCTATCGGCCTGCATCCCATCTTTCCCATTGGCAATGACGCAGGAGATGTCATTTTAACGGCAGAAAACATGCAAAGTGGGCTGGTGTACCCCGAAGCACCGGAGCCAGGCATCAGCCAGTTACGCCCCTTGGCAAGGTTCAACAGCCTTGCTACTGTGCCAACGGTATCAGGCAATACGATGAATCTGCAACGGCTTCCATTAGCAGAAGCCACGGAAGAAATCGTCCAGCTACTGAGCCCAGTATCAGCCATCAGTCTGCATTATCCAGCACAACAGCACCGCGTCACGCTGCGTTGGGACACGCAGTCGCTTCCTCACTGCTTGCTGTGGTTTAGCAATGGTGGCCGTGCTTATGCACCCTGGAATGGGCGAAACCGCTGTTTGGGTGTTGAACCCATTTGTTCAGCCTGGGATCTTGGCCCCAAAAGCCTCAGGGAAAATCCTATCGCCGCGCAAGGTTATGCGACCAACCAGCAAATAACGCCAGAAAAACCACTGAAGATTGATTACCAGCTACATTGTCAGCCCGCTTAAACGGTAAGCATGCTTAAACAAGATGCAGTTGAAAAGGTTGTGCGTTGAGCTGCTGCTGCACCTCAAACGCTAACGCGCTGTCGGTGATGATATCGGTGAGTTCCGACAGGGGCGTGACGCAGAACAACGAATACGCACCGTATTTACTGCTGTCGGCCAGCAGTATCCGGCGGCTTGCATTCGCGCCGAGATCTTGTTTTATGCCCGCTTTCTCTTCCGTCGGCGTGGTGACGCCTTTGTCCAGACTCCACGAGTTGCAGCTGATAAACGCGATATCGGGGTAAATGCTGCGTAACAGACGGCGGCCATGTTCGCCGATGCAGGACTGGCTGCTGTCATCAATACGTCCACCGATAATCGTCACTTCGATCTGCTTGAACTCAGACAGAAACAGCGCAATTTGCAAATCGGCGGTAATCACGCGCAGCGGCAAATGTGTCAGGTTTCGCGCCAGCTCCAGCATGGTCGTTCCCGCATCCAGCACGACCGCACTGCCCGGTTTAACCAGCGTCGCGGCATAGCGGGCTATCGCCTGCTTTTCTTGAAGGCTACGATGTAATTTCTCATTCGTGGTCGGCTGGGAAGGGATAAAACGATTGAGCGTCACGCCGCCATGACTGCGGCTAATCACGCCCTGCTCATCCAGTTTGATCAAATCACGACGAATCGTCGCTGGGGAAGCGTCGATCACGGACACCAGTTCATCGACTGTCACCAGATTATGGCTTTTCAGATAATCCATAATCTGATCAAGACGGCTCTGCCCTTTTACTTTATCCCCGCTCATGCGGAAAGCATCAGTTAATGTAGGATCCACGGCGATATCCATCTTGCTGTCATATACCCGTAATACTTCAAGCTGCTTGTGCGTTGGCTGCGCTCACTCACCCGAATCACTTACCTGAGTAAGCTCATCGGGATTCCCTCACTTGCCGCCTTCCTGCAACTCGAATTATTTGGGGTATAAAGTTATTTTACATTGTTGGTTCTTGATTGCAGGATACCAGAAACCTTCCCGAACGCGGGAAGGAAGATATCCTGCAATGTGCACTGTAGCTTAAAAAACCGTGCTATCAACCGTGATGGGTTACTGCCAATCAGGCCAGTTGCATGGCGAGCTGGATAGAAATCGCCATACTTTCTGACTTCGCTTTCCCTGTCCAGGCAATATCAAACGCCGTACCGTGGTCAGCAGAGGTGCGGATGAACGGCAATCCGGCAGTGATATTTACCCCATCATAGAAGCCCAGCAGCTTAAGCGGAATGTGGCCCTGATCGTGATACATCGCCACTACCATGTCGTACTGGCCTTCATACGCCTGCAAATAGACGGTATCCGGCGGGCACGGGCCATAGACATCAATGCCTTTGGCCTTCATGGCTTCAACCGATGGCGACACGATGGTGATCTCTTCATCACCAAACAGGCCATTCTCGCCCGCATGCGGGTTAACCCCGGCAACAGCGATACGCGGGTGAGTAAAACCAACGCGCTTGAGGAAGACATCCGCCATCTCGATCACCGTTTCCACGCGATCGCGGTTCAGCGTATCCAGGAACTTACGCAGCGCGATGTGCGTTGAAACATGGATCACCTTCAACTTATCGGTATACAGCACCATGGCATAGTCGCGGCTGTTGGTCAGCTTCGCCAGCAGTTCAGTGTGGCCCGGATAGAGATGGCCCGCCGAGTGCAGCGCTTCTTTATTCAGCGGCGCGGTGGCAATCGCATGGACTTCACCCGCCATCGCCAGCTCGGTCGCTTTCTTGATGCAGCGGTAAGCCAAATCGCCCGCCTGCGACTGAACAACGCCAGGCTTCAGCGCCTGAGGATCTTCCAACGGCTCATCAATCATGTTGATGACGCCCGGCGCGAAGACCGCGTCAGCTGGTTTATCAATAATTTTCAGCTCTACGGCTGGCACGATATTCAGCGCCAGAATACGTCGCATCGTCTGTACGCAGCCCACCACCACGGCGGACGCGCCGGAAAGCTCGCCTTCGGCCAGCGATTTGATAATAATTTCCGGTCCAATCCCTGCCGGATCACCCATCGTTACCGCAATAATTTTACTCACTGACCTTCTCCTCAATAAAACGTAAAACGTCGAGCAAAGTAGTTTCGTTGCCAAAACCCCCCGCTTTAGTCATCACAGGGGTCGTGCCGACAACGCTGTTCAGCAGGTATCCCCAGGGCACACAGGATGCGATTTGCCCCTTAATCTGAAAGCCGGTCGCGCCCAGTGCGGTTGCCACGGCAATCGCAATGTCACCACCGGATAAATACAGTCCGCTCGGCAGACGCCGGTTAGCTCTGTCCGCCGTCAGGCTGTCTAGCGCCTGAACAATATTGCGCGTAAGTTCCCCCAGATAGTGGCTGATCGTTTCGCCAAGCTGCTGTCGGCTAAGCCCAAGCTCCCGACAGCGCGCGTCAATCTCGAAGCGCTGATTTTCGTTATGACAGGTACGAATAATGCAGTGATTACCGTTCATCAGCGCCTTCACCGCGTCCTGACACTGAGATGCCATGACGGTGGACGAGTTGGGTGAAAAGAGTGCGTTGATATCAATCTCAACCAGCGTGACATCGCTGCGCAGTCTGACGGCCGCAATCTGTTTTTGAGCAATATCGCTCATCGACCCGACGACAGCCAGCAGCGGCCTTTCGGTCTTACGCGTAAAATTCTGCGTATTCGCCAGCGCTTCGCTCAGGCCTGCTGAGCCAACTAGCAAGGGACGAAATGGCAACGTTCTGGCGGCGTGAACGATATGCGTCAGATCGTCCTGCTCGTCGGTATCAAGAATAATCAGACGTACGCCACAGCCCGCCAGTTGCTGCAAACGGTCGGCTAAATTGTCCTGGCGGACGTCATCAAGATGTATTTCCGCCACGGCTAAAGCGGTTTGCTCTGCCAGACGGGCAGCGATAGAAGCCGAAGCCACCGGTGTTTTTGGGTCGCTGGCAAATTCCGTATCGGTAAGCAGGCGACCATTCACCCAGACTTCACCTTTGCGGGTCACGCGCCCCAGCGTCGGCGAAGCCGCAGCAATCAGCGCGACAGGCACGTCTGCCGCAGAGAGCGCGGCGGCCACTTCCGCCCCCAGATTCCCACGTAGCGTCGAGTCAATCTTCTTAATAATCCAGCCTTGTCCGCCGGCTGCCTGCCAGGCAGTAACCGCTTCTGCGGTACGTTGAGACGCCACGTCGTCACGCGCCGCACGGCTATCGGTGTTGATCACCACCGCATCACCCAGTAAATCCGCATGCAGTTTATTAACGTCAAATACGACGCTAACCCGCGCGCCATGCTGCGCCAGACCGACGCCCGCATCATTGGCACCCGTAAAGTCATCAGCGACTACTAATACCTGTTCTGCTGATTGCTGCACGTTTGACATACCTCATCCCCGGTTCGTGATTACCTGATAATGATTATATTGAATCACATTTGATTATATGTGAGCAATATCAAATTATTTAAAAGGAATTTCACCTATAAATTATCACCACGATGTGGCAAATGGCGTTTCTGCGTGATGAGAACCACGCTATTTGACTGAAAGTAATCACCATCGCAACCATTATCATCATAGCGATAACGCTCTGGCGAAAGAGAAAAGGCAAGGTAATAAGCATGAACATCAATAGCACTATCCTCAGCGGTTACCGGGTACTTCAGGACATTAGTCACCTGTTGGCAGGGAAACAGCACGTTTTATTTGTCACCGACAAAAACATCATCGGGCTGCCTGACGTTCAGGCGCTGATCGCACAAGTTAAGCAAGCCGTTCCGCAGGTTCTGTTGGTTGATAATGTTCCTGCCGAGCCAAGCCAGCACGACGTCGCCCAGATACTGAGCCAGCTCAATCAAATCCAAACCGATCTGGTCATCGGCGTAGGCGGCGGCAGCGTACTGGATGTTGCCAAACTGCTTTCCGTGCTGTGCGCGGGCGATGACGCCGTCACGCTGGATAGCCTGTTGGCAGGAGAGCAACCGACTCGCCGCACGACATCCCTGCTTATCCCGACCACCGCAGGAACTGGCTCAGAAGCCACGCCGAATGCCATTCTGGCGATCCCGGAAAAAGAGACCAAAGTCGGCATTATTACGCCAGTGATGCTGCCGGATTACGTTGCGCTGGTACCGGAGCTGACCATCAGCATGCCGTCGCATATCGCCGCTTCAACCGGTATCGATGCACTCTGCCACCTAATTGAGTGTTTCACCTCAACGATTGCCAACCCAGTCAGCGACAACTACGCGCTGATTGGACTGAAAAAGCTGTTTGCCAACCTCGAAACCTCCGTGCGCGAGCCGAGCAATATGGAAGCCAAGCTGAACATGCTGTGGGCGTCCTATTACGGTGGTGCTGCCATTGCCCACTCCGGTACGCATCTGGTTCACGCCATGTCTTACCCGCTGGGCGGCAAGTACCACATCCCGCACGGCGTGGCGAACGCCATCCTGCTCGCCCCTTGCATGCGTTTCGTGCAGGACGCCGCACAGGACAAATTCGCACAGGCGTATGACCTGCTGCCGGATGCCGATCTGACGCTCAGTACGGCGGAAAAAGCGCAGGCGCTGGTGGCCTACTTCAGCGAATTGGTTAAACGACTCAATCTGCCTAACACCTTACAGCAGCTCGGTGTGGAAAAAGACCACCTGCCGTACCTGGTTGATGCCGCGTTACAGGTTCAGCGCCTGATGAAAAACGTGCCGACGCAGGTCAGCGCCGACGATGTCCGTGAGGTTTATCTGACTCTGTTTTAAAGCGCGCGGATTTAGGTTGAACGGTTTTAAATTTTCATCTTTTTGATTACGTGTCACGAGGAAGAACAATGAGTAAAAATATTACCGGCGTCCTGACCGCCATCGTCACGCCGTTTGATAACCAGGGCGAATTTAACCCCGCAGCCATGCGCCTTCAGGTTCAGCGCCAGATGCGCTATGGCAACGGTATTTTCTGTAATGGCACCAACGGTGAGTTTTTCGTACTGCACACCGATGAGAAAGTCGCCGTTACTGAAACCTGCGTTGATGAAGTTGCCGGAAAAGTGCCGGTTGTCGGCCACATCGGCGAAATCTCCACGCGGGAAACCATCAAGCTCGGCAAGCGCATCGCCGCGCTGGGTGTCGATGCCGTTTCGGTCATCACTCCCTATTTCATCCCACTCAAACAGGAAGAACTGATCGCCCACTACACCGCCGTCGCCGATGCGCTGACTGTGCCGGTGTTTCTCTACAATATTCCTGTACGCACGGGGAATACGCTGGCACCGGAAACCGTCCGCACGCTGGCGGATCACCCGAACATCATCGGCATTAAAGACAGCGCAGGCAGTTATGAAAGCCTGAGCGGTTATGTGCAAGCGGTGAAAGGCGTACAGGGTTTTAACGTACTGAATGGCCCAGACTCGCTCATTCACCAGGGCTTTGTTGACGGCTGCTCCGCCTGTATTTCCGGGCTGGCTAACGTGGCACCGGAACCGATCAGCCAGATCTGGCACCGCTTCAACGCGGGCGACATTGAAGGCTCTCGTCAGGCACAAGAACAGGTTGCCGAATTGCGTAAGACACTGTACGCCATCGCGTTCTCACCCGCCGTGGTGAAAAAAGCGCTGGCAATCATGGGTGAAGATGTCGGCGTCAGCCGCTATCCCATCCAGTTTTCCGCACAGGATGAAGACAACATCCGCAACATCCTTAATCAATTCTCGCAGTAACAGAGAAATATCAATTTCCATTTAAGGCCGAGAAGATATGAACCATTTTGACTTCACCGATACCCTCATCATCATTGGGATGATAGTGTTTTATATCGCGTTTACCTCTTGGTTAACGCTCAAACTACGCAGTAAATCAAACGCTGAGTTCATGGAAGGGTCGCGTGCGCTACCGGCATTTATCGTCGGTGTTTTGCTGATGACCGAATTCATCGGCGCCAAATCGACGGTCGGTACGGCACAGTCTGCCTTTGAGAACGGCATCGCCGCCTCCTGGTCGGTGATTGGTGCCGCGATCGGCTTTCTTTTGTTCGGTATGATTCTGGTTAAGAAAATCTATAACACCGGCAAATTGACTATTTCTGGTGCTATCGCCGAGAAATACGGTACGAGTACCAAAAATATCATTTCGATCATCATGATCTACGCTCTGCTGTTGGTAAACGTGGGCAACTACGTCAGCGGTGCAGCCGCAATCTCTACGGTGTTGAAGATTTCTCTGCCCGTCGCCGCACTGATCACCGCGATTGTGAGTACCTTCTATTTCTACTTTGGTGGTTTAAAAGGCGTGGCTTACGTCACCCTGATTCACAGTGCCATCAAATACATTGGTGTGATGATCATCCTGTACGTAGCATTGAAAATGACCGGCGGCATCACCCCGATGATCGAAAAAATGCCGGATTACTACTGGACATGGGATGGTAACATCGGGGCCAGCACTATCTTCGCTTGGCTGATTGGCACCATCGGTTCCATCTTCTGTACCCAGTTCGTGATTCAGGCCATCTCTTCAACCAGCAGTGCAAAATCAGCCAAACGCGCTACCTGGGTTGCTTTCTTTTTCTGTATGCCTATCGCAATTGCTATTGCGGTCATCGGTGTTGCAGCGAAGTTTGCTCACCCAGAAATCAAAAGCCTCTACGCTATGCCGATTTTTCTACAAGATATGAATCCATGGGTTGCCGGTCTGGTTACGACGTCACTGGTTGCGTCGATATTTATCAGTGTGAGTACCGTCGCACTGGCGATTGCTTCACTGATTGTTAAAGACTTTTATGTTCCGTATTACAACCCAACGCCAGAAAAAGAGATGAAGATGACGCGCGTATTCTCGCTCATCATCGGATTCCTGCCGCTGGTCTTTGTTTTATTGGTGCCTGAAGTTCTCAAGCTGTCATTCTTTACCCGTGCCATCCGCCTTTCTATCTCGGTAGTCGCCATCATTGCCTTCTATTTACCGTTCTTTAACAGCACCCGCGGCGCCAACGCCAGCCTGATATCAGCCTGTGTCGTCACCTCCGTCTGGTACATTCTCGGCAACCCGTACGGCATCGATAACATGTACGTCGCGTTGGCCACGCCAGCGATAGTCATGCTGATCGATCGTATGATTCCGAACAAAGCAAACAAAGCGAACAAAATCAAAACCTCTCCAACTGAAAATAAATCGGGAGCCTGAGTCATGAGTAGCGAAACCATTACTGTGGAACGTAGCGGAAAAGTTCATCACGCAGAAGGCGATGCCGCGCGTCTGGATGCCTACATTCCATCGGAATGCCCGCAGAATCATGCGGCCAACCTGCTCCATCTGCCGAACGGCGATGTACTGTGCGTCTGGTTTGGCGGCACACAAGAAGGGATTGCGGATATCTCTATCTACATGTCACGTCTGGTGAAAGGCAGCGATAGCTGGAGTAACGCCGTTAAGCTGTCTGAAGATGCTACGCGCTCCGAGCAGAACCCAGTTCTGTTCCTCGCGCCGGACAACGTGCTGTGGCTGCTGTACACCGCGCAGAAATCCGGTAATCAGGACACCGCGATTGTGCGCTACCGTCAGTCTACGGATTTAGGTGCCACCTGGGGCGAGATCGGCACGCTACTCGATCAGCCGGGTACCTTCATCCGCCAGCCCATCACCGTGTTGGCAAACGGCGACTGGCTGCTGCCGGTGTTCTACTGCCGCGTTCAGCCAGGTGAGAAATGGGTCGGCAACGATGACGACAGCGCCGTGAAAATTTCCAGCGATCAGGGGAAAACCTGGCAGGAATACCCAGTGCCAAACAGCACAGGCTGCGTGCATATGAACATCACCCCGCTGAAGGACGGTACGCTGCTGGCGCTGTACCGCAGCCGTTGGGCGGACTTCATCTACCAAAGCCGTTCAACGGACGGTGGTAAAACCTGGTCAGATCCCGTGGCAACCGAGTTGCCGAATAACAACTCGTCCATTCAGGTGACGACGCTGGAGAATGGCCATCTGGCGCTGGTGTTCAACCATATGAGCGCCGCCGATGCCACCGAACGCCGTCTGTCGCTGTACGATGAAATCGAGGACGAAGAAGACAAAGCCAGCGATGCCAAAATGCCGGAAGTGCAAGCCGGTGGTCGTAGCGCCTTCTGGGGTGCCCCGCGCGCGCCGATGACGCTCGCCATTTCGGAAGACGGCGGTAAAAGCTGGCCGTGGCAGCGTAATATCGAAGTGGGCGACGGTTATTGCATGACCAATAACTCCACGGAGAAGCTGAACCGCGAGTTCTCTTACCCCAGCGTTAAACAAGCGCAGGACGGTAAGCTGCACGTCGCGTTCACTTACTTCCGACAGGCGATCAAGCACGTCGTGGTGAGCGAGGAGTGGGTTAAAGCAGGTTAAGGCTGTAGATCGTTTAAAACCTGAGATACACGGAGCGACCACGGGGCGAGGCTTCCCTACGGGAACCTCATCCCCGTGTTTCTCCTAAAAATAGGCTTAAGGTTAAATCACGCAGCTTTTTCTCTTTTCCAGTGGGGGCACTCCCCCGCTAGTTTCAGGACTCGATTATGATTGCAGGAAACCTCAACACCCTCAAACTCGCCACCTTACCCGATGCGCTGTGGACCATTCTGTCCGCGCCGGGCATGTCGTTGGCTGAACTGAATGCGCTACCTGAAGGCCGCTATCAGCCGGAAGGGGCCGAATGGTTCTACAACATCGGCACCGTGAACACCGCACCGCGCGCTACTCGACATACTGAATTTCACAGTAACTACCTCGATATCCAACTGATTCTGGAAGGCGAGGAAATTATCGGTTACGGTCTGAATGATGTGCATGGTCAGCCCGCGACTGAACGTAAGCCGGATCTCTATATTCTGGATAATCCTCAGGTGCCACATCAGATCCACCTGCGGGCAGGCGACTTCGTCACCTTCTATCCAGGTGAAGCTCATCAGGCACTGTGTGCGATTAACGACAGTCCAGCACCGGTCAAAAAAGCCGTGTTTAAAATCCCCGTTACGTTGTTGCAATAAGAACGGTTGTATCAGAACGGTTGAATATTAAGGAGACGTATTTCATGTCAGCGACAGCCCCTAAACACGCCCTGATTACCGGTAGCAGCTCAGGGATCGGTGCCGCCATCACACAAAAATTACTGGCGGAAGGCTGGCGGGTAACCGGCCTGTCACGCAAGCCGGGTGACTACTCACATCCAAATTTTACCCACCGCGCGGTGGATATCATGGATACGCCCGCGCTGACGGCCATTCTGGACGAGATAGCGCAGGTTGATGCCGTCATCCATGCCGCTGGCATTATGAAATCAGCCCCACTCGGTCAGCTTTCGCTGGAAGACGGTGAAACGCTGTGGCGATTGCATATCAACGCGGCACAGGTACTGGCCGATCGTCTGGTCGATAAGCTGCCGCAAGGTGGAAGAATTGTGCTACTGGGCAGCCGCACATCCAGCGGTTCAGCAGGACGCAGCCAGTACGTCACGACAAAATCCGCGATGATCGGCATGGCAAGAAGCTGGGCAGCAGAACTGGCTCCACGCGGCATAACGGTAAACATCGTCGCGCCGGGCGCAACGGAAACACCGATGCTGACCATGCCGGGTCGCCAAAGCTCTCCGCCGAAGCTGCCGCCAATTGGGCGCTTCATCCAGCCACAGGAAGTGGCCGATCTGGTGGGTTACCTGCTTTCTCCGTCTGCCGCAGCCATTACCGGCCAGCAGTTGGTGATCTGCGGCGGTGCCTCGCTGTAATTCATCACAATTTCCTTGCTAAACTGGCCCCGCAGGCCGGTTTAGTTAGCTGCTGGCGCGGGGCTCAAAGATAAACTTCACTTTTTCCACTACCGGTGGATGCTCGTCGTTGTCCATCATAGCGAGTACCAGACGCCCGACCTCCGCACCCAGCTTTTCATAGTCAAGCCGCATCGCGGTCAGCGCGGGGAACGTGTGTTCGCATTGTTCGGAACCATCGAGACAGGCAATCGCCAGATCGTAAGGGACTTTCATCAGTCGGCGCTGGCATTCAAAGAGCGCGCCCAGCGCAATTTCCTCATGGCTACAGATAATCGCATCCAGCTCCGGCTGGTTTTGTAGCAGTTCCGTCATGGCGTAACGACCAAATTGCAGGCTGGGTGCTTCCGGGATCGTAATTTTCAAATCCGCATTGTGATAGTGCACCAGCATGGCTTTATTCCAGCCGTTCAACTGCTGTTTTTGCAAACGGTTATCCGTATGAGCGCCAATATAGGCCACGTGACGATACCCCTTTTCCAGCAGCGACATCGTCAGTTGTTCCGCCGCTTCGGCAAGGGCGATATCAATATTGATATTCGCACTCAGTGCATCAGCACCGGAAACGTTCACCGTAATGACGTTACTGGCCTGGATGATGTCTCGGGTTCGCTGTGAGAGTTGTGCGCTGAATAACACCAGCGCCGCTGGCCGCTGCTGCAGGAGTTTTTCGACCATTCCCGCTTCGGTATGCTGGCGATATTCATGGCAGCCCATGATTAACGGAACGTTATGTTTGCCCACCGCCTGTTGCAGCGCCTGCACAAAACGCACGCTGGCGCGATCTTGCTGAAAAGGATAAAGCACCGCGATAGCAGGCTGATAGGCTGATGCCAGTGCGCCTGCGGCCTGATTCGGTACATAGCCCAGCGTTTTTATCGCGTCATTGATTTTCTTCTGCGTGGCATCAGAAACCAGTCCGGGCTCCCGCAACGCGCGGGACACCGTCATGGCGCCAACACCGGCATGGTTCGCGATGTCCTGTAGCGTCACGCGATTCGTGCTCTCGGTAAGCTGGCTGGCCTCTTGATTGGGTTCATAGCCTAATGCTCTGGCGGCCAGTTCCACTTTGCTGCGTAACTTTTCAGAGACCAGATCGGGTTTACGCATCACGCGCGATACCGTCATCGTCCCTACGCCCGCGTAGTCGGCGACATCCTGTAGCGTAACCTTACCGGTACTGCGACGCTTACGCATGCTCACTTCCTCTCCATTCGTCATTTTTCTCATCGCACGGTCGCGATAACAGCCGGTGACTTCTATTGCCTTCAGGCTAGCGTGACGCAGGGCAACGTGCAAACGACACCGATTTCCTTACTGCGTCATTCACGCCCTGCACCGCAGTTCATAGTGTGCCTATGGTGACACAAGGGAACAAATAATGGCCCCGCTTGTGCTAAGTGGGTCACAGTTAATGATATATATATCAGTTAGCGCTATCTTTTTAGATGTTAATCACATTATTTTCGCAATCAGCACACTATCCTGCGTTCATAATGATACAGAGGTGACTCTAATGCTTAACACTTTACTAACACCAAACGTTGTTCAGATTTTGCCTGCCTGTGATGACTGGCGTCACGCTATCGCTTTGTCCTGTAAGCCTTTATTGGATAATGGATCGATTGAGCCTACCTATCTTGAGGCGATCTATCGCTCTCATGAGGCCATCGGTCCTTACTATGTCGTCGGTCCCGGCATTGCCATGCCGCATGCGCGCCCGGAAGACGGTGTGAACCAACTCGCAGTCAGCCTGACGCTGATTCGTGACGGTGTGGTTTTCCATTCCGAAGACAACGATCCCGTGCATTTACTGATTGTTTTGGCCGCTACAGACAGCAATAGCCATATCGATATTATTTCACAGCTTGCTCAGTTGTTCGACACACCTGATGACGTCGCCGCATTACTCCGCGCGACGGACGTAGAACAGGTGCTTTCCGTTATTTCTCGTTATTAATTGCCACCAGAGGGACACAGATTATGAAAATTACAGTCGTATGCGGTAACGGCTTGGGTACCAGCTTGATGATGGAAATGAGCATTAAAAACATCGTGAAAGAACTCGGCGTAGTTGCTGACGTGGATCACGTGGATTTAGGTTCGGCGAAAGGCACGGACAGCGACATCTTTGTCGGCACCAAAGATATTGCCGATCAGCTCGTCGCGCAGGCAGTAGGGGGGAAAATTGTGTCCCTGAGCAACATGATCGATAAAGTGGCGATGAAAGAGCGCCTGTCGGTCGCCCTGACAGAACTTGGCGCGTTATAAGCGAGGGATCAAAAATGGAATTCTTCCGTTTTTTAATGAGTGATGTGCTGTCTGAACCGTCCATATTGGTCGGTTTGATTGCGCTTATCGGCCTGATTGCACAGAAAAAACCGGCCACGGAATGCATCAAGGGAACGGTGAAAACCGTAATGGGCTTCCTGATCCTCGGGGCGGGCGCGAGCCTGATCGTGTCCTCGCTGGGCGATTTCGCCCAGATTTTCCACCATGCGTTTGGTATCGCCGGTGTAGTACCGAACAATGAAGCCATTGTCGCGGTAGCACAGAAGAACTTCGGCACCGAGATGGCCATGATCATGTTCTTTGCGATGGTCATTAATATCGCGATCGCCCGCTTTACGCCGTGGAAATACATTTTCCTGACTGGCCACCACACGCTGTTTATGTCGATGATGGTTGCGGTGATTCTGGCAACAGCAGGCATGAAAGGGGTGATGCTGATTACCGTTGGATCGCTGGTCGTTGGGGTATCGATGGTGCTGTTCCCTGCCATTATTCACCCGTATATGAAGAAAGTCACAGGCTCGGATGACGTCGCCTTTGGTCACTTCTCGGCGATATCACAGCTGCTGTCAGCGTTTATCGGCAGCAAGTTTGGTAATAAAGAGAAATCAACAGAGGACATGGAAGTACCGAAGAGCCTGCTGTTCCTGCGTGATACGCCGGTTGCCATCGCCTTTACCATGTTTTTCATCTTCATTTTCACCTGCCTGTTTGCTGGCCCGGAAGCGGTGAAAACGATGAATGCCGGTGGGAAAAACTGGTTCATGTTTTCGCTGATCCAATCCATTACCTTTGCCGCTGGTGTGTATATCGTGCTGCAAGGCGTGCGGATGGTGATTGCGGAAATCGTGCCTGCGTTTAAAGGCATTTCTGACAAACTGGTTCCCAACGCTAAACCCGCATTAGATTGCCCCGTTGTCTTCCCGTATGCCCCGAATGCTGTTCTGGTCGGCTTCCTGAGCAGCTTTGCGGCTGGGGTGATCGGTATGGTTCTGCTCTACCTGATGGGGTGGACGGTGATCATTCCCGGCGTGGTGCCGCACTTCTTCGTCGGCGCAGCGGCTGGCGTTTTCGGTAACGCCACTGGCGGACGTCGCGGTGCGATTTTAGGTTCTTTTGCCAACGGATTACTGATTACCTTCCTGCCTGTTTTCCTGCTCCCAGTGCTGGGCAGTATCGGACTGGCGAACACCACGTTCAGCGATTCCGATTTCGGCGCAGTGGGGATTCTGCTGGGCATTATCGTGCGCTAAACCCGCATGACGAATGTCATCCAACAAACCGGTTTTAGTTAACGGGGGAAATGATGGAATTCTATTTAGATACGGCGGATGTCGCCGCAGTAGAACGACTCGCTGGCGTGTTGCCGATTAAAGGCGTGACCACCAATCCGAGCATTGTCGCACGCGGAAAATCCGATATTTACAGCGTGCTGCGGGATATGCAGGCCATTATCGGCACGGAAGGACAGCTGTTTGCTCAGGTGATGTCGCGCGATCCTGACGTGATGGTGGAAGAGGCGTTGAAGCTCAGAGACGTGATTCCTTCTCTGGTCGTCAAAGTGCCGGTGACGCATTCGGGTTTAAGCGCTATCAGGCAATTGA
Organism: Pectobacterium aquaticum; assembly: GCF_003382565.3. Lineage (NCBI taxonomy): Bacteria > Pseudomonadati > Pseudomonadota > Gammaproteobacteria > Enterobacterales > Pectobacteriaceae > Pectobacterium > Pectobacterium aquaticum. The sequence continues at coordinate 3,649,686 of NZ_CP086253.1, forward strand.
CGGCGCTGGATATTCCTACCCTCGGCACCGCCGTATACGGTGCGGGACAAGGGTTTTATGCCGCGCTGGCTGGCGCTCGCTATATCGCGCCTTACGTCAACCGCATTGATGCGCAGGGTGGCGATGGGATTGCGCTCGTGAAAGAGCTGCAAACTCTGATTAACCTGCACAGCCCGCAGACTCAGGTGCTGGCAGCCAGCTTTCGCACACCGCGTCAGGTGCTGGACTGCCTGCTGGCGGGGTGTCGGGCGATTACCGTCGACCCTGCCGTTGCTGAACTGTTCCTGCAAGATCCTGCGGTTGACGATGCGCTTAACCGGTTCGATCATGACTGGCAGGCACGCTTTGGTCATGCCGATCTTGGCTGATTGATGGAAAACACCACTCGCTCGCTGGGTGGTGTTTTCAACACGCTCAATGCAGGACGAACTCGCGATACTTTTCCACCAGCGTCAGAAAGTCATCCAGACCGCATAACGACAGGCTCTCTTCGTCGTAATAACTCATGCCTTCCTCCAGCTCATCCGTGGTGAAAGACAGCTGATTTGCCTGCACCATCACTTCTTCTTCATCAAGAAGCAGCGTGTATTCATGACCCACGCGCCGCCACTGCCGCTCGCTGCCTGCGACGGAACGCGCCGCCTCTTCGACGTCAGTCAATATCGTCAATTGGCCTTTCACTTCTTCATTGAACCAGTGCCCGATCGCTTCATGTCCCATCGACATACGAACGATGACCTGGCCCGTCACATCCCGCAAAAATTCATAGTCCATGGTGCCATCCTCACTGTTATGTTTCTTTTGTTCAGTCTAGTCGCCTCTGCACCCTATCGTCGTGATGCACCTTCACCTTTCATGTTGCAGATGCACACAATCCCGTATGCCAATTCCAGCAGAGATGGCGCATAAAAAAAGGAGGCACAAGGCCTCCTTCAATGTTGGGATGCGAACTATAGCGAGTTAGACCGTCGTCTGGAAGATCACGCCATCGGCTTTCTCGGTATATTGACCTAACTGGTCAAAATTCAGATAGCGATAGGTGTCCTGCGCGGTTTTATCCACCTGCGACATGTAGGTCTGGTACTCTTCTGAGGTCGGCAAGCGGCCCAGCAGCGAAGCCACCGCAGCCAGTTCAGCAGACGCCAGATACACGTTGGCACCGGTTCCCAAACGGTTCGGGAAGTTACGGGTCGAGGTAGAAACGACCGTCGCACCGTCCGCTACGCGCGCCTGATTACCCATGCACAGCGAGCAGCCTGGAATTTCGATACGCGCACCGCTCTTACCAAACACGCTGTAGTAGCCTTCTTCGGTCAGCTGTGCTGCATCCATCTTGGTCGGCGGCGCAACCCACAGGCGGGTCGGCAGCTGGCCTTTGTGGCTATCCAGCAGTTTACCTGCCGCACGGAAGTGACCGATGTTGGTCATACAGGAACCGATGAAGACTTCATCAATCTTCTCGCCCTGCACGTCAGACAACCAGCGCGCATCGTCTGGATCGTTCGGCGCACACAGGATTGGCTCTTTGATATCGGCCAGATCGATGTCGATCACCGCCGCGTACTCGGCATCGGCATCTGCTTCCAGCAGTTGCGGATCGGCCAGCCATTTTTCCATGCCCTGAATACGGCGCTCCAGCGTACGACGATCGCCGTAGCCTTCGGATATCATCCACTTCAACAGCACGATGTTGGAGTTCAGATACTCGATGATCGGCGCTTTATCCAGCTTGATCGTACAGCCCGCAGCAGAACGCTCCGCCGAGGCGTCGGTCAGTTCAAACGCCTGCTCAACTTTCAGATCCGGCAGACCTTCGATTTCCAGAATACGGCCAGAGAAGATGTTCTTCTTACCTTTCTTCTCAACGGTCAGCAGGCCTTGCTTGATGGCATACAGCGGAATGGCGTGAACCAGATCGCGCAGAGTAATGCCCGGTTGCATTTTCCCTTTGAAACGCACCAGAACAGATTCCGGCATATCCAGCGGCATCACGCCCGTCGCGGCAGCAAACGCCACCAGACCGGAGCCCGCAGGGAAAGAGATACCGATTGGGAAACGGGTGTGGGAGTCACCGCCCGTACCGACGGTATCCGGCAGCAGCATGCGGTTCAGCCAGGAGTGGATAACACCATCGCCCGGACGCAGCGAGACGCCGCCACGGTTCATGATGAAATCAGGCAGCGTATGGTGCGTGGTCACGTCAACCGGCTTCGGATAGGCCGCAGTGTGACAGAACGACTGCATCACCAGATCGGCGGAGAAGCCCAGACAGGCCAGATCTTTCAGCTCGTCACGGGTCATCGGCCCAGTGGTGTCCTGTGAACCTACAGACGTCATCTTCGGTTCGCAGTATTCGTCAGGGCGAATACCCGCAACGCCACAGGCACGTCCCACCATTTTCTGCGCCAGCGAGAAGCCTTTTTTGCTGACTTCAACCGCTTTGGAAATACGGAAAACATCGCTGTGCGGCAAGCCCAGTGATTCGCGCGCCTTGGACGTCAGCCCACGACCGATAATCAGCGGAATACGGCCACCAGCGCGGACTTCATCCAGCAATACGTCGGTCTTCAGCGCGAAGGTCGCCAGCACGTCATTGGTGTCATGGCGGCGCACTTCACCTTCATATGGGTAGATATCAATCACATCACCCATATTCAGATCGTTCACATCGACTTCGATCGGCAGCGCACCAGCATCTTCCATGGTGTTGAAGAATATCGGGGCGATCTTGCCGCCCAGGACGACACCACCGCCGCGTTTGTTCGGGACGTGAGGGATATCATCCCCCATGAACCACAGCACGGAATTAGTTGCCGATTTACGCGACGAACCGGTACCGACAACGTCACCGACGTAAGCCAATGGGAAGCCTTTTTTGTTCAGTTCTTCGATCTGTTTGATCGGGCCCACGGCGCCAGGTTGATCGGGATCGATACCTTCACGGGCGTTTTTCAGCATCGCCAGCGCGTGCAGCGGAATATCCGGGCGCGACCAGGCATCAGGTGCCGGAGACAGGTCATCCGTGTTGGTTTCACCGGTGACTTTAAAGACGGTAACCGTAATTTTTTCCGCCAGTTTCGGGCGGGACAGGAACCACTCGGCATCAGCCCAGGATTGAATCACTTTCTTGGCGTGCGCATTGCCTGCTTTCGCCTTTTCTTCTACATCGTAGAAGTTATCAAACATCAGCAGCGTATGGGACAGCGCTTCGGCGGCAATCGGTGCCAACTTGTCGTTGTCTAACGCATCAATCAGCGGATGAATGTTATACCCCCCTTGCATAGTGCCCAGCAGCTCAACCGCTTTTTCCTGGGTGACCAAGGGGGAAGTGGCTTCGCCTTTAGCGACGGCAGCCAGAAAACCGGCCTTCACGTAGGCGGCTTCATCAACGCCAGGGGGGACACGGTTAATCAGCAGGTCAAGCAATACTTCTTCTTCGCCCGCTGGGGGATTCTTGAGTGACTCAACCAGCGCGGCCATCTGCGTGGCATCTAACGGTTTAGGAACAATCCCCTGCGCAGCCCGGTCGGCTACGTGCTTACGATATTCTTCTAGCACGACGTTCTCCTCGCTCTCATTGTCTTCATTATGCCCGGCGCTCTTGTTCCCGCTTGTGGTGTCCATGCCTGGGTGCCAGCGTGTGGATGTAAGGTAGTAGAGTGTCCGGTCCAGCCTCGTCAGCATATCAGGATTTGAATTGATTGTTAATTCGTTCACATAATAGCAACATTAATTTTTATTCAACTACGCTATGTGCCCAATTTCGCTCTCACTGAAAAATGCCGACCTCAGCAGAATAGCATGTCCCTGACGGCGCACACTAACTATGCTGAGTTAACCACATAATAGGTAGGTTTTTAACAATATAGTGTGATTAATCATCGTTTGATGGCGTAACGATAATCAGAATGTTCGCAATAGCGTCGGGAAAAGTGAATATGACGGGTACGGATATCATCCCGCTCGAAGCCGAGGGTATGATAAGCTCAATATATTAGGCATCACTAAATTAGTCAGTTACGCGGGATGGCAGGAACATGGCGTTAATCAATTCAGATCGAGAATTCATGCAGGACGGTGCAGCAAAAGCAGCGGCTATGCTGCGCGCGATTGGCAACGAGAACAGGCTACTGGTGCTTTGCTTACTTATCGAGAAGGGTGAAATGTCGGTTGGCGCACTGCTTGAACACATCCCGCTCAGCCAGTCCGCTCTCTCGCAGCATCTGGCAAAAATGCGTGAAGAAGGGTTGATTAGCTATCGGCGCGAGTCACAAACGCTGTACTACCGCATCGAAAATCAGGACGTGGAGAAAATCGTCGCCACCTTAAAAGGCATTTTCTGTCCCTGATAGCCGCGACACGAAACGGCATAGACGGAATCCCGCAATAAAAACGCCACAGGATTTCCCGTGGCGTTCGCGATTAAGTATGACGGGTAGAGAATTTAGAACGACGTATTCACGCTAACAAAGAAAGTCCGTCCCGGTTCGTTATAGGTTGCCGCACCGGCACCCGCGATGGTGACGGTATTATTGGTCGTGTTCACCACATCCTGCGCATTACCCGCGCGGAACAGGCGTTTATCAAACAGGTTATCGACACCGCCGGTCACGCTCAGGTTCTTGTTAAACTTATAGGTACTGCTTAACCCGAACAGCGCATAAGGGCTTAACTCATTGGTTGCGCTACCCGTTACGCGCTCACCTTTGTAGTTATATTTCTTCGGCTTCTGGCGACCATACCAGGTCACATCGGCCAGGAAGGAAAGGTTCTCCGTTGCCTGCCAGTCCACTGATGAATTCAGGGTAAACTCCGGCGTAATCGACAGATAATCACCCGTGGTTTTATTTTTCGATTCCAGCATCCAAGTCAGGTTGTTACGCCAGTTGATGCTTTCCGTAACAGGAACGGTCAGGTTACCTTCCAGCCCCTGAATAACGGCTTTCGGTACATTGCCCCACTGGAAGATATTGGCGTTGGCATATCTTAAATCACTCCCGCCCACCGCTTTACCGATAACATTGTTGCCTGCTTCAATCTTGTTACGGTAATCGTTATGGAAGTAGGTAATACCCGCGATCAACCCATCGCGATGAAACTCCAAACCAATCTCTTTATTCAGGCTGGTTTCCGCCTTCAGGTCTTCATTGCCGATCAGGTAGCAAGACGTGCCGCCAGCACAGCCCTGTCCACGGCTATAGAGGAGATAATTCTCGTTGGTCTGGTACAGGTTCGGCGCTTTGTAAGCACGAGCGATACCTAACTTCAGCGTATAGTCGTCACCCAGCTCCTGCGACAGGTTGAGCGACGGGCTCCAGTTGGTGCCTGCCGTGCTGTGATGATCGACACGTAACGCCGGCGTCAGCATGGTGCTGTCCGTCAATTGGACGTTATCTTCCACAAAGGCGGAAGCCAGACGAGCTGCAGATTTTTCACTGCGCCCATTGCTGCTCAGCGAACCCACGCTGCCCGCTTCGGTTGTCGTCTGCGTGTTCGACACCGGATCCGTCATCTTCTGCTCGTTCCACTCAACCCCGAACGTGAGTACCTGATCGACCCAGAGATTCAGCGGAAGATTCACTTCGTTGTGCGCGGTGAAATTATCCAGTTTTATAGTTCCGAAGGTATCCGCTGCAGAAAACAGTCCTTCGGTTCCGCCTGCCAATCCTTCCAGAATACGAGTATTGTGCGTGCGTTCGTATTGCAGATACGACGTAGAGCTGACGCCGCTGTCCCAGTAGCCGCGATGCGTTACTGCGAAGTTTTGGCGGTACATGCGGTTGGTTTCTTTACCATAATTACCGCGAACATAACCTGTATTGACATCGGTATTTGTATTTTGTGTATCGCCCGCATAGATATTGCCCTGACGGCTGGAACCCGCTTCGAATTCCAGCGACTGCTGCTTGGTCATATCCCAACGTAACAGGCCATTGATATCTTTATTACGCACCCCTTCGCGTCCGGAAGGCAGTGAAGCGGATTGATTGCCCGCGCGCGCGGACTGATGCCCTTGGTTAATATCGCGTGCATCAGCCTCGGTTTTATTCAGGTTACCGTACAGACGGAAGCTCAAGCTGTCGGTCAGGCCACCCATCAGGCTAAAATCGGTACGCTTGGTTGCGCCTTCCGAACTATGCTCCGGCGCGTTCAGGAAGGTGTTCCAGGTGCCGTGCCATTCTTGCGTCGGCTGTTTGGTGATGATGTTGACCACACCGCCCGCTGCGCCGTTACCATAGCGCGCCGCCGCTGGGCCGCGCAGCACTTCAATACGCTCGACCATATCGGCAGGCACCCAGTTGGTGTCACCACGGGTATCGCGCTCACCGCGCCAGCCGTAACGCACCGCCGTACGGCTCGACACGGGCTTGCCATCCACCAGAATCAGCGTGTTTTCCGGTCCCATGCCGCGGATATCGATCTGGCGATTGTTACCGCGCTGGCCGCTGGTTGAGTTACCGGACAGATTGACGCCCGGCATGGTTCGAATCAGATCGGACAGATCGTTAGCAGGCGGACGTTTGCTGATATCTTCAGCCGTAATCACCGACACGCCCGGAGCCTGACGGGTTTGCTCGGCGGCCGTCACCACCATCGTATCGCCCGACGCTTTACTTTCGGCCTGATTCTGCACCTGAGGGGCAGGTTCTGTTGAAGGCGCGGTCGAAGTCTGCGCAGCGCTCAGAAACGACGTCATCCCGCAGCTAACGCCAATGAGCGTCGCCAGATAACGACGCGATTGTGGTAGTTTCATCAAAATTATCCTGCCCTGTAAGAAATGAGGCCTCGCACTGTGACGTCCTCAACGAAAAATGCTATTGAGAAGTATTTGCATTACCATTTTGGCGCGGTCATTGTTACATTTGTCATTCAGGACGGGGTTTGCTCTAGCAGCAAAATGTTTTGCCAAAGCATCAAAATGGAAGGCGCAGGTCGAAGGGTTCAATCAGGTAGGTAATCACGTGCGCAGCTTCACTCAGTCATCAAAGCCGATCTATAAAGATCACATCGTTCAGCAATCGAGTCTGGTCGCGAACAATTACCGTTTTATCGGCCCTCGGCTGATCGATAACACGCCAGTGCTGTTTGGCTCGTTCACTGTCGTACAGCTCAATCCGCATCTGATCCTGCACACCGCGGATGTGATTAATCGCCACAATATGAAAACCCAAAACCTGCTGGATGGCGCAATCAAGCTGGCCATCGTGGTAAGTGGCAATGCGCACATCTCCTTTGGTCATCAGGAACTGCATCTGGGAGAGAAGCAGCCCGCCTCACTGATTGCGCTGACGGAGCCGACGATGTTTACCCGCATCGGCAAGCGTGATGAATATGAGCGAACGATTACGCTGACGTTCGACAGGGAATGGCTGTACGGCAATATGCTGGATACCGTTGGCGACTGGCAGGCCATCCACGATTTCACGCAGACCCATCTGGCGACACACCTGTGGACACCGTCCCGACAGGCATTGGCGATTGCCTTACAAACGCTGGACGCTGAACCTTGTCAAACGCCGCTCCAGCGCCTTTATCTGGAAATGCAGTGTATGAGCCTGATTATCGAGGCGTTTACTTCATTGACCGCCAGCGTCGCGCAGGAAAAAAGCAGCGGTGTTACCCTGCGCAGCTACCATCGCATTCAACAGGTCAGAGATATGCTGGAAAGCGGCAGCGCCGACCATCTGTCGATGAGTGAGATCGCTAAAAGCGTCAACATGAGCGAAAGTACATTGCAACGTCATTTCCGACAGACGTTTAATATGAGCGTGTTTGAATACCTGCGTAACTGCCGTTTGCAGCGCGCTATGCTAGCCTTGCAGAAAGACGGCATCGGTATTGCGCAAGCCGCCAGCATCGCCGGTTACAACAGCCCTGCCAACTTTGCCACCGCTCTGCGTCGTGCATTCGGTATTACGCCGGGGCAGTTAAAAGACCGCTTCTGATTCTGAACCACTAATAACCAAATGGAATTTATTATTCCGTTTGGTTATTAATCGCTATTCAGCGATGCACAGTAAATTAGTGCTTTTCTGCCAGCGATACATGACGACTCATGACCAATCAGACTGATATCACCGCAACGCTTGCCCACCACATCATCCATAGCGAACCCAATCGAGAAGCGATTGATGCTGCCCGTGACGGGGTGACTGACTTCGTTTCCACCGCACTTCCCATCGTACAGGGTGCGATTGCCGATAGCGGGCTCGCGCCGTTAAAGCAGGTATTCAGCGGCACGGACAGCCTGACACGTAGTCTGATCCTGGGTTATGCCGGTCACGTACTGGACTTTGACGATTATCATCCGGCGTTTCGCGGCCACCCCAGCACCGTCATTCTGCCCGCCCTGTTTGCTCTGGCCGCAGAAGATCCTGCCGTGACGGAAGAAGCGTTTTTGACGGCCTATGTGATCGGCGTGGAAGCCGCAGGCAGAATCGGGCTGGCATGTGGCCCGCGTCATTACAGCCTCGGTTACCACAACACGGCTACGCTCGGCGCTATCGCCGCCGCTGCCGCTGCCGCACGTCTGGCTGGTGCTTCGGTAGAGCAGACGCAAACCATTCTTGGTCTGGCCGCCACGCAGGCCGCCGGGCTGCGGGCGCAGTTTGGTTCAGCGGTCAAACCACTACACGCCGGGCTTTCCGCCAGAGCGGGGCTAACCGCCGTCAAGCTGGGCTTGGCGGGTTTCGAGGGCAACACACAGCAGGTGATTGACGCCTTTCTTGCGGCGCATGGCGATCAAAAACAGCAGCCGGAGCTGCTGGTTGAAAACTGGGGCGCGCCGTGGCGCATGCTGTCTCCCGGTCTGGAATTCAAACGCTACCCGACCTGTGGCGGCACCCACAGCGCCGCAGAAGCCGCGTTTGCGCTGCGGGAACAGTGGTATAAGCAGAAGGGTGCGGATGCCGATCTGGCCGACGCTATCGAACAGATCACGGTGACCTTCCCGCCGGGCGGCGATGTCGCCCCCTTTATCCGCAATGCCACAAACGGCGTAGAAGCGCGTTTCAGTCTGGAATATGTGATTGCAGCGGCGCTGATTGAAGGGGAACTGAAGCTGGCACATTTTTCGGAAGCACCAGTTGAAACCACAATCTCCGCACTGGCGAATCGCGTCATACGCCGTGCCGATGAAACCGCACCACCCGACGAGCTTGACCCGGAAGCGCGTTTTCATGAGGTTACGCTGCACTTGCGTAACGGCAGCACGCTAATCCAGCGCACCACACGTCAGGAAACCTCGGCGCGCCCTACCGATCTCCGTGCCAAGCTGCGGCAAACGATCGGTTCGCTGGCGCATCTCAACAGCAGCCAGATCGCCGACCGCTGCGCATTACGGCAGGAAGGCGATCTACGCTATTTGCTTGGGCTGTTGTTTTAACAAGATGCCAGTTTTAACAAGATGCCAGTTTTAACAAGATGCCGGTTTTAGCGGGATGCCGGCTTTAGCCACTGGTCCAAAAAGCTAAAGACTTCTTCCTGCTGCTCTTGATAGAAAACGTGTCCCAGCTCAGGCCAGATCTTGGTTTGCAGCTTGCTGTCCGCCCGCTGGGATTGCCACACCTTGTGCATTTTGGCGTAGGCGTCTTCAACGGATTGCGTCGGGAACAGTTTGTCTTTGCCGCCGTTAAATAACAGCATCGGTTTTGGCGCGGCGACGCTCGCCACATCCGGGAAATCAAAGCGTGTCGGTAACCCCGGATGCAGCATATAGAATGCCGACTGCCCTCTCAGCACATTGTTGCCTGGCGTCATCAGGCCATCGTACGTGCCAATCCAGGACACCGCTGCCGTTGCCGCCACCTTATCGGACAGCGCGGCGAGCTGCCAGGCACGGTAGGCACCCATCGAGAAACCGACGACGCCAATACGTTGCTTATCAACCTGTTCAAGCGATGCCAGAAAATCCGTTGCCCGCATGTCTTCGTAGGCCATCAGCCCCGCGAGCGAGCGCCCCAGATTAAAGAAATTGCTCGCCAGCGCCTGCTGCTGCTCATATTTGATCGGCCCACGCGATCCCCAACCGAGTGCATCCACCGCCAGCACCACATAGCCCCGCTTCGCCAGTTCATCCCCGACAAAGCGCCCAGTGAAAAACTTATCGGCCCACGCCTGTGCGGAATCAAGCTGCTCGTTATTCCCCCACGGCTTGATCATCTTCTCTTTGCCGATATCAAACTTCGCGCCATGATCGTGTAGCAGGATGACCGCAGGATGCGGCCCCGCGCTTTTTGGGGTCAGGAGCAGCGCGTCTACGCGGCTTTCATCGGTCAGATTAAAGGCAATTTTCTCTGCCGTGTAGCTGCCGCGATCCTGTTTTTCAATCGCCTGCGGGGCAAAGTCTTTGGTGGAATCAGGCGTCAGGAGCAGCGAACGCAGCGTTTTTCTCGACTGGGCTTGCCACTGGCTAAAATCCGTAAAATTCCCAGATAGCCAAGAATCCGAGTAGGTCATCTGCTGCTTAAGCTGCGGATAGAATGAAGGAAGCCCTTCGTCTGTCACCGCCTGATCCGTCGCGGGTTGAATCGTAGGGTTCATATCGTTCGCCATCAGTGAAGGGCTAGCCAGCAAAGCCGTCAACAGCCAGACAGAGGTGCGTAAGGTATTAAGATTCATCATAACCTCAAAAACAAAACGTCGTTTCTTTTTTGAGGTTTGATTGTAATTGACGCGGCTAAAAATAAACGGACGGAAGACGCATTCTGCGAAGCCGCAGGCAAAAAAATCCGGCACCTATAAAGGTGCCGGATTATGATTCATCGTAACAGTAGACACAAAATGACATCAGGCGGCTGATCCGTCTCGTTTGCGTTCAGCCACCAGCACAACTCCTTTTCGCGATTCATTCGGCGCAAGGCTCCAGATATCGCTTTCGGGAATGCTGCGACCATCGTATCGAATCCGTTCTCCGTCATACGGCCAGAAAGTACGTTGTTCTGAGTCGAACACAAATATCTCAATGCCAACCTCTTTACGTGCCATACGTGCCCACAAGGTTTTCCCACCTGGGAATTGAGTTATCACTCACCAGCACAATGCCGTCATTAATGAGCGCCTTATACATGGCGCTCGCGACATTGGCGTTTCGTTCACGTTTAGTGACAATCACACCTTCAACCTGAGCAAGAGTGTCATCTACCAGTTGCTGATTTTCGTAATAACCGATGACCGCCAAAATAGTCTCGGTTTCATCATTGCTGTGACGAGACTTTAGGTCAATCTTTGCAACAACAACATGCCGTAAATCACCGTTAACGTCATCAGGCTCTCCATATATGGCAACGGCGTGATGCCGCTCATTATGGATATAAATATCCACGGCGCGACCATTCACACTCGTTTCGCCAATTTTCCGATATTCCCGCGCCATAGTGGCGGGGCTATATGACATTGGAAGAATCGCCATATCAAAACTCCCGCTATCGTTGAGGACTGGTGACATTATAAGCATAGCCTGTTGCACGTCGTTGGGGTCTATAATACCAAACATCATGCGCATTTATTAGCCAATTTACGCAATAGTACTCCACCTCCCTAATAGTAGAGCAGGAACAACAGAGAAATAGTTCACTCAATTATTCAGCACCGATGCGTAAAAAAAATCCGGCACCTATAAAAGGTGCCGGATTGAATTCACGCTATTCGAACCTGAGCGAACTTACTTCTTCTTCGCTTTCGGGTTTGGCAAGTCAGTGATGCTGCCTTCAAAGATTTCAGCGGCCAGACCAACAGACTCATGCAGCGTTGGGTGCGCATGGATGGTCAGTGCGATATCTTCTGCATCACAGCCCATCTCGATCGCCAGACCGATTTCACCTAACAGTTCACCACCGTTAGTCCCGACAATCGCACCACCGATAACACGGTGAGTTTCTTTGTCGAAAATCAGTTTAGTCATACCGTCAGCGCAGTCAGATGCAATAGCACGGCCAGACGCCGCCCATGGGAAGGTCGCGGTTTCGTAGCTGATGCCTTTCTCTTTCGCTTCTTTCTCGGTCAGACCCACCCACGCCACTTCCGGTTCGGTATAGGCGATAGAAGGAATCACTTTCGGATCGAAGTAGTGTTTCTTGCCGGAGATCACTTCAGCAGCAACGTGGCCTTCATGCACGCCTTTGTGCGCCAGCATCGGCTGACCGACGATGTCGCCGATCGCATAGATGTGTGGCACGTTGGTGCGCATTTGCTTATCAACGTGGATGAAGCCGCGATCGTCAACTTCCACGCCCGCTTTGCCAGCATCCAGGTTTTTGCCGTTCGGTACACGACCGATAGCAACCAGAACCGCATCGTAACGCTGTGGCTCGGCTGGCGCTTTTTTGCCTTCCATCGTCACATAGATGCCGTCTTCTTTGGCCTCTACTGCCGTCACTTTGGTTTCCAGCATCAGGTTGAACTGCTTGCTGATACGCTTGGTGAAGACCTTAACGACATCTTTGTCAGCAGCCGGGATAACCTGATCGAACATTTCAACGACGTCGATCTGTGAACCCAGAGCATGGTAAACGGTACCCATTTCCAGACCGATGATACCGCCGCCCATAACCAACAGACGTCCTGGGACGCTTTTCAGCTCCAGCGCATCGGTAGAATCCCATACGCGTGGGTCATCATGAGGAATGAAAGGCAGTTGGATTGGACGTGAACCCGCCGCGATAATCGCGTTATCGAAGTTGATCGTCGTTTTGCCGTTTTCGCCGTCAACTTCCAGCGTATTAGCCCCCGTGAATTTGCCCAGACCGTTAACCACTTTAACTTTACGGCCTTTCGCCATGCCAGCCAGACCACCGGTCAGTTGGGTAATGACTTTTTCTTTCCACAGACGGATTTTATCAATGTCGGTTTTAGGTTCACCGAACACGATACCGTGTTCTGCCAGTGCTTTGGCTTCTTCAATGACTTTAGCAACGTGCAGCAGGGCTTTGGAAGGGATACAACCCACATTCAGACACACCCCACCCAGCGTGGAGTAGCGCTCTACCAGTACAGTTTCCAGACCCAAATCCGCCGCGCGGAATGCAGCAGAGTAACCCGCGGGGCCGGCACCAAGTACCACTACCTGAGCTTTAATTTCAGTACTCATCATGACCTCTTAATTGATTTCCGGCGGGTCTGTGACGTCATTGTTATTGAGTCTTAACGCCCTCTTCCACCGGGACGTGTCTTTGCCGCTGTAGTTTACAAAATCGTTAACAATTTTGAAACAACAAGCGACTAACGATTTGTCCTTGATCACTGACAGCTGTAACAAATAACAGCTTATCAGAAAAAAGCCGGCCGTCAGGCCGGCTTTTCGATTACATCACCAGACGGCGGATGTCAGACAACGTGTTGTTAATGATGGTAATGAAGCGAGCACCATCAGCACCGTCAATGACCCGGTGGTCGAAGGACAGAGACATCGGCATCATCAGACGCGGAGTGAACTCTTTACCATTCCAGACCGGTTCCATCGCGGACTTAGACACACCAAGAATAGCCACTTCCGGCGCGTTGACGATCGGCGCAAAGTGCGTAGTCCCGATGCCGCCCAGGCTGGAGATCGTGAAGCATCCGCCCTGCATTTCGCCAGCGGTCAGCTTACCGTCACGGGCTTTCTTGGAGATCGCCATCAGTTCGCGAGACAGCTCAGTGATGCTCTTCTTGTTCACGTCTTTGAACACTGGAACCACCAGACCATTCGGGGTATCAACCGCTACACCGATGTTGATGTATTTCTTCAGTGTCAGACGTTGAGCGTCTTCAGACAGTGAACTGTTGAAGCGTGGCATCTGCTCAAGCGCAGCGGCAACGGCTTTCATGATGAAGACAACTGGGGTGAATTTCACATCCAGTCTGCGCTTCTCAGCTTCGGCGTTCTGCTGTTTACGGAACGCTTCCAGATCGGTGATATCCGTTTTATCAAAGTGAGTAACGTGCGGGATCACCACCCAGTTACGGCTCAGGTTGGCACCAGAAATTTTCTGGATGCGGCCCAGTTCCACTTCTTCCACTTCACCAAACTTGCTGAAATCAACTTTCGGCCATGGCAGCATGCCCGGCAGACCGCCGCCAGCGGCAGCCGCTGGTGCAGACTCAGCGCGTTTCACGGCATCTTTCACGTAAGTCTGAACGTCTTCGCGCAGGATACGGCCTTTACGACCAGAACCCTTCACTTTTGCCAGATTCACGCCGAATTCACGAGCCAGACGACGGATAACCGGCGTGGCGTGAATGTAAGCATCATTCTCAGCGAACTCGCTCTTGCCTTCTGCTTTCGCAACTGGCGCAGCAGCAGGTTTTGCCGCTGGAGCAGGTGCAGCAGCCGCTTCTTGCTTGGCCGCTGGAGCCGCCGCAGGTGCAGCGCCTTCCACTTCGAAGACCATGATCAGTGAACCGGTTTTCACTTTATCGCCAGTGCTGATTTTGATTTCTTTAACCGTACCCGCGAACGGCGCAGGGACTTCCATTGAAGCCTTGTCGCCTTCAACGGTGATCAGTGATTGCTCAGCCGCGATTTTATCGCCAACTTTAACCATCACTTCAGTCACTTCAACTTCGTCGCCGCCGATATCAGGTACGTTGACTTCTTTCGCCGCAGAGGCCGCTAGCGCAGTTGCTGCTGGAGCAGCGGCTTGTGCCGGAGCGGCAGCAGGTGCAGCACCCGCCACTTCGAACACCATGATAAGCGTTCCGGTAGAAACTTTATCGCCAGTGCTGATTTTGATCTCTTTAACCGTACCTGCGAAAGGTGCCGGGACTTCCATAGACGCTTTGTCGCCTTCTACAGTGATCAGAGATTGTTCAGCCGCAACGGTGTCGCCCACTTTAACCAGCACTTCAGTCACTTCGACTTCATCACCGCCGATATCCGGTACGTTGACGTCTTTCGCTGCCGATGCCGCTGGGGCAGCAGCCGGAGCCGCTTCTTTCTTCTCTTCTGCCTTGGCAGGTGCAGCGTCAACTGCACCGTCGGCGGAATCGAAAATCATGATCAGTTTGCCAGTTTCAACTTTGTCACCGACAGAGACGTTAATCTCTTTCACGACACCCGCCTGCGGAGAAGGGACTTCCATAGAAGCCTTATCACCTTCAACCGTGATCAGCGACTGTTCAGCTTCAACTTTGTCGCCAACCTTCACCAGCACTTCGGTGACTTCAACTTCATCTGCACCGATGTCCGGTACGTTGATTTCGATAGCCATGTAATCTTTACCTCTTATGCCAGACGCGGGTTAACTTTATCTGCATCGATGTTGAATTTAGTGATGGCATCTGCAACCACTTTCTTATCGATTTCACCGCGTTTAGCCAGTTCACCCAGAGCCGCAACCACGACGTAAGACGCATCCACTTCGAAGTGGTGACGCAGGTTCTCACGGCTGTCAGAACGACCGAAACCGTCAGTACCCAGTACGCGATAATCGCTAGCAGGGACGAAGCTACGGATTTGCTCAGCAAACAGCTTCATGTAGTCAGTAGATGCCACCGCTGGCGCATCGCTCAGTACCTGAGCCACGTAAGGTACGCGTGGCGTTTCGGTTGGATGCAGCATGTTCCAACGCTCACAATCCTGGCCTTCACGTGCCAGTTCAGTGAAGGACGTTACGCTGAATACGTCAGAACCGATGCCGTAGTCTGTCGCCAGAATCTGAGCTGCTTCACGTACGTGACGCAGGATAGAGCCAGAACCCAGCAGTTGCACTTTACCTTTGCTACCTTCAACCGTTTCCAGCTTGTAGATACCCTTACGGATACCTTCTTCCGCACCCTGCGGCATCGCAGGCATGTGGTAGTTTTCGTTCAGCGTGGTGATGTAGTAGTAAATGTTTTCCTGCGCTTCACCGTACATGCGATGCAGACCGTCATGCATGATGACCGCAACTTCGTAGGCAAATGCCGGATCGTAGGAAATACAGTTCGGGATAGTCAGAGACTGAATGTGGCTGTGACCATCTTCGTGCTGCAGACCTTCGCCGTTCAGCGTCGTACGACCTGAAGTACCACCGATCAGGAAGCCACGAGCCTGTTGGTCACCCGCTGCCCAGCACAGGTCGCCGATACGTTGGAAACCGAACATGGAATAGTAGATGTAGAACGGGATCATCGGCAGGTTGTTGGTGCTGTAAGACGTTGCCGCCGCCAGCCAAGAAGAACCTGCGCCCAGCTCGTTGATACCTTCCTGCAGAATCTGACCTTTCTGGTCTTCTTTGTAGTAAGCAACCTGCTCACGGTCCTGCGGAGTGTACTGCTGGCCTTTCGGGCTATAGATACCGATCTGACGGAACAGACCTTCCATACCGAAGGTGCGCGCTTCGTCAGCGATGATCGGAACCAAGCGATCTTTGATAGATGGGTTCTTCAGCATCACGTTCAGGGCACGTACAAACGCGATAGTGGTAGAGATTTCTTTGTTCTGCTCTTCCAGCAGAGTGCTGAAATCTTCCAGCGTTGGCAGTTCCAGTTTTTCGCTGAAGTTAGGCTGACGAGACGGCAGGTAGCCACCCAGCGCCTGACGACGCTCGTGCAGATACTTGTACTCTTCAGACTCTTTATCGAAAGTGATGTACGGCAGTTTTTCGATGTCGGCATCAGATACTGGTACGTTGAAGCGATCGCGGAAGTAACGCACGCCATCCATGTTAACTTTCTTAACCTGGTGCGCGATGTTCTTACCTTCAGCCGCGTCGCCCATACCATAACCTTTAATGGTATGCGCCAGAATAACGGTTGGTTTGCCTTTGGTGTCCTGCGCTTTTTTCAGTGCAGCGTAGACTTTCTTCGGATCGTGACCACCACGGTTCAGTGACCAAATTTGATCGTCAGTCCAGTCTTTAACCAGTTCTGCCGTCTCCGGGTATTTACCGAAGAAGTGCTCACGCACATAGGCACCGTTTTTGGATTTGAAGGTCTGGTAGTCACCGTCGACGGTTTCTTCCATCAGTTGGATCAGTTTACCGCTGGTGTCTTTACGCAGCAGTTCGTCCCAACGGTCGCCCCACATGACTTTGATCACGTCCCAGCCAGCGCCGCTGAAGATACCTTCCAGCTCGTTGATGATCTTGCCGTTACCGGTAACCGGACCATCCAGACGCTGCAGGTTACAGTTGATGACGAACACCAGGTTGTCCAGTTTTTCACGGGTCGCGATAGTGATCGCACCTTTGGATTCTGGTTCGTCCATTTCACCGTCGCCTAGGAAGGCATAAACGGTTTGTTTAGAGGTATCTTTCAGACCACGGTTTTCAAGATACTTCAGGAATTTAGCCTGGTAGATAGCACCGATCGGGCCCAGACCCATAGAGACGGTCGGGAACTGCCAGAAGTCCGGCATCAGTTTCGGGTGCGGATAAGAAGACAGACCGTTACCGTGAACTTCCTGACGGAAGTTGTTCATCTGATCTTCAGTCAGACGGCCTTCAAGGAAGGCACGAGCGTAAACGCCCGGAGAAATGTGGCCCTGGAAGTAGACCAGGTCGCCGCCGTCCTGCGCAGTGCGAGCACGGAAGAAGTGGTTAAAGCACACTTCATAGAAAGTGGCGGAAGACTGGAAAGAAGCCATGTGGCCGCCCAGATCCAGATCCTTTTTAGAAGCACGCAGCACTGTCATGATCGCGTTCCAGCGGATTGCTGAGCGAATACGACGTTCCAGATCCAGATTACCAGGGTATTCCGGCTCGTCTTCCACTGCGATGGTGTTGATGTATTGACGTGCAGCTGTACCAGCAGCAACGCTGACACCGCCTTTACGTGCTTCACTCAGAACCTGATCAATCAGGAACTGGGCGCGCTCAACACCCTCTTCACGGATGACCGATTCGATCGCCTGCAGCCAGTCGCGGGTTTCGATCGGATCCACGTCATTATTTAAACGATCTGACATGGTTATTCCTTATCTTCTCTAATCAGTTAGTTTATGGAGCCTGTCTTCCTGCATTCTGACTTAGGTTTCGTCCTAAGCAAAACGCATGAAGACAGGCTCATCGTCGTCATTACCGCATTCAGAGCCCCAAAGTACGGGTGCTCAATCCCTGCGTTGCTGGAGCCGACGCAGCGATCTCTCGCGCCGACTATGTTCCCGGTTAAGATCCAGCAATACTTCCTCAATAAACGCCAGATGACGGTGTGATGCTTCGCGCGCCTTCTCTGGCTCACGGGCAACAATCGCCTCAAAAATGCTGGCGCGATGAATGCTAACCTGAGCCAGCACTTCACGGCTCAAATAAAGCAATTCAAAATTCTGCCTCACATTCTGTTCGAGCATCGGCCCCATACAGCGCACCAAATGCAGCAACACCACATTATGCGTCGCTTCTGTTACAGCAACCTGATACTGCATAACGGCTTCTGATTCGGCGTCCAGATCGCCCGCTTCCCTCGCCTTCTCAATCACGGCATGACAATCCCGGATACGCTGCAGATCCGACTCTGTGCCACGCAACGCAGCATAGTAGGCAGCAATGCCTTCCAGCGCATGACGCGTTTCCAGAAGATCGAACTGTGATTCGGGATGTGTGCTCAATAATTCTGCCAGCGGATCGCTGACGCTTTGCCATAGATTGGCTTGAACGAAGGTACCACCACCCTGACGGCGCAAAAGGAGACCTTTGGCTTCCAGGCGTTGAATGGCTTCTCTCAGAGAAGGGCGGGAAACATCGAACTGTTTTGCTAGTTCGCGCTCCGGTGGGAGCTTCTCGCCGGGGCGCAAGGTTCCCTCAAGAATCAGAAACTCCAACTGCTGTTCAATCACATCTGACAGTTTGGGCTGACGGATCTTGCTGTATGCCATAGTGAATTCTTCTCTGCGAATGGCGCGGAGTCAATTGGTAATACCAATTTCAAAAACGTGACGCTAAAGTAACAAAGTATTCACCTTCTGTCCATAAGGACCTTGAGCTAAATCACCAATCCCACCAGATTTTAACAAATGCACGAGAAACATGCGGCAAAGTGATAGCCCGCCTGTGGTATTACCATTAATCCCCTCTGTCTATATTTTAACTTTTTTGAAACGTAAAGCAGGCATTGCTGAACCGTTTAAATACGAAAATAGTGAATTTTAATTCAAAAAATAAGAATTTTTATTCTAAAAAGAAAAGCATCACCCCGACAAATCCACATTGTGGTGAGCACTCTTTTTACAGCGGGGATAAAGAGATAATAAAAGGGAGTAAACCTAAAGAGGTAACAACCCCCTCCCATCCTAAAAAACCTCTCTCGATTTTCTTGTCATCAGGCTCTTAATTAAAGAAGGATGAAAATTTTGATGTAGCGATAGTTTTTAATTATCAGACTATAAGAAATCAGTGCAATCTTGCGCACTTACCACTATTCTCTGGCAAACGGTAGCGGTTTCATTATTTAAAGAAACACCACCCGTAAAAATAAAATTACACAAACGTACAGTCACTAATACGCGTGTTCGTTCACACCGTGTTTTTTACTTGCACTGGCAGAGGGTTAAATTTGATGGATAATCAACAAACGGACGGCACGTTAAAGCGTGGTTTGAAAAACCGTCATATTCAGTTGATTGCCTTGGGTGGCGCAGTAGGTACTGGCCTCTTTCTTGGTATTGCGCAGACAATCAAAATGGCCGGGCCATCGGTCCTATTAGGCTATGCAATTGGCGGCCTGATCGCATTTCTCATTATGCGCCAACTGGGCGAAATGGTGGTTGAAGAGCCGGTAGCCGGATCGTTCAGCCACTTTGCTTATAAATACTGGGGCGATTTCGCTGGCTTTGCATCGGGATGGAACTACTGGGTGCTGTATGTGCTGGTCGCCATGGCCGAGCTCAGCGCCGTGGGGATTTACGTCCAGTACTGGTGGCCAGACATTCCGACCTGGGTGTCCGCCGCCGTCTTCTTCCTGCTGATTAACGCCATCAATCTGGCGAACGTCAAAGTCTACGGTGAGATGGAATTCTGGTTTGCCATCATCAAAGTCGTCGCTATTATTGGCATGATTGTCTTCGGTGGCTGGCTGCTGCTCAGCGGTACGGGCGGGCCGGAAGCAACCGTAACCAACCTGTGGGCGCAGGGCGGCTTCTTCCCGAACGGCGTGCTCGGTCTGGTGATGGCGATGGCCGTGATCATGTTCTCATTTGGCGGGCTGGAGCTGGTGGGGATTACCGCAGCAGAAGCAGATGACCCAGAGAAAAGCATTCCACGCGCGACCAATCAGGTTATCTACCGCATCCTGATTTTCTACATCGGTTCACTCGCGATCCTGCTGTCACTGTACCCGTGGGGCAAGGTTGTGGAAGGCGGTAGCCCATTCGTCATGATCTTCCATGAACTGAACAGTAACGTTGTGGCAACGGTGCTGAACATCGTGGTACTGACCGCGGCGCTGTCCGTTTACAACAGCTGCGTGTATTGCAACAGCCGCATGCTGTTCGGTCTGGCGAAACAGGGTAACGGACCGAAAGTACTGAAAACTGTCGATGCTCGTGGCGTTCCGGTTGTTGCTATCGGTATCTCCGCGCTGGCGACGGCGCTGTGCGTCCTGATAAACTACCTCATTCCGGGTAAAGCCTTCGAGTTGCTGATGGCGCTGGTTGTGTCGGCTCTTGTGATTAACTGGGCGATGATCAGTCTGGCGCACCTAAAGTTCCGTGCGCAAAAGGACAAAGAAGGTACGGTGACCAAGTTTAAAGCGCTGCTTTATCCGCTGGGTAACTACCTCTGTCTGTTGTTCCTGGCCGGTATACTGGTCATCATGTTCCTGACGCCGGGCATTCAGATTTCCGTCATGCTGATTCCGGTCTGGCTGGTTATTCTGGGCGTGGGCTACTTTATCAAAAAGAAAAATCAGGCGAACTAAACAGCTCCAGCGTTCACCACATCCTTTTTCATGGCCGGCGCTGTCGGCCATTTTTAGATCATATCAACGTTTAAAATCAAACCAGCGCGCCGTATATGGTCAGGAGCGCGACGACCACCACCAGTGCTAGCGTCACTTTTTTCGCCAGCGTCACGGCGGCTTTCGGTGTCTCTACAGGCTCAACGTGGGATTCACGCGCCAGAGAAAATTGGGCCAGTTGAGTCAACACCCAATACTGTGAACTGCGAGAATCCCCCAGCGAGGCGAACCAGGCAGGCAACGCTCTCTCGCCGTGCCCCAGCAGTGCGTAAGCAGCACCGACCAAGCGGGCAGGAATCCAGTCAAGCCAATGCAACAAACTATCGACGCCAGACTGCGCACGCTCGAGCGGGGTGTGGTGGCGGGCAAGCCAGGTTTGTCTGGCGCGTAAAAACGCGTACCCCATCAGCGCAATCGGCCCGTAGGGTCCAGCAACGATAAACCAGAACAGCGGCGCTAAATAAAACCGGAAATTTATCCACAGCAGCGCATTTTGCAACTCTTTCAATTGCTCGCTTTCGCCTGTGCCAACGGGCAGACCGTGAATCAGCGCCAGTTCCGCCGCCATTTCCCGGCTGGCATCCGCCTCACCGCGCTGTGCCGCCTGCAAATAACGCCGATAGTGCTGACGGATTTCACCCGCACCAATGCACATCAAGCTGATGACAATCCACAGCAAAAGAGAAATCAGGCCGAACAGAATGCCGCTCGTGAGCCACAACAAGGCCGCCACGATGCCCATGCTGCACAGCGTCAGGAACAGCGTTTGAAATAAAGACGGAGGCGGCACGTGCCGGAACACGACCTCAAGCCGATGATCGATCTGCCAGTGCTCGCCCTGTTTGAACAAGCGTTCCCATGCCAGCGTAAGCAACAGTGTAAACAGCGTCATTAATCCAGACTCCCTTTGTTCTCTGTCCCGTTTTCTTGTAGCAGACGATGATAGCCGTCCCAGTCAAATGCTGGGCCGGGGTCGGTTTTACGGCCCGGCGCGATGTCGCTGTGTCCGGTAATTCGCGATAGCGTAATAGGATAGGCCCGCATTAACAGGCGTGTAATCGCCACCAGCGAATGATACTGCTGCGCGGTAAAAGGCAGCGTATCCGTCCCTTCCAGCTCAATGCCAATAGAGAAATCATTACAACGTTCCCTGCCTTCAAACACCGAAACACCGGCATGCCAGGCACGCTGATCGAAAGGCACATACTGGGTGATTTGCCCATCGCGGCGAATCAGGCAGTGTGCCGCGACGCGTAAATGGGAAATATCGGCGAAATAAGGATGCGCAGTGGGATCCAACGTCGCCGTAAACAGTTGATCAATATACGGACCGCCAAACTCACCGGGCGGCAGGCTGATATTGTGGATCACCAGTAGGGAAGGCACCTCATCATTCGGGCGACCATCATAATGCGGTGAAGGCGTGTGTGTAATGTCGGATAACCAGCCATTTTCCAAAAGCATCGGCGATAACCTCGCATCGTATCGTTTGCCGGCTGAATCAGGCGAAAAATCAATTTCAGGAGTAAAAACAATGTCAGATATAAAAACAATGTCAGATATAAAAATAATGTCAGGTGTAAAAACAATTGTAACCAAAAGTCCTTGTATTCAAGATACCATGTTTCACACCACGCTATCTATTCAACTGGATATCAACAGGCGGCCAATGGGCTGATGGCGCAGAACTCAATTTCGGCAAAGGCCCGTTTGAAGTGAAATCTACCGGCTGGGGCTACTACCTGGTCGTCGGTTACCACTTCTAAAATCGCTTCCTCTTTCCGGCGACCACGGATGTTCGCCGGAAGACTAATAACAGTAACAGATTGAATTATAATAACTATTCATTCTGGATGTCCTGATATAAACAAGGTAGCATAGACCTCCGAATCCCCCTTCGGAGTTTTGTCATGTCAACGCGTCGCTACAGTCAGGAACAACGCCAACAAGCCTTACTTGCTCGTATTACACAAGATATCCCCGCCAGCGTGCAACTGGCCTTGCGTGAAGATTTAGGTGGCATCGTCGATGCTAATCAAGATATTACCGCGCTTCTGCTCCCCGACAACGAGACTGTCAGCGCACGCATTATCACGCGTGAAGCGGGCATATTCTGCGGCACGGGCTGGCTTGAGGAAGTCTTTTCTCAATTAGGCAATACAACAACGATCGTCTGGCACGTTGCCGATGGCGACGCTATCACTCCCAACCAAACGCTGTGTGACATCACAGGGCCAGCCAAACAGCTCCTGACAGGCGAACGCACGGCGCTGAATTTCCTGCAAACGCTGTCCGGCGTCGCCACTGAAGTCAGCCGCTATGTTGCCGTATTACAGGGAACGCGTACTCGACTGCTGGATACGCGCAAGACGCTGCCGGGGCTGAGAACCGCGCTGAAATACGCCGTATCCTGCGGTGGTGGAGACAACCATCGACTTGGCCTATCCGATGCTTTCCTGATCAAGGAAAACCATATCATCGCCGCGGGTTCAATCAAAAATGCGGTAGCAAAAGCACAGTCTCTGCGCAGCGATGTTCCGGTAGAGGTTGAAGTCGAGTCACTGGACGAATTACAGCAAGCGCTGGAAGCGGGTGCCGACATCATCATGCTGGATAATTTCAGTCTGGATAACATCCGGGAAGCCGTTAACACGACACAAGGCCGCGCATTGCTGGAAATATCCGGTAATGTCACCCTCGACACGCTGCGTGGCTACGCGGAAACCGGCGTGGACTATATCTCTGTAGGGGCCTTAACCAAGCACGTACAGGCACTGGATTTATCCATGCGCTTTATCTAATCGCGCCTCTATGTCTACCAACGAGGTGCCATTTCACACCTCGTTCACCTCTTTACATCTCATCCTCTCGCACACCATCGAAACAACACACACTACAAATCCTGCGCGGATTTCCTGTCCCGACAGCGTGAAAATTGCGCCTCTGCTCGCAAAAAATTTTCAATCCTCTGCAAGTCGCTAAAAACATGTCGTAGCGCTTTCCTGTTTCACATTTCCCTGCTCGTCAGCCTTCGCTCCCTTTTCTATGCTGCCGCCATCCGTATGGATTTATGTACCAAAGCCTTTCATTTATGTGCCACAACAGGGAGATCGACATGATAAAACACCAAGGATTTACGCTGATTGAGCTGATGATCGTTATTGCGATCGTCGCCATCCTCAGCGCTATTGGCGTACCGGCTTATCAAGGCTATCTGCAAAAAGCAGCGCTAACAGACATGCTGCAGACGATGGTGTCTTATAAAACACCGGTCGATCTCTGTGGTCTGGAAAATGCCGCGTTTACGGCCTGCAATGTGGGTAGTCAGGGAATTCCGGGGAGTAAATCTTCACGCTATGTCAGCGCCGTTAGCGTCGCTCAAGGCGTGATTACGCTAACTGGCCAATCCACTCTTCAAGGGCTACGCGTTATTCTGACGCCAACGTGGGATACCGAAATCGGCGCTTCACGCTGGACGAAAAACTGTGCCACGGATGACAACGCAGAGAGCCTGCAATCCGCCTGTCAGGACGTTTTCCGTTTCGATAATACAGCAGGCTAATCATGACAGATTCTTCCTTCTCCTCCGAGCATACCCTCAGCGAATTACAGACGCTGTGCCGACGTTATCAGGCATTGTTGCTCAGTCTCGATGAACAAACGCTATCGGTCGCCGTCACGGCCTCCCCTTCTGCGGAGATGATTGCTGCGCTGCGTTTCGCCAGCAATCGCCGTATCATGGTGGAACAATGGCCACAGGCCAGAATGGAACAGCAGCTTAACCCAGTGAACGCCGTTGCCGAGCCCACAGAAACCTACCATGCCAGCACTTATCACAATATTCATAACAACAGCACCGAGCAACAAGATCATAACGACGACTCCCCCGTTGCACAATTTATCCACCAAACGCTACGTCTCGCCGTTCAGCGGCGCGCGTCTGATATCCACTTTGAGCCGTTGCTAGATAGCTACCGCGTACGCCTACGCATTGACGGCGTGCTACAGGCCATATCCGCACCGCCGCCTGAACTGACAAACCGTATTACCGCGCGGCTGAAAATCATGGGCAAGCTGAACATCGCTGAGCGGCGATTGCCGCAGGACGGTCAATTCAGTCTAACGCTGGATCAACAAGCCTATTCGTTGCGCATCGCTACGCTGCCCGTACAACAAGGCGAAAAAGTCGTACTGCGTATTTTGCAAACGCATCAGCAGGAGCTGGCACTGGATAAACTTGGGCTCACCGCAAAGGCGTTACAGCAGGTGATTAGCGTGCTGAGCGCCTCACAGGGGATGCTACTAGTCACGGGTCCAACGGGCAGTGGAAAAACTGTCACGCTTTACAGCGCAATACGCTGGCTAAATGAGTGCAGCCGCAATATCTGTAGCGTGGAAGATCCGGTCGAAATTCCCTTGCAGGGGATCAACCAAACGGCAATCAATCCCAAAGCCGAACTGGGCTTCGGCCGAATTTTACGAGCGCTGCTGCGACAGGATCCAGACGTCATTATGATCGGTGAAATCCGTGACGCTGAAACCGCAGAAATTGCGGTAAAAGCCGCACAAACCGGCCATCTGGTCATGTCCACGCTGCATACCAATTCTGCCGTAGAAACGTTAACTCGCCTCAGTCATCTGGGCATCCCCGGTTACCTGTTAGCCGCGGCGCTAAAACTCATCATCGCACAACGCCTTGTTCGTCGGTTATGCCCGCACTGTAAAACCCTAGGAGAACCGCTACTTTCACTACCCAATGACGTATGGCAAGGGCCACTGCAACATTGGCAAGCCCGCGGCTGTAGCCACTGTTTTTCTGGCTACTATGGTCGCGTCGCGCTCTATGAATTGTTGCCTATCACGCCAGATTTTCAGGCAGCGCTAGCGGGCAACGCCAGCACAGGGGAACTATCTGCACTCTCTCGCCATGCCGGTTTTCCAACGTTGCTGGCAGCAGGGCTTGAGTTGGTCAACGACGGCCTGACCTCACTTGCTGAAGTCTACCGTGTGGTGGGCGATGAGCGGTCAATGAATCAGGAGGCGAAATGAGGCTACAGCGCTTATATCACTGGCAGGCCATCACGTCCGAGGGCGAATTTATCGATGGAGAACTCATTAGCACACATCGCCAGCACGCCTATGCCAGCCTGATTGCACAGGGTTACCAGCCGCTTCTTGTAAAAGCCGGCCATTATCTGTCGCTGCGCTACTGGAAACGTGAGCAGCTAGGCGAGTTAATCAAACAGCTTGCTGCCCTGCTACAAGCCGGATTACCACTGCTGGAAGCATTAAAACTGGTGTCGGAACAGCACGATCGCCTCGGCTGGCGCTGCGTATTACGGGATGTGCGTACCCACGTTGCTCAGGGAAGCTCACTGTCTGAAGCACTACAGGAATATCCTCACATCTTTCCCGTTCTGTATCGTTCCCTCATTGCCGTCGGCGAGCTAACCGGCAAGCTGGACGCATGCTGCCTACAGCTCGCCCAGCAGCAAGAAAAACAGTCCAGGCTGCAACAGAAAGTCATCAAAGCCTTACGCTACCCCTGCTTTGTTTTAGCCATCGCCATGCTGGTCAGCATGATGATGTTAACGCTGGTTCTGCCCGAGTTTGCCTCGCTCTATTCCTCGTTTGATACGCCGTTGCCGTGGTTTACCCGTCAGTTGATTTATCTGGCAGAAATCATATCTGACTACGGACTGATTGGATTACTGATGCTGATTTGCCTGATGGTGGGGTACGCCCGCTTGAGGCAGAGACGGCCATTATGGAAAACCCGAGAGCAAGAATGGCTGCTGAAGCTTCCTATCGTATCCAGCCTGTTACGCGGTAAATCACTGAACCAGATATTCCATATTCTCGCCATGACGCAACATGCTGGCTTGACGCTCCCTGAAGGGCTGGATGCCGCTGCGACGATCCGTCACCCACTTTATCAGGCCGCACTTCAACAGATACAGGCGCAGCTACATCAGGGGACGTCGCTATACCATGCCACACAGCATCACGCCATACTGTTCCCTGCGCCCTGTCCGCAGTTGATCTGCGTGGGGGAAGAAACCGGTGCGTTGGACGCGATCTTTACACAACTGGCAGAATGGCATGAAGGTCGGGTACAACAGCAGGCAGACATGCTGACACAAACGCTGGAACCGTTGCTGATGATGGTCGTCGGGGGAATGGTCGGAGCGCTGGTGATTGGCATGTATTTGCCTATCTTCCAGTTGGGGAATGTATTGGCCAGTGCCTGAACCGACCAATACAGCACGACAACGTTTACACGTTAGGCCGCCCCCCCATCACTAACAGCAAGACGGCGCGTAACAGCGGCAACTATCCGTTGAAAATACGGTTTTCCTGCTCGGCCACGCGGATAAACGTTGTACGCTTCGTCAGCTCTTTCAAACGGGATGCACCGACATAGGTACAGGCCGATCGCAGGCCGCCAAGAATATCGCGTACGGTATTGTCTACCGGACCACGCAGAGGCAATTTCACGGTTTTTCCTTCTGCGGCACGGTACTCCGCTACGCCGCCAACATGACGCTCCATCGCAGATGCAGAACTCATGCCGTAGAACAGCATCATTTTCTCACCGTTTTCTTCCACGATGGTGCCTTCGCATTCGTCATGCCCTGCCAACATACCGCCCAGCATGACGAAATCGGCTCCGCCACCAAATGCTTTCGCGACATCGCCCGGCATGGCACATCCGCCGTCGCTCACGATTTGCCCACCGAGACCATGTGCTGCATCGGCGCATTCGATCACGGCAGAAAGCTGAGGATAACCAACACCCGTTTTAACGCGCGTCGTGCAGACAGAACCAGGGCCAATACCGACTTTCACAATGTCCGCACCGGAGAGAATCAGTTCTTCCACCATTTCGCCGGTCACAACGTTTCCTGCACAGATGACCTTATCCGGGCAGGCCTCACGCGCTTTTTGCAGGAACGTGACAAAGTGCTCGGAATAGCCATTAGCTACGTCGATGCAGATGAATTTCAGCTCAGTCGACAGCGCTAAGATTTGCTTTAACTTGATGAAATCAGCCTCAGATGTCCCAGTCGAGACCATCACATGGCGTAATACTGATGCTGGTGCACGTTGCACAAACTGGGACCATTGTTCGACAGAATAGTGTTTATGGACAGCCGTCAGAACATCAAAAGAGGCCAACACCTCCGCCATACTAAACGTACCCACGGTATCCATATTCGCTGCGATGATCGGTACGCCGGACCAGTTGCCGCCAGCATGGAGGAAGGTGAATTGACGTTCCAATTCAACGTCGGAGCGGCTTTTCAGCGTCGAACGCTTTGGCCGGATGAGAACGTCTTTAAAGCCTAACTTTAAATCTTCTTCAATACGCATGAGGTTCGAGTTCCTGGTTAGTGACGGCGGAATGCTCAGTATTGATTTTTACTGAGTGAAAAAATAATAGCCCTTTACCAGTGACGTTATCATACGCAGGAATAATCCTGCGGCAAGACTGCGATTTTCACTTTATTTGGGATAAAATCAGAGAAATTTACCTATCACCCAGCAAAGTGATAACGTGAAGCACACTGCGGTTGATACCTGATTGACTTCAGGGGGACGGGAAGATATTCCTCACCCTTGAAAATAGTAGAAGTGTTAACTTTTCAACACGGGTGCAATGACATACATCGTAGCCTTAACGGGCGGTATCGGCAGCGGAAAAAGCACCGTAGCCGATGAATTTGCCAAATTAGGGGCCACCATCGTTGATGCGGATATCATCGCGCGTCAGGTAGTCGAGCCTGGGGAACCCGCACTGGATGCCATCAGGCTCCGGTTTGGCGACGCTATGCTCAATGCTGATGGTTCATTGAACCGTGCCGCACTACGCCAGCGGATTTTCTCCTCACCAGAGGAGAAACAGTGGCTGAATAATTTACTCCATCCGTTGATCCACCAAGAAACACAGGCCCGGTTTCAGGCTGCATCCGCACCGTACATTCTGTGGGTCGTCCCATTGCTGGTGGAGAACGGTTTACAACGGCGGGCACAGCGCATTCTGGTCGTTGATGTAGACAAAGACACACAGCTTGCACGCACGCTGGCCCGCGATGGCATTAGCCAGCAACAAGCAGAAAACATACTGGCAGCACAGGCTACCCGAGAACAGCGCCTGGCTTATGCCGATGACATTATTGATAACAGTCGCTGCCCAAACGAGCTGGCTCCACAGGTTGCGGAATTACACCGCCAGTACCTGGAGCTCGCCGCCTCCGCAGCCGACAGGATGACTAAGAATGAGTGACGCTCCCTCAACGATTTTATTCGAATACCCGCTGAACGAAAAAACACGTACCTGGTTGCGTATCGAGTCATTATTGCAGCAGTTGCATCAAAACCACTCCCTGACCGATATGGGAGGCGCTCTGACATTTTTTCGTGCTATCGCCGAACTGCTCGATGTGCTGGAACGTGGAGATGTCCGTACCGAGCTGCTGAAAGATCTGGAGCGGCAACAGCAAAAACTGCTGCAATGGAGTGATGTACCGGGCGTTGACATGGAGCGCATCCATACGCTGAGACGTCAGTTGAAAGATCTGGCTAGTACGTTGATGGCCGCGCCACGAATGGGGCAGTTCTTACGGGAAGATCGCCTGATTGGCATGGTACGCCAGCGTCTTGGTATTCCCGGCGGATGCTGTAGTTTCGATCTGCCCACTCTGCATAGCTGGCTGCACCAACCTCAGGAACTGCGTGAGAAATTGGTTTCCGGCTGGCTTAACTCCTTGTCGCCGCTCAAACAAGCGCTGGATATGATCCTGGAACTGATCCGCCACTCCGGCACGTTCCGCCCGCAGACCAGCCTGAACGGTTTCTTTCAGGACAATGCCTCCGATGCTGACCTGCTACGTTTGCGCCTTGAACAGGTACATCAACTCTATCCGCAGATATCTGGCCATAAGACACGCTATGCCATCCGTTTTCTGCCATTAGATAGCGAAAACGGCCACATTCCTCCGCGTTTAACATTTGAACTGGCCTGCTGCTAGACCCAGCCCTGACAAACCAAAATGTGTTAAATCACAAATAGAGTGAAAAAGAATCTTATGACAACAGAAGTTACGACGGTGAAATGCCCAACCTGCAAGCAGGCGGTCATCTGGGAAGCAGCCAGCATCTATCGCCCATTTTGCAGCAAACGTTGTCAGCTCATCGATTTGGGTGAATGGGCTGATGAAGAAAAGCGCATTCCAAGTGATGATATGGTTTCTGATAGTGAAGAATGGAGCGAAACGCGCTAACGGCCACGTTTCGCTACTATCGTTTTCAGGCAGGGATTTTCAGACAGGTAAAGCTAGATTAAAGCGATTTCAGCCAGCGGATCATCTCCGCATTCGCTGGCGGAAATTCTTCCTCACGTAATTCGTCTACGTTAACCCAGCGAGATTCCTGGCCTTCCCGACCATAGGGTTCCCCCTGCCAGGTTTCAACCAGAAAGAAATGAAGCGTGATGATTCTCTCCGGCGTAGAAAACGCTTTGTTGTTTAGCGGCTGTGGTGCGCTGGCTTCGATACCCGTTTCTTCACGCAGTTCACGAATCAGCGCCAGCTCTGGCGTTTCGCCTTCTTCAATTTTACCGCCGGGAAATTCCCACATCCCTGCCATATGCACGCCATCAGGGCGGCGAGCAATGAAATATTGCTGATCCGCATTGCGGATGATGCCTACCGCGACAGATAACTTTTTTTGCGTCATGACACTTCCTATCAGGTTCTTATCAAGTAAAAGGCGGTCAATGACCGCCTTTTACTTATCACATGTTAATCACTGGATTCAGCAGTCAATTATTTCTGTAAGCGGCCGTGGCACTGCTTATATTTCTTGCCTGAACCACATGGGCAAGGATCGTTACGCCCAATTTTACGGTCTGCCTGCGCCGGTGAACCGGTATTCAGGCCATCTTCTTCCTGATGGCTAAACTGCTGCTGCTGCGCCAAACGATCAGCTTCTTCACGGCGTTGCTGCTCCAGCGCTTCGATTTCTTCCGGCATTCTCACCTGGACTTTGCTCAGCGTACTGATCACTTCATATTTCAGTGATTCCAGCATCGCGGCAAACATAGAGAACGACTCACGCTTATATTCTTGTTTCGGATCTTTCTGTGCATAGCCACGCAGATGAATGCCCTGACGCAAGTAATCCATTGCCGCCAGATGCTCTTTCCACAAGGAATCCAGCGTCTGCAGCATCACGCCTTTCTCGAAGTTGCGCATGACTTCCGCGCCAACCACTTCTTCTTTGCGATGATAAACCTCAAGCGCGTGCTGGAAAATACGTTCACGCAGCGTTTCTTCGTGCAGCTCAGGCTCTTTATCCAGCCACGCCTTGATCGGCATATCCAGATCGAAGTCGTTCTTCAGGCGCTGTTCCAGACCTTCCGTATCCCACATTTCTTCCAGAGATTCAGGTGGAATATAGCTGTCGATAGTCGCTTTAAACACATCCTCACGAATACTGGTTATGGTTTCACTGATATCGGACACATCCAGCAGTTCGTTACGCTGTGTGTAGATCGCACGACGTTGGTCGTTCGCCACATCATCGTATTCCAGCAGTTGTTTACGAATATCAAAGTTACGGCTTTCCACTTTACGCTGTGCGTTAGCAATCGCCTTGGTGACCCACGGGTGCTCAATCGCTTCGCCCGGTTTCATACCCAGCTTGCGCATCATGTTGGAAACGCGATCGGAGGCAAAAATACGCATCAGCGCATCTTCCATCGACAGATAGAAGCGTGATGAACCCGCATCCCCCTGACGGCCGGAGCGACCACGCAGTTGGTTATCGATACGGCGAGACTCATGGCGCTCTGTACCAATAATGTGCAAACCACCCGCTGCCAATACAGCATCATGGCACACTTTCCAGGCCGCTTTGATTTCTGCAATTTGCGCATCATCCGGGTTTTCCAGATGTGCGACTTCGGCCTGCCAGCTACCGCCCAATACGATGTCCGTACCACGACCGGCCATGTTAGTCGCGATAGTGACCGCACCAGACTGACCCGCCTGAGCAACAATGTCCGCTTCCATGGCGTGGAATTTCGCATTCAACACATTGTGTTTGATCCCCGCTTTTTCGAGCGCCTGAGAAACCACTTCGGATTTCTCGATGGAAATCGTACCGACCAGAATAGGCTGACCTTTTACGGAACGGTCTTTGATATCTTCAATGATGGCATCGATTTTTTCCTGCTCGGTCATGTAGACCAGGTCAGGCAAGTCTTTACGAACCATCGGACGGTTGGTCGGCACCACAATCGTATCCAGCTTATAGATAGAGCTGAATTCGAATGCTTCGGTATCTGCCGTACCGGTCATCCCTGCCAGTTTTTCATACAGGCGGAAGTAATTCTGGAAGGTAATGGAAGCCAGCGTCTGGTTTTCATTCTGAATGGCCACCTTCTCTTTCGCTTCCACAGCCTGATGCAGGCCATCGGACCAGCGACGCCCCTGCATGGTACGGCCAGTATGTTCGTCGACGATGATCACTTCACCGTCTTTCACAATGTAGTCCACATCGCGGGTAAACAGCACGTGCGCACGCAGCGCAGCGGTAACATGGTGCATCAGCATGATGTTCGTCGGCGAGTACAGTGATTCTCCCTCCTCCATAATGCCTTCCCGCACCAGCAGTTCTTCTACCAGAACCAGACCACGTTCGGTGAGGTTAACCTGACGCGCTTTCTCATCAACAGAGAAATGGCCTTCGCCGAGGAAGGTATCCGAATCGTCTTTCTCCTGACGGATCAGGTGGGGGATGATTTTATTGACGCTGATATAAAGCTCAGAGCTGTCTTCAGCCGGGCCGGAAATGATCAGCGGCGTACGCGCTTCATCGATCAGGATGGAGTCAACCTCATCCACCAGCGCGTAGTACAATTTGCGCTGTACGCGTTCTTCTGGGCTGAACGCCATGTTGTCACGCAGGTAGTCAAAACCGTATTCGTTATTGGTACCGTAGGTGATGTCTGCCGCATAGGCTTCACGCTTCGCCGGAGCAGGCATTCCCGGCAGGTTAATCCCAACGCTCAGGCCAAGGAACTCAAACAGCGGACGGTTATTTTCGGCATCACGCTGTGCCAGATAGTCGTTCACGGTAACCACGTGTACGCCACGACCCGTCAGCGCATTCAGGTACGCAGGCAGCGTTGCCGTCAGCGTTTTACCTTCACCGGTACGCATCTCCGCGATGCAGCGTTCGTTCAGTACCATACCGCCGAGAAGCTGCACGTCGAAGTGGCGCATGCCAAATACACGCTTACTGGATTCACGCACCACAGCGAAGGCTTCCGGCAGCAGGCTCTCCAGCGTCGCGCCTTTTTCCAGACGAACACGGAACTCCAGCGTTTTCGCTTGCAGTTCCTCATCTGAAAGTTTTTCCATTTCTGGTTCTAAACGGTTGATGACATCAACATTTTTACGCATACGACGCAGCGTACGATCGTTACGGCTACCAAAAATTTTGGTTAGGATATTCATGACCATAATAGTTTTAATCTCACAAATGCCACGTATCCAGTGGCAACACAACATCGAAAAACTGAGAAACTCAGCAAAAAACGAGAGAAATTTCTTCAGCTAATTATCCACTACACTTTCAGCTGAGAAGGGAAGGTCCTGCACGGATGCCGCGGATTTGGGCAAGCCAGATGCCGATTTGATGGTGTGCCTGAGGATAAAAAGTGACGCGCCCAGCATGGGGGGAGATCACAAAGGGATACTGGGAATCCTGCGTCAGCAAAGCATTTAGCGTATCCAGCAAAACCAGAGAATGAGGTTGAAGATCGTCAACCTGTTGGGCACTGGCCGTCTGTGGCGTCGTCAACGCAAAAGAAAGGTGGCGAATTACCGTACGAATCGCATGCTGGTGCCAGTAGTCAACGCTGTAGGACGAGCGCCGATGCGCTTCTTTCAGCGCGACCAGATCGGTAAGGTTCAGCGATACGTTATTCTGGCGACTCACGCTGGAGCTTGAATTAGGGAGTGAGGCGATATCCTGTGAGTCGTTCAGACTTGTCGGCAGGCCAAGACTCGCCGCGACCATCCCTAATAAGAGATGCGGCCAGAAATAACGTCTACCAAATTGTCGCCAACGATTTAGAATACCAATCACGAGTAACATCCACCGGAGCCAAGCCTATGCGTGATAGCCGCCCACAATCACTGGAATTTCTGTTTGATAACGCATCCATGTCGGGTAAAGGCCCGCTACAAGATGTGCAACAGCGCGCTATCGCCTTATTAAAACTCAACCGCGCCGTACGCGGATTACTGCCTGCACCGTTGCACCCATGGTGCCGCGTCGCTAATTACCGGCAAGGTTTACTAATACTGGAAACCGCCAACGCCAGTTGGTTGATGCGGTTACGTTACGAACAACCTGCATTACTCTCTGCATTACGCGCACAAATACTACCATCATTGGCTTCAATCGACATCAGGATTAATCCAACGCTTGCCGCAAAAGGGCATGAAATCGTGAAAAATAGTGACATTGCAGCGACGGAAAATACCGACGACAAACCGTTACGTCAGTTGAGTGAACAAAGTGCGGAGACATTGAGGACATTAGCAGGCAACAGCCCGGAAAAACTCAGAGAGATATTAGAACGACTGGCTTCTCTGGCCGGAGAGAGTACCAGTAAAACCAGTCGTAATAAGAAGTGATTACTTCAAGTTCAAGCGTTACGCCAGCACGATAGACGGTGCTTTAAATGCCAACGGCATTTCAGCTTCGTCTTCAAAGGTGACGTATTCCCACGCTTCCTGATTTGCCAGCACAGCCTGCAACAGTTTGTTGTTCAGCGCGTGTCCAGACTTAAACGCAGAAAACGCACCGATGATGTTGTAGCCACACATAAACAGGTCACCAATGGCATCCAGCATTTTATGGCGCACAAACTCATCTTCAAAACGCAGACCGTCTTCGTTCAGTACGCGGTAATCGTCAACAACGATGGCGCAATCCATACTGCCGCCCAGGCACAACCCACGAGACTGCAAGTATTCGATATCGCGCATGAAGCCGAATGTACGTGCACGGCTAATCTGACGAACAAACGCATCAGCGGAGAAATCCAAACGATAGCGCTGGTTGCCTGCATCAATCGCCGGGTGGTTGAAATCGATAGTGAAATCCAAACTGAAGCCGTTAAACGGTTTCATCTCGGCCCACTTGTCGCCATCTTCAACACGAACGGACTGTTTGATACGTACGAATTTCTTGGCACAATTCAGCTCTTCGATACCCGCATCTAACAGCAGGTAAACGAACGGGCTGGCGCTGCCATCCATAATTGGAATTTCTGGCGCGTCAACATCAATGACAATATTGTCAATGCCCAACCCTGCAAGCGCAGCGTTAAGATGCTCCACCGTAGAAATACGGACGTCATGCTCATTAACTAGGCAAGTACAGAGCATGGTATCACGCACGGATTTTGCATCAGCCGGAAAATCAACCGGGGGATTCAAGTCTGTGCGGCGATAGATGACCCCGGTATTTGCCGGTGCAGGACGCATGGTCAACGTGACCTTCTTGCCGGTATGTAACCCGACACCAGTCGCCTGAACAATACGTTTTAATGTACGTTGTTTGATCATCATTTTATCTCGCATGTTACTGAACCTACCGACCTAGTATACACCAAGCTCGGTGGCACAGTTTAGCACAAAGAGCGGAGATTCCAACGTTATCTGGCAGCAAATTAGTCTGCCTGCTTACGCAGAAACGCTGGGATATCGAGATAGTCTGGCTCTTTATTCGTCTGCGGATTCGGGTCGTTAACCACTTTGGCCGCTGGTTTTTCCTGCGCCAGTGGAGTCATACCGTGTTGCTGATAGCGATGATCCATCACAGGCTGGCTGGCCTGTTTGTTCGTCACCAGCGTAATCTCAGGACGTTTGTCCATGCCGATGCCTGTCGCAACAACCGTGACACGCAGTTCATCATTCATTTCCGGATCAAGCGACGTACCGATGACGACTGTCGCATTATCGGACGCGAATGCACGGATGGTGTTACCTACAGTCTCAAACTCATCCAAACGCAGGTCAAAGCCCGCCGTGATGTTGACCAACACGCCACGCGCGCCGGACAGATCGATATCTTCCAACAGTGGGCTAGAGATCGCCATTTCCGCTGCTTCTTCTGCACGGTCTTCACCACGCGCAACACCGGAACCCATCATGGCATAACCCATTTCGGACATCACGGTACGCACGTCTGCAAAGTCGACGTTCATCAGGCCCGGACGTGTGATCAGCTCGGCAATACCCTGCACCGCGCCTTTCAGTACATCGTTTGCCGCGCCAAATGCATCCAGCAGGGAGATACCGCGTCCCAGCACTTTCAGCAGTTTGTCGTTTGGAATGGTGATCAGCGAGTCGACGTGCTTAGACAGCTCGGCGATACCCTGCTCCGCAAATGCCATACGCTTTTTGCCTTCAAAGTTGAAAGGCTTGGTCACGACAGCGACGGTCAGAATGCCCAGATCTTTTGCAACTTCGGCAACAACTGGCGCAGCACCTGTACCTGTACCACCGCCCATACCCGCGGCGATAAACACCATGTCTGCACCTTCCAGTGCTGAACGCAATGCTTCACGATCTTCTTCAGCCGAATTACGGCCGACTTCTGGGTTAGCGCCAGCACCCAGACCCTTTGTAATGCCGCTACCGATCTGAATCGTCTGGCCAACAGCCGTTTTGCGTAATGCCTGCGCATCCGTGTTGACCGCGAAGAATTCGACGCCTTCGATGCGCTCACGCACCATGTGTTCGACGGCATTACCACCGCCGCCACCGACGCCGATGACTTTAATCACCGCGTCGTTGGTTAATTCCATTGGTTCAAACATAATTTCTCTCCGTTTGTGCCTGTAACTGCGAGATCATAAAACTGTGCCAGGTGATCTCTTTGATAAAATTAAAATTCTTTCCTCAACCAGCTGTTGATTCTCTTGAACCAGTTGCTCACTGAGGCACGTTTTTCGACTTCATGCTCACCACCCAGATGAGATTCTTTTCCGTAATGCAGTAACCCAACCGCCGTTGAGTAATAAGGCTCTTGGGCATAATCCGTCAGCCCTGTTATATTCATTGGTTGTCCAATACGCACCTGTGTATGGAACACACGCTGCGCACAGGCCGCCAGACCGTCTATTTGCGCAGCACCGCCCGTCAGCACGATCCCTGCTGCCAGATGGTGTTTCACGCCTTGTTGACGCAACTGCTCCTGCAACTGTAAAAGTTCATCGTTCACCAAGTTCAACAGCTCGGTGTAACGTGGTTCAATCACTTCCGCCAATGTCTGCCTTTGCAGACTGCGGGGTGGACGTCCTCCAACGCTCGGGACTTCCACATTCTCATCTTTGCCGACGATCGCGCCTAATGCACAACCGTAGCGTACCTTGATCGCTTCGGCATCCGTCGGCGGCGTGCCAAATGCATAGGCAATATCGCTGGTAACTACATTGCCCGCATACGGAATCACTTTAGTGTGTCGCAATGCACCGCCGGTATAGACCGCAATGTCCATTGTACCGCCGCCGATATCCACAACGCACACACCCAACTCACGTTCGTCTTCAGTCAGAACCGCATAACTGGAAGCCAGTCCCGCAAAAATCAGTTGGTCGACCTTTAAACCGCAGCGTTCAACGGCTTTAACAATGTTCTTCGCCATATCGTTATGGCAGGTTATCAGGTGGACTTTCGCCTGCATGCGCACGCCGGATAAGCCAACTGGGTTTTTAATCCCTTCCTGATAATCGATCGCGTACTCCTGTGGAATCACATGGAGAACACGATGTTCATCACGCACGCGCACAGATTTAGCAGTATGCACCACGCTTTCCACATCGTCCTGTGTCACTTCTTCTTCTGAAATAGGCACCATCCCTATTTCATTCTGGCAACTGATGTGTTTTCCCGACAGCGCCAGATACACGGAGGAGATCTGGCAGTCTGCCATCAACTCAGCCTGATCAATAGCGCGCTGCACACATTTAACGACCGATTCCAGATCGTTTACGCCGCCTTTATCCATACCGCGTGACGGGCAACTGCCTACGCCAATAATGTTGACCATGCCGTCGGGCAGAACTTCCCCTACCAGCGCAGCCACTTTTGCTGTACCGATTTCCAGCCCAACTACCAGTTTTCTGTCCGTCGACTTGATCATTGTTGTTTAGCCTGTGCCTATTTCTGGTTACTGTTCTTTTGCTGATCAAT
Organism: Pectobacterium aquaticum; assembly: GCF_003382565.3. Lineage (NCBI taxonomy): Bacteria > Pseudomonadati > Pseudomonadota > Gammaproteobacteria > Enterobacterales > Pectobacteriaceae > Pectobacterium > Pectobacterium aquaticum. Next base: position 3,687,815 of record NZ_CP086253.1, read on the forward strand.
GTCTTATTGCTGACCAACTCGTTGCCGATCACCATGTTGTGGTTGATCACCATGTTGTTGATCAAGCAAGGCAGGAGCCCAACCTATCGCGGCCCCGCTGTCATACCGCAAATCCACATGGCTGATACGTTTGTTTTCGCTCTGAGCCTGCCGCTGCAACAGCGGATACAGCTCGATAAAGCGTTGCAGACGTTTGGCCCTATCGTCCCGCCCCAATTCAAGGCGAGTATCATCGTCTAATCCTAGTTGCCACGAATGCCGCGCACTCATCGCCACCATTTTTAACGTAAACTTCGCGGCGGCTAGCGTCTGATTCATTGCGCGATAGCCTTCCAGCACTTCTGCCTCACTGCCTTCCGGACCATACAGCAACGGCATCTTACGATTGCCAATACGTTCGGCAGGTACACTGAACGAATTTCCTTCTGCATCAACCATTAGCTGATCATTCCAACGCGCTACCGGAACATACTCAACCAAATGAATCTTTAATTCGTCCGGCCACTGCTTACGTACACTAGCCTGTTTTATCCACGACAGACGCTCGATCTGCTGCTGGATCACGTTCACATCCTGTGTCATGAACGTTCCCGGCGACCCCAACGACAAAATCGCCTGACGGATATCGTCGTTGGTGGTGTACTGCCTTTCCCCTGTCACTGCCATGCGGGAGAGCGGTAAGCGGCTGGCGTCTTTCATCCACCCCACAACCATCCAACTTCCCCAAACGATCGTCCCTATCACCATCAGCAGGAAAATCATCCCTGCCAGTTGGCCTCCATTACTGCGACGTGTTCCTTTCGTTTCAGGCTCTCGTCCGCGTGTATTCAGCGCTGCCTGCGACATATCAGCCAGCAAGCCCTAAAATTTTCACGACCAGTTGTGAGAAAGTCAGCCCGCGTTGGCGCGCCGCCATAGGAACCAGACTGTGGCTCGTCATACCCGGAGACGTATTCACCTCAAGTAGATAGAAGGCGCCGTCGCTATCCAGCATAAAATCGACGCGCCCCCACCCACTGCAACCCACCGCACGATAAGCCGCCATTGCCAGTCCCGCTAACGCCTGCTCTTGCTCGTCCGGCAAACCACTCGGACAGAAATACTGCGTATCATCCGATAGATATTTCGCTTCATAATCGTAAAACGTACCCGCAGGCTGAATACGAATAGAAGGCAACACGTCATCACCTAGAATAGCAACCGTATACTCTGGGCCACTCAGCCATTTCTCGACGAGAACATCATCGTCGTGACGGAATGCTTCTTCCAATGCCGCAGGCAGCTCGCTAAGCGTATTCACTTTGCTCATGCCAACGCTGGAACCTTCACGGCTTGGCTTGACGATCAACGGCAATCCGAGATGGGTGAACTTCGCTAACAAGGCGTTTGCCGCCATTTCTGAATATTGGCGACGATCCAGCGCCACGTATGGCGATACCGGCAATCCCAACGTTTGCCACACCTGTTTGGTGCGGAGTTTATCCATCGTCAGTGCGGATGCCATGACGCCGCTGCCAGTATAAGGCAGCCCTAGGAATTCCAAAACGCCCTGCAATGTGCCGTCTTCACCACCACGCCCATGCAACGCGATGAAAACCTTGGTAAAGCCTTGTTCCTTTAACGTCGTCACAGAGACGTCACGGGTATCAACCGCATGCGCGTTGATACCCGCTTCTTTCAGGCCAGCCAAAACCGCCTGACCAGAAAGTAACGACACTTCACGTTCGGCAGAGGTTCCACCAAGCAATACAGCAACTTTCTCAGTCATGATGTTCCTCATTCACTCATCTGCGGCTGTAATCTGGAATCAGCCAGTTTACGCGCCAATTTACCGATGTTGCCGGCACCCTGAACCAAAATCAGGTCTTCACCTCGCAGCGCCTGTGACAACAGTTCAGGTAAAGTATCCACATCCGTCACCAGAATCGGATCAATCTTACCTCTTCCACGAATCGTACGGCACAGCGAACGGCTGTCCGCGCCTGGAATCGGCGACTCTCCGGCGGAATACACATCCAACATCAGCAGCACGTCAACCTGTGATAACACATGCGCGAAATCATCATACAAATCGCGGGTTCGCGTATAGCGATGCGGCTGAAAAATCATGACCAACCGCTTATTCGGCCACCCAGCGCGGGCAGCTTTAATCGTGGCATCAACTTCCGTCGGGTGGTGGCCGTAATCATCCACCAACATCGCCGTACCGCTTTGCCCATTAACCAGTTCAAGCGGATACTCACCGAGGAAATCAAAGCGACGTCCGGTACCCTGAAAACGCTCAAGCGCGCGCAGAATCGCCTCATCATCAATACCCTCATCCGTTGCTACGGCAACCGCCGCCGCCGCGTTGAGCGCATTGTGACGCCCCGGTGCATTCAGCGTAACGTTTAGCAGCGGTTTATCTTTCCGCTCCAGCGTAAAATGCCCTTGCGCACCAGTCTGGTGATACCCTGAAATACGCACATCGGCATCGTCGCTAAAGCCATACGTGGTGATATGACGTCCCACGCGCGGTAACAGCTCACGGATTACTGCATCATCAATACACATCACCGCTTGCCCGTAAAACGGCAGGTTGTGCAGGAAATTGATGAACGTCTGCTTCAGGTTCTCAAAATCGCCCTGATAGGTATCCATATGGTCGGCTTCAATGTTGGTCACAATCGCCACCATCGGCTGCAAATGCAGGAAAGACGCATCGCTTTCATCCGCTTCCGCAATCAGGTAGCGGCTTGAGCCCAAACGCGCATGCGTTCCTGCCGCCTTCACTAATCCGCCATTCACAAACGTCGGATCTAACCCTGCTTCCGCGTAAATACTGGTGACCATCGCCGTTGTCGTCGTCTTACCGTGCGTACCCGCAATCGCAATACCGTGACGAAAACGCATCAGTTCCGCCAACATCTCAGCACGACGGATCACCGGAATACGAGCGTCATGTGCGGCGACAATCTCAGGGTTATCCGCAGTAATCGCACTCGACACCACCACCACGCTGGCGTTCAGAACATTCTCCGCACGGTGGTGGAAGTAAATCTGCGCCCCAAGTTCGGTCAACTGCTGCGTCACTGCATTCGGTGCCAGATCGGACCCGCTAATCTCATAACCTTCGTTGGCCAACACTTCGGCGATACCACCCATGCCAGCACCGCCGATGCCGACAAAGTGTATGTGCCGGACGCGATGCATCTCGGGCACGATTGAACGTAGTTTCGCCAGTTGTTGAGTATTCACTTTATTCTATCGCTACCTTGTAGCGTCGTCGCACAGCCTTATGTCCGACAACGTTGTATTAATTAACCATGAGCCACATGTGTGGCCCGACTGCCTGCCGCTGCACTGACTTCCGCCGCAACCCGTTCGGTTGCATCTGGAATGGCCACTGCGCGGGCTTTTTGCGCCATTGTCACCAAGGTGGCGCGATCCCAACCGGACAGCACCTCGCTAACCGCCGCCACGCTGAACTGTGGCTGCTCAATAATTTTTGCCGCACCGGCCTTTTCCAACGGCAGCGCATTCCAGTACTGCTGCCGATCTTTATGTTGGAACGGGACAAACAGCGCTGGTAGCCCAGCCGCAGCAATTTCACTGACGGTTAATGCGCCGGAACGGCACACCACAACATCCGCCCAAGCGTAAGCTGCCGCCATGTCATCAATAAACTCGGTAATCTTGTGCTGCGTCTGCCCAACATCTTGATAGGCCTGCTGAACGGTTGATAACGCACCTTTGCCAACCTGATGCCAAATCGTCACGCGATCGCCCAGCTGTGCCGCCACACCGGGCAGCGTTTGGTTCAGTACTCTTGCGCCCTGACTACCACCAACAACCAGCACCCTCACAGGGCCTGAGCGATCGGCTAATCGTGTTTCAGGCGCAGGTAACGCCAGCACATCGGTTCTGACCGGATTCCCCACAACATCTGCGTTGGGAAACGCGCCAGGAAATGCCTGCAATACTTTTTTTGCGATATGGGATAACCAGCGGTTGGTTAGCCCTGCAATGCCATTCTGCTCATGCAGTACGACCGGAATGCCACACAGCCAGGCTGCCAAGCCGCCAGGGCCGGAAACGTAACCGCCCATACCTAGCACCACATCAGGCTGGTAGCGGCGCATAATCGCGCGAGCCTGACGCACGGCCTGAAAAATACGAATCGGCGCACTTAACTGCGCCAGAATACCTTTACCACGCAAGCCAGAAATGCGGATAAAATCAATTTCGATACCATGCTTAGGCACCAAATCGGCTTCCATACGATCCGCCGTACCTAACCAGCGAACCTGCCAGCCCTGCGCCATCAGGTGGTGCGCAACCGCCAGCCCAGGGAAGACATGCCCACCCGTACCGCCAGCCATCACCATCAAACGCTTGCCTTCGCCACTCATCGGGCACCTCTCGTAAACGCCTGCGCTTTCGTCAGACGCGTTTCAAAATCAATGCGTAACAACAACACAATCGCCGTCGACATAATCAGCAAACTGGAACCGCCATAACTGATCAGCGGTAGCGTTAACCCTTTTGTCGGCAACATTCCCGCTGCCGCGCCAACATTTACCAGCGTCTGAAAGCTGAACCAAACGCCGATCGAACATGCCAGAAAGCCCGAAAAACGCTGATCGATCTCCAGCGCTCGCTTCCCGATAGACATCGCGCGAAAAGCGACGAAGAATATCATTAACAACGCTAAAACCACACCGATATAGCCGAGTTCTTCACCTAAAATGGAGAAAATGAAATCGGTATGCGCTTCTGGTAAATACTCCAGTTTCTGTACTGAATTTCCCAGCCCTTGTCCCCAGAATTCACCGCGTCCAAACGCCATCAGGGACTGCGTTAATTGGTAGCCATCGCCGAACGGATCGTCCCATGGATTCCAGAAAGACGTCACACGGCGCATACGGTAGGGTTCAGCCACAATCAGCAGGCCAACAGCAAACCCACCGGAACCAATGATCGCCAGAAACTGCCACATCTTGGCACCAGCCAGAAACAACATCGCCAGTGTCGTAATAAACAGAACAACCACGGTACCGAGGTCAGGCTGCGCCAGCAGCAGCACCGCCAACACCACCATCACGCCCATCGGTTTGCAAAAGCCCCAGAAGTTATTTCGTACTTCTTCAACTTTTCTCACCATGTAGCTGGACAGGTAGCAAAACAGCGCCAGCTTAGATAATTCCGCAGGCTGAATACGCAATGGCCCCAGTGAAATCCAGCGTGATGCACCGTTGACCGAGCTTCCCACCGCGAGCACCACAAGCAACATAACCATAGAGAGCAATAGCAGCACCGGGCTGTAACGTTGCCATATCTCCATCGGGACACGCAGGGTGATTAACGACAAGCCAAATGCCAATCCCAGATAAATCGCATCACGTTTCGCGAACAGGAACGGGTCGCTGGCAAGACGCTGCCCGACAGGCATAGAAGCCGACGTCACCATCACAAAACCAATCACGGCCAGCCCAAGCGTCAACCACACCAATGTTCTGTCGTACAGAACAATGCTGAGCGTATCGCTTTCGCGCGTTCCCATAACCCAGCTCTTGATGCGTTCGATAAACGCCAGCCCGAAGAACCGCATCAGCCTAACTCCTCCGCCAGACGAGCAAATTCATCGCCTCGCTGTTCAAAGCTGCGGAACTGATCCAGGCTGGCGCAGGCTGGCGACAGCAACACCAGATCACCCGGTTTAACGCGTTCGGCGATGATACGCATCGCCTGTTCCATCGTTTCTGTCTGCTCGGCAATTTCTGGACGCAGCGCAGCCAGCTGTTGCCCATCCTGACCGAAGCAATACACATGAATGTGCTCGCCCTGCAAATACGGCACCAACGGTGAGAAATCGGCAGATTTACCGTCACCGCCTAACAGCAGATGCAACGTGCCTTCTACCGCTAAACCGCTCAATGCGGCCTCGGTGCTGCCCACATTGGTCGCTTTAGAATCATTGATCCACCGCACGCCGTTGCGCTCAAAGGCCATTTGAAAGCGATGAGGTAGCCCGGTAAATGACGTCAACGCCGTCAGCGCAGACGAGCGGGGAATCTTCACGGCATCAGCCAGCGCCAGCGCTGCCAATGCGTTCGTATAATTGTGCTGTCCAACCAGCTTGATTTCACGGGTATTGAGCACTCGTTCACCATCCACCCGCAGCCAGGTTTCTCCCTGCTGGCGGTTAAGATGATAATCGCCGACATCAACCCCAAAACTGCGGCAGCGAGCATCCGCACCGCGAACTGGCATGGTCAGCGCATCGTCAGCATTCACAACACACAAATTTGCGTGTTCATAAATACGCAATTTCGCCGCCCGATACTGCTGTAGACCAAACGGGTAACGGTTGGTGTGATCTTCCGTCACGTTCAGAATGGTTGCCGCCGCGGCGTGCAGGCTACTCGTCGTTTCCAGTTGGAAACTCGACAGTTCCAGTACATACAGTTGAGCAGGCTCTTCAAGCAGTTGCAGTGCAGGTAGGCCGATGTTGCCACCCACCCCCACCTGCCAGCCTGCGGCACGCGCCATTTCACCGACCAGCGTCGTCACCGTGCTTTTACCGTTAGAACCGGTAATCGCCACAATCGGAGCCTGCGCTTCACGGCAGAACAGTTCGATATCGCCAACGATCTCAATGCCAGCGTCGGCAGCGTCACACAGAATCGGCGTCGCCAACGCAACACCGGGGCTGGCGACGATCAAATCTGCGTTCATCAGCCAGTCTTGATTCAGGCTACCGAGGTGTCGTTCCACCTGCTCCGGCAGTTTATCCAAACCTGGCGGACTGATACGGGTATCCACTACGCGCGGTACGACATCGCGCGCGAGAAAGAAATCAACACAGGAGAGCCCAGTCAGACCCAACCCGATAATGACGACTTTTTTACCCTGATAGTCCACCATGTCTTATCGTACCTTCAGCGTTGCCAGGCCAATCAGCACTAGCATCAACGAAATAATCCAGAAGCGCACAATCACGCGCGGTTCCGGCCAGCCTTTAAGTTCATAATGATGATGAATCGGCGCCATGCGGAAAATCCGCTGCCCGCGCAACTTAAAGGATCCGACTTGCAAAATCACCGACAGCGTTTCGACCACGAATACGCCGCCCATAATCACTAACAAAAACTCCTGACGTAGCAGGACCGCGATCGTCCCCAGCGCGCCGCCCAGCGCCAGCGAGCCTACGTCCCCCATGAAGACCTGAGCCGGATAGGTGTTAAACCACAGGAACCCAAGCCCCGCGCCCACAATCGCGGTGCAGACGATCACCAACTCACTGGCATGACGGATATACGGAATATGCAGGTAACCAGCAAAATTCATGTTCCCCGTTGCCCATGCTACCAATGCAAAGCCAGCGGCAACAAATACGGTCGGCATGATTGCCAAGCCATCCAGACCATCGGTCAGATTTACCGCATTACTGGTGCCGACAATCACAAAGTAGGCCAGCGCAACATAGAGCAGGCCCAATTGCGGCATTACGTCTTTGAAAAATGGCACAACCAGCTGCGTGGCTGGCGTATCTTTGCCGATGGAATACATGGTGAAAGCCACAACGAGCGCAATCACTGACTGCCAGAAATATTTCCAGCGGGCAATCAACCCCTTGGTATCCTTACGGACCACTTTGCGGTAGTCATCAACAAAACCGACAGCGCCATAGCCAGCTAACACCAGCAGTACGCACCAGACATACGGGTTAGACAGATTCGCCCACATCAAAACGGAAACGATAATCGCCACCAGGATCATCACGCCCCCCATCGTCGGGGTGCCGCGCTTACTGAAATGTGATTCTGGCCCTTCGTTACGCACAACCTGCCCAATCTGCAAACGCTGCAGCCAAGCGATCATATGCGGTCCCATCCATAGGGAAATAACCAATGCGGTCAGCAGGCTGACAATGGCGCGGAACGTCAAATAAGAAAAGACGTTAAAACCGGTATAAAGTTTGGCCAAATGTTCGGCCAGCCATACTAACATTGCGCATTCTCCTGTAATGCATGTACAACCTGCTCCATCGCAGAACTGCGTGAGCCTTTGACCAATACGCTGATGACGTTATGTTCTGACATCAGCACCTTCAAACGTGAAACCAGCGCGGCTTTATCCTGAAAATGCTCACCATTGCCACTGGCAGTGCCGATCAATTCACTCAATGTTCCCACACTCAATACGCGATCAATGCCTGCAACACGCGCAGCTTCTCCCACTTGACGATGGCACTCAGGGGCTTCATCCCCCAACTCGCCCATATCACCAACAACCATCACACGGTAGCCCGGCATGTCAGCCAATACCTGTGCCGCCGCCGTCATCGAGCCCACATTCGCGTTGTAGCTGTCATCCAGCAGCAACTTGCCCTCAGACAACGCAATCGGAAACAACCGCCCCGGCACCGCCTGAAGCTGAGATAACCCAGCTTTAACGGCTTCCAGCGTCGCTCCGACGGACATTGCCAGCGAAGCCGCCGCCAGTGCGTTAGAAATGTTATGTCGACCCGGTAAAGGCAGCAGAACCTGCGTTTTGCCAAATGGCGTGTGAAGAGTGAAACGCGTACCTTGCGCTAAAACGTCTACGTCGCTGGCAAAAAAATCGATATCGCAAGCCGCCTGCGGCGAGAAACGCCACACGGTTTTATGATTAAACATGACCTGCCAGTGCGGGAAATCGTTGCTATCTGCATTCACGATCGCTACGCCGTCTGCTGGCAACCCCGCAAAAATCTCACCTTTCGCCTGCGCCACACCGGCCAGTGAGCCAAACCCTTCCAGATGCGCAGCAGCCAGATTATTGACCAACGCGCTTTCCGGCCGCACTAAATCGGTGGTATAGGCAATCTCACCAATGTGATTCGCCCCGAGTTCAATCACCGCAAACTGGTGTTCCGCCGTCAGACGCAGCAGCGTTAGCGGCACACCGATATCGTTGTTGAAGTTGCCAGCGGTATACAGCACTGAGCCACACTGGCGCAGAATCGCCGCCGTCATCTCTTTAACCGAGGTTTTACCGGAAGAACCTGTCAACGCGACAACACGCGCCTTTGACTGCTGACGAACCCAGGCACCTAATTGGCCCAACGCCACACGCGTATCGCTCACCAGCAGTTGCGGCACATCGATATGTAAGTGCTTACTGACTAAAAGAGCCGCGGCACCGCCTTTCACTGCATCAGCAGCGTAATCGTGCGCATCAAATTTTTCGCCTTTCAGCGCGACAAATAAGCAGCCAGACGACAACTTACGCGTATCGGTTGAAATATCTTCAATATCAATGTCTTCGCCAATCAACTGTGCATTCAGCACCGTGGCAAGCAGTTGCAAGGAGACGCGAATCATGCAATTACCCCCAGCAGGCGGGCAACGGTGATGCGATCGGAATAATCAAGACGCTGATTGCCAACCAGTTGGTAGTCTTCGTGCCCTTTACCCGCAACCAGCACCACGTCATTTTCCTGCGCCTGCATGATCGCGCTGGTGACTGCTTCAGCACGTCCGTGAATCACCTGAACGCGCCCCGCATCCAGCAGCCCAGAGAGAATATCGGCCACAATCGCCTGAGGCTCTTCACTGCGCGGGTTATCATCCGTCACCACAACGCGGTCGGCCAACTGTTCTGCGATGCCGCCCATAAGTGGGCGCTTACCTTTATCACGATCGCCGCCGCAGCCAAATACACACCAGAGTTTCCCCTGACAGTGCAAACGCGCCGCTTCAAGCGCTTTTTCCAGCGCGTCTGGCGTGTGGGCGTAATCCACAACGACCGTTGGCTTTCCTTCAGCATGGAAAACTTCCATGCGGCCACATACCGGTTGCAGTTGAGAACCCGCGATAACCAATTGATCGAGCGGATAGCCCAGAGACAGCAGCGTTGCCAGCGCCAGCAGCATATTGCTGACGTTAAACGCGCCCATCAGGCGGCTTTCAATTTCGCCATGCCCCCAGCTTGAATCAAACGCAATCGTGGCGCCGTTATCGTGATAATCAATCTGTGTCGCTTTCAGCCAGCGCCCACGGCAGCCGGGGACAAGATTGTTTTCCATAGTGACAGCAACCGCATCCGGCAGCTTCGCCAACCAGCGCAGACCAACCTCATCATCAGCATTGATAATCATCTGGCCAACGCGATGTTCAGCAAACAGCGCCCACTTGGCCGCTTCGTAGCTTTCCATATCGCCATGGTAATCAAGATGATCGCGGCTCAGGTTAGTGAACACCGCCGCCGCAAACGGCAACGCAGCCACACGATGCTGCACCAGACCGTGGGAGGACACTTCCATTGCGGCGAAGGTCGCACCTTGCTCTACCAACTGGCTCAGCACCTGCTGAACATCGACAGCAGACCCTGTCGTATTCTCTGTCGGAATCGCCCGACCCAATAGGCCATTGCCTACCGTGCCCATCACCGCACTCGTTTCGCCTAGTGCCTGGCTCCACTGCGCCAGAAGCTGAGTCGTCGTCGTTTTCCCGTTCGTTCCCGTTACGCCAATCAGCTGTAACGTTTCCGCAGGCTGCTGATAAAAACGGCCTGCCAGCGCGGAAAGCCGCTGGTTCAGATTGCTGAAATATACCACTGGCACACCGTGCATTTCGCGAACGGTGCCATCAGCGGCTTCACCTTCTGCTTCGGCAATAATCGCTGCTACGCCTTGCGCAATTGCCTGCGGAATATAGCGCCGTCCATCTGCTTTGTGCCCGACAATCGCGACAAACAGATCCCCGGCAGCCGCAACGCGGCTGTCTAATGTCATTTCCCGCAGCGCGCACGCCGGAGTGTCTTGCACCCACGGCGCAAGTAAATCGCGCAAATTACGATCTGCCACCTGATCCCTCTTCTCTATTAATTACAAACTCGTTTTTGTCGCCTGTCGGCAACGCATCCGGTTCGATATTCATCGTACGCAGAACGCCGCCCATGATGGCGCCAAAGATTGGCGCAGAAACCGCGCCGCCGTAGTACTTCCCTGCCTGCGGATCGTTAATCACGACAACCAGAGCAAAACGTGGGTTACTGGCAGGTGCCACACCCGCCGTGTAGGCAATATATTTGTTGATGTACTTGCCATCTGGGCCAACTTTCTTGGCAGTACCGGTTTTAATCGCGATACGGTAACCTTTGATGGCCGCCTTGGTGCCGCCGCCGCCGGGCAGTGCCACGCTTTCCATCATATGCACCACGGAACGTACCAACGCCTCAGGGAAGACACGCTCGCCTGGAACGGGGGGATCAACTTTGGTAATCGACAACGGACGATAAATACCGAAACTGCCAATCGTGGCGTAGACTCGCGCTAACTGTAACGGTGTTACCATCAGCCCGTAGCCGAAAGAAAAGGTGGCCCTCTCTATGTCAGACCACCGTTGTTTTTGAGGGTATAAGCCACTGCTTTCTCCGACCAATCCCAAATTGGTCGCTTTTCCTAATCCAAAGCGCGCGTAAGTATCTACAAGCGCAGAGGAAGGCATCGCTAACGCCAGCTTAGACACGCCAACGTTACTCGACTTTTGAAGCACACCCGCCAGCGTCAATTCGCTGTAACGCGCCACGTCTTTGATCTCATGGCCATTCACGTAATAAGGTAGGGTGCTGAGCACACTGTTTTCTTTCACGACCCCGCGCTGTAGCGCCGTCATTACCACCATTGGTTTAACGGTAGAGCCGGGTTCGAAAATGTCGGTAATCGCTCGGTTACGCATAATGTCTTGCGGCGTACCCGCCAAATTGTTCGGGTTATAAGACGGGCTATTCGCCATCGCCAGCACTTCGCCCGTATTCACATCGACCAGTACTGCCGTTCCTGACTCCGCTTTGTTAAAAGCAACGGCGTTGTTGAGTTCGCGGTAAACCAGCGCCTGCAAACGCTCATCAATGCTAAGCGCCAGATTGTGTGCAGCCTGACTGTCAACAGAGGAGATATCTTCAATCACGCGGCCAAACCGGTCTTTACGCACGGTTCGTTCACCAGGTTGCCCGGTCAGCCAGCGGTCAAAACTTTTCTCAACCCCTTCAATGCCCTGTCCATCGATATTGGTGAAACCAATGAGGTGAGAAGTCACTTGCCCAGAAGGATAATACCGGCGAGATTCCTGCCGCAGATTAATACCCGGCAGCTTCAGCTTATGAATGTATTCGCCAATGGCTGGGTTCACCTGACGCGCGAGGTAAACAAAGCGGCCTTTAGGGTTAGCATTGATCTTCGCTGCCAACTGATCCAACGGAATATCAAGCGCATCAGACAGTGCTTTCCAGCGCGTATCCAGCGTAATACCGCCACGATCGTTCACTTCTTTCGGATCGGCCCAGACGGCATTCACTGGCACGCTAACGGCCAAAGGACGGCCAGCACGATCGCTTATCATGCCGCGTGCCGTTGGTACTTCCTGTACGCGCAAAGAACGCATATCCCCTTCGCGTACCAGTTTATCTGGGTTGATGACCTGAAGATAAGCCGCACGCGCCATCAAGCCAACCATCGCAAGCAGAATACAGCCGCAAAGCAACGCAAAACGCCAGCTAACAAAGCTGGCTTGATCTTCCTGGCGCTTTAACTTTCCTGTACGGGCTGCTTTCATGCTTAGCTGGTTGCCTATTTAGTTCATTGCTTAACCACAATGTTTTCCTGTGACGGATCAACGTGCCCCATTTGCAGTTTTTCTGTCGCGATCCGCTCCACACGGCTATGATCCCCTAATGAGTTTTCCTCCAGGATCAGGTTTCTCCATTCGATATCCAACGCATCACGTTCCAGCAGAAGCTGCTCGCGTTCGGCTGTTAGCAAGCGCGTCTTATGCGCCGTTGTAACCACAAAGATCGCAGAAACCAGCACGGCAACCATCAGCAACACTGGGAGCTTTGCATGACGCAGCAAATCCTCACCGATGACGCCGACCAGCGTATGCCGCTCGTTACCTATCACGCTGGCAGTCTCTCCGCGAAACGCAAAACAGAACTGCGCGCGCGTGGGTTTTCCGCCACTTCTGCTTCCGAAGGCATCAGTTTCTTGCCGACAGCTTTTAACGTCTGCCCGCCTTGGCTACGCAACTGTTCTTCCGTTAACGGCAGACCAACTGGCACCTGTGGCCCACGGCTCTGATGGCGAATAAACCGTTTCACAATCCGATCTTCTAACGAGTGAAAGCTGATCACCGACAGACGCCCCTGCGGAGCCAGTACGCTCAATGCACCTTCTAATGCACGTTCGATCTCTTCCAGTTCGCTATTAATATAAATGCGGATCGCCTGAAAACTGCGCGTTGCCGGATGCTTATGCTTTTCTCTAATCGGGCTAGCGGCAGCGATCAATTCGGCGAGTTCTTTTGTCCGCGTCATCGGGTCGAGACGATTACGTTCCACAATGGCGCGAGCAATACGCTTGGCAAAACGCTCTTCGCCGAACGTTTTCAAGACCCAGACAATGTCGTCAGCTTCCGCTTTCATCAGCCATTCAGCGGCGGACAAACCATGCGTCGGATCCATACGCATATCCAGCGGGCCATCGCGCATAAATGAAAACCCCCGTTCAGGGTCATCAAGCTGAGGAGAAGAAACGCCAAGATCGAGCAGAACGCCATCGATCTGACCGGTCAGCCCGAGTTCCGCAACATACTCCGCCATCGCGGAAAACGGCCCGTGAATAATAGAGAAACGAGGATCGTCAATCGCCTTGGCGGCTTCAATTGCCTGAGGATCGCGATCGATAGCTAACAGACGTCCTTCCGGCCCCAGTTGGGAAAGAATCAGACGAGAATGACCACCACGGCCAAATGTGCCGTCGATGTATATGCCGCCGCTGCGGATGTTCAGGCCATTTACTGCCTCATCCAACAGGACGGTGGTATGTTTATAATTTTCCAGCATGGCTATAGCGATAGATCCTGCAACCGCTCAGACAAAGGTTCCTGAGTCGATTGTTCAGCGTCAATATCATCCCTGACCTGTTGATACCAAGTCTGTTCATCCCACAGCTCAAACTTGTTGAACTGCCCGACTAGCATCACTTCTTTTTTGAGGTCCGCATGCTGCCTTAACGTATTCGCAATCAACAAACGCCCTGCACTATCCATTTGGCACTCGCTGGCATGCCCCAAGAGCAAACGCTGAACACGACGTTCAGCAGGGTTCATGCTCGACAAGCGCGATAGCTTTTGTTCAATAATTTCCCATTCAGGTAAGGGATAAAGCAGCAGGCATGGCTGATGCAGGTCAATGGTGCAAACCATTTGACCTTGTGATTCCCCGTTCAGCATTTCCCGATATCGGGTAGGCACAGCAAGGCGCCCTTTACTGTCGAGGTTAACCAGCGTAGCTCCACGAAACATACCTGAGTTACCCCTCCATCACCTTTTTCACCACTTTACCCCACAAAATCCCACCTTTAAGAGTGTACGGAGGGTATGAAAACCTTGTCAAGCCAGAGCGGACGCGCTTTGGGATTATTCCTGAATGAATTGGGGCCGTCATAGAGGTAAAAGGAATAAGGAGTCAGAATTAACAAAGATTAACATCATGATAATTTGAGGAAAATCCATAGCAGAACGGGAATATTGCAAACATATAGCCACCAACTCCGGTATATCGATTATTTTTATTGTCACAAGCTGATACCAAAGACAGCCGTTTTCAGAATAGTCTTACCAAGCCAAACACCCTGAATACCAAGGCTTATACAAACCTGCAGCATCATACCGTAGCTGTTAACATCTACTCAATGTTACATTTTTAACATCAACACCACCGATTCTTCATTAATCAGCCGATTTACGTTGATGGATGCCCTACTGACGCATGCGGCTTCCTGAAAAGAAAAGTAGGTTCAGGAAACGCGCCGAATAAATTGAGCGTCCCCATATCCAAAGACGCATTAAAAATGGGGCAACACAAGCAACCCTGTTTTATCGGTCATCGACTCACTTCCTTTAATGCTTTAATGCAATTCCTTCCCTCGCAGAAAGGCCTTCCCCCAAAAAATCATAACGATTTGTTTTTAAAAAACTTTAAATCCCTTGTCGCGATAAAAAAACGGGAAAGTTACCGAGCAGACATAAAGTAGCGGGAAAGTATAAAAAACACTCACAAATAAATATTTTTACCTAGTACAAAGCCAATCATTCAGTGATGTACACTATACAAATAAAATAATGCATGACAAAAAACCACATAAATCCATTACACCAGTTTATCCGCCCTAAGAATGGAGCAACCAGGAATGTTTTCCCCGACGTCACGATTGCGAAGTGCCACCGCCGATACCTTTGCACTCGTTGTCTATTGTTTTATCACTGGCATGGCGATAGAAATCATGCTTTCCGATATGAGCGTCGAGCAATCGCTGTCTTCACGCTTGTTATCTATCCCCGTCAATATTGCTATTGCCTGGCCGTATGGGCTTTACCGCGATCGCGTGTTGAATATGGCCAGACGTCACGGCGGTGAGCATTTCCTAGTGCGCAGCGTCGCCGATCTGTTTGCCTATGTCAGCTTCCAATCCCCAGTTTACGCCATTATTCTCTGGTCTATCGGAGCGAATTCTGCACAAATCCTGACCGCTGTTACCAGTAATTTGGTGGTGTCGATGGTGACGGGCGTGATATATGGCTACTTTCTGGAATATTGCCGTCGGCTATTCCGGGTCGCATTGCCATAAAAGCGAATTGAGATTAAGTAGCGAATTGACATTGAGTAAAGAAGAAGCGCCATAGTGACTATGGCGCAGAAATGCAGACAGAGAATTACGCGCGGCTCAGTGAACCACGACGGTAGAGATTACGTCGAATACGATTCAAACCAGGCTTCGGCCTTTTCGGTTCATCCAGACTGGCCAACACCAGCTCCAGTACGCGTTCCGCGACTTCACGATGGCGCTGAGCGACAGACAAGACTGGGCACTCTAGATAATCCAACAGCTCATTGTCCCCAAAGGTCGCGATAGCCAGATTATTCGGCAAACGCCCGTTGATCCTCAGGTTAACATCCATCACTCCCTGCAATAGCGGGAATGAGGTCGTGAATAAGGCTTCGGGCATAGGATTATCTTTCAAATAATCCATAAACGCAGCAGCGGAAGCCACACGTTCATAACTATTGGAATAAAGGTAATTCACTTCGCGCGGATCGCCCGCCCACGCCTGACGGAACCCCTGCTCACGTAGGAAACTGACGGAAAGCTCAGGCAAGGCACCAAGATAAAGTACCGATTTAGCAGGCATTTTTCTTAATTCTTGTGCCAGCATTTCAGCATCTTCAAGATCGGCCCCCACCACGCTGGTGAAGTGCTCACGATCTAACGCCCTGTCTAACGCAATAATCGGCAGACTGCCGTTTATCCAACGTTGATAAAACGGGTGTTCCGGCGGTAATGCGGTAGAAACAATAATCGCATCAACCTGGCGCTGCAACAGGTGCTCAATACACCGCATCTCGTTGTCAGGCTGATCTTCTGAACACGCAATTAATAGCTGATATCCGCGCTGTCTGGCCTGACGCTCCAGATAATTAGCGATGCGTGTATAACTGGTATTTTCCAAATCGGGAATAACCAAACCAATTGAACGCGTGCGCCCGGCACGTAATCCAGCCGCGACGGCGTTGGGATGATAGTTGTGCTCCCTGACGACAGCCATGACTTTCTCAACGGTTTTATCGCTGACGCGATATTGTTTTGCTTTCCCGTTAATGACATAGCTGGCTGTCGTGCGTGAAACACCCGCAAGACGCGCGATTTCATCCAGTTTCACGGTAACCCCTTAGTAGGCCGGAAAATAAGTAGGCCGGCTCAATAAATAGTGTGATGACCATAAAATCATCATGGATATGGCGTAGATCTAACAGCAGAAGCTTTTGTACGGCAACTGCTTTTATCACGTTACTGACATATTTCAAGCTGCCATACCAATAATGGATGTCTTTTAAGCTGAATATATTGTGTCTATATAAGATAAGGGAAATAAAAAGGCCCGATACTATTATCGGGCCTCTTAAAAGAAAAAGCAGCGAAAAGTCGATTAACGCATGATTTTATCGCCGCGCGATACGCCGACGATACCAGAGCGTGCCACTTCAACAATTTCAGACACTTCCCGTACGGCGCTGAGGAATGCGTCCAGTTTATCGCTGGTGCCAGCAAGCTGTACGGTATAAAGCGAGGCGGTGACATCCACGATCTGACCGCGGAAAATATCGGCGCAGCGTTTCACTTCTTCACGGCCATAGCCTGTAGCCTGTAGCTTCACCAGCATGATCTCACGCTCAACATGCGCGCCCTGCCCCAGTTCGCTAACGCGCAGGACATCCACCAGCTTGTGCAGTTGCTTTTCGATCTGCTCCAGCACTTTCTCATCGCCTACTGTCTGAATAGTCATACGAGATAGCGTTGGGTCTTCGGTGGGTGCCACCGTCAGACTTTCGATGTTGTAGCCACGCTGTGAAAACAGGCCGACGACACGTGACAAGGCACCTGATTCATTCTCAAGTAATACTGATAAAATCCGCCGCATGATCAGGTCCTCTCCGTTTTGCTCAACCACATTTCATCCATCGCCCCGCCGCGAATCTGCATGGGGTAAACATGCTCGCTGCTGTCGATGTTGATATCAACAAACACCAGACGGTCTTTCTGTGCCAACGCTTGCAACAGCTTGCTTTCCAGTTCGTCCGGCGTATCGATAGAAATCCCGATGTGACCGTACGCTTCAGCCAGCTTGACGAAATCTGGTAATGATTCCATATAAGAACTGGAATGGCGGCCAGAGTAAATCATGTCCTGCCACTGCTTCACCATACCGAGGAAGCGGTTGTTCAGGTTAATGACCACCACAGGCAGATCATATTGCAGCGCCGTAGAAAGTTCCTGAATATTCATCTGAATACTGCCGTCGCCCGTTACGCAAATCACCGTTTCTTCCGGCAGCGCAAGCTTGATACCCAACGCCGCAGGCAGGCCAAAGCCCATCGTACCCAGCCCACCGGAGTTCACCCAGCGGCGCGGTAAATCGAACGGATAATACAGCGCGGCGAACATCTGGTGCTGACCGACGTCCGATGCCACATAGGCTTTGCCTTCGGTCAGCCGATGCAACGTTTCAATGACCGCCTGCGGTTTAATCTTGTCGCCTTCGGTGCTGTATTTCAGACAGTGACGCCCACGCCACTGTTCGATACCCTGCCACCAGTCACGCAACGCATCAAACTGCTGCTGTGCGCCATCCTGTGCCAGCAACTCCAGCATCAGGCTTAATACCTGTTTGGCATCGCCAACGATGGGAACATCAGCATTGACCGTTTTGGAAATCGACGCAGGATCGATATCAATATGCAGTACCGTCGCATTCGGACAGTACTTCGCCAGATTGTTCGTCGTACGGTCGTCGAAGCGCACCCCGACGGCGAAAATTACATCGGCGTTATGCATGGCCATATTGGCTTCATACGTCCCGTGCATCCCCAACATGCCGAGGCATTGACGGTGCGTTCCGGGAAAACCGCCCAGCCCCATCAGCGAGGTTGTCACTGGCAGGTTAAGTTTTTCCGCCAGCGTCAGCAGTTCTTCGTGGCACTCCGCGTTAATCACGCCACCACCGCTGTAGATAATCGGCTTTTCTGCTGCCAGCAGCGTTTGCAGCGCACGACGAATCTGCCCTTTGTGCCCTTGAACCGTCGGGTTATAGGAGCGCATGCTGACACTTTCTGGATAAACGTACGGCAGCTTATTCGCCGGATTCATGATGTCTTTCGGCAGATCGACCACCACAGGCCCCGGGCGTCCGGTTGATGCCAGATAGAATGCTTTTTTCAGGATCGTCGGGACATCTTCCGCTTTCTTGACCAGAAAACTGTGCTTAACGATAGGCCGGGAAATCCCCACCGTGTCGCATTCCTGAAAGGAATCGTAGCCAATCAGCGAAGTCGCAACCTGACCGGACAACACCACCATAGGAATGGAGTCCATATAGGCAGTCGCGATACCGGTAATCGCGTTGGTCGCACCGGGACCGGACGTGACCAGCACGACGCCGACCTCACCCGTCGCACGCGCATAGCCATCCGCCATATGTACCGCACCTTGCTCATGCCGCACCAAAATATGCTCGATACCGCCAACCGTATGCAGGGCGTCGTAAATATCCAGCACCGCACCGCCCGGATAACCGAACACATGTTTTACGCCCTGATCGATCAACGATCGGACCACCATTTCGGCGCCTGACAACATCTCCATGGGTCTGCCTCTTTTGTTCAGAAAGCGGAATCCGCTTCTGTATTGACCGGGGAAAATCCCCGCGCTCACGTTGTGTTAATACTGTTAACTTTTAGTACAACAATACGAAATATTACAGGATTGCTAATAACCCATTAACATAACGCCAGATTATGGCGCAGACAAACGGCAAAAAACCACCGCTCTTAATTGGGACTAGGGGAAATCAAACGTGAGGGAAAAAGGAACTGAGATAAAATACTAACTGGGAACCTTCAGACCTGAGAGATCGTCCATAAAGGCCACAAATTACAGAGTGAAATATTGAGGCCGAAAATCCACATTTCTTTTCAGGAAACGCGCTTCTCGGCCTACGATATCATCAAGACTCTGCGTACATCGCATCAATTTCCAGTTGATAACGCTGGTTAATGATCTTCCTGCGCAGCTTGAGCGTTGGCGTCAGCTCCCCTTCTGCCATCGAAAACGGCACAGGCAGCAGTGTGAATTTCTTCACCTGCTCAACGCGGGAAAGATCTTTCTGCATCTCCCGCAGACGCCGCTCGAACAGCTCAATAATATGGCTGTGGCGCAGCAGTTCCAGACGATCGTGGTACTTCAGGTTGATGGAGTGTGCATATTCTTCCAGCGCCTCGAAACAGGGAACAATCAGCGCAGACACGTACTTGCGCGTGTCCGCAATAATCGCAACCTGTTCAATGAAGCGATCCTGCCCCAGCGTGCCTTCCAGATGCTGCGGTGCAATATATTTACCGCCCGAAGTTTTCATCAGATCTTTCAACCGTTCGGTAATAAACAGGTTACCGTTGGTATCCAGTTCCCCCGCATCGCCAGTTTTCAACCAGCCGTCTTCGGTAAAGGTTTCTGCAGTTTCCTGCGGACGATGGAAATAGCCTCGCATGATAGTTGCGCCGCGTACCTGAATCTCTTTTTCCTCACCAATGCGGACCTCAATTCCCGGCAGAGGCGTACCAATAGAGCCTAAGCGGAAGCGGCCTTCTTCCCAGCAGGAAACCGTGGCACAGGTTTCGGTCATGCCGTAACCATAGATAATACGAATTCCGATCGACCGGAAAAACAGGATGATATTGTCATCAAGTCGCGCGCCCGCAGCTGGCATAAAGCGAATTTCGCCCCCCAGCAGTTGGCGCAGTTTCCCTAACACCAGTCGGTCTGCATAGCGATGCATCACGCGGCGGAAAAGACCGCCCTTCTTCTCAGACTGGCTCGCCAGAAAAGCATGTTGCCCCTGCGCAAGAGCCCAGTTAAATAGACGCTGGCGATACCACGGTGCCTGCGCCACTTTTTCATGGATGGCGCTGTAAACTTTCTCATAAAAACGCGGTACGGCACACATCACGGTAGGCTTCACCGCCTGCATCGCAGCACGCACCAGATTCGTATCACTGAGGTACACGTTCTGCGCGCCACGGTGCATAATGACAAAGCTCCATGCGCGCTCAAATACGTGGGAAAGCGGCAAGAAACAGAGCGATACGTCGTTTTCTGACATATCCAGACGATCGTCATGCAGCTTTAGCTGCATCGCCATGTTGGTGTAATCCAGCATGACGCCTTTCGGTTCACCCGTCGTGCCAGAGGTATAAATCAGCGTAAACAGATCGTTGAGATCGCGGCTGTCGATGCGCGTTTGCCATTCCTCACGCCAGAAATCGTCTACCGCCTGCGCTTCAAACTCGCACAGGGATTGCACAATGTCGCTACCGCGCAGGTTAACGCCCTCATCCATCACGATGATGTTTCGCAACTGCGGGCACGTATCGCGCAGCGCCAGCAGCGCATCCAACTGTTCCTGACCACCGACGAATATCGTACGGATATCCGCATCATTGATAATGAACGCCGCCTGCGATGCCGTATTCGTGGCATAGATTGGCACGCTGATCGCACGCAGATGCAGCAGAGCCAGATCGGCAAGCGACCAGTTCATTGAATTATGAGAGAAAATCGCAACCCGTTCCTGAACATCCAGCCCCAGCGCTAAGAGCGCGCTGGCAATGCGCTGAATGCGCTGCCCGGCCTGTGTCCAGGTGAGTTGCTGTTCGCCCGCAGGCGTCCACTCGCGCAACGTAATACGGCCTGCGCAGTGATTGATTCGGTCTTGGACCCGGTGCACCACATGGTATGGCTGTAAATGATTATTCATCTGTAAAGAATTTCTAAGGGGAAGAATTTGACAGCGTTTCAGCGTACAGCTGTACATTATTTGGCGTGCAGTCTACCGTCATTGTTCAAAACCGCAACGATCTTTCGTTCATTCGCCGCTGGCTATCGCTGGTTTACTTGACGCACGTCACACCAATCAAACGTTGACATAACCCTGATAATAGAGTACCAATAAAGGAACACCGAATTTTAGATGACGAGACACCATGTTCAATTTTACCGTCCTACTAGGCCTACTACTAAACGCATCCTTCTTGCGCGGTAGGTTTGTGGGCAGAGTTCAGAACTAAGTTTCTCGCCACACGATACAAAAACCCGCGCTGATGCGCGGGTTTTTTTTTACTCGCCGAGCGCCAAGTACAAGTAGACACGACAAGGAACTAAACCGATGAGCGAGCAAGTCATTATTTTCGATACCACATTACGCGATGGTGAACAGGCTTTACAGGCCAGTCTGAGTGTAAAAGAAAAGCTGCAAATTGCCTTCGCCCTGGAGCGTATGGGCGTTGATGTCATGGAAGTTGGCTTTCCTGTGTCCTCTCCCGGCGACTTTGAATCCGTTCAGACGATTGCCCGCAACATCAAAAATAGTCGTGTGTGTGGCCTGACCCGTTGTGTTGAGAAAGACATCGATGTCGCCGCAGAAGCGCTGCGTGTCGCAGAAGCGTTCCGTATTCACACCTTTATCGCGACCTCACCGATGCACATCGCCACCAAGCTGCGCAGCACGCTGGATGAAGTGATCGAACGCGCCATTTACATGATCAAACGCGCGCGTAACTACACAGACGACGTTGAATTTTCCTGCGAAGATGCGGGTCGTACGCCAATCCCAGACCTGTGTCGCGTGGTTGAAGCCGCCATCAATGCCGGTGCTCGCACCATCAATATTCCTGACACCGTCGGCTACACCATGCCGCATGAGTTCGGCAATATCATCGCCTCTCTGTACCAACACGTTCCCAACATCGATAAAGCCATCATTTCTGTTCACACTCACGACGATCTGGGTCTGGCTGTCGGCAACGCCATGGCAGCCGTGCATGCAGGCGCTCGTCAGGTAGAAGGCACACTGAACGGTATCGGCGAACGTGCGGGTAACTGTTCACTGGAAGAAGTCATCATGGCGATCAAAACCCGCCATAACATCCTGAATGTGCACACCAACATCAATCATCAGGAAATCTACCGTACCAGCCAGTTGGTCAGCCAGATTTGCAATATGCCCATTCCTGCCAACAAAGCGGTTGTGGGTGCCAACGCCTTCGCCCACTCCTCTGGTATTCACCAGGATGGTGTGCTGAAGAACCGTGAAAACTACGAAATCATGACGCCGGAATCCATCGGCCTGAAAGAAGTCCAGTTGAACCTGACTTCCCGTTCTGGTCGCGCGGCAGTGAAACACCGCATGGAAGAGATGGGCTATCAGGACAGCGACTACAATCTGGACGATTTGTACTCTGCCTTCCTGAAACTGGCGGATAAGAAAGGTCAGGTTTTTGATTACGACCTGGAAGCGCTGGCCTTTATCAACCGTCAGCAGGAAGAGCCTGAGTTCTACCATCTGGATTATTTCAGCGTTCAGTCCGGCTCCAGCGTGATGGCAACCGCCTCTGTCAAACTGATCTGCGGCGAAGAAACCCAATCAGAAGCCGCGACGGGTAATGGCCCAGTGGATGCCGTTTATCAGGCAATCAACCGCATTACGGGTTATCAGGTTTCGCTGGTTAAATACCAACTGACCGCCAAAGGTCAGGGCCGTGATGCGCTGGGTCAGGTTGATATTGTCGCGGATTATCAAGGGCGTCGTTTCCACGGCGTCGGTCTGGCAACGGATATCGTTGAATCTTCCGCGCAGGCAATGGTAAATGTATTAAACAACATCAAACGTGCTCAGCAGGTAGAAAAAGAAATTCAACGTCTGCAGCAGCACAGTAACCAACAACAAAACGATAGCAAACAACAAAACAGTCAGGAAACAGTGTGATGACAAAGAGCTACCATATCGCCGTTTTACCCGGAGACGGCATTGGCCCAGAAGTAATGGCGCAGGCCCATAAAGTACTGGATGCGGTACGTCAGCGTTTTGGCATCCGCATTACCACCAGCGAATATGACGTTGGCGGTATCGCCATTGACCGTCAGGGCACACCGCTGCCGCAGGCGACCGTTGTAGGCTGTGAGCAGGCCGATGCGATTCTGTTTGGTTCCGTGGGCGGCCCGAAATGGGAACACCTGCCACCGGCAGAACAGCCAGAGCGCGGTGCGTTATTGCCTCTGCGTAAGCACTTCAAACTGTTCAGCAACCTGCGTCCTGCTCGCCTGTATCAGGGGCTGGAAGCGTTTTGTCCGCTGCGTAGCGACATCGCCGCCAAAGGCTTTGATATCCTGTGCGTCCGCGAACTGACAGGTGGGATCTACTTCGGTCAGCCAAAAGGGCGTGAAGGTAGCGGCCAGTATGAACGTGCTTTCGATACCGAGGTCTATCACCGTTTCGAAATTGAGCGCATCGCGCATATCGCGTTTGAATCCGCTCGCAAGCGTCGCAGCATCGTGACCTCTATCGATAAAGCCAATGTGCTGCAAAGCTCGATTCTGTGGCGCGAGATCGTCAACGAAGTCGCACAGCACTATCCGGATGTGAAGCTGTCCCACCTGTATATCGATAACGCGACAATGCAATTGATTAAGGATCCGTCTCAGTTTGACGTGATGCTGTGTTCTAACCTGTTCGGTGACATTCTGTCTGACGAGTGCGCCATGATTACCGGTTCAATGGGCATGCTGCCTTCTGCCAGCCTGAACGAGCAAGGCTTTGGCCTGTACGAACCAGCTGGCGGTTCCGCACCAGATATCGCTGGTAAAGATATTGCCAACCCGATTGCACAGATTCTGTCGCTGGCACTGCTGCTGCGCTACAGCCTGGGTGCAGACGATGCCGCAGAGGCGATCGAAAAAGCCGTTAATACCGCACTGGCTGAAGGCTATCGTACTGCCGATTTGGCAAGCACCGGCAGCGCGATCGGTACCAATGAAATGGGCGACGTGATTGCGCGTTTTGTCGCGCAAGGGGCATAACCATGGGTAAGACGTTATATCAAAAATTGTTCGAAGCACACGTGGTTCATGAAGCGCCGAACGAAACGCCGCTGCTGTATATCGACAGACATCTGGTACACGAAGTGACTTCCCCACAGGCCTTCGACGGCCTGCGAGCGATGGGCCGTAAGGTTCGTCAACCGGGGAAAACCTTCGCGACCATGGACCACAACGTGTCCACGCAAACCAAAGACATCAACGCCAGTGGGGAGATGGCCCGCATTCAGATGCAGGAGTTAATCAAGAACTGTGCAGAATTCGGCGTTCAACTGTATGACCTGAACCACCCGTATCAGGGCATTGTTCACGTTATCGGCCCTGAACAAGGGATGACGCTGCCGGGTATGACCATCGTCTGCGGTGACTCACACACGGCAACGCACGGCGCGTTTGGTTCACTGGCTTTCGGTATCGGTACGTCGGAAGTAGAACATGTGCTGGCGACGCAAACCCTGAAACAGGGTCGCGCCAAAACCATGAAGATTGAAGTCACCGGCGATGCACCACACGGCATCACCGCGAAAGACATCGTGCTGGCGATCATCGGTAAAACCGGTAGCGCAGGCGGCACCGGTCATGTGGTTGAATTCTGCGGTACCGCTATTCGTGCGCTGAGCATGGAAGGCCGCATGACGCTGTGTAATATGGCGATTGAGATGGGTGCGAAAGCAGGTCTGGTCGCGCCGGACGAGACAACCTTCAACTACCTGAAAGGCCGCCAGTTTGCACCGAAAGATGCCAACTGGGATGCCGCTGTTGCGTACTGGAGCACGCTGAAATCCGATGATGACGCGCAGTTCGATACGATCGTCACGCTGGACGCCGCGCAGATCGCGCCGCAGGTTACCTGGGGTACTAACCCCGGTCAGGTTATCGCCGTCAATCAGGAAATCCCTAGCCCTGACTCTTTCAGCGATCCGGTAGAACGCGCCTCCGCTGCCAAAGCGCTGGCCTATATGGATCTGCAACCCGGCATTAAACTGACCGACGTGAAGATCGATAAAGTCTTCATTGGTTCCTGCACCAACTCGCGCATTGAAGATTTGCGCGCAGCAGCAGAAATCGCCAAAGGGCGCAAAGTTGCCGCTGGCGTTCAGGCTATCGTCGTACCTGGCTCCGGCCCGGTAAAAACGATGGCAGAGCTGGAAGGGCTGGATAAAGTGTTCATCGAAGCGGGCTTTGAGTGGCGCTTACCGGGCTGTTCTATGTGTCTGGCGATGAATAATGACCGCCTGAACCCTGGCGAGCGTTGTGCATCAACCAGCAACCGTAACTTTGAAGGCCGTCAGGGTCGCGCGGGTCGCACCCATCTGGTCAGCCCGGCAATGGCTGCGGCTGCCGCAGTGACGGGTCGCTTTGCCGACGTCCGCGAGTTGAATTAAGAGAGAAACCGACATGGCTAAATTTACCCAACACACAGGTCTGGTGGTTCCTCTGGATGCCGCTAACGTCGATACCGACGCCATCATCCCCAAGCAGTTTCTGCAAAAGGTAACGCGTACCGGTTTCGGACAACATCTGTTCCACGACTGGCGCTTTCTGGACGATGCGGGCCAACAGCCCAACCCTAAGTTTGTGCTGAACCAGCCGCATTACAAAGGGGCGAGTATCCTGCTGGCGCGGGAAAACTTCGGCTGCGGTTCTTCCCGTGAGCACGCGCCGTGGGCGCTGACCGATTACGGCTTCAACGTCGTTATCGCCCCGAGCTTTGCCGATATTTTCTACGGTAACTCGTTTAATAACCAGCTGCTGCCGGTGAAGTTGAGCGATGAAGAAGTGGACGAACTGTTCAAGCTGGTTGACGGTCAGGAAGGTATTACCTTCACGGTCGATCTGGAAAATCAGGTCGTTCAGGCGGGCAGCAAAAGCTATCCGTTCGAAATCGACAGCTTCCGCCGTCACTGCATGATCAACGGGTTAGACAGCATCGGCCTGACGCTGCAACACGAAGCGTCTATCACCGAGTATGAAAAGAATCAGCCAGCCTTTTTGAACTGATTAAAGATTACGGATGGTCCGAAGCCCGCGCTTTATTGCGGGCTTTGGGGGCTAACAAAGCTCATTGAGCGGCAGTAACGGATAGATCGTAAAGACGCTGTAAACACATCCCTGTGCGCTCGGCTTGCGCCATCCATGGCGCAAACGCTTTACTCTTCTATTCCGTTACTCCCGTTTTCGTTCGGCAAATAGGTTTGTCAACAGTCTGAGTCCGCACTTTATTGCGGGCTTTTTCTTTTGGAAGAATGACGTGGATTACAGCAACCCGGCAATGAGATAAAAAGCCAGCATACTCAAGAGCACCGCGCCCACAATATTTCTGATAAAAAATGAAATCACGACACTCACTATCGCGCCGAGAAAATACGGGTTATCAGGAAAGGCGCGAATCACGCCGTGGTCCATTAAAATAATCGGTCCGCAAATCGCCGTGAGTAAACAAGGTGCTGAATACTTTAATGCACGATGGAGTAAAACCGGAATTTTTACCGGCACAGCGGGTTCGAGAAAAATATAGCGATTAAAAAACACAATCCCTGCCAGAACGAATATCAATAACCAGCTCATTTTTCTTCCTTAAGCACAGATGCAATGAACACAGAGAAAAACATGCCGCCGACGCCGGCGATAGCAATGGCGCCTTCTACCTTGAAATAGGTCAATGTCATCGACAGCAGCAGAGAAAACAGGACGCCAGAGAAGGTACTGATCTTCTTTATCATCGGCACAACGATGGTGACAAACGTGGCAACGATAGAGTAATCAAGGTGATACTTATCCAAATCAGGCACAGATGAGGCCATGACCACGCCAAGAATACTAAAGATATTCCAGAAAATATAAAAGGTGAAACCCGCACCGATTAAATAGCTGGTGCTAACGTTGTTCTTCCTGTCTTTCTTTTCACTAAGTGCAAAAAGCTCATCCGATAATAAAAACCCGATAGGAAGACGTTTTCTTAATTTCAACGTTGAAACATATTCACGCAGCGTCAGGCCATATATCAGGTGCTGCGCGGTGATAAAAAAAACGGAGATTAATAGCGTCGCGACATTCGCCCCAGACATGAGCAACCCTAGCGAGACGAGTTGCGCGGCTCCCGCGAAAATAATCGCCGACATCCCGATACTTTGGCCAACAGATAATCCCGACTGGATAGCCATAGAACCAGCCAGAATACCCCAGGGCACCACGGACAAACAGAGCGGCAGCATTTCAACTACGCCGGACATAAAATGCTTCCACGGACTCACGGTGTCTTTTGATTTAGACGATGAACGGGCTACGGTGTTTTCCATATAACATTGCACTACCATAAATAAATCGATAGCGGAAAACTAACAAACCGTCTTTTAAGAGTATTGGATGAATTTGCTGCGCCCCAGAATAGGGGGCGAGTCACGCAGCCAACGCACATGCAACTTGAAGTATGACGGGCTATGCGTTGCCTTTAGCAAACTCGCCAGGCGTCAATCCCAACGAATTTTTGAAATGGCGATGGAAGTGGCTCTGGTCGGTAAAACCACACGATACGGAAACATCGAGGATAGCATCGCCTTTACGCAACAATGCCTTAGCCTTGCGTAGACGAGCTTGGATCAAGTAGGCGTGAGGCGTAATCCCCACTACCGCTTTAAACTGCCGTAAGAAGTGCCACACACTGAGTTCAGCCAGCGCGGCCAATTCAACGAGAGCCAGTTCTCTCTCAGGATAGCTGTCCATAAACGCTTTAACGTTCAATATATTTTGGGTCGCAACGGGCAGTATCTGTGGTGTCAGGCGCGTCTTGCTATAGCGCATCGTCAGCCAGGTTAATGACGACAACAGCAGCGTTTCTTTTAATAGTATATTGCCCGGCTGAGCGAGCATATTGAACGTCATGAGTAACTGTTCTGCCAGTCCTGGATCGTGAATAACGGCGTTGGGAAACCACGGAATGGAGTCCTTTGAGCGTTGAAGATCCTGATTAATCGAGCGAAAAAGATCGGGATGCGGATAAATGGCGCGATAGGCCCAGCCCGTTTCTACCTCGGCACTCCCCGTGTGCACATCGTCCGCATTCACCAGAATAATGTCGCCTTTGGGGGCAACATGCTCTGCACCAGAACGATAAAAACGCTGAGCCCCCTGCTCAATCACGCTGATGCAATACGTATCATGCACATGACGGGGAAAGCGCTGCTGATAGTACTGCGCCTGCAACATATCCAGACCCCCTAATGCCTCCAGGTGTCTAAAATGTGTCTGCTCTTGCACTACCGGCTTTTTCTGCACGCGTTAACCCTCTTATCCTTTGTACAAAATTGCTCTGGCGGAAACGACATCTGCGTACTTCTTTATAGATAGCCAGAAACAGCGTACCTGTTCACTGATTCTATCAGAAGCAGATTCACATCCCCATGCTCGAAAAAACGACGAAAAAAAGCCAGCGACAAAGCCGCTGGCCATTGATGATGCATTCTCGTCTTTATGTCTTTTACCAACCGAGTTACATCAGATGAAATCGGGATACGCCAAGATTCAACCGTTCGGCCTGCTGTTCGAGCGATGCGGCAGACGAGGAAGCCTCTAGCACCAGTGTCGCGTTTTGTTGCGTAACCCGATCCATTTCTGATATCGCTAACGATACCTGATTGATACCGCTACTCTGTTCATCGGAAGCCAGCGCGATTTCATTCATAATGCGGGTGACGTTATTAATTTCAGCCACAATCTCGGCCATCGCTTTACCCGCTTCGGATGCCAGCGTCGTTCCCTCTGTCACTCTGGCTTCGGATTCTTTAATCAGTGCAGCAATTTCCGTTGCGGCATTAGCCGAGCGCTGTGCCAGATTACGCACCTCTCCTGCGACTACCGCAAATCCTTTACCCTGCTCGCCCGCTCTCGCTGCTTCAACTGCCGCATTCAGTGCCAGAATATTGGTCTGGAATGCAATCCCGTTAATGAGCGCGATAATCTCAGAAATCTTGTCTGAACTCTTGGCGATATCCGCCATAGACCCCACCACCTGTTCAACAATGCTGCCACCGTTCACCGCTTTGGCAGAGGTCTCCGTCGCCACAACGCTTGCATGGTGCGCATTATCGGTATTCTGCTTCACGGCAGCCGTGAGCTGCTCCATGCTGGCCGCCGTTTCCGCCAACGCCGCAGCCTGCTGCTCTGTTCGTGCAGACAAATCCGTATTACCGACGGCAATTTTCGTCGAACTACTGTGAATCGACTCTGCACTGTCGCGTACCGAGCCAACCGTTTCGGAGAGCGAATCCTGCATTTGCTGGATGTTATTCCCTAAAATACCGATTTCATTCCGCCCGACATCCACACTTGTGCGCGTTAAATCTCCGTGCGCGATTGCCTGTATGCGCGACACCCAATACTGCACGGGGTTAATGATGACCCGACGAATTAATAAGAACGTCATACCCGTTAATACGATAGCCAGAATAAAGGCCCCCATCATGAACGTATAGCCCAGAGTGGAATTCCTTTCAGCCGTCACATTAATATTTTTTGCCATTTCAACCCGATAAAGATAAGACGCCTTCAACGGCACATCATACTCATCGTCCAATTTAGATAGGGTTGTCGACTCAAACGCATTGAGTTTTTCAACATTGCCCTTCTTCGCGATGTCAAACATGGGTTTGATACCGCGTTCGACATAATCGCCATAGCGCGCTTTTAATTCATTATCGCGGGCAAGTTCAACATCTGAACGAACCGACCTATTTTGATACCCATTAAACATTTTCTGAGACATCGACAGACGTTCTTCTGCCGCTTTCATACTCGCATTGTAGTTATCAGTAAGACCATTACGTAAGTGATTCACAGCATGGAGCAAATTCATACGCGCTGCTCGCATATGATTAGCACTATCAACCAGTTCCATTCGAACATTCAATTCCAACGTCGAACTATTTAACGACTGTTCAGCCTGCTTAAGAAAATAGGACGATGTGGCAACTGCCAAGGCAAAGAGCAGTAAAACACCAGAAAAAACAACGATAAAAAGCGGAGTTAATTTGATGTTATGCAATCCAGAAGCGGAATGCTGGAGTTCTGGTTTTTCGTAAATTGCTATTGACTGATAAGGAATATCGCTCATTTTTACATCCGCCGAGTTATTCAAAAAATTGCTGTAAAGTAAATTGTCGGTAAGCAAGAAAAAATAAAACGCCGCTACATGTTACATAATATTTAAAGATTGTGATAATGTGCGTTAAACACAAGATAAAAAACAGGGGGCTATAAGAAATAATTTTATACATAGGAGCGTCATCACAAAAAATCGCCTATGATTTCAATGGAAATAGTTTCAAAAAAAACAGTTTATAATTGAAATCATTGCACTAACTTAATGAATTATTTTAGTCATTATTATTACATTAATATTAATTATAAAAGAAAAAATAAATTAGCGAACTCATTCTTTTTTATTGAAAAAAATACGCTTTGACATTCAATATTACTGATTGATTTATTATTTCGTCATTCGGAATATAAAAGCATCACGCTACGACACGCCCGGATTAACGTTCACCTATGCCCTCGAGCTTCGGCACGTTGTCGCCCGTCTAAAACCGGTGGAGTAACCCGCCGTAAGCATGCCCGGTGTCTTTCTCTGCGGGCATGCTTCCTCTCCAGTCTTCTTCTTCAATTTGCTTTTGCGAAGCTGCGCGCAGGCCGATCACGCCGTTTAAATGTCAGCTAAATAAGCAGGTATATTTCATTTCCGTAGAGGTTGCGATACACCAGAACCAAACGCATAATCATTACACGTGCTATTACACGTGTAATTTTCGGAGGCCTTATGCCCGTAACAAGCGTTCGTCATAAAAAAACGGTCAGTGTGACGCTGGAACCCGTGTTGCTCCAACAGGCACGTGAAGCCGGAATTAACTTATCCGCAATACTCACCGAGGCGCTGAAGAGAGAAATTCGCCTTTCTGAAGGGGAAAAATGGAAGCAGCAGAACCAGAAGGCATTACAGGAACTAAACCGTATCACAGATAAACACGGCTTATTATCCGACGATGGCAGGACGTTTTAAGCATGCAATATAAAGTTTACCGTAATAACGGTAACAGCAACTCATACCCTTACCTGCTCAACATCCAAAGTGACATCATCGGGGAATTACATACCCGCCTGGTGATACCGTTGTTTCCACTACACAAAATTGCCAGACCACCAGCTCGAAGGCTAACGCCGATAGTCACTGTCGAAGGCAACGATTACCTGATAATGACCCATGAAATGGCGAGCGTACGCCGCTCACAACTTGGCAATGAAGTTATGGATGCGCAGGTGTACCGAAAAACAATCAAGGACGCCGTTGATTTCCTGCTTGATGGGTTCTAAGTGGAAAAATCCCTTTAACCATGCAAATCGTCCGCGACAGCCAAAACAAGAGAGATACAGGTAAACACCATAAAAAAAGCCAGCGAAAAAACTCGCTGGCTGGTGAAACGTCACCATTACTCAGAATTCTTTTTCTCACACCACCTAGAGCCAATGACGATATTCGTCGTCGGACATGTCTTTCAGGTGCCACTGCGTCGCCTGCTGTAGTAATGCAATACGCTGTTGGGTAGACATCCATCGCAACCACTTTGCTTTACAGGTCGATAAGTAGGTTTGATAGAACTGGGACAAACGGGAAATCGCCATCAGCCACCTCCTCTCTTTCCTTGTTAGAAAGTATCGGCGTAATATAGGGAAAGATAAATTGATGACTTTAGTGCAGGGAGTTCCTCTTTTATGTCTTCCCCTCGATTGCAACAACAGTTCATCCGCCTGTGGCAGCACTTTCAGGGGCAAACCACCGACACCACGCTGCAAGAGCTCACTGGTGTGTTGAATTGCTCACGCCGCCATATCCGTTCGCTGCTGAACGCGATGCAGCAAGAAGGCTGGCTGGTCTGGCAAGCCGAGGCCGGAAGAGGAAAACGCTCGCAGCTCTCCTTTGTGTATACCGGATTGGCGCTACAGCAACAGCGTGCCGAAGATTTGCTGGAACAGGATCGCATTGAGCAGCTAGTGCAGTTGGTGGGTGACAAAGAAACGGTGCGCCAGATGCTACTTGCCCACCTTGGGCGGAGCTTCCGGCAGGGGAAACACATTCTGCGCATCCTCTATTACCGTCCTTTACGCAATTTACTGCCCGGCTCGGCGCTACGGCGTTCAGAGATGCACATTGCCCGGCAAATTTTCAGCGGACTCACCAATATAAATGAGGAAAATGGGGAAATTGAGCCCGATCTAGCTCATCACTGGCAGATGATCTCCCCCCTGCATTGGCGATTTTATCTGCGTCCGGCCATCCGCTTCCATCACGGTCGCGAACTCACAATGGATGATGTCATCACCTCCCTCAAGCGCCTCACCGCCTGGCCACTGTTTGCGCACCTTGAAACCGTCACGTCACCGATGCCCTTCGTGATTGATATTCGGCTAAACAGCTCGGATAAATGGCTGCCGTGGCTATTGGGCTGCGTGCACGCCATGATTTTGCCACAAGAGTGGAAAACGCTACCGGATTTTGCCCAACGCCCAATTGGCACCGGCCCTTACGCCGTGGTGCGCAATAACAGCAACCAGTTGAAGATCCGCGCCTTCGATGATTATTTTGGCTATCGGGCGCTGATTGATGAAGTCAACATCTGGGTACTGCCGGACGAACCGGAAGAAATGCCGGTCTCCGTCCAATTCCAGTCTGATGATTCTCATCACGAACAGTTGGAAAGCCGGATGGAAGAAGGCTGCTATTTCCTGCTGTTCGATAAGCGTTCACCGCTTGCTGAACGCCCGGAGGTTCGTCGCTGGCTCTGGCAGGTCTTTAACCCGATTTCGCTCCTCAGTCACGCCGATGCTAGCCACCAGCGCGACTGGTCCCCCGCTTATAGCCTGTTGCCACGCTGGCATCACCATCATCCACACGATAGTGAACCCATCCCGGCAGGGCTGACGCAGGTGACGCTGACCTTTTATCATGAGCACCCTGAATACCGGATATTAAGCGAAATCATGCGCACGCTGCTGGCGAAACACGGCGTCACCCTGCATGTCCATACGGTCAGCTACGAAGACTGGTATCAAGGCAATGCCGAAAGCGATATCTGGTTTAGCAGCGTGAATTGCTATTTGCCGCTCGAATTATCCCTGTTTGCAATGCTCTACGAACTCCCGCTGGTGCAGCACTGTCTGAATGACGATCTGCAGGCAGATGCACAGCAGTGGCGCAATCACTCGCTGCCGATGGCGGAATGGTGTGAAAAGCTGATCGCCAGCGGCCAACTGCACCCTCTTCTGCATCACTGGCTACAGCTTCAGGGGCAGCGCAGTATGCGCGGCGTCAGGATGAATATGTTGGGCTGGTTTGATTTTAAATCCGCCTGGTTTGCACCGCCGGAACGCTGAGAGCCTTTCGCTGCCCGACTTAACCCTTTACAATGTGCCGTTCTCAACGGGGTGCGGAAAATTTTTCGCTGAGAAGATACCCGTCGAACCTGATCCGGTTAATACCGGCGAAGGGATTTGAGAGTGCGGCTTATTGCTGCCTCAAAGTCCTTTGCCACCCTATGATTCTCAGGAGTGCAAAGTGTTAAATCAATTACTACACCGTTCAGCCACCGCGCTGAAAATCAGCCTGCCTTGCCTGTTACTGCTCTCTGCTTCGGCCTTCGCCAAGCCTGCGCTTACCGTTTATACCTACGATTCGTTCGCTTCCGAATGGGGTCCGGGCCCTGTCATCAAGACCGAATTTGAAAAAGAGTGCGAGTGCGAACTGAATTTCGTCGCACTGGAAGACGGCGCATCGCTGCTGAACCGTCTGCGTATGGAAGGCAAAAACAGCAAAGCGGACATCATTCTGGGACTGGACAACAACCTGTTGCAAGCAGCAGAGCAAACCGGCCTGTTTGCGCCACACGGTCAGGACACCCGTGCCGTCACGGTGCCGGGCGGCTGGAGCAATAAGACGTTCGTTCCTTACGACTACGGCTACTTTGCGTTTGTGTATAACAAAGACACGTTGAAGAACCCGCCGAAAAGCCTGCATGAGCTGGTGGACAGCAATGCACCGTGGAAAGTGATCTATCAGGATCCGCGCACCAGCACGCCGGGGCTAGGTTTGCTGTTATGGATGCAGAAAGTGTACGGCGACGATGCGCCACAAGCCTGGCAGAAGCTGGCGAAAAAAACCGTTACCGTCACCAAAGGCTGGAGTGAAGCCTACGGTCTGTTCCTGAAAGGGGAAGCGGATCTGGTGCTGAGCTACACCACGTCACCGGCCTATCACATCATTGAAGAAAAGAAAGACAACTACGCGGCGGCTACCTTTAGCGAAGGGCACTATCTGCAAATCGAAATCGCCGGGCAGTTGGCTTCCAGCAAAAATCCCGAACTGGCAAAACGCTTTATGCAGTTCATTCTGAGCCCAACCTTCCAGCAGGCTATCCCTACCACAAACTGGATGTATCCGGCGGTTAAAACTGATCTGCCAGCAGGCTTCGCGACGCTTGCGGTTCCTGAGAAAGCCATGCAGTTCAGCGCACAGGACGTTGCCGACCAAAGGACGCAGTGGATTCAGGCATGGCAACGCGCCGTCAGCCACTGATCGGCGGACGTCTGTGGCCGGGGCTACTGGCCACAACGCTGTTAATTTCCGTTGCCGCACTGGCTTTCGGTGCGCTATGGCTACAGGCGCCCGAAAGCCAGTGGAGCACGCTATGGCATGACAGCTATCTCTGGCATGTCATCCGGTTTACCTTCTGGCAGGCCTTTCTCTCTGCGCTGTTTTCTACCGTTCCGGCGATATTCCTTGCCAGAGCGCTGTATCGGCGGCGCTTTCTCGGCCATCGCTGGCTGCTGCGCCTGTGCGCGATGACGCTGGTGCTGCCCGTGCTGGTAGCTGTTTTTGGCCTGCTCAGCGTTTATGGTCGGCAAGGCTGGCTGGCCTCTGCGTTGGGCTGGTTTGGCCTGAAATACACGTTTTCGCCCTATGGGTTGCAGGGCATCCTGCTGGCGCACGTCTTCTTCAATCTGCCGCTGGCAACCCGATTGCTGTTGCAGTCGTTAGAAGGCATCGCTACCGAGCAGCGTCAATTGGCCGCGAATCTGGGCATGAACAGCTGGCAGCATTTCCGCCTGCTGGAATGGCCCGCCCTGCGCCGGCAGATTTTACCCACTGGCGCACTGATTTTTATGCTCTGCTTCGCCAGCTTTGCTACGGTGCTGTCGCTGGGCGGTGGCCCGCAGGCAACCACGATCGAGCTGGCTATCTATCAGGCATTAAGCTTTGATTACGATCCGGGGCGCGCGGCACTGCTGGCGTTAATTCAGATGGTCTGCTGTCTTGGTTTGGTGCTGCTGAGCCAGCGGCTGGGGCGCATTCTGCCCGTCGGCAGCACACAACAGCTTGCCTGGCGCAACCCGCAAGATAGCGCCTTAAGCCGCGTCACCGACGGCCTGCTGATTGGTGCGCTGTTGCTGCTGGTCGTCCCCCCTTTACTGGCCGTGGTGGTCGATGGTGTGAACCGCTCTTTGGTTACCGTGCTGCAACAACCTGTGCTCTGGCAAACGCTGTTTACCTCGCTACGCATTGCCTTAGGCGCGGGACTCCTGTGTCTGGTGCTAACCATGATGCTGCTCTGGAGCAGTCGCGAGCTCAAGCTACGCCAGAAGCCACTGTACGGGCAGTTGATGAACCTGAGCGGTATGCTCATCCTCGCCATGCCAGGCATTGTGCTGGCAACCGGCTTTTTCCTGCTGCTGAATAACAGCATCGGATTACCGCAATCTCCTTACGTACTGGTGGTGTTCACCAACGCGCTGATGGCAATTCCGTACGCGATCAAAGTACTGGAAAACCCGATGCTGGACGTTGCCGAACGCTACAACCGACTCTGCACGTCGCTGGATATTCGCGGCTGGCAGCGGCTGAGACTGATCGAACTCGCCGCGCTAAAACAGCCGCTGGCGCAAGCGTTGGCTTTTGCCTGCGTGCTGTCGATCGGGGATTTCGGCGTCATCGCGCTGTTCGGTAATGAGCAGTTCCGCACGCTGCCATTCTATCTGTACCAGCAAATTGGTTCCTATCGCGGCGCCGACGGCGCAGTCACGGCGCTGCTCTTAATGCTGCTGTGCTTTATGTTATTTACCCTGATTGAGAAACTGGCAGGCCGTCATGATCGCGCTTGAGAAATTGACCTACTTTTATCAGCACTTGCCCATGCGTTTTGATTTTCACGTCAAACCGGGCGAGCGCATCGCCATCCTCGGCCCCAGCGGCGCAGGGAAAAGCACGCTGCTGAATCTGGTTGCGGGCTTCCTGATGGCAGACAGCGGGGAATTACGGCTTAACGGCGAATCTCACCGCGAGACGCCTCCCGCTAAACGACCGGTTTCGATTCTGTTTCAGGAAAATAACCTGTTTCCTCATCTGACAATCGGGCAAAACATCGCGCTGGGGCTACACCCTGGCCTGCGGCTTAGTGCAGAACAGCGCGAGACGCTACGGCAGATTGCCGATCGGGTCGGTCTGGCCGATCTTCTGGATCGTCTGCCCTCGCAGGTTTCTGGCGGACAGCGCCAGCGCGCGGCATTGGCACGCTGTCTGGTGCGTCATCAGCCGATTCTGCTATTGGATGAACCGTTCTCGGCACTCGATCCCGCGCTGCGTCAGGAGATGCTCGATCTGGTTGAGAGCGTATGTCAGGAGCGTCAGTTCACGCTGTTGATGGTGTCCCACAATCTGGATGATGCCATGCGGATCGCAAAACGTACGGTGCTGATCGTAGACGGGCAGATTTATTATGATGGGCCGACTCAGGCGCTACAGGATGGCAGCGCCGAAGCGTCCGCCATCCTGGGAATTTCACGTCCGTCTTCGGATTGAAGAATTAAGGCAAAGCCTGATAGCGCAAGTTGCTGAACGTGACGTCGCCCTCGCCTGAAGCATACAGGGCAGGCCGCAAACTGAGGAAATCATACGCGACGTTGTGATGGTAGCCGGACACTTCCATCTGCACCGGATATTTCTTCCACGGTTCCTGATCCGAGGTGCGGGTGTAGAACGTCACAATGTGGCGATCGTTTCTCATCAGAATCTGCACCTGATTGCCCGTAATATGCGGCAGTTTCTTCTCCGCCCTTTCCAGCCCGTAGCGATGCATGACGGTGCCGTCCTGATTAAACGACAGCCCGACGTATAGCTTCGCGTTATAGAACAACAGCAACCCTGCCTGTGCGCCGGGGGCAAAATTCGCCGTGACTTCAATCTGGTAAGCCTGATCGCCAGGGATCATCGTCAGCGGCGCGCTGTCCTTCGGCGACGTGCCTTTTGCCTTCAGGTGCAGCTTGCCCTCACTGAGCGTGACCCGTTTCAATTCCTCCGCATTGGCACGGTAGAAATGCCAGCGAGCCGGAAATTTCTCGTCGGTAAAGCTATCAGACCAACCGATGCCGTGAGGCACTGCCTCGCCGCCTTCCGGCTTGCGAATCGGTTTGCCGGTATCGAATCCAGCAGATGTAAACCAGCCATCATCACCCCAGACGATCGGCTCCAGCATCGCCTGCCGCCCCAGTGTCATAAAGCCGTTTTCATAACCGTGATACACCATGTACCAGTTTTTATCCGGCCCTTCGATCAGCGTCGCATGGCCGCGCGACCACCATTTCTCTGAACGATCCTGCGTGCGGATAATCGGGTTGTGCGGCGAGTTTTCCCACGGTCCGTTGATCGATTTCGAGCGTGCAGCAATCACCATGTGTCCGGTCGGAGGCCCAGCCGTTCCACCTTCCGCCAGCACCATGTAGAAGTAGTCGCCGTGGCGCAGCATCTTCGGCCCTTCCTGCGAGAAGCTTTCCACATCCCACTCTTCCGGGTACTGCCATCCCTGATAGACCACCGCCATTTCACCGACCGTCGACAGCCCGTCATCCGTCAATTGCACGCGGTTACCACCAGACATAAAGATGTAACGCTTGCCGTCCTCTCCCACGACGTGGCCGGGGTCGCTAGCCGGGTTTTTCAAGCCAGTATCTTTCGGCGGCGTCCACGGGCCGTGGATATCATCGGCGGTAATTACATACAGCGTCTTCTTTTTCGTCCCTTTGGCGTCGATAATCCGGTTTGTAGTGAAGTAGATATAATACTTGCCGTTGTGCTTCACCAAATCCGGTGCCCAGATCGCATCGACAGGCGTCGTGATCGCGGGGCCAAGCGGTTCCCAGTTCACTAAATCGCGAGAATGCCAAATCAACAGCCCGGGGATGTCGTCAAATGACGAGAAGGTCATGTAATAGTCATCCCCGTCTTTGATCATCGTGGGGTCAGGATGATCGCCCGCAATAATCGGATTGAGATAACAGCCATTGCCCAAATCAGCCTGCCGCTGCTGTTCGATACCCCGTTTCCATTCATTGGCAGGGCCAGCCTGACAGGCTATCGCCTGACCAATACCCACTGCCATCAATAAGATACCGCTCAATACGCCTTTCCCTACCACTCGGGACACGCCCATTTATCACCACCCACTATCTCAATGATTATTTTATAATTTATAACATTGAAACCCTGTTCCAATTGTGAAAACAGTCACGCTTCTCTCGGTTATACGGCGAAAAATCAGGCGGTAATCGTGCGGTGAAATACCAATATATACCCTAAATAATTCGAGTTTCAGGACAAAACGTAGCGTTTTGAACAGCGCTTGCGCTGACCCCGAAGGGGTGAGGCCATAGGCCGAATAACGCGGCAAGTGAGGGAATCCCGATGAGCTTACTCAAGTAAGTGATTCGGGTGACTGAGCGCAGCCAACGCACATGCAACTCGAAGTATGACGGGTATACTGTGACCAATTCGACATATTCAGTTTTTATCCCTTGTAGGTATTGTGTCTTTTTGTACTGCTGTGCTTATATGAGTTGGCGAGTGAATAACTCATTCGAACACAACATTCGGCCATAAATAATTCACTAGAACATAAATAGGATTCCCGTGACGCACTATTCTTCTTCCACTTCAGCACTACTAAGCACCGCGCATGTTGACGCGGTCGTCGTCGTGCGCGTGGTCGTCGTGGTCGTCGTCGGCAGCGCGCCGTAACGGGTTCCGAATCGAAGATTCTCAAACCCCGCCGGCGCAAGCCGAGCGGGGTTTCTTGTTTTTACCTTCCCCGCTCCGACACCGCACCGGCCCTGATGAAGGATGTAAACATGCGTTATACAGGCGCTCAGTTAATTGTTCGGCTGCTCGAACAGCAGGGCATCACCACCGTCGCGGGCATTCCCGGCGGCGCGGCCCTGCCGTTATATGATGCACTGGGTCAAAGTAAGACGATTCGCCACGTTCTGGCTCGCCACGAGCAAGGTGCGGGATTTATGGCACAAGGCATGGCACGTGCCAGCGGACGCGCCGCAGTTTGTATGGCTTCCAGCGGGCCAGGGGCGACCAACCTGCTCACCGCCATCGCCGATGCCAAACTGGATTCGATCCCGCTGGTGTGTATCACCGGTCAGGTGCCTTCCAGCATGATCGGTACCGATGCGTTTCAGGAAGTCGACACCTACGGCATCTCTATTCCCGTCACCAAACATAACTATCTGGTTCGCGACATCAACGAACTGCCGCGCGTGATCCCAGAAGCCTTTCGCATCGCACAGTCGGGTCGCCCTGGCCCCGTGTGGATCGATATTCCCAAAGACATTCAGAATGCGACCATTGAGCTGAGCGAACTGCCGGACGTCTTCCCTCTCGATACGCCACCCGCTATAGCCCAGCAGGAAATCGAGCGTGCTGCGGCCATGATTAATGCGGCTCAGCGTCCAGTGCTCTATCTCGGCGGCGGGATCATTAGCGGCGTCGCGCACGAACAGGCGGTTCAACTGGCGGAACGCTCCAACCTACCAACCACCATGACGCTGATGGCGCTGGGTACGATGCCTGTCGATCATCCCCTGTCGCTCGGGATGCTGGGTATGCACGCCGCACGATCAACCAATCTGATCTTACAGCAGGCGGATTTGTTAATTGTGCTGGGGGCACGTTTTGACGATCGCGCGATTGGTAAAGCGGAACAGTTTTGCCCGCAAGCCAGCATCATTCATATCGATATCGATCCCGCCGAACTGGGTAAGATCCGCCAGCCACACGTGGCGATCAACGCGGATGTCGCACAGGCGCTGGATCAGTTGCTGCCGCATGTTGCGCCACAGCAGCGTGAGGTATGGCGTGCCACCGTCTGCGGGCTGCAACAGGAATTCCCGTTCAGCATGCCGGGTGCTGACGATCCATTAAGCCATTATGGTCTGGTTCAGGCCACGGCACAGGCGCTGACGGATGATGCCATCATCACGACCGATGTCGGCCAGCATCAGATGTGGGTCGCACAGTCTTATCCGCTGCGTCGTCCACGCCAATGGCTGACATCCGGCGGGTTTGGGACGATGGGCTTTGGCCTGCCTGCGGCGATTGGCGCGGCGCTGGCTGAACCAAATCGCACCGTGGTGTGTTTCTCTGGTGATGGCAGCCTGATGATGAATATTCAGGAAATGGCGACCGCGGCAGAAGAAGGACTTAACGTAAAAATCGTCCTGATGAACAACCAGTCACTCGGTCTGGTTCACCAGCAACAGGATATGTTTTTCCAGAAGCGCATCTTCGCGGCCGATTACCGCTACAGCGCGAATTTCCTCGCGATTGCCGCAGGTTTTGGCTTTGCGACTTGCGATCTGAACGCCGCCGCCGATCCACAGGCCGCGCTGCAAGAGATGCTCAACCAACCAGGTCCTGCGCTGATCCACGTACTTATTGACGCCAATGAAAAAGTGTTACCCATCGTGCCACCGGGCGCAGCGAACATCGATATGATCGGAGATTAATGACTATGCCAATTCAACCCACTTCGCCAACGCAAGCAACGTCAAATCAGGTCACGCTAGAACTCTCTGTGCGCAACCATCCCGGCGTCATGTCACACGTTTGTGGCCTGTTTGCCCGTCGCGCATTTAACGTGGAAGGCATTCTGTGTATGCCGCTGGCAAATGGCGAGGAAAGCCGGATCTGGCTACTGGTCAAAGATGACCAGCGGCTACAGCAAATGATCAGTCAGGTGGAAAAGCTGGAAGACGTCCTTCAGGTTCGCCGTCACGGTGAAGAAATGCGTATTTTCGAGCAGGTCGCCGAGTTCTACTGCTAACTGGCTTGGCCGGGTCTTCCCGGCCTGCCCAACCTTACCCGTTTAACACCTGCCACAGCAGATGGCGGTAAACGGGCATCAGCGGGTGCTGAATCAGTACAACCAACAAGGCAACCGCCGCCACGGACATCACGGGCGCGACCCAGCGCAGGCGTTTGAGCGGCATCGTTCTGTTAAACCAGTCATGATGCTTACGCTTATCACTGCGCCACAAGCGCCAGTTTAGCCAGCCTGCGCCCCACACCATGATGATAGTAATCAGCAGCAGCCATTTAAATCCTGCACTGTTCGTCCCCGCAGGAATATCAATCGCGACACCAGCCAGAATACCCGGTAAGAAATAGGCCGGCGGCCACAGCAGGCAGCCGATGATATTCGGCACGGCAAATTTATAAGGCGGTAACCCCAACATCCCTGCCACCATCGGGATGAGCGGACGCGTCGGGCCGACGAAACGCCCGATCAGTATCGTCGGCATCGGGTGCTGATATAGGGCATATTCGGTTTTACTCAGTAACGTCTGATACTTTTTCAGGAAAGACCAGTTATGTAACGGGGCTTTGAAACGCCTACCAATAAAATAGGAAATCCAGTCCCCTAGCAGGCAACCAATAATCCCAGCCGCCCACGCTGGGTACAACCCCAATTGTCCGCTGCCGATCAGTGCCCCTAGCGTTGCCATCATCACCGTGCCCGGCAATAATAGCCCCACCATAGCCAGAGACTCCAGAAAGGCGACCAGCATGACGGCGATCAGTGAATACGCGAGTGATTGAGTAACCAGATGATCCAGCCACACTTCCATAAAACCTACCCGTACGTTATAAAAACAAGGATTGTCTGGATCATAGCAGAAGCGGTCAACTCCTGATTTTATCCCATCATTTAAGTTGCCTGCCGATATTGCCAGCAAACAAAACCCGCCCGTAAGCATGGAACAGGAAAGGCAGGATTTTCCCGATGCTACTGTCAA
This sequence comes from Pectobacterium aquaticum, assembly GCF_003382565.3. Classification (NCBI taxonomy): domain Bacteria; kingdom Pseudomonadati; phylum Pseudomonadota; class Gammaproteobacteria; order Enterobacterales; family Pectobacteriaceae; genus Pectobacterium; species Pectobacterium aquaticum. The sequence goes on from NZ_CP086253.1 coordinate 3,730,497, forward strand.
CAATATTGGTTTTTTCACCACCGATGGTTGGGGTTGCTACGCACGAAAAATCGTGTCAGAAAAACACCATTACAACGCATTTGCGCCATAACCATAAATGTCATGTTATCAGGTGAGAGAGAGGCCTTTTCCCTGCCCGACGATAACAACGGGCTCATTACCGCATAGCCAAACACTGGACATCAACTGTATAAATAACCATACTTACTCCTACCATCCTTCCCTATCTCGCTTGCGATAAAAGGCCGCTTAGTGACTCAGGTTCGTCAGGGGTTTCTACTGACCCGCCACTGGAACGATACACCAGCCGGCACGCAGGTTGAATTCTGGCTGGCCACCGATGAGGGCCCGCAACTCGCACGCCTGCCGGTACAGCAGGCCGTTGCCTTTATTCCTGCACAGCAAGAAGCCCGCGCAAGAACGCTTTTACAGCAGGAAAAACGCTGGCAGTTAAAACCGCTCGCCATGCAGGATTTCCACCATCAGCCGCTGCTAGGGCTGTATTGCCCACAATACCGCCAGTTGCTGCGACTGGAGAAATTGCTGCGTGAAGGCGGCGTTCAGGTTTACGAAGCGGATATTCGGCCGACGGAACGCTTTCTGATGGAGCGCTTTATCACCGCGCCCGTGTGGTTTAGCGGTAACCCAACGTCAGGTAGCCTGCTGACGGAAGCCCGCATGAAGCCCAATCCTGATTACCGCCCGACGCTCAAACTGGTGTCGTTGGATATCGAAACCACCCGCCACGGCGAGCTTTACTGCATCGGGCTGGAAGGCTGCGGACAGCGTCAGGTTTACATGCTCGGCCCGCCGAACGGCACGCCTGCCGAACACGAAGATTTTAATCTTGAGTACGTCGCCAGCCGCCCGCTGCTGTTGGAAAAGCTAAATGCCTGGATGCAGCAGCACGATCCCGATGCCATCATCGGCTGGAATCTGGTGCAGTTTGATCTGCGCGTCTTGCAGAAACATGCCGAGCGCTACAACATTCCACTCAAGCTGGGGCGCAACGGACAGGCGTTAGAATGGCGGGAACACGGTTTTAAACAGGGGCATTTTTTTGCCAGCGCTACTGGCCGTTTGATTATTGACGGCATTGACGCGCTCAAGTCCGCGACGTGGAATTTTGCCTCGTTTAGTCTGGAATTCGTCGCGCAGTCGCTGCTGGGGGAAGGCAAAGCCATCGACACACCCTATCAGCGGATGGATGAAATCGACCGCCGTTTTGCCGAAGATAAACCCGCTCTCGCGCGCTATAACCTGCAAGACTGCGAACTGGTCACGCGTATTTTCGACAAAACCGAGCTGCTGCCTTTCTTGCTAGAACGCGCCAGCGTCACTGGTCTGGCGGCCGACCGCAGCGGCGGTTCCGTGGCGGCATTTTCCCACCTTTATTTACCGCGCATGCATCGCATGGGTTACGTTGCCCCGAATCTGGGTGACGTCGCACTTGAAGCCAGCCCCGGCGGATTTGTGATGGATTCGCGTCCCGGACTGTATGATTCGGTGCTCGTGCTGGATTATAAGAGCCTCTACCCTTCTATCATCCGCACGTTCCTGATCGACCCGGTCGGGCTGGCGGTGGGAACACAGAATCCTGACGCTCAGCACGCCGTCTCCGGCTTTCGCGGAGCGTGGTTCTCCCGCGAACAGCACTGCCTGCCGGCGATTGTCGAGCAGATCTGGCAAGGGCGTGAGGCGGCGAAGCGCGCCAATAATAAACCTCTGTCGCAGGCACTCAAGATCATCATGAATGCCTTTTACGGCGTACTGGGTGCGACAGGCTGTCGCTTCTTCGATCCGCGTCTCGCCTCCTCCATCACCCTACGCGGCCATGAAATCATGCGCAAAACGCGCGAACTGATCGAGGAACAGGGCTATCAGGTAATTTATGGCGATACCGACTCCACCTTTGTCTGGTTGAAGCACGCGCATAGCGAAGAAGAAGCAGCAAAGATTGGCAAAACGCTGGTGCAGCACGTTAACCAATGGTGGACGCAGCATTTGCAAGACACTCAGCAGTTGACCAGTGCGCTGGAGCTGGAGTTTGAAACACATTTTCGCCGCTTCCTGATGCCAACGATTCGCGGCGCGGAACAAGGCAGTAAAAAACGCTACGCCGGTCTGATCGACACGCCACAAGGCGAAAAAATGGTGTTCAAAGGGCTGGAAACCGTGCGTACCGACTGGACACCGTTGGCGCAGCAATTTCAACAGCAGCTCTATCTGCTGATTTTTCAGCAACAGCCTTATCAGGACTGGCTGCGGGATTATGTCGATCGTACCCTGAACGGTGATGTTGACGATCTGCTGATCTACCGTAAACGGCTGCGCCGTCGGCTCGATGATTACCAGCGCAACGTGCCGCCACACGCCAGAGCCGCGAAAATCGCCGATGACTATAACCGCCAGCAAGGACGACCGCTGCAATACCAAAACGGCGGCTGGATCAGCTATGTGATGACCGTCAACGGCCCCGAACCGCTGGAAACCCGGCATTCTCCGCTGGATTACCAGCATTATGTCGAACGCCAGCTCCAGCCCGTCGCGGACGCCATTTTACCGTTCCTGCACGACGATTTTGCTACACTGGTAACCGGCCAGATGGGCTTGTTTTAAATGAAAGGGGTTAATTCGCGCCACAGCAAGTTTGAGGGGTGACGAACGCACCGTCATCTATTACCATAACGCCCTTTCTGAATTTGCATCAGCAGCATTATCAGCACCCGATAATGTCATCAGACATTCCTCCGACACAGACGAACATCGAGCTAAGAATTTATGCCTTTTACACTTGGTCAGCGCTGGATCAGCGATACGGAAAGCGAACTTGGACTGGGAACGGTTGTTGCCGTCGATACGCGTATGATTACGCTGCTTTTCCCTGCCAGCGGTGAAAACCGACTTTATTCCCGCAGCGACGCCCCCATCACCCGCGTGATGTTCAATCCCGGCGACACCGTCACCAGCCATGAAGGCTGGCAGCTCAAAGTGGATGACGTGCGAGAAGAAAAAGGGTTGCTGGTGTATTGCGGCCAACGCCTGGACGATGAAACGTCGGCGGAACTGCGTGAAGTCTTTCTGGATAGCAAACTGACGTTCAACAAACCGCAAGATCGCCTGTTCGCCGGACAGATCGATCGTATGGATCGCTTTGCACTGCGCTATCGCGCCCGCAAGCATCAGAACGAGCAGGCGCGACAACAATGGGGCGGATTGCGCGGCATGCGTGCCAGCCTTATCCCCCATCAACTTCATATCGCTCATGAAGTCGGCCAACGCCACGCGCCACGCGTTTTGCTGGCGGACGAAGTCGGACTGGGAAAAACCATTGAGGCGGGGATGATCATCCACCAGCAACTGCTGGCGGGTCGTGCTAGTCGCGTGCTGATTGTCGTGCCGGAAACGCTGCAACACCAGTGGCTGGTCGAAATGCTGCGCCGCTTTAACCTGCTGTTTTCCCTGTTTGACGACGAGCGCTATGCCGAAGCCAAGCTGGACAGCAGCAATCCGTTTGAAACTGAACAGTTGGTCATCTGCTCACTGGGATTTGTGCAACGCAGCGCCCAGCGCTTTGCGCAGCTCGTCAACGCCGACTGGGATCTGCTGGTGGTGGATGAAGCCCACCATCTGGTCTGGAGCGAAGAAAGCCCCAGCCCAGAATATCAGGCTATTGAAACGCTGGCACGCGCCACGCCGGCCGTTCTGCTGTTAACCGCGACGCCGGAACAGCTTGGCCAGCAGAGCCACTTTGCGCGCTTACGCCTGCTCGATCCCAATCGTTTCCACGACTATCAGGAGTTCGTTGCCGAACAGCAGCAGTACCGTCCGGTCGCCGATGCCGTCACGTTGCTGTTAGCGGGCGAAAAGGCTAAAACGGCTGAACTGAATGCGCTGAGCGATCTGCTGGGCGAGCAGGACATTGAACCGTTACTGAAAGCCATCAACAGCGATAGCGATGACAATCAGAAAGCGCGTCAGGAACTGATCACCATGCTGATGGATCGCCACGGCACCAGCCGCGTGCTGTTCCGTAACACCCGTCAAGGGGTTAAAGGCTTCCCGCAGCGTGTCCTGCATCAAATTCGCCTGCCGCTGCCGGCGCAGTACCAAACGGCGATTAAAGTATCCGGCATTATGAACGCGAATAAGGCGTTGGAAGTCCGCGCCCGCGACATGCTGTACCCGGAACAAATTTATCAACAGCTCGAAGGGGACGATGCCACCTGGTGGAACTTCGATCCGCGCGTAGAATGGTTACTGAACTACCTGACCGCACACCGTGATGAAAAAATCCTGGTGATCTGTGCACAGGCAGCCACCGCGCTACAGCTGGAACAAGTGCTGCGCACGCGTGAAGCGATCCGCGCCGCCGTCTTCCATGAAGGGCTGTCGATTCTTGAACGTGACCGCGCCGCCGCCTATTTTGCTTCTGAAGAAGAAGGCGCACAGGTGCTGATCTGTTCAGAGATTGGTTCCGAAGGCCGTAACTTCCAGTTTGCCAGCCATTTAGTGATGTTCGATCTGCCGTTCAACCCCGACCTGCTGGAACAGCGTATTGGTCGTCTGGACCGTATCGGGCAGGCAAAAGAAATTCAGATCATGGTGCCGTATCTGGAAAATACCGCACAGGCCTTGCTGGTGCGCTGGTATCACGAAGGGCTGGACGCATTTGAGCACACCTGCCCGACAGGCCGTACCATCTATGATGCCCACCACACGCAGCTGATCGAGCGACTGACGACCGTTGGTGAACAGCAGGGACTGGATGAGTTTATCCATGTTTGCCGTCAACAGCACGACAGCCTGAAGCAACAGCTTGAACAAGGCCGCGATCGCCTGCTGGAAATGCATTCTAACGGTGGTGAACAGGCTCAACTGCTAGCGCAAGCCATTGCCGAGCAGGATAATGACGTCAATTTGGTGACATTCGCCCTGAACCTGTTCGATATTGTTGGCATCAATCAGGAAGATCGCAGCGATAACCTGATCATTCTGACGCCATCCGATCATATGCTGGTGCCAGACTTCCCGGGCCTGCCGCAGGACGGCTGTACGATCACTTTCGATCGCGATCAGGCGCTCTCTCGCGAAGATGCACAGTTTATCAGTTGGGAACACCCGCTGATCCGTAACGGGCTCGATCTGGTACTGTCCGGCGATACCGGCAGCTGTGCGGTGTCACTGCTGAAAAATAAAGCGCTGCCGGTCGGCACACTGCTGGCGGAACTGGTTTACGTGGTGGAAGCGCAGGCACCAAAACACCTGCAACTGACCCGCTTCCTGCCACCTACGCCAGTTCGCCTGCTGATGGATCGTAAAGGCACTAATCTGGCAGCACAGGTTGAGTTTGAGAGCTTCAACCGCCAGCTCAATGCGGTAAACCGTCATACATCCAGCAAGCTGGTGAATGCGGTACAAGCCGATGTTCACGCCATGTTGCAACAGGCGGAAGCGCTGGTCGAAACGCAGGCACGCCAGCTCATCACCGAGGCTCAGGAGCAGGCTGACCTGCAATTGCGCCGCGAGCTGGAACGTCTGGAAGCGCTGAAAGCCGTCAACCCTAACATTCGTGAAGATGAGTTGACCGCACTGGAAAACCAGCGCGAACAGGTGCTGAGCAACCTGCATGAAGCCAACTGGCGTCTGGATGCTATTCGTCTGGTTGTGGTGACGCACCAGTAAGCATTGCTGACTGCGGTATAGGCATCGCGCTATACCGCAGCCATAACGACATGCTGTTTGCAAAATCGAGATACACGGGCCTACCACGGGGCGAGGTCTCCCTGCGGGAACCTCATCCCCGTGTTCTCCCTAATATCACACATTATACGTTGCCTGAAAGGTGCTCCGATGGAACCCTATAATCCGCCTACCGATCCCTGGTTGCCTATTCTGTATCAGGATCAGCACATCATGGTGGTGAATAAACCCAGCGGTCTGCTGTCGGTTCCCGGCCGTGCGCCAGAACACAAAGACAGCGTCATGAACCGCATTCAGGCTGACTACCCGACGGCTGAATCTGTGCATCGTCTGGATATGGCAACCAGCGGCGTGATTGCCGTTGCACTCACGAAAGCCGCTGAACGCGAATTAAAGCGTCAGTTTCGCGAGCGCGAGCCCAAGAAATCCTACCTTGCCCGCGTCTGGGGACATATGGCGCAGGATGAGGGCGTCATCGACCTGCCACTGATCTGCGACTGGCCGAACCGCCCGAAACAGAAAGTCTGCTTTGAAACAGGAAAATCAGCACAGACAGAGTATCAGGTACTTTCGCGTGACGCTGACGGTACAACACGCGTCAAGCTGATGCCGATTACCGGTCGCTCTCATCAACTGCGAGTCCACCTGCTTGCGCTGGGTCACCCTATCCTCGGCGATGGCTTTTATGCGCATCCCGATGCCAAAGCACTGGCCCCCCGTCTTTTACTGCATGCACAAGAACTGGCTATCACGCACCCCGCTTTCAATACCCCAATGCACTTTCGTTGCGAAGCCGATTTCTGAGGCAAACGCGCTGACGGTGTTTACAAATTGGGTTTGGTGGAGCAGTAAAACAGGGGAGTAATTGAGGAAGAGGAAGAATGCGGATTATTTTGTCTGATTCGCGCTTTTTAACAGCTCATAGGCAGCCTGAATATCCTGCGCTTTGCGCTTAGCCATCTCCATCATCCTTGGCGAAAGCTTCTTGGCGACCAGCTTATCGGGATGATGTTCGCTCATGAGTTTGCGGTAGGCGCGCTTAATCGTCACAGCATCATCGCTGCTGCGCACGCCCAGCGTACGACAGGCACTTTCGACCGTTGGCCCTCGCGGCGGTGAAGCCGGGCGTTGGCCGCCATAAGAGTGTCCGTTGGAGTAGCCCCCGCTGGAGTGACCGTTACTGCGACGCTGATACGATTTACCGTTCTGGCGTGACTGATTCTGCCGCGACTGCTGCCCCGTGGTACTTTCCATATTCCGCAGAAAGAACTCAAACTGCTCGCGCGTCACGCCCAACTCATCGGCAATCACGTACAACACGCGTCGTTCGTTAGGATGCAGAACGCCATCAACAAACGCGACCTGAAGCTGAATTTCCAGAAACATCTTAATTAAATCAAAACGTCCCAGACAGGCATCGCGCAGCTTGCGTAATTTTATTCGCAGAGGGAAATGGCTGGTTTTTCCTTCTCGGAAAGCCCGTTGAGCGGCAGCTCTGGCCTCACCAAATAGCTCAAGGCGATCCATCATTTTGGTCGCGATCCTGATATCAGCTTCCGTCACCCGGCCTTTGGATTTGGTCAGGTGTCCCATGGCCTGAAAGGTCGTGAGAAAGAACAATGACTGACGGGTAGACTGAGCAGAGAAATAATCACGGCGACGCGATGCCCGAGCTTTGTCAATCCAATGCCCCATCAGTAAGCCCATGATCATTCCCCAGATGCCAGCACTTGAGACGATTCCCAGCGCCAACCCCAGCAACTTTCCCCAATACCGCATATACTCCTCAAATCCTCATGCCGTCAGCCAAAAATTGCTTTATCATACCTGTCATTTATCTTTGCACCTAACGGCGGTGCGTATAGGCGGTGGGGATTTAACACTGGCGCAACGCTAACGAGTGATATAGTCTCTGACCGTTTGCCAGCATGATGCCCCTGATGACGGAACACCTGATACCACGTATGAAAAAAAGTTTCCCAACTCTGCTGGCCACTCTGGTTTGGTCGGCGCTTTACAGCCAGCACGCGCTGGCCGATCTCGCTCAACAGTGCATCCTGGGTGTACCTACGTACAACAGACCGCTGGTAACAGGCGATCCCAACCAGTTGCCGGTCAAGATTCAGGCTGACAAAACTGAAGCCAGCTATCCCGACAACGCTAAATTCATCGGCAATGTTAACATCCAGCAGGGCAACAGCGTCATGACCGCCGAACAGGTGGAACTGAACCAGTTGGATCCGACAACGCAGGGTAACACACCAACGCGTACCATTACTGCAACGGGAAATGTCCACTACGACGACAATCAGGTTATCCTGAAAGGCCCTAAAGCGTGGGCCAACTTGAACACCAAAGATACCGACGTCTATGAAGGCGACTATCAGATGGTGGGCCGTCAAGGGCGTGGTTCCGCCGACAAAATGAAAATGCGTGACAGCAATCGCTACACCATTCTGGAAAACGGCTCCTTCACTTCCTGTCTGCCGGGAGATAATAGCTGGAGTGTCGTCGGTTCGGAAGTGATTCAAGACAGAGAAGAGCAAGTTGCTGAAATCTGGAATGCACGTTTCAAGATTGCTGGCGTACCTGTGTTCTATAGCCCGTATTTACAGCTTCCTATCGGCGATAAACGACGCTCTGGCTTCCTGATCCCCAATGCGAAATACGGTAGCAGCAATGGCTTCGAACTGCTGACGCCCTATTACTGGAATATCGCCCCTAATTTTGACGCCACGATCACGCCGCATATGCAAACCAAACGTGGTATGCAGTGGCAGAACGAATTCCGCTACCTGACCACGCCAGGCCTTGGCGTTATTCAATTCGACTGGCTGCCCAGCGACAGTGAATACGCCAAATATGCACCACAGGACGATAATGATACCCGTTGGTTGTTCCACTGGGGTCACAGCGGCGTGATGGATCAGGTGTGGCGTTTTGACGCGGACTATACAAAAGTCAGTGACGATCGCTACTTTACCGATCTGGACTCGCAGTATGGCTCAACCACCGATGGCTACATTACCCAAAAATTCAGTGCGGGCTATGCGAACCAAAACTGGAATACCACGTTGTCCACCAAACAGTTCCAAGTCTTTTCCAATGCGACCAGCCGTGATGTCTATCGTGCAGAGCCGCAGCTCGATATCAATTATTACCAGAATGATATCGGCCCGGTTGATATGCACCTTTATGGTCAAGCGGTAAAATTTACCAACGTCAACGACAATCGGCCGGAAGCGACTCGTCTGCACGTTGAGCCAACGCTGAATCTGCCGCTGGCAAACCGCTGGGCCAGCCTGAATACCGAAGCCAAGCTGTTGGCGACACACTATCAGCAGGATAACCTGGATCGCTATCGTGCCTCCTCGACGCCAAACATTGCCCAAGAGACAAAAGATGCACTGAAAGATTCAGTGAATCGGGTGATGCCGCAATATAAAGTCGATGGCAAAATGGTCTTTGAACGCGAAATGGACTGGTCGCAGGCCTATACCCAAACGCTGGAACCTCGCGCGCAGTACCTTTACGTGCCTTATCGCGATCAGAGCGGTATCCATACCTATGACTCCACGCTTATGCAGACTGACTATTCCGGCCTGTTCCGCGATCGCAGTTACAGCGGTCTGGACCGCATCGCGTCCGCGAATCAGCTTGTGACCGGTGTCACCACGCGTATTTATGATGATACGTTGGTTGAACGTTTTAACGCTTCTATTGGTCAAATCTATTACTTCGATCGCCCACGCACGGGTGACCGCAGCACGTCACTCGATAAAAGCGATAACAACGGTAGCCAAGTATGGGCAGGTGACTCCTTCCTGAAAATCGATGACAGATGGGGTGTTCGCGGAGGTCTGCAGTATGACAATCGCCTGAACGAAGTCGCGCTGGGTGATGCCGTGTTAGAATACCGTCGCGACGCGGAACGTCTGGTGCAGTTGAATTATCGTTACGCGAGCCCAGAATATATCCAGGACATGATCCCTAATGTCACGAACCCTGGCTTCCAGCAAGGTATCTCGCAGGTCGGTATCACCGCAAGCTGGCCGATTGTCGAGCGTTGGGCGGTGGTTGGCGCTTATTATTACGACACCAAAGCCAATCAGCCGGCAAACCAACTGATTGGTTTACAGTATAATACCTGTTGTTGGGCCGTGAGCGTCGGTTATGAACGTAAAATTACCGACTGGAACAGCGCCAGCCGCAGCAGCGAATACGACAACAAAGTGTCATTTAATATCGAATTACGTGGTTTAAGCAGCAATTACAGTCTGGGTTCCGAAAAAATGCTTCGCTCGGGTATTTTGCCTTACCAGCGCGCATTCTGATGTCATCCAGAGTGCTTAGCCGATAAGGGCAAACAGGCTGTCTCACTGAAACGTTGGAACTTTTAACCCGCCTTGCGGATGAAATAATGGGAAAGGTATGAAGAACTGGAGAACGCTTATTCTCGGATTGGCACTGAGTGCCTCTACCGCGTTCGCAGCACCACAGGTGGTTGATAAAGTCGCAGCAGTGGTCGACAACAGCGTCGTGTTGGAAAGTGATGTAAACAGTCTTTTGCAGTCGGTAAAACTGAATGCCCAGCAGGCCGGGCAGCAGTTGCCTGATGATGCCACGCTGCGTCATCAAATTACCGATCGCCTGATCATGGATAACATCATCCTGCAAATGGCGCAGAAGATGGGTATCCAAGTGACGGATGAGCAGTTGAATCAGGCGATTACCAATATTGCCGCTCAGAACCGGATGTCTCTGGACCAGCTAAAAAGCCAATTGGCTCATGAAGGTCTGAACTACAACACCTACCGTAACCAGATTCGTAAAGAGATGCTGATTTCGGAAGTGCGTAACAACGAAGTCCGTCGTCGCATTACCGTACTGCCTCAGGAAGTCGATACGCTGGCTAAGCAAATCGCCACCCAGACCGGTGAAAACGATGAGCTGAACCTGAGCCACATTCTGATCCCATTACCGGAAAACCCGACTCAGCAGCAGGTTGATGAAGCGGAAAATCTGGCAACATCGCTGGTGAAGCAAATCAGTGACGGTGCGGATTTTGGTAAGCTGGCCATCACTTATTCATCTGATTCTCAGGCGCTGAAAGGCGGCCAAATGGGTTGGGGTAAGCTGCAAGAGATCCCAACGCTGTTTGCTGAACGCTTAACACAGGCGCAGAAAGGTCAGGTCGTTGGCCCGATCCGTTCTGGTGTAGGTTTCCACATTCTAAAAGTGAACGATATTCGCGGCGGTAACAAAAGCGTATCGGTAACTGAAACGCATGCTCGCCATATGCTGATCAAACCGTCTGTCGTCATGACGGACAGTCAGGCGCAAGCCAAGCTGGCCGAAGTGGCACAGCAGATCAAAAACGGCAGCACCGATTTTGCCTCACAAGCCAAACTGCTCTCCCAGGATCCTGGTTCAGCGAATCAGGGCGGCGACCTTGGCTGGGCTTCTCCAGATATGTACGATCCGGCCTTCCGCGATGCGTTGTTGAAACTGAAGAAAGGCGAAATCAGTCAGCCTGTTCATTCCTCTTTTGGCTGGCACCTGATTCAGTTGCTAGACACCCGTCAGGTTGATAAAACCGACGCGGCGCAAAAAGAGCAAGCGTACCGTATGATCTTTAACCGTAAATTCGCTGAAGAAGCGCAAACCTGGATGCAGGAACAGCGTGCGGCGGCCTATGTCAAAGTGATTAATGGTGCCAGTAACTAATGCAGATTGAAACTCATGCAGACTGAGAGCAATACGCCACGCGTTGTGATCACCCCCGGCGAACCCGCTGGGATTGGCCCCGATCTGGTGATTGCTCTGGCTCAGCAGGCCTGGCCTGTAGAGCTCGTGATCTGTGCGGATCCTGACCTGTTACTCGGTCGCGCATTGCAGCTGTCTATGCCGCTGACACTGCGTGACTATCAACCCGGTCAGCCCGCACAGCCACAACAGGCGGGTAGCCTGACTATCCTGTCTATCGCCGCACCGGCAACCATCATTCCAGGCCAATTGAATGTCGCTAACAGCGCTTATGTGGTTGAAACGTTGACGCGTGCTTGCGATGGCTGCCTGAATGGTGAATTCGCCGCGCTGATTACCGGCCCAGTGCATAAAGGCATTATCAACGATGCCGGCGTCTCCTTCAGCGGACACACTGAGTTTTTCGCCGATCGCAGCCGCTGTGACCGTGTCGTCATGATGCTGGCAACAGAAGAACTGCGCGTCGCCTTAGCGACCACGCATCTTCCGCTTGCAGCCGTTTCTGCGGCGATTACCCGCCAGAGCTTGCACGAAGTCATCACGATTTTGCATCATGATTTGCAGACAAAATTCGGCATCGCTCAACCGCAGATTTATGTCTGTGGGCTAAATCCTCATGCCGGTGAAGGCGGCCATATGGGCCGTGAAGAGCTGGATGTAATTAACCCCGCGCTGGACGAACTCCGGCAGCAGGGCATCACGCTGGTTGGGCCGTTGCCTGCCGACACGCTTTTCCAGCCCAAGTATCTGCAACACGCTGACGCCGTTTTGGCGATGTACCACGATCAAGGGCTCCCGGTTCTGAAATATCAGGGCTTCGGGCGCGCCGTTAATATCACGCTGGGGTTACCTTTTATTCGTACGTCGGTCGATCACGGTACAGCGCTTGAGCTGGCCGCAACCGGCAGCGCCGACCCCGGCAGCTTCATCACGGCATTAAATCTTGCCATTAAAATGATAAAACACAGTAATGAATAATCGCGTACACCAAGGTCACTTCGCCCGTAAACGTTTTGGGCAAAACTTTTTAAACGATCACTTCGTGATCGATAGCATCGTTTCGGCGATTCATCCTCAACCGGGTCAAGCGATCGTTGAGATCGGTCCCGGCCTCGGCGCGTTGACGGCGCCTGTTGGCGATCGGATGGATCGTTTTACTGTTATTGAGCTGGATAGGGATCTGGCAGCGCGCCTGGAAACGCATCCGACGCTGAAAGACAAGCTGACGATTATTCAGCAAGATGCCATGACGATCGATTTCGCCGCGCTCTCTGAACAGGCTGGACAACCGCTGCGTGTTTTTGGCAACCTGCCGTATAATATTTCCACACCGCTGATGTTCCACTTGTTCACCTATACTCAATCTATCCGCGACATGCACTTTATGTTGCAGAAAGAGGTGGTTAACCGCTTGGTGGCAGGGCCGAACAGTAAAGCCTTTGGACGCCTGAGCGTCATGGCACAGTATTATTGTCAGATAATCCCGGTGCTTGAAGTGCCACCGGAGGCCTTCAAGCCCGCGCCTAAAGTTGATTCTGCCGTAGTGCGACTCGTTCCTCATGCCGAGATCCCCTATCCAGTCAAGGATATCCGCGTATTGAGCCGCATCACGACGGAAGCGTTTAACCAGCGCCGTAAGACATTGCGTAACAGTCTAGGCAACCTGTTCACCCCAGAAATCCTCACCGAGCTGGGGATCAATGTCACCAGTCGCGCAGAGAATGTGACCGTTGAGCAATATTGCCGATTGGCGAACTGGCTGAGCGAGCATCCTGCAAAACAGGAATAACTGGAGTTCATCATGATTAATGCGCCCCGTGTTTGTTTACAGGTTCAAAGCTTCTACGTGGAATCACAGTCGGAGCCTGATGAAGAACGTTTCGTGTTTGCTTACACGATTACGATCCGCAATCTGGGGCGTCATGAAGTCCAGCTTTTGGGGCGTTATTGGCAGATCACCAACGGTAACGGTCGCCAGACTGAAGTTCAGGGTGAAGGCGTCGTCGGCGAACAGCCGATTATCCAGCCCGGCGGCGAATTCCACTATACCAGCGGTGCCGTCATAGAAACGCCTCTTGGCACGATGGAAGGCCACTACCATATGGTTGACCATCAAGGTAAAGCGTTTCAGGTCCCAATCCCCGTTTTCCGTCTGGCTATCCCTTCACTGATACATTAATTATGTCTACCTATTTAGTTGGCGATATTCACGGCTGTTACGTTGAACTCAACGCGCTATTGGCGCAAGTTTCCTTTAATCCAGAGCAAGATACACTTTGGTTAACGGGTGATTTAGTCGCACGGGGGCCCGATTCGCTTCAGGTTCTGCGCTTTGTTCGTTCTCTCGGTTCTTCTGTCCGTATGGTGCTTGGCAATCACGATCTGCACCTGCTGGCCGTTTATGCCGGTATCAGCCGTAATAAGCCGAAAGATCGTCTCAACGACCTCTTCACCGCACCGGACGCCGATGAGCTTATCAACTGGCTACGTCGCCAGCCGATTCTACAGGTTGATGAAGAGTTGAAGCTGGTGATGGCGCACGCGGGCATCACGCCGCAGTGGGATCTGCCGACGGCGCTTATGTGTGCACGCGAAGTCGAGTCGATCCTGAGCAGCGACAGCTACCCACTTTTCCTCGATGCCATGTATGGCGATATGCCGAACCACTGGAGCACGGAGCTCAGCGGTCTGGCTCGTCTACGCTTTAGCACCAATGTCTTTACCCGTATGCGCTACTGCTTTTCCGGTGGACAACTGGATATGCTGTGTAAAGAGCCACCGGGTCAGGCACCTTCTCTGCTAAAACCGTGGTTTGAGCTGCCGAGCCAGGTTACCGGGGAATACGCCATTGCGTTCGGCCATTGGGCCTCGCTGGAAGGGAAAGGCACGCCGGAAAACATTTACGCGCTGGATACCGGGTGCTGTTGGGGGGGAGATCTGACGATGCTGCGTTGGGACGATAAGCGCTATTTCGCGCAACCGTCGCTTTCATCAAACACTTCATCAACTGACGAGCTTTCTGGCGATAGCGCGCCCTTATCGGGTGAGTAAAGGCTCGAAAGCCGTTGCTCCATCGCCAACCGTGCCAAAGTCATAAAAAGGGGAAAGTCGTCTCAGACTGAGCCTTTTTGGATGATGGTACGGCCAGTGGTTGAGAAGCCGCAGAGCATTGCACCACCAACATCCCTATAATGATTAACGCGACACCCGCGATTCGCCCCAGCGTCGCAGGCTTCACCGCCAACCCCATCAAACCAACATGATCGATCATCAGCGATGCCACCACCTGACCAGCAATCACGCAGACAATAAAACCTGAGGCACCTAGCTTTGGCGTCAGCAATAACGCGGCGGTGATATAAGCCACGCCCGCCACGCCGCCCAGCCAGATCCACCACGGCCCCTGTAAGGCATTACCCAGTGTTGGTGTGGGCACCCGAGCAGCAAACAGAATCGGCAGCAGCACGCAGATGCTGACCAGCAGGGACACCAGCGTTGCCCAAAGCGGATGGCCTAACGATCGCCCCAGTGCCGCATTACTGGCGGCCTGAAAAGGCACAATGCTCCCAGCGAATACCGCAATACCCAGCGGCAACAATAATGAGAGAGAAAAAGAAGAGAATAACGACATGGAGCCCCCTGATTCACAATATAAGTTCACAACGTAATTGGGATGTTCCAATACTCCATCATCCATTAAACTGATGGAAATTCGTAATTCATACGGAAGGCATTCATAGAATGGATGATTTACGTCGTATCGATATGAATCTGCTGCTAACGCTTCATGCGCTGTTGACGGAAAAACACGTCACGCGGGCGGCACTGCGCCTGCACCGCAGCCAGCCTGCCGTCAGCCATTCACTAGCACAGCTTCGCCATATTTTTAACGATCCGCTGTTAGTCCGGCGTGAAGTCGGTTTGACGCTGACGACCCGTGCACAGGCATTACTCGGCCCGCTGGAACTCGCGCTTGATCAACTAAATGGCCTCATACAAGCTCCGCAGTTCGATCCGCGCCATAGCACACGACATTTTCGTTTGGCGCTTTCTGACTACGGTACGAATGCCGTTTTGCCAACGCTCATGCGGCATCTACGCGTGCAGGCTCCCGGCGTTTCGCTGGCCGTCAGTCATGCCGGCCGTGAAATGATGCTGGCACAGTTGATTGATGGAGAAATCGATTTAGGCCTCGGCGTATTTCCTGAACGCCCGTCTGAAGTACACGCCGAACTTCTCTTTGAAGAACAGTTTGCCTGTCTGGCAGACCGCACCACGCTGCCGGAAAACGGTATGCTATCGTTTGAGGCATGGCGGGCACGCCCACATATTCTGGTCACCATGCATCCCGATTCAGCCAATGAAGTGGACAGCGCGCTGGCTGCAAGCGGCCTGTCGCGCAATGTCGTGCTGACGCTGCCCCACTGGCACGCCGCTATCAATCTCATTGCCGGTACTGACCTGATTTTGACTGCCGCACGGCGCAGCATGGCCCACATCACTACGCCAGATTTACACATTTTTCCGCCTCCGTTCGCGATACCCTATTTTGCCTTCCAGCAGGTGTGGCATACGCGACGCGAGAGCGATCCTGCGCATCGCTGGCTGAGACACGCCATTTGGGAAAGCTGTCAGACGGGGAAATAAAACATCAGGTAAGAAAACATCGGGTAAGAAAACGAAAAAACCCGCAACAAGGCGGGTTTAGCGAGTCATCGACAGAATGTTATCGCAGGAAAGGCGCTTAGCGGCGTTCCAGAATTTCGAAGCAGTAACTGTGTGAGTTGCGCTCGTCAGCATCATGGAATTCGCTGAAAACAGACTGCCACTCATCCGGCTCATAGTCAGGGAAATGCGTGTCGCCTTCCACTTCGGCATCAATATGCGTCAGATAGAGGCGATTAGCCTGCGCCAGCATTTGTTGATAGATACTGCCGCCGCCAATCACCATCACTTCCTCGACGTCTCCCGCTGCCGCCAGCGCAGCGTCCAGCGAAGAGACCCAAGTCACACGATCGTCATCACCGGGATGATTGCTGACGATAATGTTCAGCCGGCCGGGCAGCGGCTGACCGATAGAACGGAAAGTATTACGCCCCATAATAATCGGCTTATTAAGCGTATTACGCTTAAACCATGCCAGATCGGCTGGCAAATGCCACGGCATCGCGTTTTCCATACCAATCACGCGATCCACTGCTAGTGCAGCAATCAAACTAATAACCATGGTGAAAAAACCCTGTAGGCCAGAAAATTGCTGACACTATACACTAAATAATTCGAGTTGCATGAAGGCGGCGACACAGCGAATCCCCAGGAGCTTACGCCAGTAAGTGACTGGGGTGAGTGAGGAAAGCCAACGCACATGCAGCTTGAAGTATGACGGGTATATACGGAAAGCCCTTTCGCTCGTCAATATAGATGCAAGACCGAAACGTAATATAAGCGTTTTATACTCCCGGCCGTTTACGGTAGAGCCAGATCCCCGGTAAAGACAGGCCGATAGAGAGCGCACCGACGATAAAACTCGCCTTCAGAAAATTGGTTATCATGACGCTCATCAGCGCTTCGCTGTAGCCAAGATGCGAAATCTCTACCACCGAAATCATCGCCGTATAGGCAGAAATACCGGGAAACATCGGGATCACCGCCGCTACGGTAAAGACTTTCGGATGCGCCAGCAGCCAGCGTGACCAGCGAATACCGATGATGCCAATCAATATCGCCGCCAGAAACGACGCCCATTCGATATTCATGCCGAAATGTATCGCCAGAAACCGTACGCCATGCCCGACACCACCTAGCAGTGCACAGTAAGGCAGTACTTTCAGCGGCACGTTGAAGACCATCGCAAAGCCCAACGCAGGAACCGCCGCCAGCACCATATCCTGCAAGAGTGCCCACAGTAAACTTAAGCCCATCCGCGTAACCCCCACAGCGACATCGCCATCACCACACCAATACAGGTCGCCAGCGTCAGTAAACTCGCGACCGTCCAACGTGCCAGACCGGTATTCACGTGCCCTTTAAACATATCCGCCACGGCGTTAATCAACGGGAAGCCGGGAACTAGCAACAGCACGCTCGCCGCCATCGCGACCGTTGAGGTTTGTTCAAAAGCAGGCAAACGCATCAACAGCCCAGATGCCGACGTCGCCACAAACGCCGTAATGCAGAAGTTGATCAACGGATTCAGGTGCCGCGCCGTAAAGACCTGTCGGATATACATTGCCAGGCCGCTGGCGAGCAGCGTGACGATAAACGCATCCCACCCGCCGCCGTTCAAACGGCTGAAGCAGCCGCAGGAAAGTGCAACAACGGAAACCATCAGCCAGCGCGGATAACGCAGTGGTTTGATATTTCCCAGACGTTTTTCCACCCCTGCCACATCCAGCAGCTTATGCTCGGCCATGATGACCGCATGCTGAACCTCAATGACGACGTGCATATTAATACCGCGATCCACATTCTTCCGCGTTGACGTTAGGCAATGCCCCTGCATGATGGTGGTCAGCACAATCGAATTTGCTGAGATGGAGCTCTCAACGCTATCAGCGCCGAGTGCCATACCTAGCCGTGACGACAACTGCTCTACGACCATGCTTTCTGCGCCATGCTGTAACAGCAACAGCGCACATTGGATGCACAGTCGGGTTATTTCCCGCTGCAGTGGTGCTTCCCCCATCTGTTTTTCGGCACTACATTGTTTTTCACTACTGAATGGTTCACAGTTCTCACGTTCACTGCCCATGTTGTTATCTCAACCCGCCCCTGAAATTAACCGCAAAAAATGAAAGGACAATTGTTAACATATCGCCGCCGAATAACCAATAAGTGTGATGCGAATTCATTATTCTGGCGCTATGATTTCCCTCGGCCCCTCTCTTTCTTCACTGCCTGGAATGTCCATGTTAGAAACATCACTGTTTGTCGCGACCATCGCCACGCTGGGGATGCTCTCTCCCGGCCCCGACTTTTTCCTCGTTATCAGGAATGCGGCGCGCTTACCATGAAAAAAGCCAGCGCTGTTACCAACGCTGGCTTTTATTATCCGCTTACTGCCTACCGAGGTCGGTCAATCAGCCTTTAATCATCGCATGCATTTCCTGCACGGAAGTCACTTTCTCCGTCGGATCTGCCGTCAACGACATGGCCGTGGCGAAACCGCCGTTCAGCGTCGTGTCGTAGTGCACCTTGTATTGCAGCGCGCTGCGGCGAATCAGCTTGGAGTCTTCAATCGCCTGACGTCCTGCGGTGGTGTTGACGATGTAGGTGTACTCACCGTTCTTGATGCGGTCCTGAATGTGCGGACGACCTTCATGCACCTTGTTCACCAGACGCGGATTAATGCCCGCTTCGCCCAGCTCAATCGCCGTGCCATGCGTCGCATCCAGCTCAAAGCCGTACTTCAACAGCTTGGCCGCCAGATCCACCACGCGAGCTTTATCACCTTCACGCACTGACAACAGGGCGCGTCCGGTTTTCTTCATGTGCGAGTTACTGCCCAGCATCGCTTTAGCAAACGCTTCAGCAAACGTGCGGCCAACGCCCATGACTTCACCGGTCGAACGCATTTCTGGCCCCAGAATCGGGTCAACGCCAGGGAACTTGTTGAACGGCAGCACCACTTCTTTTACGGAGTAGTACGGCGGGATAATTTCTTTCGTGACGCCCTGCTCAGCCAGCGTTTTACCTGCCATCACGCGTGCCGCGACTTTCGCCAACGGAACACCGGTCGCTTTCGAGACAAACGGTACGGTACGCGCCGCACGCGGGTTCACTTCAATCAGATAAACTTCGTTATCCTTCACCGCGAACTGCACGTTCATCAGGCCGCGAACGCAGAGTTCAAACGCCAGTTTCTCAACCTGCTGACGCATTACGTCCTGAATCTCTTTGCTCAGCGTATAAGCCGGCAGTGAACAAGCTGAGTCACCGGAGTGAACGCCCGCCTGCTCGATGTGCTCCATAATGCCGCCAATCAGCACACGCTCGCCGTCACAAATCGCATCAACGTCAACTTCGATGGCATCGTCAAGGAAACGGTCCAGCAGAACTGGTGCGTCGTTAGATACGCTAACCGCGTTTTGGAAGTAGCGACGCAGGTCGATTTCGTCGTACACGATTTCCATCGCGCGGCCGCCCAGAACATAAGAAGGACGGACAACCAGTGGGTAGCCGATGCCACGCGCTTTTTCTACCGCCTGCTCAATGGTCGCGACCGTGGCGTTAGCCGGTTGCTTCAGCCCCAAGCGATTCACAGCCTGTTGGAAGCGCTCGCGGTCTTCTGCACGGTCAATCGCATCTGGGCTGGTGCCAATCACTGGTACACCTGCGGCTTCCAACGCACGCGCCAGTTTCAGCGGCGTCTGGCCACCGTACTGCACGATAACGCCTTTTGGCTTCTCAATGCGGACGATTTCCAGCACGTCTTCAAACGTTACCGGCTCGAAGTACAAGCGGTCAGACGTATCGTAGTCTGTTGAAACGGTTTCTGGGTTACAGTTGACCATGATGGTTTCATAACCATCTTCACGCAGCGCCAGTGAAGCGTGGACGCAGCAGTAGTCAAATTCGATCCCTTGACCAATACGGTTCGGTCCACCACCCAGTACCATGATTTTGTCGCGATCCTGAGTCGGATTGGCTTCACACTCTTCTTCATACGTGGAGTACATATAAGCCGTATCGGTCGAAAATTCTGCCGCACAGGTATCAACACGCTTATAGACCGGATGCAGGTCGAACTTATCGCGCAGCTTGCGAATTTCGCTTTCCGCCACGCCAGCCAGTTTTGCCAGACGCGCATCGGCAAAGCCTTTACGCTTCAGCGTACGTAGGAATTCGGCATCCAGCGCAGTTGCGCCTTTTTCAGCGACCTGCTCTTCCAGACGCACCAGCTCTTCAATCTGCACCAGGAACCAGCGGTCAACGTTGGTCAGGTTAAACACGCCATCGACAGACATCCCCGCGCGGAAGGCATCAGCGATGTACCAGATACGCTCTGCACCCGCATCTTTCAGCTCGCGGCGAATTTTGGTCAGCGCTTCTGGATCGTCCAGATCCACTTTCGGATCGAAGCCGGTTGCGCCCACTTCCAGGCCACGCAGCGCTTTCTGCAAGGATTCCTGCTGCGTACGACCAATCGCCATCACTTCACCCACAGATTTCATCTGCGTGGTCAGACGGTCGTTGGCACCCGCGAATTTCTCGAAGTTAAAACGTGGAATCTTGGTCACAACGTAGTCGATAGCAGGTTCGAAGGACGCTGGCGTACGACCGCCAGTGATGTCATTCATCAGCTCATCGAGCGTGTAACCTACAGCCAACTTGGCCGCGATTTTCGCAATCGGGAAGCCCGTTGCTTTAGAGGCCAGCGCGGAAGAACGTGATACACGCGGGTTCATTTCGATAACAATCAGACGGCCAGTTTTCGGGTTTACCGAGAACTGAACGTTAGAACCGCCTGTTTCTACGCCGATTTCACGCAGTACCGCCATCGAAGCGTTACGCATGATTTGATATTCTTTATCGGTCAGCGTTTGCGCTGGTGCGACGGTGATGGAATCACCCGTGTGGATCCCCATCGCATCGAAGTTTTCAATGGAGCAGACGATGATACAGTTGTCGTTCTTATCACGCACCACTTCCATCTCATACTCTTTCCAACCGATCAGTGATTCATCGATCAACAGCTCTTTGGTTGGAGAAAGATCCAGCCCGCGCTCACAGATCTCTTCAAACTCTTCACGGTTGTAAGCGATACCGCCACCGGTGCCGCCCATCGTAAAGGAAGGACGGATAATGCACGGGAAGCCGACGTCAGCCGCAACGGCCAGTGCTTCTTCCATATTGTGTGCAATACCGGAACGCGCAGTATCCAGACCGATCTTCTTCATCGCCACGTCGAAGCGGCGGCGGTCTTCTGCTTTATCAATCGCATCCGCCGTTGCACCAATCATGGTGACACCGAATTCGGCCAGCACGCCCTGACGTTCCAGTTCCAGTGCACAGTTCAGCGCAGTCTGGCCGCCCATCGTTGGCAGCACCGCATCTGGACGCTCTTTTTCAATAATTTTGCGCACCACTTCCCAGTGAATCGGCTCGATATAGGTCGCATCGGCCATTTCCGGGTCGGTCATGATGGTTGCCGGGTTGGAGTTCACCAGAATAACGCGGTAACCCTCTTCACGCAGCGCTTTACACGCCTGTGCACCAGAGTAGTCAAACTCACACGCCTGGCCGATAACAATCGGGCCTGCGCCCAGAATCAGGATGCTTTTAATATCTGTACGTTTTGGCATTTTCTCGCTCCTGATTATTTAGCTGAAGAACGGTAAGTCTGAATCAAGTCAATAAAGTGGTCGAACAGCGGCGCGGCATCGTGCGGGCCTGGGCTCGCTTCCGGGTGACCCTGGAAGCTGAACGCGGGTTTATCCGTGCGGTGAATCCCCTGAACCGTATGGTCAAACAGGGATTTGTGCGTGACGCGCAGCGTGTCAGGCAGATTATTTTCATCAACCGCAAAGCCGTGGTTCTGCGCGGTGATCATCACACAGTTGTTATCCAGATCTTTGACCGGATGGTTGCCACCGTGGTGACCCAGCTTCATTTTGATGGTCTTGGCACCGCTTGCCAGTGCTAGCAACTGGTGACCCAGACAGATACCGAATACCGGAATATCCGTTTCCAGGAAGGTTTTGATCGCACGGATCGCGTAGTCGCACGGTTCCGGGTCGCCCGGGCCGTTAGAGAGGAAAATGCCGTCTGGATTCAGCTTCAGTACGTCCTCAGCAGGTGTCTGCGCCGGAACGACCGTCAAGCGGCAACCGCGATCCACCAGCATACGCAGAATATTGCGTTTCACGCCGTAGTCATAAGCGACAACGTGGTAAGGCAGTTCGCTTTCGTTTTTTGCCGCCGGCAATTCATCTTCCAGCGTCCAGCTTCCCTGTAACCAGCTGTAGCTTTCTGGCGTCGTCACTTCTTTTGCCAGATCCATGCCCTTCAGCCCAGGGAACGCTTTCGCTTTCTCCAGCGCGACGGCAGCATCCGGTGCATCACCCGCAATGATGCAGCCATTCTGTGCGCCTTTTTCACGCAGCAGACGGGTCAGTTTACGGGTATCGATATCAGCAATGGCGACGATGTTGTTGCGTTTGAGGTATTCAGACAGGCTTTCTTCACTACGGTAGTTGCTGGCAATCAGAGGTAAATCGCGAATCACCAGGCCTTGAGCCTGTACAGAGGGGGATTCTTCATCGTTGGCATTGGCGCCGACATTACCGATATGGGGATAAGTGAGAGTGACAATCTGGCGGGAATAGGAAGGATCAGTAAGGATTTCTTGATAACCGGTCATCGACGTATTGAAGACCACTTCCCCCACTGCCGCCCCTTCTGCCCCAATGGCCCGACCGTGGAATTGGGTTCCGTCTTCCAGAACCAATAGCGCTGACTTAATCAAAACACCCTCCAAGGAATAAACAATCACGTTATTTGCATATTAATTCAGATTTGAGTCACTAAATCAATGCAAAAACTACCTGTAAGGCCAATTTTTGGCAAATTGGGCGCATTTTAATGATGGTCTTCCCGATTGTCTACCCAAACCGCTTTTTTTCTCTTATTTTTATGCTTTACGAAATAAATAGTGGCCCACTGACGTAAAAAACCCTATCAACTGAGAGAAGTAAACGGTTGCGAGACAACATTGCTAAAATAAGAGTAACAAATCACCAGCCAAGGGCATTTTGAGAGTAAGGAGGGAAAATCATCACTAAAAAATAGAATAAAACACAAATAAAAATCAATGGTGATAGAAAAAATAATCCAAAAAGATAAAAGTAAAGGTGATCATAAAAATAACCACCTTTATCAGTTAGATATAATCTTTATATAAAAATTAAATACTATAAATCATCCAGAGAAAGCACATCTCTCATATCAAAAATGCCACTTTCCTTCGAGCTAATCCAGATAGCGGCTCTTACTGCACCATTGGCAAACGTCATACGGCTGGATGCCTTGTGGGTAATCTCAACGCGCTCGCCAATGTCAGCAAACATCGCCGTATGTTCACCGACAATATCGCCCGCTCGTACGGTCGCAAAACCAATGCTTTTCGGATCGCGTTCACCGGTGTAGCCTTCACGCGCGTACACGGCACAGGACTTCAGATCGCGTCCCAGCGCATCGGCGATCGCTTCGCCCATCGCCAGCGCGGTACCCGATGGCGCATCCACTTTGTGGCGGTGGTGTGCTTCAATGATTTCGATATCAGTATAGTCGCCCATGACTTTGGCCGCTTTTTCCAGCAGCTTCAACATGACATTGACGCCAACGCTGAAGTTCGCCGCAAACACAATGCCGATATCCTGCGCAGCCTGCTTAATCGCCGCCTTTCCTGCATCATCAAAGCCAGTTGTCCCAATAATCATGCCTTTACGGTGCTGACGGCAAAACGCCAGATGCGCTAATGTACCTTCTGGACGGGTGAAGTCGATCAAAATATCGAAATCATTCTGCACGGCATCCAGACTTTCATTCACGGTAATACCGCTTTTACCCAGCCCAGCAAGTTCACCGGCATCGCTTCCTATCAGAGACGAACCAGAACGCTCCAGCGCCGCGCCCAATACCACGCCGTCCATTTGCTCGATAGCCTGAATCAGTTGGCGTCCCATACGGCCGCCCGCGCCTACAACCGCAATACGGATGGATGAATCCTTCATAATGTCTCTCTCTTTTTGATCCTGACGACATAAAAATAACATCAGGTTAACGGGCGCTGCGCACTATCGCCAGCGGATTTACCGCCAGATTAGAAAATACTGTTTGAAGTCGCAGAAAATCAGCAAAACTGTCTAACCAAAGGTATCAGAATGGCGCTCAGAGCGATGAAAAGCCGTAAGGTATTTGAAGATAAATACAAGCGGTTAAAAAACAAGCCACATGGCGTAACGCATAAAAATTCATTTTTATACATTAACATTTTCATGAGTGAATATAGGGGAGAAGAAAACGGAAGGGGATAAAAGCGATAGGGCTTTAGCCTAGCCCTACCGCAGAAACAGCATTAATCTATCTGTTTGACTTCAACACGCAACTCTTTGGGCACTTCAAAGACGATGTTTTCTTCACGCCCTTGCATTTCAACGGCCACCTTGCCGCCTAATGCTTTCAGGCGCTGGATCACCTGTTGTACCAGAATATCCGGTGCCGATGCGCCTGCGGTCACCCCAACATGCGAAGCGCCCGCTAACCATGACTCCTGGATATCTTCTGATGAATCAATCAGATAAGCCGCTTTCCCCGCGCGCTGTGCCAATTCAGCAAGGCGGTTGGAGTTTGAGGAGTTTTTAGAGCCTACGACAAAAACGACATCCGCCTTATCTGATAAATGGCGAACGGCTTCCTGACGATTGGTCGTTGCATAGCAGATGTCATCTTTACGCGGGCCGACAATCTGCGGGAAACGCTCACGCAACGCATCAATCACCGCATAGGTATCATCAACAGAAAGCGTGGTTTGCGTCATAAAGCACAGATTGCTTTCGTCTTTTACCTGTAGCTGCCAGACATCCTCAGGGGATTCCACCAGATACATGCCGCCGTCCGCATTGCTATATTGCCCCATCGTCCCTTCAACTTCAGGGTGTCCGGCATGCCCGATAAGAATCGCTTCAACGCCTTTCTTACTGGCTCTGGCCACTTCCATATGCACCTTGGTCACTAGCGGACAGGTCGCATCGAATACTGTCAGATCGCGGTTTTTGGCTTCATTACGTACCGCTTGCGAAACGCCATGTGCAGAGAAAATCAGAATCGCACCATCCGGCACGTCTTCAATTTGCTCAATAAAAATCGCGCCACGTTCGCGTAATCCGTTAACCACATAGCGGTTATGTACCACTTCATGACGGACGTAGATTGGCGTACCAAAAAGCTCCAGCGCACGTTCCACAATGCTGATAGCTCGATCGACACCGGCACAAAAGCCGCGCGGATTAGCCAGCAGGATCTGCATGTGTCACCTCCTGTTGTACAGGATCGATATCCAGCACTTCAAGATCGAAGGTAATCGCCTGACCAGATAGCGGGTGGTTGAAATCCACGGTGACCGACTCTTCGGTCACATCGCGGATAATCCCCGGCATATCATTTCCGGCAACGCCGCTGAACAGCATGATAGTGCCAACTTCCGGCACGCCGGTCTGGGCGAAATCACGACGCAGGAAGAACTGGATTAGGTTCGGATTGGTCGGCCCAAAGGCCGACTCCGGCGGTAGCGTAAACTTGCGTTTATCGCCACGCTGCAATCCCAACAGCTGTTGTTCCAACGCGTCAGACAGGCTGCCGTCGCCAAGGCGAAACAGCGCTGGCTTACCGCGCTCACGCGTAGATTCAGCCGCTGAGCCATCCTCTAGCGTCAGAATAAAATGCACCAGCAGCGCGCTGTTATGCTGAACACTCTCGGACATCAGTGACCCTTTTGCTTAACGGTATCAGTATCATCATGCGTACTGAAAAATCCTTCCAGTACGATGAGTGCCGCGCCAATACAGATAGCGGTATCGGCAAGGTTAAATGTGGCGAAATGCCAATCACCGACATAAAAGTCGATGAAATCGACAACAAATCCGTGCCATGTCCGGTCGAACAGATTGCCCAGTGCACCGCCGATAATCAGCGAATACGCAATGTTATTGAGCCGCTGTTTGACGCTGCCACGGTACATCATCACCAGCAGAGCAACCACGATAGCAATCGCGATGCCAGCAAAGAACCAGCGTTGCCAACCGCCTTTATCCGCCAGGAAGCTGAATGCTGCGCCGTAGTTACGGGCGTAATGCAGATTCAGAGAAGGCATCACTGGCACCGTATCCCCCAGCGCAAAGTGGGCAAGAATCCACTGCTTGCTGCCAAGATCGACAACTAAAACCAGTATCGCCAGCCAGAGCCAGCGCAGTCCACTCGCACAGATTTTATTCATCAGACAAATTTACGCTCTTCGCCGTTACCGCCCACGTTAGTCGCACAGCGACCACAGACTTCAGGATGCTCGGCATTGCTACCGATATCCGTCTCGTAATGCCAGCAGCGTGGACACTTGTGTCCTTCTGCCTCACTTAAGGCAATTTTCAGTCCGGTGAGTTCCGTTGCCTGCGCGTTATCCGGCGCATTTTCATAACGCTCCACCTGCGCTTTTGACGTCAGCAGCGCAAAGTGCAGTTCCTGACGCAGCTGATTCAGCTTGCCCGCCAGATTGGCATCGGCGTACAGCGTAACGGAGGCTTCCAGCGATCCACCGATGCGCTTGTCATTACGCGCCTGCTCAATGACTTTGTTCACTTCGCTACGCACTTTCAGGACATCCGCCCAGAACGCATCGTTCATGGTTTCTGCGCTATCCAGCGCGAACAGACCGTCATACCACTCTTCGGTAAAGACGTACTGCGCACGCTCGCCCGGCAGGTAGTTCCAGATCTCATCTGCGGTGAAGGACATAATCGGTGCCATCCAACGTACCAGCGCTTCTGAGATATGGTATAGCGCAGTCTGGCAGCTACGGCGTGCCACGCTGTCGCTTTTTGCCGTGTACTGACGATCTTTAATGATATCCAGATAGAACGAACCCATCTCGATCGAGCAGAACTGCATCAGACGCTGTACGACGCGGTGGAAATCATAGCTTTCATACGCTTCGAGGATCTCTTCTTGTGCGGCTTTCGCACAGCTAACCGCCCAGCGATCCAGCACAACCATGTCTTCTGGTTTCACACTATCTTTCTGTGGATCGAACCCGTTCAGGTTCGCCAACAGGAAACGCGCGGTGTTACGAATACGGCGGTAGGCATCGGCAGAACGCTTCAGGATCTCATCGGATACGGCGATTTCACCGGAGTAATCCGTTGAACCGATCCACAGGCGCAGAATGTCGGCACCGAGCTTGTTCATCACGTCCTGCGGGCTGACGGTATTCCCGATCGATTTGGACATCTTGCGGCCCTGACCATCAACGGTGAAACCGTGAGTCAGTACCTGACGGTAAGGCGCTTTGCCTTTGATCGCAGTGGAAATCATCAGGGAAGACATGAACCAACCACGATGCTGGTCGGAACCTTCCAAATACATATCCGCTTCATGACCGCCAAATTCAGGGCGAACATCTACTACGGACGCGTGCGTCGATCCAGAATCGAACCATACATCCAGCGTGTCTGGCACTTTGACGTAGTTGTCAGCGTCTGCGCCCAGCACGTCGGCCGGATCGAGATCCCACCATGCCTGAATACCATCGGCTTCAACACGTTTCGCCACAGCTTCAATCAGCTCTGCGGTACGCGGATGCAGTTCTTCCGTCTCTTTGTGGACGAACAGCGACATTGGCACGCCCCAAGTACGCTG
The DNA here is from genome assembly GCF_003382565.3 of Pectobacterium aquaticum. Lineage (NCBI taxonomy): Bacteria > Pseudomonadati > Pseudomonadota > Gammaproteobacteria > Enterobacterales > Pectobacteriaceae > Pectobacterium > Pectobacterium aquaticum. The sequence goes on from NZ_CP086253.1 coordinate 3,758,376, forward strand.
ACGGGAGATACACCAGTCAGGACGGTTGGCGACCATCGCTTCGATACGCGCCTGACCCCAATCCGGGATCCACTGCACGCCTTTGATTTCAGACAGCGACTGCTTACGCAGGCCTTTCTGATCCATGCTGACAAACCATTGTGGCGTGGCACGGAAAATGATCGGCGACTTATGACGCCAGCAGCACGGATAGCTGTGCTGCAATTTTTCTACGTGCAGCAACATGCCTTTTTCACGCAGGATTTCAACGATCAGGTCGTTGGCTTTGAAAACGAATTTGCCATCCAGTTCAGGATAAGTGCCGCTCAGGTAGCAGCCGTTCGGCCCCACTGGGTTGGCGATTTCCAGATTGTATTTCTGGCTGATCACATAGTCGTCAGGGCCGTGGCCACCAGCGGTATGCACCGCCCCCGTACCCGCATCCAGCGTCACGTGCTCGCCCAGAATGGCCGGTACGTCAAAGCCTAGGAACGGATGTTTGAAACGCAGCAGCTCAAGATCCGCGCCTTTACAGTCGCCCAGAACGATCCACTGCGTCACGCCGACGCGTTGCATCACGCTTTCAACCAGATCGGCCGCCAGAATCAGCGCCTGACCGTCAATCTGCACCAGTTGATAATCGAACTCTGCATTCAGTGAGATCGCACGGTTTGCTGGCAGCGTCCACGGCGTCGTCGTCCAGATCACCAGCGAAACAGGGCCGTCTACGCTCTTCACGCCGAATTTGGCTAATACCGCCGCCACATCGCTGGCGTTAAACGCGACATCAATGGATGGGGACGTTTTGTCGTAATATTCAACTTCCGCTTCCGCCAGCGCGGAACCACAGTCAGCACACCAGTGAACGGGCTTAGCACCCTTGTGCAGGTGACCGTTTTCAATGATGCGGCCCAGCGCACGGATGATATTCGCTTCGGTTTTGAAATCCATCGTCAGATAAGGACGATCCCAGTCGCCCAGCACGCCGAGACGAATAAAGTCGGCTTTCTGACCCGCAACCTGCTCTGCCGCATATTTACGGCACTCCGCACGGAATTCTGCGGCGCTGACTTTCTCACCGGGCTTACCGATCAGCTGTTCTACTTTCAGTTCAATCGGCAGACCATGGCAGTCCCAGCCCGGCACATAAGGGGAATCGTAACCAGACAGGCCTTTCGATTTAACGATAATATCTTTCAGAATCTTGTTAACTGAGTGACCAATGTGAATGTTGCCGTTCGCGTACGGAGGGCCATCGTGCAGAATGAAGGTCTTCTTTCCCTTCTTCGCATTGCGAATAATCCCGTACAGATCCTGCTCATACCAACGTTTCAGCATGTCAGGTTCGCGCTTGGCCAGATCGCCACGCATCGGGAACCCTGTTTCCGGCAAGTTCAGGGTAGTCTTATAGTCACTCATTAGATTCTCGATTTCGTTTCGGCTAGAAAAATTAAACCGGTGTCTTTAACCCGAAGAACGTTCGGGCTGTCACCACATCATCGGCGATTTGCTGTTTTAACGCATCGAGCGAAGCAAAACGCTGTTCATTACGGATCTTTTTACGCAGTACGACTTCAATATGACGACCATAGAGGTTCATCGTCACGTCCAGCAAATGCACTTCAAGCTGCTGGCGTTTGTCACCGTTTACGGTTGGACGCGTGCCAATATTGGCAACGCCCGGTAGCGGTTCTTGCCCCAGTCCATAGACGCTGACGGCATATACACCGCTGACAGGGGAAACCTGACGTTTCAGCGGCAGGTTGGCGGTAGGGAACCCAATGGTTCGCCCCAATGCTTTGCCATGTTCCACACGCCCAGAAATGCTGTAAGGGTGGCCCAACAGACTTTCTGCCAGCTCAAGTTCATCACGACTGAGCGCTTCACGTACGCCAGTGCTGCTCACCCGTTTGCCGCCGTTACAGAATGAATAGGTGCTGATGACATCAAATCCCGACTCACGCCCAGCCTTCTGTAATAACAGGAAATCTCCCTGACGACCAGCCCCGAAGCGGAAGTCATCTCCCACCACCAGAAACTTCACGCCCAATTTTTTCACCAGCAGGGAAGAAACGAACGTCTCAGCATCGTTGGCGGCAAAACGTGCGTCGAATCTGACGCACAGCAGATAGTCCACGCCGGCCTGCGCCAGATATTTCACCTTGTCACGCAGACGCGTCAGACGGGCGGGCGCTTTTTCCGCAGCGAAGAGTTCCAGCGGCTGTGGTTCAAAAATCATGACCATCACTGGCAGCCCACGAGCGCGACCTTCCTGCTTCAGTCGTTCAAGCAGCATTTGGTGTCCGAGGTGCACGCCGTCAAAATTACCAATAGTGAGCACACAGCCGTAATGGTGTGCCCGAAGATTGTGTATACCGCGAATTAGCTGCATGGCTGGCCCAGAACAAAGGGTTAATATTATGGAAATCGGCGGATTATACCTTGTACAGCGAGTAAGGTTAACCCGCGATTCGCGCCTTTTGCAGCCACCTTGTAAATCGTGCCAGTATTTGCACGTTTTTTAGCGGAATCATCGATGGATGAGGCCTATACGCAGAATATCCAGACGGCGGATGGCACATGCAATCCGACTTTACCGATGACAGACAGGGCTTTATCAAATTCAGGATGAATTTATGATGCGAAAAGCTGTATTCCACCGCGTGAAGCTGCTAAAATCCTGCGCCATCACAACGTAACAAGTGTCGACGTACAAACGACGCTTATTTGCACAAATCCATTGACAAACGAAGGCTAAACGAGCATATTCCACGGCCTTTGAATTGTCCTCGATTGAATATATTTGGGAGTTGGACCTTGGCTAATATCAAATCAGCTAAGAAACGCGCCGTACAATCTGAGAAGCGCCGTAAGCATAACGCAAGCCGTCGCTCAATGATGCGTACTTTCATCAAGAAAGTATACGCGGCGATCGCTACTGGCGATAAAGAAGCGGCACAGAAAGCATTTAATGACATGCAACCAATCGTGGATCGTCAGGCTGGTAAAGGCCTGATCCACAAAAATAAAGCTGCACGTCATAAATCCAATCTGGTTGCGCGCATCAACGCCATGCAATAATCACGCATCTGCGTGTTGTTGCTAAGAAAAAACCGGCTTAGGCCGGTTTTTTTGTGTCTGTATTATCACAAAAGAGCGCTGAAAAATCCGCGTTACAGACGCGCTGCACCGCAGGGTGCTGGATCATTCTGGCCGCAAAAATCGCATAATACTCATCCTGAATGTTCTCGATCCTACCGATCTCGACGATATCGCCCTGCTGGTAGATTTCATTGGCATACAGAGACGGTGCAACGAAAATCGCGTCGTTATTAATGCCGAACGCGGTCATCAGCGCCGCATCATCAAATTCGCCCAAAATAGTCGTCTGAATATTTTGCGCCGTAAACCAGTTCAGCAGTTTCCGTCCCAGCATGGTTCGCCGCCCGGGAATCAGCAGCTTACGTTGTTCAAGGCAAGCGGGAAAAGGCTGCTCAGGCTGCGGACGTTTACAATAAAAGCTCACCGCACATTCACCCAGCTTGAGTGAAAACAGCCCTTCCTGCTGCGTCGAATCCACCGGACAATCTGACAGAATCATATCCAGCTTATGCTGGCTCAACTGCTCCAGCAGCATTTCGTGCGTCGACTCAAAACAGCGTAAATGGATATGTTCCTGTTCCGTTACGACCGTTTCCAGCACCCTGCTCACCAGCCGTTTGGACAACGCATCAGCCACGCCGACATCAAATAACAGGTTCGATTCTTTGCGGTAGTTCACAATATCCAACATTTCCTGGCTAAGCTGGAACATGCTATCCGCATAGCGAAAAACAAGCTGTCCCAGCTCCGTCGGTTCCAACCCGCGCCCCTTACGCTTGAAGAGCTTGCCCTGTAAACGCTCTTCCAGGCATTTAATTTGCCCGGTAATGGTCTGCGGCGTTAAGAACAGCGTCTCTGCCGCACCCGCAACGGATCCCGACTTATAAACCTGCCAGAAATAATAGAGATGGTTAAAATTCAAATGAGACACACCCGCCTCCTTTTCGCGCCTCCGGCATAGCATCAACCCTTACACGGCTGAACCGCCTTGTCCAGCGTAGGCAACACAACGCGTAGCGCCAGATAGCCAAGCAGTGCCGCTAGCCCCGATGCCAGCAAGATTCCCAGCTTGGCATAGGTAATCAATTCCGCATCGCCGCCGGAGAAGGCCAGTAACGTAATGAATATCGACATAGTAAAGCCGATACCACACAGCACAGACACCGCCACGATCTGGTTAAAGCAGACGCCAGCAGGCAGACGCGCGTAGCCCAGTCGGATGGTTAGCCAACTGAACAAGGTAATGCCCAGCGGTTTACCAATCAGCAACCCGGCAGCAATGCCAAGGCTCAAAGGGGAAAACAGTTTTTCCAGCACAATCCCCTGCAGCACAATGCCTGCGTTCGCGAAGGCAAACAGCGGAATAATCAGAAACGCGACCCACGTTTGTAAGCCATGTTCCAACGTAGCTGCCGGAGAAGATTCCCCGTTGGACGTACGTAAAGGAATAAAGAATCCGACAATCACCCCAGCGAGTGTCGCATGAACGCCACATTTTAGAATGCAGATCCACAAGACGATCCCCACCAACAAATAGGCGGAGTTTTTACCAACCTGCTGCCTGTTCATATAGGCCAGCGCCGCAACCGCCAACACCGCGCCACCTAGCGCAGGCCAAAAAATCTGCTGCGTATAAAACAGGGCAATGATCAGGATCGCCCCCAGATCGTCAATGATCGCCAGCGCTAGCAGGAAGACTTTCAGCCCAGCGGGAACACGTTTACCCAAAAGCGTCAGTACACCAATCGCGAACGCGATATCTGTCGCCGCGGGAATCGCCCAGCCAGCGCGCGTCATCTCATCATTCGCGTTGAAAAGCAGAAAGAATAAAGCAGGAAAAACCATTCCGCCTACCGCAGCCGCCAGTGGCAGCATCGCCTGTTGGCGGCTGGCTAACGAGCCTTCGACAAGTTCGCGCTTTACTTCCAGACCAATCAGCAGGAAGAAAATCGCCATCAGACCATCGTTAATCCACAGCAGCAGGTTCTTATTGATTTCCAGTGCGCCAAAGCGCATTTCCACTGGCATCATCAGGAATTGTTGATAGCCAGCGGCAGTCATCGACCAGTTGGCAAACGCAATGGCCAGAACTGTTGCCATCATTAGCATTACACCAGCGGCGGCATCCAATCGAATAAAGCGACGAATCATTGTTATCATTGACTTAATCTCCCATTAGGCACGAGCGTTAATACCGTATGCCCGCTTTCTTGCTGGCAAGACTACGCAATCTAACCACTCGTTAAAAGCAGATTAAAGCTGGCTTAATCATCGTAAAAAACGACCTATTGAATTGAGGCTATCAAGAGAAGGGAATAAAAAAACGTCGGGAGCGTTTTTCAACATTGCACAGTAACGGCCACAAGGTGACGCGCAGGGATGTCCGTCATAAAAAAACCGGCAGGTTTACCCCACCGGTTTCTTATCACGCATTAACGACAAACCATTAACGGGTTAAATCATCGAAAAATTTCTTCACGCCATCGAAAAAATTTTTCGAGCGTGGGCTATTTTTCTCGCCAGACGGGCCACCAAAGCTCTCATCGAGTTCTTGCAGCAGTTGTCTTTGACGCTCGTTCAGGCTAACCGGCGTTTCGACAACCACACGGCACAACAGATCGCCCTGCGCACCGCCACGTACCGATTTCACGCCCTTGCCACGCATACGGAACAGTTTCCCGGTTTGCGTTTCCGCAGGCACTTTCAACTTCACGCGACCATCCAGCGTCGGAACTTCAATCTCGCCACCTAATGCTGCCATCGCAAAATTGATCGGCACTTCACAGTACAGATTGTTTTCTTCACGTTGGAAGATCGGATGCGCTTTAACCTGCACCTGAACGTACAAATCACCTGACGGTGCACCGTGCTCACCCGCTTCGCCTTCACCAGACAAACGGATACGGTCGCCCGTGTCCACGCCCGCCGGAATTTTCACCGACAGCGTTTTGCTCTTCTCTACGCGACCATGGCCGTGACATTTGACGCACGGATCTTTAATGATCTTACCGCGACCATGACAGTGCGGACACGCTTGCTGCACGGTAAAGAAGCCCTGACGCATCTGAACCTGACCGTTCCCATGACAGGTCGGGCAGGTGATCGGGGAGCTACCCGGCTTCGCACCATTACCGTGGCACACATCACACTCTTCGAGTGCGGGAATACGGATCTCTTTGGTGACGCCACGTACCGCTTCTTCTAGCGTCAACTCCATGTTGTAGCGTAAATCGGATCCACGGCTCGCGCGCTGACGGCGACCGCCGCCAAAAATATCACCGAACACGTCGCCAAAAATATCACCAAAATCGGCACCGCCTCCGCCAAAGCCACCGCCGCCTCCGCCCATACCACCTTGCTCAAACGCCGCATGGCCATACTGATCGTAGGCTGCGCGTTTTTGCGAGTCGGTAAGGATCTCGTAGGCTTCTTTGATCTCTTTGAACTTGGCTTCTGCCTCGCTATCACCCTGATTACGATCTGGGTGGTACTTCATCGCCAGACGCTTATACGCTTTCTTTATTTCGCGCTCATCCGCGTTTTTAGCAACGCCCAGGCTCTCGTAATAATCTTGCTTCGCCATTTATTTTCCTGCCCCTCAACATGCATGCACGGGCGCAGAGTTTCCTCGACGCCCGTGCTGATTGCCAGCAATAGCTTTGTGACAGCTACTGCGCCCGCTCAAGGGCGATTACTTTTTATCTTTAACTTCTTCAAACTCAGCATCAACGACATCGTCGTCGCGACGAGCAGAGGCATCATCAGCGGCACCTTCAGCACCTGGCTGTGGCTGAGACGCTTCCAGCAGCTTGCCAGAAACCTGAACCAACGCCTGAATTTTCGCTTCGATTTCTGCTTTGTCTTCGCCTTTCAGCGCGCTTTCCAGCGTTTTCAGAGCATCGTCAATCGCAGTTTTATCATCAGCGGCCAGTTTGTCGCCCACTTCTTCCAGTTGCTTACGCGTGCTGTGCAGCAGGTGATCGCCCTGGTTACGCGCCTGAACCAGCTCTTCAAACTTACGGTCAGATTCCGCATTCGCTTCTGCATCACGTACCATTTTCTGGATTTCTTCTTCGTTCAGACCAGAAGATGCCTTGATGGTGATTTTCTGCTCGCGGCCGCTGTTTTTGTCCTTCGCGGAAACGTGCAGGATACCGTCGGCATCGATGTCAAAGGTCACTTCGATTTGCGGCATACCGCGCGGCGCAGGCTGAATACCATCCAGGTTAAACTGACCCAGAGATTTGTTGTCATGCGCACGCTTACGCTCACCCTGCAGAACATGGATCGTTACCGCAGACTGGTTGTCTTCCGCCGTTGAGAACACTTGGCTGTGTTTCGTCGGGATCGTGGTGTTTTTAGCGATCAGCGCCGTCATCACGCCGCCCATGGTTTCGATACCCAGAGACAGCGGGCTTACGTCCAGCAGCAGAACGTCTTTCACGTCACCCGACAAGACACCGCCCTGAACCGCAGCACCGATAGCAACCGCTTCGTCCGGGTTCACGTCTTTACGTGGCTCTTTACCGAAGAAGTCAGCGACTTTCTTCTGCACCAGAGGCATACGCGTCTGACCACCAACCAGAATCACGTCCTGAATTTCAGAAACGGACAGGCCAGCATCCTGCAATGCCACTTTCAGCGGCTCCAGAGAACGGTTCACCAGCTCTTCGACCAGTGATTCCAGTTTTGCACGCGTCACTTTGATGTTCAGGTGCTTAGGACCGGTAGCATCCGCCGTGATGTACGGCAGGTTAACGTCAGTCTGCTGTGCCGAAGACAGCTCGATCTTGGCTTTTTCTGCGGCTTCTTTCAGACGCTGCATGGCCAGCGGGTCGTTGCGCAGGTCGAAACCTTGCTCTTTCTTAAATTCATCAACCAGATAGTTGATCATGCGGCTATCGAAGTCTTCACCACCCAGGTGGGTGTCACCGTTGGTTGCCAGCACTTCAAAGGTTTTCTCGCCATCAACTTCGTCGATTTCGATAATGGAAATATCGAACGTCCCGCCGCCCAAGTCGTAAACCGCGATAGTACGGTTGCCAACTTCTTTATCCAGACCGTAGGCCAACGCAGCCGCTGTTGGTTCGTTGATGATACGTTTGACTTCCAGACCCGCGATACGGCCGGCATCTTTCGTTGCCTGACGCTGCGCATCGTTGAAGTAAGCGGGCACGGTGATAACCGCTTCGGTGATGGTCTCACCCAGATAGTCTTCCGCCGTTTTCTTCATTTTTTTCAGCACTTCAGCTGAAATCTGCGGCGGAGCCATTTTCTGATCTTTCACTTCCAGCCAAGCATCGCCATTATCTGCCGCGATGATTTTGTACGGCATGATGTTGGCATCGCGCTGAACTTCTTCGTCTTTAAAACGACGGCCAATCAGACGCTTGATAGCAAACAGTGTATTTTTCGGGTTGGTCACTGCCTGACGTTTAGCCGGTTGGCCAACCAGAGTTTCACCGTCTTGCGTATAAGCAATGATTGAAGGCGTGGTGCGATCGCCTTCGCTATTTTCCAGTACTTTTACCTGAGTACCGTCAATAATCGCGACACAAGAGTTGGTTGTACCCAGGTCGATACCAATAATCTTACCCATCTAAACATCTCCACTAAAAAGTCATATTCGGTATGGTGGTTAAACCTACTGTGCGGGCGAAATGTCGTTTTTCAACAAGATTTCTCGTTTTCTAACAACACACCCTCGTTTTTCATCAGCAGCACACGTTTCATTTTCATGCTAACCACCGATGTAACGGCCCGACACACGCCTTTGCGGCAGGTCAAACTGTTTCGGTTGCAAATAAGATGGGGCCAACATTTCTATCATCAAGGGGGGAAGATGAAAAAAAATGACCTTTACCCCTCGTACGATCAAACTATTCTGCCTTCCCTATGTTGTGTCCGTTCCAAACGCCCGATATGATGCCGCGCTCGCTGCAAAAATGGGGACATTTCCCTACACAATAGCGGGCAATAACACCTAAACGACACCTATCCCAACGTGATTGGCGCACTCGCTAGCCTTAATGCAGCGCCGACGCGAAGGGACTATTAATAATCTGTTATTGCAGAGGATTTATGAGCACGAACACGTTGGCAAATCCTGGTCCATTAGGACTGATGGGCTTCGGGATGACCACTATTCTGTTGAACCTGCACAACGCAGGCTTTTTCCCACTTTCTTCCATCATTCTCAGCATGGGTATTTTCTACGGCGGTATTGCCCAGATTCTGGCTGGCCTGCTGGAATATAAAAAAGGGAATACGTTTGGCGTGACCGCATTCACGTCTTATGGCGCATTCTGGCTGACGCTGGTTGCCATTCTTATGCTGCCAAAAATGGGCCTGGCGGAAGCCAGCGACGCTCAGTTCCTTGGCGTGTTCCTTGGCCTGTGGGGCGTCTTCACACTGTTTATGTTCTTCGGCACCTTCGGTACCAACCGCGCACTGCAATTTGTCTTCGGCAGCCTGACCGTGCTATTTGCGCTGCTGGCCGTGGGTAATTTTACCGGCAACCACGCCCTGCTGACCTTCGCGGGTTACGAAGGTATCATCTGTGGCGCGAGCGCGATTTATCTGGCCATGGCTGAAGTGCTGAACGAGAAGTTTGGTCGCACCGTACTGCCAATTGGTGCTCGTGGCGCGTCTCACTAAGTTCTGACGCCATACCTGTACCGACGCGATCCGGCGTAACATGCAAACGAGCCCTGTCAGATTGACAGGGCTCGTTTGTTTTTGAGGACGCGCTATTTTTTGAGAAAAGCGTGCTTAAACTTCGACGGGCGAACGATCGCGCGCCTCGCTATCGGCCGAAACCTGCGAGTCAGCATCCAGATCGCGCTGCAAATAAACACCCAGCAGCAATCCCACAGCAGCCAGCGTAAGAACATAGAAGGCAGGAGCCATCGGCGTCGCCTTCATAATCAGCGTCACGAAGACGGGCGTCAGGCCACCGAAAATGGCATAGGAAACGTTGTAGGAAAAAGAAATCCCGGAGAACCGCACCGCAGCCGGAAACGCTCGCACCATGACATAAGGCACACCGCCCACCACACCCACGCTGAGCCCGACAATCGCATAGCTGACAAAGAGCAGCGTCGTACTGCTTGCTGCCGAGCTATAAAAGAACCCGCTACATACGGCCAGCAACAAGCTACCCACTATAAACAGCTTGCTGGCACCGAAGCGGTCAACCAATAGCCCCGCGCCGACGCAACCCACCATCAGCGCAATCGTTGCCAGACAGTTCGCCTGCAATGCCAGCGCAGCAGGAATGCCGTGGACTTTTTGCAGGTAGGTCGGAGCCATCAGAATCACGACGACGATGCACGCAGACAGCAGCCAGGTCAACAGCATTGAAACCACAACCGCACGTTTATGATTTAAGACGACAGATTTCAGCGGTAGCTCTTCTGCCAACTTTTTCTGCTCACGCATCTCCATAAAAATGGGGGTTTCCTGCAACCAGCGGCGCAGATACATGGCGACAAGACCGAATACCCCGCCAATAAAGAACGGCAGACGCCAGCCGCCGCCGGACATCTGCTCTGGCGTCAGCACGGTATTCAGCAACGTTGCGATCAGCGAGCCTAGCAAAATCCCCATCGTCAACCCAGCAGTCAGCGTACCGCAGGCAAACCCAATACGGGCGCGAGGCACATGTTCCGCAACGAAGACCCATGCCCCAGGGACTTCCCCACCGATTGCGGCACCTTGCAGCACGCGCATTAACAGCAGTAAAAGCGGTGCCGCAATGCCAATGGCTTCATAGGTCGGCAATAAGCCCATTGCCAGCGTCGGTAACGCCATCAGCAATATGCTCAAGCTGAACATTTTCTTGCGTCCGCTCTTGTCACCAAAGTGGGCCATGATGATGCCCCCAAGCGGGCGAGCCAGATAGCCTGCGGCGAAAATACCGAACGTCTGAACCTGCCGTAGCCATTCAGGAATATCGGGTGGGAAGAAGAGATCGCCAATCACGGCAGCAAAGAAGACGAAAATAATAAAATCGTAAAACTCTAACGCGCCACCCAGCGCAGCCAGAGACAGCGTTTTGTAGTCCTGCCGGTTCAACCGGCGAGGATGGGCGTGTTGATCCTGAGTCATAAGTTACCGTGCATTGCCAGAGTGAGAAAAGGAGAACGTCACCGCAGTGTGTAAAGTAGAAATTACTATAGCGGCAAAATTTTTATACACCAGCAAAGCTGAATCTTATGTTTCAAATCGGCTAACTTCAGTCTTTTATTTCGCGCACCGCATTTTTAGGGCGAAAAGCTGCTACTACATCCGCATTAGTTTCAATGTAAGGGCCTTCCAGCAGTTGGATACAATACGGTACGCTGGCAAAAATACCGGCCACAACCACCTTGCCATCTGCCTCTTTTAAGCCTTCTAGCGTTTCCTTAATCGCCTTAGGTTGTCCCGGCAGATTAAGAATCAGCGCCTGTTTACGCAGCACGCCTACCTGGCGGGAGAGGATAGCAGTAGGCACGAAACGCAGGCTGATCTGACGCATTTGCTCGCCAAACCCTGGCATTTCTCGATCGGCAACGGCCAGCGTAGCGTCTGGCGTGACATCACGACGTGCAGGTCCCGTTCCTCCGGTTGTCAGCACTAGATGACAGCCACGCTCATCCACCAGCTCACACAGCGTTTGTTCAATCATTGGCTGTTCATCCGGCACCAGCCGGGTTTCCACTTCAAAAGGCGTAGTCAGGGCGCTGCGGAGCCAGGATTCCAGTTCTGGGATGCCTTTATCCTGATAAATCCCGCCGGAAGCACGATCGGATACGGAAACTAAGCCAATACGCAATACGTTCATAAGCACCTCAGTTTAAACAAAACACCAATTTTATCAGGATATTGACGGCTTTTAGCAAACAATTCGCTCTCATGAGGAAATTCACACGATGTTCGTTATTTCACGCTGAGTGCGGTATGACATTTGATAATAATTATTAAATAGCGTCTCAAAAAAAGTCAGGACATGACTTAAATTAATAATAACGCGGCGCAATTAAAATTTAAGAATAGTAGACAAATAAAAAAGATCGCTAACCCGTTAAGAGCGGGTGAAATACGCCGATAGATTAAAGAGAAAAGGATGATATCCACCACGACAGAGCATCACGTTAAATCAAATAATATGATAAAATTAAAGCACTTCTTTAGTATCACTAAAAATAAAAAAGCCCTATCAAGGAAGTCGCCATGACCGACCTTAAGTATAAAATACTTAAACTTTTTGCCCATCCGACATACGCGTTTTTTCTGTTCGGTGCGATTTCCTTTATCTTCACCATCATTATTATGCATGAAGCCAATAAGTCGACCTGGAAAACAGAACGGATAAATCTCGATACCGCGATCAAAACCTACGGTTCCTACACCAACAGCGGTGAAGTAACAGAAAGCGATATGATTCGGCAATCCGGTACTTATTTATTGTCACGTACCAGAACATTTGCCTTTAACACTCGGGATTCACGTAGCGAATGTATAAACAAGCTTTCCTCTTCCGATCTCAACTTCAACGATATGGCCGTTATTCGCACCTGCCAAAATAAACTGCCCTCTATCGGGGACTATGCGGGTAAAAACACGCTGACAATTATTTTCCCTATTCTGTCACCAACCGATGAATTACTGGGTATTTGGATAAGAACGACGTCAGAAAGCCCACCACCATCATTTATCCAGACGCTATTTTCCCTGTCATCAACCCTCATTATTGTTGGTAGCGTGCTACTTTTCGCTATTTTAGGCAGCCTGCTCTCAGTGCTGACGAAAAAATATTTGGTGGAGTTGCCCATCATCGCGCGGTATGACGATCTCACCGGTTATTTACGGCGAGATGCGTTCGTTATGGCCGCAAATAAAGCCTTTAGTATCGCTAACCTGACCAAGCGCCCCGTTAGCGTCATTCTGATCGACATTGACTACTTTAAGCAGGTGAATGATAGCTTTGGCCATAGCGTCGGGGATGATGCGCTGAAGTTTGTTGGCGACACCTTCAAAAAATCATTTCGCCGCGAAGATATTTTTGGCCGTATTGGCGGCGATGAATTCGCGATCGTATTACCGAATATCGGATTAGACGATGCGTACACCATCGTGGACAAAGCAAGAGAGCGCGTGAGCGACACACCTTGTGAAACAACCGCTGGGGCTATCAGGCTGACGGTCAGTATTGGGCTGGTTGAATACTATATCGCCGGGGAAGATCTCAGCGAGGTCATGAAACGTGCCGATGATAATCTTTATATCGCGAAGAAAACACGTAACGCGACGGCAAAATAAATGTATCCCCGCGATACCAATTGCAGACAAAAAAATAGCCGGAATTTCCGGCTATTTTTATCCGCAAAATGCTTACAGTAAATCTGCGATCATTTTCTCCAGTTTTTCCTGGTCGATAGCAAATTTACGGATCCCGTCGGCCAGTTTATCAATCGCCATTGGATCCTGGTTGTGCTGCCAGTAGAACTCAGCTTCTGTCATTTTCGCCGGACGAACTTTCACGTCACCAACGTAAGACAGCTTGCGAACCACTTCGCCTTCGCTTTCTGACAGCTCTTTCAGCAGGGCGGGTGCAATCGTCAGACGGTCACACCCGGCCAGTTCCAGAATCTCACCGACGTTACGGAAGCTCGCGCCCATCACAACGGTTTCATAGCCGTGCTCTTTGTAGTAGTCGTAGATTTCGCTAACGGAAACCACGCCCGGATCTTCATGCGGCGCGAATTCTTTCTTATCGCCATTGGCTTTGTACCAGTCAAGAATACGGCCAACGAATGGAGAAATCAGGAACACGCCCGCTTCAGCACAAGCGCGCGCCTGTGCAAAGGAGAACAGCAGCGTCAGGTTACAGTTGATGCCTTCTTTTTCCAGCTGCTCCGCCGCGCGGATGCCCTGCCAGGTTGAAGCCAGTTTAATCAGGATACGCTCGTTACTGATGCCTGCGTCGTTGTACAGCTTGATCAGGTGTTTTGCCTTCGCCACGCTGGCTTCGGTGTCATAAGACAAGCGCGCATCCACTTCTGTGGAGATGCGGCCGGGGATCAATTTTAAAATTTCGAGACCGATATTGACCGCCAGTTTATCCGTGGCATCCACGACCTGCTGTTTGCGATCGCTGCTCTGCTCACGCGCCCAGGCAATTGCCTCGTCGATCAGCTTGCGGTATTCAGGAATTTGCGCAGCGTTCAGAATCAGTGAAGGGTTAGTGGTCGCATCTTGCGGTTGGTACAGTTTCATTGCCGCAATATCGCCGGTATCAGCTACAACCGTGGTCAGTTGGCGTAGGGAAGTCAGTTTATCCGTCATGTTGGCATGTCTCGTTGTTTATACGTGGTGCTCGTGAATGAAAATAGCTCGTATATGAATCGACTGGTTATCTAATCGGGTGGCCGTCTGTTTTGCACCGAAATCTGATAATAACACGCGCACTTTCCCGTGCAAGCCAGCTGTTAATCCTCTCTACACAGCCCCGCCTCTTACCACACTAAAATCATCCTGCCGAAAAAATGAAGCGTCTTAAAAGATGAAGCTATTGTAGCCATCGCCGTTTTCTTATCAGGTTCTTGCTATAGTAGGTGCATCAAAAATCAGACCGACAGGACAGGCGCATGCTTATTACTATTTCACCTGCAAAAACGCTCGACTACACCAGTCCTTTGGCAACGACGCGTTATACCCAGCCGGAACTTCTGGACTATTCCAGCCAGTTGATTGATGTGTGTAAAAAACTGACGCCGGCACAGATCGCTTCTCTGATGAGCATCAGTGATAAGCTGGCTGACCTGAACGCAGGCCGCTTTAGCGATTGGCACCCGGATTTCACACCGGAGAACGCGCGTCAGGCGCTGCTGGCGTTTAAGGGTGACGTTTATACCGGATTGGCCGCGGAAGATTTCAGCGATGACGACTTCGATTTCGCTCAACAGCATCTGCGTATGCTGTCAGGCCTGTATGGCGTGTTGCGCCCGCTGGATTTGATGCAGCCGTATCGGCTGGAAATGGGCACCAGGCTGGAAAATAACGCCGGTAAAGATCTCTACAGTTTCTGGGGCGACACCATTACTGAAAAGCTGAATCAGGCGCTGCGCGAACAAGGCGACGATGTGCTGGTTAATTTAGCATCGGACGAATATTTCAAAGCCGTTAAACCGAAAAAGCTTAATGCCCGTCTGATCAAACCCGTCTTCCTGGATGAGAAAAACGGTAAATTTAAGGTAATCAGTTTCTACGCCAAGAAAGCACGCGGCCTGATGAGTCGTTTCATTATTCAAAACCGTCTGACTCAGCCGGAACAGTTGAAAGCGTTTAATCTGGAAGGTTACTTTTTCGAGGCGGCGGACTCTTCGGCTAACGAGCTGGTATTCAAGCGCCACGAACAGTAATGTACTTTGACGAATGACAACCGCCTCCCAGCTTCCCTATCAGGATAGCCTTTATACACAATTACAGGAAGGTATCGCGGATTTTGCCGTTATCCGGCGTAAAAAAGTATGCTGAGGAGATAGCAGGCTTCGGATGAGCCGCAGGACGCGGCGAAAGCTTGCGCCACGTCGGGAACGTGTCGCAAGCGGTCCGTTAAGCCTGATACCGACGAAGGCACCGCGCCAGCGGCATAATTTCCCGCCGAAAGCCTGGGGTCACGGGGCGAGCGGCGTGTGAGCCGCCCCGTGTCGGGCGCGTGCTACAAAGTAGCATGAAAATGACGGTATTATCGCGCACGAAACCACCTCTTAGTCCGCATAAACCATGTCACTAAGAGGCAAATCCTTGCAGCAATCTTATTCCGGCAGCGACATCAGGAACTCACGCAGCCTCGCGAAATCATCTGGGAAGTTGTGCGACAGCAGATCCAGATCGGCACGCTCAGCCAGCGCTTCCGGCAGATCCAGTTCTTTGCCCAGAATGTCTTCCACGCTTTCCTTGAATTTCGCTGGGTGCGCCGTACCCAGGAACAGACCGAATTCACCCGCTTGCAACTGATCGCGCAGCAGACGGTAAGCAATCGCAGCATGCGGCTCTGAGAGATAGCCTAACGCATCCAGCTCATGCATGGTTTCTTTCGTCGTCTCATCGCTCACCGCGCCAAAGCCCAGCGTTTTCAACTGCCAGTTCTTACGACGGAACAGCTCTTCCACGCGCGGCCAGTTGTTCGGCTGGCTGACGTCCATCGCGTTGGATAAGGTTGCCACCGTTTTATGCGGTTCCCAGTTACCATTGCTCAGGAAGCGCGGCACCGTGTCATTGGCGTTAGTCGCCGCGATGAAGCGCTTAATTGGCAGACCCAGCGATTTCGCCAACAGGCCAGCGGTCAGATCGCCAAAGTTACCGCTCGGTACAGAAACCACCAGTTGGTTACGGGCTTCCTGCGGCAGTTGTGCAACGGCTTCAAAGTAGTAGCAAATTTGCGCCAACAAACGGCTGATGTTGATGGAGTTTGCTGAGTTCAGGCCGATTGCTTTTTTCAGTTCTTCATCATCAAACGCCTTTTTCACCAACGCCTGACAGGCATCGAAATCGCTGTCGATAGCGATGGTGTGAATGTTGCCACCCAGCGTACAGAACAGTTTTTCCTGCAACGGGCTGATCTTGCCCTGCGGATACAAAATCACAACGCGGACATTTTCCAGACCGTAAAAGGCGTGCGCCACAGCGGCACCAGTGTCGCCAGAGGTCGCCGTCAGAATGGTAATTTTCTCGTCGCCAGACACTTCCGTCAGCATTTGCGCCATAAAGCGGCCGCCGAAGTCTTTAAAGGCCAGCGTCGGGCCGTGGAACAGCTCCAGCGCAGCGATATCTTCCGCCACTGGCGCAACCGGAGCCGGGAATGCAAAGGCCGCTTTCACACGCTCAAACACCGTTTCGGTCGCAATTTCATCGCCGATATAGGCGGACAGAATGCGGCTGCTGCGGGTCACAAAATCCAGATCCAACAGCGCATCGATTTCAGTGCGCTCGAATTCCGGCAGTTCCAGCGGGAAGAATAGCCCTTGCTGGCTACCCAGTCCTTGCTTGATAGCCTGAGCAAAACTGACCTGCTCGTTATGATCTTTAAGGTTGTACAGTTTCATGCGTTATCCCAGTTGTCGTGCGCCAGTCGTATCAAGACGGCAAATATGAACAAAACCTTCATCGTTCTGCAAATAGTTATCCCGCAGCCAGTCGGCCAGACGCTGTGCGCTCGCCATGTCGTTGCAGACGGAGAATAACGTTGGGCCAGAGCCGGAAATACCGCAGGCCAGCGCCCCGATATCTTCAGCAGCCTGGCGAGCGGCAGCAAAGCCGGGCAGCAGTTTCGTCCGATAAGGTTCCGCGATGACATCCTTCATCAGTTTCGCCGCCAGCTCAGCCTGTCCGGTATGGCAAGCGTGGATAAAGCCGGCCAGATAACGGCCGTGGCTGATGCAATCCTGACGACGATATTGCGCAGGCAGAATCGCGCGCGCTTCAGCAGTGGAGACTTTAATCCCCGGATACGCCATGACCCACAGCCAGTCATCGAATGACGGCACAGGCTGGCTGATGATGCCGTTTTCTTCCAGCATCAGTTGGACACCGCCGAGAAAACACGGGGCAACGTTATCGTAGTGAACGCTGCCGGAAATGCGCCCTTCCAGCTCACCCATCAGCGTCAGCAGACGGGTATCATCCAGCGGCTTACCGCAAAATTCGTTCATCGCCATCAGCCCAGCGACGACAGAACAGGCGCTGGAACCGAGCCCTGAACCAATCGGCATATTCTTTTCGAGCGTCATCGCCACTGGCACGGTTTTGCCAATTTCCTGACAGAACAGTTCCCAACATTGATACACAATGTTTTCTTTCGGGTTGTCCGGCAGCTTGCTAACAAAACGCCCTTCATTACGCAGGCTGAACAGATCGGCGGCTTCAACAGAGACGCAATCCCCCAGCAGTGAACCGTCTACCGGCGAGACGGCCGCACCCAGTACATCAAACCCGACGCTGACGTTACCGATTGATGCAGGTGCATACACCTTAACCATAATTATGCTCCCAACTTCCATGACAAGGTGCGCAGCAGATCTGCGAACACACCAGCAGCGGTAACATCGTTACCCGCGCCATAACCGCGCAACACGAGCGGCAGTGGCTGATAATAACGGCTGTAGAATGCCAACGCATTCTCGCCATCTTTGACTTTAAACAGCGGATCGTTGCCGCCAACGGCACTGATCTTGACCTTACAGCGGCCTTCTTCAATCACGCCGACATAGCGCAACACTTTACCTTCATCGCGCGCTTGTGCAACACGGCTGGCAAACTCATCGTCTGCCGTCGGCAGGCGTTGCATAAAGCTGGCGACATCGCCGGATGCATCAAAGCTGGCAGGCAGAACGGATTCCACCTCAATATCGCCCAGCTCCAGTTGATAACCCGCTTCACGCGCTAGAATCAGCAGCTTACGCGCCACGTCCATACCGGACAGATCGTCACGCGGATCGGGTTCGGTATAGCCTTTTTCTTTCGCCTGTGTGGTCGCTTCCGACAGCGACATGCCTTCATCGAGTTTACCGAAAATAAAGGACAGCGAGCCAGAGAGAATTCCGGTAAAGCGAATCAGCTCATCACCCGCATTCAGCAGATTTTGCAGGTTCTCAATCACCGGCAGGCCTGCACCGACGTTGGTGTCATACAGGAAACGACGACGGGATTTCGCCGCGGCGCTACGCAGTTGGTGATAATAGTTCATCGACCCCGTGTTGGCTTTCTTGTTTGGCGTCACCACGTGGAAACCATCGGCCAGGAAATCCACGTACTGATCGGCCACGGCCTGATTCGAGGTACAGTCAACGATCACTGGGTTCAGCAGATGGTATTCTTTAACCAGACGGATCAGACGACCCAGATTAAACGGCTCGCGGGCTTTACCCAGCTCTTCATGCCAGTTGTCCATCGAGATGCCGTTAATATTGGTCAGCATCGCTTTGGAGTTGGCGATGCCACACACGCGCAGGTCGATATGCTTGTCTTTCAGCCACGGCTGTTGACGGTGGATCTGATCCAACAGTGCGCCACCCACACCGCCGACCCCGATAACAAACACGTCGATCACCTGATCGGTGTTAAACAGCATCTGGTGGGCAACACGTACGCCAGTGGTGGCGACATCGTTGTTCACCACGACGGAGATAGAGCGCTCAGACGAGCCCTGCGCGATAGCCACGATATTGATATTTGCTGTCGCCAATGCCGAGAACAGACGTGCAGACAGACCACGCAGCGTACGCATGCCATCGCCCACCACAGAGATGATCGCCAGACGCTCCATCACATCCAGCGGCTCTAACACGCCTTCTTTCAGTTCTAGATAGAATTCGTCTTCCAGCGTTTTTCTGGCGCGCGCCAGCTCGTTTTGCGATACGCAGAAGCTGATGCTGTATTCGGAAGATGACTGCGTAATCAGAACAACAGAGATGCCCGCGCGCGACATCGCAGCAAACACACGCGCTGCCATGCCGACCATGCCTTTCATGCCAGGGCCAGATACGTTAACCATCGCCATGTTGTTCAGGTTGGTGATGCCTTTCACTGGATACTGGGTATCCGTGCTATCCATGCCGATGAGCGTGCCGGGAGCCTGAGGATTTTCGGTGTTTTTGATGAGGCAGGGAATTTGGAACTGGGCGATAGGAGCAATGGTGCGAGGGTGGAGGACTTTGGCGCCGAAATAGGACAGCTCCATCGCCTCCTGATAGGACATCGATTTCAATAATCGAGCGTCCGGCACCTGACGCGGATCGCAGGTATAAACACCGTCCACATCAGTCCAAATCTCACAACAGTCGGCACGCAAACACGCAGCCAGCACCGCAGCGGAATAGTCAGAACCATTACGGCCCAGCACCACTAGTTCGCCTTTGTCGTTACCGGCAGTAAAGCCCGCCATCAGGATCACATGATCTTTCGGGATAGCGCTTTCAGCGATGCGACGAGTTGACTCAGTGATATCCACGGTGGATTCAAGATAGTGTCCCTGCGCCAGCAGTTTCTCGACCGGATTGATAACAGAGACCCCATAGCCGCGCGCCTGAAAGACCGCTTCCATGATGGCGATAGACAGTTTTTCTCCCCGGCAGATGATTGCAGCATTCACGCTGTCAGGGCATTGGCCCAGCAGCGCGATGCCGTGCAGAACGTGTTTCAGCTGTGCAAATTCCTGATCCACGAATGCCTTCAGGCGGGCATGGTCAAAGCCGGGTTGAGACGCGGCAAGGCCTTGCAGTAATGAAGAAAAGATCGTTTCGGCGTCGTTTAAATGAGGCAGGATATCTTGTCCGGCGACGGTTTTCTCAATCATGGCAACCAGATGGTTGGTAATTTTCGCCGGCGCGGACAATACGGTAGCCACCTGTCCCTGGCGCGCATTGTTTTCGATAATGTCGGCAACGCGAGCAAAACGCTCCGCATTCGCTACTGAAGTCCCGCCAAATTTCAACACTCGCATTTTTATCTGTTCTCCTGAATTTCTGCCAACCAAACGCCGGAAGCGTTTTTTGTATGCCGCTTACAGACGGCGTTGAGGGATAACCTGCCATAAAAAAAAAGCCCGCACTGTTCGGTGCGGGCTTTTTCTGGAATCTTTATATGCGTCAGCCCGCACCGTTACTGGTTGTATCGGTGATGGTAATAATCGTGGTGATTAGGCTGATAGTGCGCATGCTAAAATCGAATCTCATTAGAAGTAGAGTTATCTGCCCTATTAGTTAGGCCAATCGCCCTTTGAAGTCAACGGATTTCTTTTTTTTCTTCTCGTCGAACGAAAAATTCCTGCCGCGCAACCCACTGCCTAAACAGGAATAAGCCGGACAAACCGTTGTCAAAACACGCAGCCCAAGATGTTCGACTACCAAAAAAGCCATCTCTGCTATCTTATTTCGGCAACCTTTTTTCAATGTCGTGTAGCAACCGATGGAGCATCGCCGTATCACGTTGCTCTAAACGCCCTAGCCGCTGATGCAACCAGTCCCGCAGTTTTTCATCGTCTTCAACCGCCAGATTAACCAGTAGCCGCTCCATACGATCGCGCAGCGCCGACAGTTGCCCCACCACCGCTGGCTGTGTCGCTTCCGGTTTGACCTGCATGAGTTCAGCCAGTTGGTAACAGAACACCATCACCGCCTGACCAAGATTCAGCGAGGGATAATCCGCTTTCATCGGCACGCCAGTCAGCACATCCGCCAGTTCGAGTTCTTCATTCGTCAGGCCAACATCTTCACGACCAAACACCAGCGCCGCAGAGGCCATCCATTGAACCTTCTCCTGCAATACACCAGTCAGTTCCGCTGGCGTGCAGTAATAACGATACTTCGCCCGGCTGCGCGCGGTGGTCGCGACCGTAAAATCGATATCTGCCAGTGCTTCAGCCAGCGTGGAAAACACCTGTACGTTATCCAGAATATCTCCTGAACCGTGCGCCACCCAGCGGGCGGCGGGCTCTTGATGTGCCGTGCTACCGACAATACGCAAGCTGCTGAATCCCATCGTTTTCATCGCACGAGCAGCCGCCCCTACATTTTCAGCCCGAGCGGGCTCAACCAAAATAATATGAAACTGCATAGACTCCTCAGTATGGGTTACATGCGTTTTGGCAATAGTTCATCTGCTCGCCAAACAACGCAGCCCTGCAATCGATAACAATTTATTGATGACCACGATTTGTTGATAACGTTAATTTGTTGATAACGGCAATTTGTTGGGCATCACGGTAAAAAATTAACAATAAACCAACAACATTTCCGGCATCAATTCGGCCTTCGGTAGGAAACATCGGTGAGTTCAAAATATGGGCGGAAAGATAAAACCCTAATAAAAACAAGGTAAATTACCTTACTTCAATAAGTTATAAAACTACCAACGACGGTGTAGCGCCAATTATGATTATTGGCATTTGCTATGCCAAATCGTTCATAAAAAGTGCTAAATTGTGACGTAAACTGGCAATCCTATAAGTGTTTATCACAAAATAGTTAACGTGCTAAAATGAAATTTGATATATGTCAACAGAACCGTAGATTTATCAGCAGGCAAAATCTGTGCTTACTGTTATGTTGCTGTTAATAAGGTTAAACTGTGCGCCACTTTGAGCGCAGTTAAATTAGCGCCACGCTCACCCGCTAGCAGTACCTCTAAGCGGGTAGAGAATGAACACCAGTAACGCATTTACGTACTTGAGTCTGACGTTGAGCGAGAGCGTAGTTTACCTCGGTAAGCTCCAGGGAAATACCCGGAATAACTGGCGTTGTAGCCAGCGGGCCAGCAGGGTATGACAGCGACTTCTGTACTTCCGATTTCTATAATTTAAGTTGGCAATTTTAGGTAGCAAACATGCAGACGCCGCACATTCTTATTGTTGAAGACGAGCTAGTAACTCGTAATACCCTCAAAAGCATTTTTGAGGCGGAAGGATACGTTGTTCACGAAGCCACTGATGGCGCAGAAATGCACCACATTTTGTCCGAGAACGACATCAATCTGGTGATCATGGACATCAACCTGCCAGGAAAGAACGGCCTGTTGCTGGCACGTGAACTGCGCGAGCAAGCCACCGTTGCCTTGATGTTCCTCACCGGCCGCGACAATGAAGTCGATAAGATCCTCGGTCTGGAAATCGGTGCGGATGACTACATCACCAAACCGTTCAACCCACGTGAACTGACGATCCGCGCACGTAACCTGCTATCACGAACTATGAATCTGGGCAGTGGCACCGAAGAGCGTCGTCTGGTGGAAAGCTATCGTTTCAACGGCTGGGAACTGGACATCAATAGCCGTTCTCTGATTAGCCCGGCTGGTGAACAATACAAGCTGCCGCGCAGTGAATTCCGCGCCATGCTGCACTTCTGCGAAAATCCGGGCAAGATTCAGTCCCGTGCGGAATTGCTGAAGAAAATGACGGGTCGTGAGCTTAAGCCGCACGACCGTACCGTTGACGTCACCATCCGTCGTATCCGCAAGCACTTTGAATCCACGGCTGATACGCCAGAAATCATCGCGACAATCCACGGCGAAGGCTACCGCTTCTGCGGCGATCTGGAAAATTAATTCCCTCAGCCGGAACAGGCTTCTGTTCCGGCTGTTTTCCCTTCTTACCGCACGTTAATCACTCTTTCCCCACGGCATAACTGGCACCGCACTTAACGCATTCTTCGGCGAACCATCGACTAAGCGATCAGAGTAAGCGAGATAGATCAACGAGCTACGCTTTTGATCGTAAAACCGAACGACCTGCAATTTCTTGAAAACCAGCGATGTTCTTTTCTGGAACACCACAGATCCGCGATCGCCGCCGTTTTTGATCTTATCGGACAGCGTAATCGGCCCAACCTGCTGACAGGAAATGGCAGCGTCCGACGTGTCTTCCGCCAACCCTAACCCGCCTTTGATTCCGCCTGTTTTGGCTCGGCTAATGTAGCAGGTCACATTGGATACTTCCGGATCGTCAAACGCTTCCACGACGATCTTATGATCCGGACCCAGCAGTTTAAAGGCTGTATCGACAGACCCAACTTCTTCCGCACTGACAACACCAGCGGTAGATAGCAATAGCAGACCCGCTCCCATGATGCGCTTTATGTTCATATTTCAGGTCCTGTGATAATTCATAACAAACGATTAATAACCACAATTAAAAAGGGGATGAGCAAAATAAACCGCTATAATCTCCCTCCTTATCCAAATTACCTGCGGAACATTTTCAAAAATCTTCGGCAGTACCAAAGTGAAAATATTGCTATGATGCGGGATCTCAATACGCTCGCGCTCAATGTGTTTGATGAGGAAGATTATGGATCAAGCCGGTATCATACGTGACTTGCTTAACTGGCTGGAAAGCCATCTCGACCAGCCGCTATCACTGGATAATGTGGCGGCGAAAGCGGGTTATTCCAAGTGGCATCTGCAAAGAATGTTCAAAGATGTGACGGGCCATGCCATTGGTTCATATATCCGAGCGCGGAGATTGACCAAAGCGGCGGTTGCACTCTGTCTGACCAGTCGCCCTATCCTTGATATTGCCCTGCAATACCGTTTTGATTCACAACAGACATTTACCCGCGCGTTCAAAAAGCAGTTTGCCCAAACGCCCGCGTCTTATCGTCGTTCCGATAACTGGAACACGTTCGGCATTCGTCCGCCGATCCGGCTCGGTGAGTTTACCCTGCCGCAGCCACAGTTTGTCGTCCTTCCAGAAACACAGCTTCTTGGTCTAACGCAGACCTATAACTGCAGTCTGGAGCAGATTTGTAATTTCCGTACGGAAATTCGCGCCCACTACTGGCGCCAGTTTTTAGGAGAGACCTGCTCTGTTCCTCCTGTACTTTACGGGCTGCATCATTCACAGCCGAGTAAAGAGAAAGACGACGAGCACGAAGTGCTCTACACCACCGCGCTGGAGCCACAGTATCTGCCTGACGATGTTCACACAGGTGAACCCATTACGCTACCGGGCGGAGACTACGCGATGTTTGTATTCGAAGGGCCGAAAGACGAGCTACAGGACTTCATTATTACACTGTATGACACCTGTCTGCCGACCTTCCAACTCACACGTCGCAAAGGGTTCGACGCCGAGCGTTTTCACCCTGATCGCGATTCAGATAGGGAAATACCCGCGATTATTCGCTGCGAGTATTTTATCCCCATCCAGCACACAGAGCCGCTCTCAGCGCTGTAATTCATCCAGTGCCGGAATATCCAAATGCGAAATATCTCCGGCCGTTTCCACTACCCAGCCAGATGCCAGCCACGGGCTTTGCTGATAATCAATGCGCGACAGGGAGCAGTTGCGCAGACGCAGACGCCGCTCAGCCGATGCGGGTAACCCCAGAACCGTACTCAGCAAGCACCCCAGCGCCATACCGTGGCTAACCAGCAAAGGACGACTTCCCGCAGGCAACGCCAGACAACGTTCCAGAACGCCGTGCATGCGCAATGCCACATCAACCATCGATTCGCCTTCTGGGATGCGGCCATCGGGCGTGCCATCCACCAGCCCTTTACGCCACTTTTCTTCCTCAGCGGTCAGCGAATCCAAATCGCGAGCTTCTAAGACACCCATGTTCAACTCACGTAACCCAGGCTCCAGGATTATCTGGCAATCACCACAAGATTTAGCGATGATTTCTGTCGTTTGGCACGTTCTCCCGAGATCGCTGGTAAAAATATGCGTAATCCCTAACGTCCCGATTCGTTCAGCAACCTGTTGTGCCTGTTGCTCACCTCTTGGCGTCAGCGCACTGTCAGATTGACCTTGAATACGTCGAGCCACATTCCATTCCGTTTCGCCGTGGCGAACAAGATATACCTGTAACATGGTTATTTTCCGTTATACTGCGTCAAATTAACTAAAGGTACGAAACTGTTATGTATCACGTTGTTGCTGCAACTACCAACCCGGCAAAGATTAAGGCTATTACTCTGGCATTCACCGATGTCTTTGGTGCAGAAAACTGTCGCATCGAAGGCGTTGACGTCGACAGTGGTGTCCCGCGCCAGCCTCTCGGCTCTCTCGAAACCCGTACAGGCGCAAGAAACCGCGTCATGATGGCGCGCCAAGTGCGGCCAGAAGCCGATTTTTGGGTCGGTGTCGAAGCCGGCATTGAAGAAAGCATGACGTTCGCCTGGATGGTGATCGAAAACGCCCACCTGCGTGGCGAATCACGTTCTGCAAGCCTGGTTCTTCCAGAAAGTATATTACATGGCATTCGTGAAGGACGGGAATTAGGTGATGAAATGGAGCGTTTGACGGGCGTTCAGAATATTAAGCATAAAGGTGGTGCCATCGGCGTCTTCACCGACGGCAAATTATCACGCACTAGCGTGTATCATCAGGCATTGCTGCTGGCACTGGTGCCATTTCATAACCCGATCTATCAAATTCCCGTTCAGACAGCGAAACAGTAATCGTTACGCGTCGCCACTCAACGGCTTATCTGCCGACAGCAACTGCGCTTCCAGCCAGCTTTTTAACGCGGGGGGCGCGGCTTTCAGACTGTTTGAACCGCGCGTAATCGTCGCAATGCCCGCACCTAACTCGCTTTTCAGCTCACGCTGGCTCATTTCACCCCGCATTAGCTCCTGGATAATTCGCACCCGCGTTCCCAACGCTGTACGCTCATCCGGCGTTAGCAGGAGTTGGAGCAGCGGCAATTGAAGATCCTCCGCAATAGACTGCTGCAATAGCGCGACAAAGCGTAACCAGTGCTCATTGTCTTGTTCAGAAAGTGCTGGGTCGATCAGCGATAACGGAGTCATAACAGGCTGCCATACTATTTAACTAGTACGGCAGCATAACACAATTTCAGGTAACGAGCGCAACGCCACCTATCAATAACGCCGCTGCCATTCCGCATCCGTCAGCACACTGGCTGGCTGATTCAGGAAATAGCGATAGAAGACGTCATACGCCAGCACATTTTTCACGTAACCCCGTGTTTCCGAAAACGGAATACTTTCGATAAACGCAACGGGATCGATGCGCCCGGCGCTGTTTCTCAGCCAGGTATTCACACGCGATGGCCCGGCATTATAAGCCGCGGAAGACAGAATGCGGTTACGGCCAAATGTCTGGTACACGTACTCCAGATAGTTCGTCCCTAACAGGATATTGGTTTCGGGATCGAACAACTGGCTGCTGTTCGTATAGAACGTGATATTGCTCATTTTGGCCGTATGCTGCGCCGTCGCGGGCATCAACTGCATCAGACCCGATGCACCAACTGGGGAACGTGCTTTCGGGTTCCACGCGCTCTCTTGACGAGCAATCGCCATCGCATAGCTCTGGCTAATACCTTTCCCCTGCGTTTCACGGCGGAATTCATCGTTCCAGGCCAGCGGGAAACGCTCTTCCAGATGATCCCACAGCTTCGCGACAATCGTCGCCTGTACGCTCAAATCCGCCCAGCGCTGTTCAAACGCATAGCGAGCCAGTGCTTCCTGCTGCGGTTTGCTGCGATTCGCCACCAGCCCGCCCCATTCGTTGCGTGCCAGATTATCCATCTGCCAGAACATCAACTCGCGCACGCGGGTGATTTCCGGTAGCTGAGACAGAGAAAGATCCGGCTTCACCGCCGCCATGATAGTAATGGGGTAGCGCTCATTCAATTTCTGGGCCGCCGCCATCGGGTAGAACCCGCGTTCCTGCATCAGGCTGCGTAATAACGTCTCGCCTTCCTGCCGTTTGCCCTGATCCAACAGCACCATCGCGCGCCAGTAGCGCCATTCGTCTTTCTGCAACGCCTCCGCCGGCAAACGTGCCATCCAGCTTGTTAACCCCTGACGATCGCCTTCCCCCAGCGCCATACGCACGCGGCGTTCCAGCAAGGTGGTCGACGTGCTCTGCCGCACCACGCCATCCCGCCACTGCGCCTGCTCTGGCGTGGCATCGTTGCCCATCAAACGCCAAGCAATCGCTTCTTCCATCTCCTGACGTTCTGCCGCACTCATTTTCTGCAAACGGGCAATGACTGGTAGCATCGAACGGGCATTATCGGCATCCTGACGCGCCGTGCGCGTAAAGGCTGACAGCGTGACTTTACGCGTAAAATCCGTTGGCCCAACGGTACGAGCAAAGCTCTCCAGCGAATTCGGATCGTTCTGGAGTTTTAGCAGCGCATCGCCCATCGTTTTATAATCGTCAGGCAGTTGCTTAATGAGGTAACTCACCAGACTGCCACTGCCTTCATCCATCGCCAAACGCGCACGTTCCAGCGTCGTCAACGGCGTCTGCCCGCCGGCCTGCTGCCAGACGGAGAAAAGTTTATCGCACACGGTCGGGAGCGAGCGCCCTGTCAGCCAGATATCACGCGTGGCTTCCCACACGCCCTGACGCTGACCGGTTGCCCACTGGGCGTAATAAAAGTTACAGCGTGCGCTGACGGGCTTCGGTGGCTGGGGGCTAAATGCCAGCAGTCCGCTCCAATCCTGACGACGCGCCAGTTCATTCACAAAGCTGGTAGTCAAGTTACGGGCGGGCGGCAGCGTCGGGTGCGTTGCAATAAACTGTTTTACCTGCGTCGCGCTGACCTGGTTCAGATCCTGCGTGAGCGAGCGGTATTCAAGATAAGGATAAAGTGGGTAACTGCGCAGCGTCGGCATCAGTTGCGCGACCGTGTCCATCTGGTTGCTGTCCCATGCTTGCTTAACCTGCTGATAGCGCTGACGCTGTTCGTCCAGAGAATCCGCCAGCGCATGGCCGGAAATCCCAGCCAGACATATCGCCGAAACGGCGTACCACCAATGACCCACTTTTATCACCTGCATTAACCTCATCCGTTATCGAACTTGCTATCGGCATCCTTCATCGTATCGATACCCCTATCCTATCGGGCAGATCCAGTGTGGCACATCATGCCAGACAACGATATGCCGATCCGCAAACCGATTCTGAAATTCATCACGCAGGCATACGTCTCAGATCGGCCATGGCAAATCGCCGGATAGCTGGGATCGCAGGCTGAAAACCGCTACACTTCATACTTAGAGTAATGCGCTTAGAATAATTGATCCGCTGCCAGGGTATTTCCTTAGCAGCGATTTAGTATTAGGTAACACAGTGCTACATATGGTCACCCGCTTATGGTGACAAATCATAGAGATAAGAGAGAGGCGAAGTCGCAACGTGGCTCAATATGTTTATACCATGCATCGCGTCGGTAAGGTCGTACCGCCGAAGCGTCACATTCTGAAAAACATCTCCCTCAGTTTTTTCCCCGGTGCCAAGATCGGCGTGCTGGGTCTGAACGGAGCCGGTAAATCAACGCTGTTGCGTATTATGGCTGGCATTGATACGGACATCGAGGGCGAAGCTCGCCCACAACCTGGAATCAAAATCGGCTATTTGCCGCAGGAACCGCAGTTAAACACGGAGCACACCGTCCGTGAATCCGTGGAAGAAGCGGTGTCTGAAGTCGTGACCGCGCTGAAGCGTCTTGATGAAGTCTATGCGCTCTATGCTGAGCCGGATGCAGATTTCGATAAATTGGCCGCCGAACAAGGCCGACTGGAAGAAGTCATTCAGGCGCACGACGGTCATAATCTGGACAACCAGCTAGAGCGTGCCGCCGATGCGCTGCGCTTGCCGGAGTGGGATGCAAAAATCGCCACCCTGTCCGGGGGGGAACGTCGCCGCGTGGCGCTGTGCCGTCTGCTGCTGGAAAAGCCGGACATGCTGCTGCTCGACGAACCAACCAACCACCTGGATGCCGAATCTGTCGCCTGGCTGGAACGCTTCCTGCACGATTTCGAGGGCACCGTGGTGGCGATTACCCACGACCGTTACTTCCTCGATAACGTCGCAGGCTGGATTCTGGAGCTGGACCGTGGCGAAGGTATTCCGTGGGAAGGCAACTACTCTTCCTGGCTGGAGCAGAAAGATCAGCGTCTGGCACAGGAAGCTTCTCAGGAAGCAGCGCGCCGTAAATCCATTGAGAAAGAGCTGGAGTGGGTGCGCCAAGGCGCGAAAGGCCGTCAGTCCAAAGGTAAGGCACGTCTGGCGCGCTTTGAAGAGCTGAACAACACCGAATACCAGAAACGTAACGAAACCAACGAACTGTTTATTCCACCAGGTGCTCGCCTCGGCGATAAAGTGGTGGAAGTCTCCAACCTCAGCAAGTCTTACGGCGAACGTCAGCTCATCGACGGGCTGTCTTTCTCTGTACCGAAAGGCGCGATTGTCGGCATTATCGGCCCGAACGGTGCCGGTAAATCGACCCTGTTCCGCATGATGTCCGGTCAGGAACAGCCGGATGGCGGTTCGATTGAGCTGGGTGAAACGGTGAAACTGGCGTCAGTCGACCAGTTCCGTGATTCGATGGACAATAGCAAAACCGTCTGGGAAGAAGTGTCTGGCGGGCAGGACATCATGCGTATCGGCAACACCGAGATGCCAAGCCGCGCTTACGTTGGCCGTTTCAACTTCAAAGGGGTTGATCAAGGCAAACGCGTTGGCGAGCTGTCCGGTGGTGAACGCGGCCGTCTGCATCTGGCGAAGCTGTTGCAGGTAGGCGGTAACGTGTTGCTGCTCGATGAACCGACCAACGACCTAGATATCGAAACCCTGCGCGCGCTGGAAAACGCCCTGCTGGAATTCCCTGGCTGTGCTATGGTGATCTCGCATGACCGTTGGTTCCTCGACCGTATCGCAACGCACATTCTGGATTATCAGGATGAAGGTAAAGTGGAATTCTTCGAAGGTA
Source organism: Pectobacterium aquaticum (assembly GCF_003382565.3). Taxonomy (NCBI): domain Bacteria; kingdom Pseudomonadati; phylum Pseudomonadota; class Gammaproteobacteria; order Enterobacterales; family Pectobacteriaceae; genus Pectobacterium; species Pectobacterium aquaticum. The sequence goes on from NZ_CP086253.1 coordinate 3,788,690, forward strand.
ACTTTACCGAGTACGAAGAGTACAAAAAACGTACGCTAGGTGCCGATGCGTTGGAACCACACCGCATCAAATACAAGAAGATCGCTAAATAAGCCGTCATCGAACGTGATAAACAAATGGCCCGCATTGCGGGCCATTTTTCTTTCCAGTACAGTTTCACTTATCCGATCAGAACGTTTCCCAGTTTTGACTATCGCGGCCTTTGCTACTGGCTCCGGCGAGGGCCATCGCTGGCGCTAAGCGCGGTTGCGGTGCAGCCTGCGGCAAGGACGATTTCAATCTCTGAGCTACACCAGCCAGCTTGAATACCGCGACAGCCTGCGTCAGACGTGCAGCCTGTTCTTCGAGTGAAACAGCTGCCGCCGAGGCTTCCTGCACCAACGCCGCATTCTGCTGCGTCGCACTATCCATTTCAGACACGGCTTGGCTGACTTGCCCGATACCTCGGCTCTGTTCGTCAGAAGCGGACGCAATTTCCCCCATAATGTCAGTCACGCTGACGACCGCACGAACAATCTCGCCCATAGTTGTGCCCGCCTGAGACACAAGCTCAGACCCTGTATCCACCAGCCGGCTCGATTCGCCAATCAGCCCTTCAATCTCTTTCGCTGCCTGTGCGCTGCGCTGGGCCAGACTACGGACTTCACCCGCCACCACGGCAAAACCACGCCCTTGTTCACCCGCCCGCGCGGCTTCTACTGCCGCGTTCAGCGCCAGAATGTTGGTCTGGAAAGCGATGCTATTAATGACAGACGTGATTTCGGAAATACGGCGTGAACTGGTAGAAATATCCTGCATGGTGTCCACCACCCCTTGCACAATTTGTCCGCCCTTCTCGGCTTTTTCAGAAGCATTTTTCGCCAATTGGCTGGCGTGGTGAGCATTGTCAGAGTTCTGTTTCACCGTTGCGGTCAACTGTTCCATGCTCGCAGCGGTTTCTTCCAGCGCGGCCGCCTGCTGCTCGGTGCGCGAAGAGAGATCGACATTACCTGCCGTAATTTCTGACGATCCTTGATAGATCGAATCTGCGCCTTCGCGCACGATCGTCACCGTATCCGTCAGTTCCGCCTGCATAGTCTGGATATTCGTCCCCAGAATGCCGATTTCATTACGCCCCATCGCCATCGGCGGCTGAGTCAAATCACCCGCTGCAATTTTCTGGATACGATCAACCAGTCTGTTGATGGGCGCGAGGATCACGTTGCGTACCATGATGTAGGCCATGATCGCCATAATGATAGCTAAGGCAAATGAGCCAGCCATCATCCAGTAACCCAGTTTGGCATTATCTGCCGCACGATGGTTGATATCCTGCGCAGCCTTTGTCAGCTCACCCACTTTTTTACGCACTGGGATACTAAACGCTTCATCTAACGTGCGAGTGAGTGACCCTTCCAGCGAAATAAGGTCTTCAAATTCACCATCCTTTGTCGCTTTCTGCATAGCCAGAATCGCATTATCACGGTAGTTGGCGTATGCCTTAAGGATGTCCTCATCCAGCGCCTTTTCGCTCTCTAGCTTATCTGGCCGCGCGATATATTCATCTAGACGCTTCTGTGAGGCTCTGACTCGACCAGCCGCCTCTTCGGAGGCCGCTTTGAACACCGTGTGATCGCTAATACGGTTTGCTGCACCTGCCTGAATGAATAGTAATCTGGCAACGCGCAACTGATCGAGGCTGCTGCCAATACCAGCTCGGATATCAGACAACTCATTAGCCTTATCCAGGGAATCATTACTCTGCTTTAAGAAATAGCTCGCTGTGCCAATAGAAAGCGCAAATAAAATCAGGATAATTGAAAAAAGAGTAATAAATAACGAAACGAGACGTATATTGTTGATATAACTCAACTTCTCTTTTTGAACAGACATCGGTTGCATTCTCATTTTCACCATCACTGGTCTACATTATCTCTGCCATTATTGGTACGGCAGAGCCAAGATATCACTGTGGCAATAACGCCACGCAGGACAAACCTTTCATAAAAAGGTCAAAAGGAACCACAGTTGTTATCGGCATTTTCAGTCTAAAACGTACCTAAAATAAGTTGATGGAAATCACGTTTCAATAAAAATTGAAAAATACTTATAAAAATGAAACAAAAATATTATAGGTACGACAATCTCTACTGCTTTTTCAAAAACGTTGAGTAACCATCCAATGCACGATACGGCATTATTTATTGTCCATCTTATCAGCCCTATCTCTTTGCTCTACAATGGGTTTTATTCAAAAACATGTCTTATTCACAAGACCATATTCTGAAAATAATGAGGAGCAGACCATGACCGCTCATGCGATAGCCGTTGATCCACAACAGCCAGAAAATTTCATTGCCATCACGCAGGATATCCCCGAGCCCGGTGAATACGATCTCTTGGTCGGTGTAAAAGCCATTTCCGTCAATCCGGTGGATACCAAGGTTCATGCTGGATTGCGTCAGAATGGATTACAGCAGCCCCGAATTCTCGGCTGGGATGCCAGCGGTGTCGTGCTGAAAACTGGCAGCGCGGTGAGTGACCTTCAGGTAGGCGATGAAGTTTGGTACGCCGGCGACATCACCCGTTCCGGTAGCAACACCACCCATCAGTTGATTGATTCACGTATCGTGGCACGCAAGCCCGTGTCGCTGGACTGGGCAGCGGCGGCCGCACTGCCGCTCACGGCGCTGACCGCCTGGGAAGGCTTGTTCGAGCATCTGAAAATACAGCAGGCCGACAGCGACAAAACGCTGTTGATTATCGGCGGCGCAGGCGGCGTAGGGTCTCTCGCGATTTCTCTGGCGGCATTGCGCAGTTCGGTGAACATCATCGCCACCGCGTCACAGCCGGACTCAGCAGAGTGGTGCCGCCAACGTGGTGCCCATAAGGTCGTGGATTACCGTAATCTGGTAGAGTCTCTGGAAAAAGAAGGGATCAAACAGGTCGATTACATTTTCTGTCTGAACGACACGGACGGCCACTGGGATGCCATCAGTAAACTGATCGCACCGATGGGGCACATTTGCACCATCGTGGAAAACAAAAACCCGCTCGACCAGACGGCGCTGAAACTCAAAAGCGCGGCACTGCATTGGGAACTCATGTTTACCCGCAGCATGTTCACCACGCGGGATATCGCAGAACAGGGGAATATTTTGCACGAAGTCGCACAACTGGTTGATGCAGGAAAACTTCAGGGAACCGCCAGCGAAACACTGCAAGGGTTAACGGTAGACACGCTGAAGCAGGCTCACGGTAAAGTGCTGGAAGGGCATATGCGCGGCAAGATCGTTATCGCGCTTTAAAAACACAGCCAGCCCCAAAAAGGGCTGGCTGTTTATTCACTGATTAAAACGAATCAGAACAGCAGACGGGCACGAATGGTGCCAGGAATGGCCTTCATCAGTTGCAGTGCCGTTTGCGCACCGTCAGTTTCGACGTCAATGACCACATAACCAATTTCAGGTGTCGTTTGCAGATACTGCGCGGCGATGTTAATGCCCTGCTCAGCAAAGATCTGGTTAATTTTGGTAATCATGCCAGGACGGTTTTCATGGATGTGCAGCAGGCGGCTGGCACGTGCGCCATGCACAGGCAGCGACACTTCCGGGAAATTCACCGCAGACAGCGTAGAGCCGTTGTCTGAATATTTCGCCAGTTTTCCAGCGACTTCATCACCGATATTTTCCTGCGCTTCCTGCGTGGAACCACCGATATGTGGCGTCAGCAGCACGTTGTCAAACTCGCACAGCGGCGACAGAAACGGATCGCTGTTGGTTGCCGGTTCCTGTGGGAATACGTCAATCGCCGCACCAGACAGATGTTTGCTTCTCAACGCGTCGCACAGTGCAGGAATATCAACCACCGTACCGCGAGCGGCGTTAATCAGGATTGAACCCGGCTTCATCAGCGCCAGCTCTTCCGCCCCCATCATATCCTGTGTGCTGTCATTTTCCGGCACGTGCAGGCTCACCACATCGCTCATATTCAGCAGGTCGGACAGGTGGCGCACCTGCTGAGCATTACCCAGCGGTAATTTACTTTCGATATCATAGAAGTAAACGTGCATACCCAGGCTTTCAGCCAGAATACCTAACTGGGTGCCGATATGGCCGTAGCCGATGATCCCCAGCTTTTTACCGCGCGCTTCAAACGATCCCACTGCCAGTTTGTGCCAGATACCACGATGCGCTTTCGCGTTCGCCGCTGGGATACCGCGCAGCATCAGCAGCATTTCGCCGATCACCATTTCTGCCACGGATCGGGTATTGGAAAAAGGTGCGTTAAATACCGGAATACCGCGTTTGGTCGCGGCCGACAGCTCAACCTGATTAGTCCCGATACAGAAACACCCTACCGCGATCAGTTTTTCCGCAGCAGCAAAAATCTCTTCTGTCAGATGGGTACGCGAGCGGATACCCACAAAATGCGCATCGCGGATGGAGGCTTTCAGCGCCTCAGGCTCCAGCGCGCCTTTATGGAACTCGATGTTGGTGTAACCCGCTGCACGCAGGTTATCCAGCGCGCTCTGGTGCACGCCTTCCACTAACAGAAACTTAATCTTGTCTTTTTCCAATGATACCTTTGCCATTTCCCGACCTTATTTTCAGACTTCAAATGTGACAGAGTGCTCAATAGCTTCTGCCAACATAACAAAAATTACGCAGTCAGCAATACAAACGATTGCTTCGCCCAAATCGCGCCATAGAGGAGCGCGCCTGATTTATGGCAAAAAATATTGCCAAAGATGTGCATCGCCATATCGGCGATAAACAAAATAAGAAAATGTGATATTAAGTACCAAAAATGAGCTATTAACTAAATAGATTTTTTTAGCTAAAAAATTTCTGACGTGGGCATTCGCCACGTCAGAACGATCATGAACTCATCTAACGACGGTTTTTACACCCTCAGCCGTGCCGACTAACGCGACATCTGCACCGCGGTTGGCGAACAGCCCAACGGTCACAACGCCAGGGATGCCATTAATGTGGTTTTCTACCGCGACCGCATCCATGATATTCAGATTGTGCACATCCAGAATGACATTGCCGTTATCCGTCAGTACGCCCTGACGATAGACCGGCTGCCCGCCCAACTTCGCCAATTCACGCGCCACGTAAGACCGCGCCATGGGGATGACTTCGACCGGCAGCGGGAATTTGCCCAGCACATCAACCTGTTTAGATGCATCAACAATGCAGATGAACTGGCGCGACAGTGCTGAAATGATTTTCTCGCGGGTCAACGCTGCACCACCGCCTTTGATCATCTGCATGTGCCCGTTGATCTCATCCGCGCCATCCACGTAGACATCCAGCGAATCCACATCATTCGCGTCAAAAACGGGGATGCCCAGACTTTTCAACTTTTCCGTCGAGGCATCCGAGCTGGAAACTGCGCCTTTGATTTGATGTTTTATCGAACCCAGCGCATCAATAAAGTGTGCGGCCGTCGATCCGGTTCCTACTCCCACAATGGTGTCTGGGCGGACGTAGTCGAGCGCTGCCCATCCCACTGCTTTTTTCAGTTCATCTTGCGTCATAATCTGCTTCTGGCCTGTAGAATCGATATACGAAAACGTGTGCGTATTATAGAACATGCACGTTGGGGAAAGCGTGCAAATTCACTTCACCGCCGATGCATTATTTCATGCGCACCCTTTCACACCTACCGTGCTGAATCGTGATTGCGCACAATAGCCAAAATAAGATTTCTGCATGGCAAATCTGCAAAATGTGGCATAGTGAAAAAAAACAGACTCATTCAGAGGATTTTGACTTTCATGAAACGCCCGGACTATCGAACGCTTCAGGCTCTGGATGCCGTCATCCGCGAGCGTGGTTTTGAACGCGCTGCCCAAAAACTGTGTATTACCCAATCTGCCGTTTCACAGCGTATTAAACAATTAGAAAACCTGTTCGGCCAGCCTCTATTAGTCAGAACCATCCCGCCACGCCCAACGGAACAAGGGCAGAAACTGCTGGCTCTGCTGCATCAGGTCGAGTTGCTGGAAGAAGAGTGGCTGGGCAATGAAACTAACAGCGATATCCCACTGCTGCTGTCGCTGGCGGTGAACGCCGACAGCCTCGCAACTTGGCTGCTGCCTGCGTTACAGCCGGTGCTGGTTGATTCACCGATTCGTCTTAATTTGCAGGTAGAAGATGAAACGCGCACGCAGGAAAGGCTGCGCCGGGGTGAAGTGGTCGGTGCGGTGAGTATTCAGTCTCAGCCACTGCCAAGCTGTCTGGTGGATAAACTGGGTGCACTAGACTATCTGTTTGTCGCATCGCCAAGGTTTGCCGCCCGCTATTTCCCGAATGGCGTAACGCGTTCGGCGCTGCTACGTGCCCCTGCGGTCGCCTTCGACCATCTGGATGACATGCATCAGGCTTTCTTACAACAGAACTTTGATTTGTCGCCCGGCAGCGTTCCTTGCCATATCGTGAATTCGTCGGAAGCCTTTGTACAACTGGCGCGCCAAGGCACAACCTGCTGCATGATCCCACACCTGCAAATCGAAAGAGAGCTTGCCAATAACGAATTAATCGACCTGACGCCAGGGCTGTTTCAGCGCCGGATGCTCTACTGGCACCGCTTCGCGCCAGAAAGCCGGATGATGAGGAAAGTGACGGACGCTCTGCTCTCGCACGGTCATCAGGTACTACGGCAGTCATAACGTGCTGAGATAGTAAAAAAATAGAGAGTGCAAAAAATAACAGGCCTGTCTGAGCAGGCCTGTTAGTATCATCAATGGTTTACGCAACCCTTTTTTAGCGCGAGCATTACTGCGTACGCAGTAGCTCAAACACGACATCCACCTGATCGTCAAAGTGAATGGTTTGCTGTTCATAGGTTTGTGCCGCTTCGCTTTGCACTGCTGCGTCTGCCGTTTTAAACATCCGTGCCATTGGTATCGGCTGATAGTTGGCAACGTGATAGCGAACGCTGTAGATCGGCCCCAGCTTGGCGCTGAAGCCCTGCGCCAGCGCTTCCGCCTGGCTCGTCGCCTGCTCGATGGCTTTCTTACGCGCTTCATCACGATAGGTTTCTGGGTTAGCAACGCCTAATTCTACCGTGCGAATCTCATTCAGCCCCGATTTCAGCGCCCCATCCAGCAGTTCGTTCAGTTTATCTAGCTGGCGCAGCGTGACTTCAACCTGACGCACCGCACGATAGCCTTTCAGCACCGAGCCACCTGTTTTCAGATAGTCATATTCTGGCTGCGTACGTAAATTGGCGGCATTAATATCTTTTTTCTCAATACCATTTTTACCGAGAAAATCAAAATATTGTGCAACGCGGGCATCGACCTGCTTTTTCGCTTCCGCCGCATCCTTCGATGACACGCTCACTTCAATCGCCAAACGCGCGATATCCGGTGTCGCGTCTACGCTAGATGTCCCTGACGTCACGATATGTGGGCCATCCGGCAATTCCGCAGCCTGCGCGGCTATCGACACACCACCAAGTCCTATCGCAGCGGCCAACGCCAGTGCATTGAGCTTCATCATACCTCGCTTCACACTCTCTCCTTACTTATGTTTCGTCACGCATGCCGCTCGTAGATTATCTGTATCAATAGATTGTCCGTATCAATAGATTGTCCGTATCAATAGACTATCTGTGCCAACACGGACTCTTCCAGAATGAAAGAGACAAGACGGATTGCTTTACCGACCAACATAACGCATTACCAACTCCACACAATATAGGTGAATTTCTGAAACACAGCCTGAGGTGGGGTTATTTATTTGCCCCCATTATTGCCAACCGTGACGCGCCAGCTGCAAGGCAATGCCCCACATCACTAGGCCGACAAAAAAGTTGATGACCCGCTGTACCCGCGGCGTATTCAGCCACGGCGCCAGCCAGGAGGCCAATAGCGCCAGCGCAAAGAACCAAGTGAAGGAAGCCGTCATCGTCCCTAGCGCAAACCAGCTTCGGGCATCGTCCGCAAGCTGGCTTCCTAGGCTCCCTAGCACCACAAAGGTATCCAGATAGACATGCGGATTAAGCCAGGTCACCGCCAGCATGGTAGCAATAATACGCCAGCGGCTTTGTTTCATCACTTCGGCGCTGGCGAGCGCAATATTGTTGCTGAAGGCCGTTTTCATCGCTCCCCAGCCAAACCAGAGCAGAAACGCAACGCCGCCCCAGGTCACCGCTCCCAACAACAGTGAAGATTGACTCAGCAACGCGCTACCGCCAAAAATACCAGCAGCAATCAGCACCATATCGCTCAAGGCACATAACAGCGCCACCATCAGGTGATACTGCCGGCGAATGCCCTGATTCATCACAAACGCATTCTGTGGCCCCAGAGGCAGAATCATCGCCGCCCCTAACAAAACGCCCTGTACATACACCGCCCACATACTTCTCTCCTACGCCGTTTGTTGTTATCGCGGGGAGTGTATGGAAGCCAATCAGATAAGTGAAATTGAATATTCTAACGCTACATTAGCTAAGCTAATGTTCAATTGGGTATGACAAACCCTAACTCTTGAGAAATACGCTGGGCAGTAGCAATCACTGGCTTAATCAATGATTTAATACCAATTTGTTGCAACTTAGCTGTTGGCAATGATACCGATACGGCATAAGGAACGCGTTGCTGAATGTCAAATACCGGCGCGGCAATGCACGATACCCCCAGCTCATTTTCTTCACGATCCATCGCGAGTCCGCGCTGGCGAATATCCTCCAGCTCTTCATACATTTTAGGTAATTCCGTGATGGTATTTTTCGTTAGCGTCTGAATTTCATTCTGATGGGTTTGCCAGTAGTGATCGGGATAATCACGCTTACCGTATGCCATAAAAATCTTACCCATTGCCGAACAATACAGCGGCATATGCTGCCCGATATAGGCACGGGTACGCATCATGCCGGTTGTCGGTTCCAGCTTGTAAATCAGGATAACGTGATCGTCTTCCCGGCTGGAGAAATTCACCGTTTCACCCAATTCCAGATTCAACTGCACCAAATGTGGAGATGCTACATGGATGATATTCAGCGACGATAGCGCTTTTTGCCCGATAGAAATAAATTTAGTCGTCAAACGATAACTGCCCGGCGAAGGGGCCTGTGTGACATAACCGCTGGTATGCAATCCCTGTAGCAACCGGTGCACGGTGCTTTTGTTCATACCTGCCAATTCGGACAGGTGCGCCAACGGGCAACCATTTGGGAAGTTACTCAATATTTCAATAAGTTGTAAACCACGAAACAGACTCTGGCTCCCCAGCGGTTTTTCTTTCTGATCGTCTTTTTCATTAACAGCTTTCGGACTCATAACAGATCTCCAGAATCGAGCCACCAGGCAATCTTGCCCAGGAATTCCGCCACACAGTGCGTCGGGGCCGCCAATTCTCTTCAAGATAAAGATGTTACCGCAAGGGCTACATGAGGTGAAGTGGAACGGCATTTCATTGTCAACAGGGAGACAAAAATACGCAACATTGCCCTTAACCAGGAAGTGCGTAGTGCGTCACAAATACGAAACAATAAAAATAACACATTGTTTTTTATAAAAATTAAAAACGCTTTCAGCTTTGCTTTAACGTTACGTTCGGCATATTATTTTTTGAAATCAGATTTCGCATATTGGAATTTAACGTTCACTAAAACACCTACATTTTGTTTATTTTGTTTTTAGTTCATTGCTTAACCAGAGAAGGTATCTCAGTACTGATGCCTAAACGCGACAAGGATAAGTCACTTACCGATGTTGCATCGTGCAGGTTACAAGTACTGGATAAAAGGGCGCGTACATGAATCAAGTCAATATGGATTACCCCATACTAACGCTCAGCCATATCACCAAGCGTTTTGGTGGAAATATTGCCGTCAACGATGTCAGCCTCCAGGTAATGCCGGGGGAAGTACTGGCGCTACTCGGTGAAAATGGGGCCGGAAAATCGACACTCATTAAGGTACTGGCTGGCGTTTATCCTCGTGATCATGGCGATATTCAATTTCGCGGAACCAACATAGCCTCTGCCGCGGCGATAAAAAGTGACGGCCTACAACCTATTGCCTTTATTCATCAAGATCTCGGGCTGATCGAGTGGATGACCGTCGCGGAAAATATGGCACTGGTGATGGGCTTCCCCCGTCGCTACGGCTTAATTGACTGGAGAGCGATACGCCGACGCGCCACTCAGGCCTTAGACGATGTTGGGATCGTGTTGGATCCTGATGCCCGTGTATTCGAACTTTCACGAACGGAAAAATCCCTTCTAGCGATCGCCCGCGCGGTGGCCGTTAATGCAGAACTGCTGGTGCTCGACGAACCCACCGCGTCGCTCCCAGCGAACGATGTTCGTCATCTATTTTCCGTCATTAACCGACTACGCGCGAAAAAGGTTGGCATGATCTACGTCACCCACAGACTAGATGAAGTGATCGAAATTGCCGATCGGGTTTGCGTCATGCGCGATGGCCGCTATGTGGCAGGTGGAAATACCGCAGATTACTCACTGCGCGATCTCGTGCAAATGATCGTAGGAGAAGCGATATCAGGCGATCAACGCGAACCACTACCCGAAGCCCAGTCCCCCGTTTTGCAATTGGACAATATCATCGTCGGTGATATCGGCCCCGTTAGTTTTAGCCTGCAACCGGGGGAAATGCTGGCGTTGGCAGGTCTACGCGGCGCAGGGCAGGAAGAAATTGGCCGTTTGCTGTTCGGGCTTCGCAAGCGCGAGAGTGGAGATATCCGCTTTCGTGACGCACCTTACCACGCAAATTCGCCACAACAGGCAATGAACAGTGGCGTGTCACTGGTAGCTGGCGATCGCACCAATGAGAGCCTAGTGATGTCGATGAGCGTACGCGAAAATTTGTTCATCAATCCCTGTGCCAGCGGACATAAATTGCTCTCAACCTATAGCCGGCGCGAAGAAATCGGGGCCAGTTGGTGGAAAGTACAACTGTTCGATGTTCGGCCAAAGAACGTCAATATCGATATCAGCGCTCTCTCCGGTGGGAACCAGCAAAAAGTGGTGATGGCACGCTGGATGCACCTCGGTGCGCCTTTGCTTATTCTGGAAGACCCCACAGCAGGCGTAGATGTGGGCGCACGGGCAGAAATTTACCATCTGTTAAATAAATCACTCGCGGACGGTGTAGCCGTATTGGTGATCTCTAACGACTTTGAGGAAATCGCCCATATCTGCAATCGGGCGCTGGTTTTCAACCGTGGGAAAGTCGTTGGTGAACTCAAAAATCAGCAAGTCTCTTTTGCCAATTTATTAGAGCTGGCCTCTGCCAGCACTGGGGAAACCGCAGCCTCGATCTAAGAGGCTCGCTTACGCATTACAGCACAGACGGCCTTGATGGGTAACGGTTGGCTTTCAGTGAGCCATACCAACCACCCAAATTGCATCACCTGTTTGAAGGAAAAAATAATGTCGAATAAAACTTCAGTAAAATCAACGGCACTAGAACAGCGCGTGAGTCTATCTCAGGATGGCGCAGGCCCGTGGCTGACGCAAATGCTGACCCGCTATGGTCTGCTGTTGCTGTGCATTGCACTGGTTATTCTATTTTCTCTGACAACGCCGTCGTTTGCGTCTTTGTTGACGCTACAGGCTATCCTGTCTAGCAAAGCAAAAATCGCGCTATTAGCGTTGGCCGCTACCATTCCCATGATCGTCGGAAAAATCGATCTCAACGTCGGCTTTGGCATCGTGCTCTGGCACATTTTGGCGATTACCCTTCAGGTGGAATACGGTTTTTCATGGCAGATGGCCGTGCTTATCGTGCTCGTGATTTCAGCACTGTACGGCCTGCTTAACGGTATTCTCGTGGCCCTCGCCGATATCGACAGCTTCGTTGCCACACTTGGTTCAGGCACCGTGCTATACGCTGTCGCGCTGTGGCACTCAGGGGGGCGTCAGATCGTTGGCGATCTACCGGATGCCTTTATTGCACTCCATCACACCGAAATAGCGGGGATCCCTCTAGCAGCCTTTTATGTGCTGGTTGTCGCCATCGTACTGTGGCTCATCACCGAACACACGCCGCTTGGACGCTGTATGTATGCCGTCGGCGGTAATCCGGCAGCCGCAAGACTGAATGGCATTTCTGTCAACCGTTTCACGATCGGTGCCTTCATTGCCTCAAGCGTATTAACCGGTTTTAGCGGAGTGCTGATTGCCGCCGAACAGGGCGTCGGGCAAGCCAGCGTCGGCATGGACTATTTGTTACCCGCGCTGGTCGGCGCTTTCCTCGGCAGCACCACCATTCGCCCCGGACGAGTGAACGTCTGGGGAACGGTAGTCGGCATCGCTATTCTTGCTATCGGCATTGCCGGAATCCAGCAATTTGGCGGCGAATTCTGGGTTGAACCGCTGTTCAACGGTGCAACGCTGTTACTGTCTATCACGCTGGCAGGCTATGCCCAGCGCCGTCGGTTACTCAATCAGAAAGCAGTACAACGTAGTCAAACCGTCAAGCCTCAACGCCCTCACCAGGAGAGTTCTCAGTAGGAAAACCTTCAACCCCGAAAATGATAACCATAACGCGACACATCACTAGCAGGAGTACACCCTATGAAACGTTTTTTGATGTTATCAGGACTTAGCGCACTCTTCTTGAGCAGTATGCCAACATGGGCGGACAGCTATCTTGATCAAGCGACAGCAGCGGTAGCCAAAGCGACCAGCAGCAGTACCCAGTGGGATGGACCGACCAGCGGGCCAGCGCTTCAACCCAATAAAAAGATCATTTTTATCGCTTCCGATATGAAAAATGGCGGCGTACAGGGCGTACAGCAGGGGCTGAGTGAAGCGGCAAAAGCCGCAGGCTGGAAACTGGAAACGTTGGATGGGGGAGGATCAGTCAAAGATCAACTGTCCTCACTCAATCAGGCCATTGCCCAGAAACCAGATGGTATCGTCATCGGGGGATGGAATCCAAACGTTGCTAAGATCCCGCTGAAAAAAGCGGTTCAGCAAGGCATCATTTTGACCGCCTGGCATGCGGTGCCAGAGCCTGGCCCCTTACCCAAATATGACGTATTCTATAACGTCACCTCAGATTCTAATGAAGTAGCCCGTATTGCGGCACAGTACGCCGTCGTGAAGTCGGGTGGCAAGGCCAATGTGCTGATTTTTACCGATTCGCTCTATCAAATTGCACTCGACAAAGCCAATATCATGAAGGAAGAGATTGGCAAATGCAGCGGCTGCAAAGTGCTGGAGTTTATTGACACGCCGCTGGCCGATACAGCAAACCGTATGCCCGCGATGACCTTTAGCCTGTTACAGAAATACGGAGATAGCTTCCAATATTCGCTGGCCATTAACGATCTGTATTTCGATTTTATGGCTCCTTCACTGAAGACAGCAGGTAAAGGTGGCAAAAATGCCCCTTACAATATCTCAGCAGGTGACGGTTCCGTCTCCGCTTATCAGCGCATCCGTTCCGGCGATAGCCAATCAGCTACGGTGCCCGAGCCGCTGAAACTGCACGGCTGGCAACTGTTGGATGAATTTAACCGTGCCTTTGCCAAACAGCCACCTTCAGGTTACGTGACGCCTGCACATCTGGTTACCGCAGAAAATATTGGCAGCGACGGCGGCAATAGTAATCAATATGACCCACAGAACGACTATCAAAGCCATTACAAATCTATTTGGGGCGTGAAGTAAGTGGGGACCACATCATGACACAGCAACTTGAGCGTCTGTGTTCTCCTGCCATCTGGGCCGAAGGCCCAGTATGGTTACCGCAGCAGGATGCCGTGGTATTCAGTGACGTCAAAGGAAACCAAATGTTTATCTGGTCTCGCGATGGCGATATACGCATTTGGCGATCCCCATCGAACTATGCGAATGGTAACGCGCTGGATGCACAGGGACGTATCGTGAGCTGTGAGCATGGGCGGCGCTGTATTAGCCGCCACGAAAGCAATGGCGAGATTCGGGTGTTGGTCGATCGTATCGATGGGAAACGTTTCAACTCCCCAAATGATGTGGCGATCCGTAGCGACGGTACGATCTGGTTTACTGACCCACCTTACGGCATCACTGGCGATGAGGAAGGGTATAAATCAGAAAGCCAGGTCATCGGCTGTTACGTGTACTGTTTCGATCCACGTGACGGTTTACTCAGTATCGCCGCCAGCGATCTCCAGCGTCCTAACGGGTTGGCATTTTCACCGGATGAAACGCACTTGTATGTCGCAGATATGTCGATTGTTGATTTTCCAACACTTGGCCGCCGCGAACTACGGGTTTATCCGGTAGAGGGAAACCAACTCGGTACCGGACGCCATTTTGCTGCTGTGGCTCCCGGTTTTCCAGATGGTTTTTGTCTTGACCGTGCAGGGAATCTCTTTTGTAGCTGTGCCGATGGTGTATTAATTTTTAATCCCTCTGGCGAGCAAATTGGCAAGATCGATGTACCAGAACGCGTATCCAACTGCACATTAGGGGGCCCCAACGGCGATGAACTCTACATTACTGCAACAACATCACTGTACCGAATCAGGCTAACGCTCCCACTGTAGGGGGCCGCCTCTCTGGCAGGGCGATTCTATCGCCCTGCTCCGTCACGCCTAAACCCCACGTACAAGGCAAAATGCGCCCCAGATCACAAACTCATCAAATTAAAATAACCATCTGTTTTTAAATGAAAATTTAACACACTCTCGTTTTGACTTCATGCAAGCACAGGTATAGCATTTATTTGAAATGCAATTTCGCATAATGAAATATGACGAATAAAAAGCAACCTAATTATCGTCATGGAGACGCGTTATGAGAGTGAGTTACAACGACCTTAAGCAACAGTTCAAACGTGTTTTACTGGCGCGCAATGTAGCGGAAGAAACCGCCGATGCCTGCGCGACGCTGTTCGCCGATACTTCAGCCGACGGCGTTTATTCTCACGGTGTAAACCGGTTCCCACGCTTTATTCAGCAGTTGGACGCTGGCGATATCATACCCAATGCCGAACCCAGCAAACTGCTCTCACTCGGTGCTATCGAGCAGTGGGATGCCCATCAGGGCATTGGCAACCTGACAGCTCGCCGCATGATGGATCGCGCTATGCAGTTGGCAGATGCACACGGTATCGGTCTGGTGGCGCTGCGCAACGCCAACCACTGGATGCGCGGCGGAGGCTACGGCTGGCAAGCCGCCGAGAAAGGCTACATCGGTATTTGCTGGACTAACTCGATCGCCGTTATGCCACCGTGGGGAGCAAAAACCTGCCGCATCGGCACTAATCCGCTGATCGTCGCCGTCCCCGGCAACCCAATCACCATGGTGGATATGTCGATGTCGATGTTTTCCTATGGCGCGCTAGAGATAAACCGATTGGCAGGCAAGACCTTGCCCGTTGATGGCGGGTTTGACAACGACGGTAATTTGACCCGCGATCCAGCCATTATCGAGGAAAACAGGCGCATTCTCCCAGCGGGCTACTGGAAAGGATCGGCCCTGTCTATTGTGCTAGACATGATCGCCACCCTACTGTCCGGCGGTGCCTCCGTCGCAGAAGTCACAGAAGATCATCGCGACGAATACGGCGTATCGCAGGTCTTCATCGCCATTGAGATCGATAGGTTGATCGACGGCAAAACCCGCGATGAGAAACTGAAACGCATAATGGATTACATCACCAGCGCCGAGCGCACACAACCGGATGTCGCCATCCGTCTGCCGGGCCATAAGTTTCCGCGTATTCGCGAAGAAAACTTGCGCGACGGCATCCCAGTTGATGAAAGGGTGTGGGCACGAATTCAGGCGCTTTAACAAGGAGACGTCCCATGATCTTCGGTCATATCGACAATACCGTTTTTGGTCAGCACCCTGCGCCTGTCGCCCGTGCGCTAGCCTACCTGCAAAAAACCGACTTCAGCGCCTTACCGGCTGGCCGCTACCTTGATGAAGAGACAGGCTATGCCGTTCAGGTACTGGATCTACACACGCAGGCTAAAAATGACTTACGTCCCGAAGTCCATCGTCACAATATTGATGTGCAATTTTTAGTCAGCGGAACCGAAAAGATCGGCGTGGTAACGGATAACGGCCGTAATCCGGTACATCAGGAATGGAACGAAGCACGCGACATCTTGTTCTATCAGGATGTTGATGACGAGTCCTGGCTGACCATGCATTCGGGCAACTTTGCCGTGTTCTTTCCTCAGGATGTGCATCGTCCGGCCTGCATTCACGAGCAGTCCTGCTCAATCCGCAAAGTAGTGGTGAAGATACCGATGGCACACTTTCACGCTCCCTAATCGTTTCTGATTTTGTCATGTAACGCGACACATGCCTGCGGGCATGTGCGGGGATCGCTACGCGCGAAAAAGCCCAAAATGACGCACGCCATGCACGCAACATGTTGAAGGGTAAAGTGATATGAATACAGCTACAGTTTCTTCTAGCCAGCCCACAGCGGCAAACATTCCTCGATTACGCTGGTTGAGGATCGTGCCCCCTATTCTGATTACCTGCATTATTTCCTACATGGATCGCGTCAATATTGCATTTGCCATGCCCGGCGGTATGGATGATGAACTGGGTATTACGGCATCCATGGCGGGTCTGGCCGGTGGTATTTTCTTTATCGGTTATCTGTTCCTCCAGGTTCCGGGCGGCAAACTGGCGGTACACGGCAATGGTAAGAAGTTCATCGGCTGGTCGCTGTTAGCCTGGGCGGTTATCTCGGTACTGACGGGTCTGGTGACCAATCAATATCAGTTATTGTTTCTGCGTTTCGCACTCGGGGTCTCTGAGGGTGGCATGCTGCCCGTGGTGTTAACCATGATCAGCAACTGGTTCCCAGATAAAGAACGCGGTCGTGCCAACGCCATCGTCATCATGTTTGTGCCGATCGCAGGGATCCTTACCGCACCACTTTCCGGTTGGGTGATCACAACCTGGGACTGGCGCATGCTGTTTCTGGTCGAAGGTGGGTTCTCGCTGGCAGTGATGCTGCTGTGGTGCTTCACCATCAGCAATCGGCCGCAGGAAGCAAAATGGATTTCTCAGGCCGAGAAAGACTACCTGATCAACACACTGCAAGCAGAACAACTCGTACTACAAAGCAAAAACATTCGTAATGCCTCTCTGAGCCGGGTGCTGCGCGAAAAGATGATATGGCAGTTAATCCTGGTGAACTTCTTTTATCAAACAGGAATTTATGGTTATACCCTGTGGTTGCCTACCATCCTGAAAGGACTCACCAACGGCAGTATGGAACAAGTGGGCATGCTGGCCATTTTTCCCTATCTCGGTGCCATCATTGGCATGTTCACCATTTCCTACCTGTCCGACCATTCAGGGAAACGTAAAGTCTTCGTCGCGCTACCTCTTGCCTGCTTTGCTGTGTGTATGGCGCTGTCCGTTCTGTTAAAGGAGCACATCTGGTGGTCTTATGCTGCACTGGTCGGTTGCGGCGTCTTTATTCAGGCGGCGGCCGGTGTGTTCTGGACAATCCCCGCGAAGCTATTTGATGCAGAAATCGCCGGCGGGGCTCGCGGCGTGATCAATGCGCTCGGCAATCTCGGCGGCTTCTGCGGCCCTTATATGGTTGGCCTACTCATCACCACATTTAACAAAGATGTCGGCGTTTATAGCCTGGCTGTTTCATTGGCGATTGCCGCGGCGCTCGCCATTATGCTGCCACAACGCTGCGACCAACAGGTGGAGGCACCATGATGGAATACTGGTTGGGACTAGACTGTGGCGGCACCTTTATCAAAGCTGGGCTCTACGACACCCATGGCACGGAGTGCGGCATCGCACGCCGCAGTCTGTCCATCACTACACCGGAACCCGGCTGGGCAGAACGCGATATGCATGTGCTCTGGCACACCGCTGCCGACGTCATTCGCGAGCTACTACACAACACGGCAATCCCTGCCAGTACCGTGATGGGAATAGGTATCTCTGCCCAAGGTAAAGGGCTATTTCTACTGGATAAACACGACAGACCGCTGGGTAACGCGATGCTGTCGTCCGATCAACGTGCGCGGGATCAGGTGTTGGCCTGGCAGCAGGCCGGTGTACCTCAGGCGCTCTACCCTCAGACTCGCCAAACGCTGTGGACCGGCCATCCAGTATCCTTGCTCCGCTGGCTCAAACAACATCAACCGACGCGTTATGAGCAAATCGGCAGCCTGTTTATGGCACATGATTATCTGCGCTTCTGTTTAACGGGTGAGCGGGCCTGTGAAGAAACGAATATCTCCGAATCTAATCTCTACCATATGGGGTTAGGACGCTACGATCCGGCACTCGCCGAACAGCTCGGCATCAAGGAAATCACCAACGCATTACCACCTATCGTCGGCTCTGCCGATATTGCCGGTCACATTACCGCAGAGGCAGCGCGGGCTACGGGTTTACTGGAAGGAACGCCCGTAGTCGGTGGGTTATTCGATGTCGTCTCCACCGCGCTGTGTGCGGGGCTTCAGGACGATACCCGGCTCAATGCCGTCATGGGAACCTGGTCCGTAACCAGCGGGATCACTGACACGCTTAATGACGGTTACGACCATCCGTTTGTGTATGGCCGCCATGCCGAAGCGGGACGCTATATCGTGCACGAAGCCAGCCCCACTTCTGCCGCCAATTTGGAATGGTTCTGCCGGCAATGGGGCATGGATAACGGCTCTCGGCTCGATTATGCACAGCTCAATCACGGAGTATCCCAACTCCCTAAAGCGGGCAGCGATCTGCTATTCGTCCCCTTTTTATATGGGTCCAATGCCGGAATGGGTCTCAGCGCCAGCTTCTATGGCATGCAGGCATTCCACCAGCGTGAGCATTTAATACAGGCTATCTACGAAGGCGTGGTGTTCTGCCACATGACACACCTGAACCGCATGCGACAACGTTTCCCTCGGGTGGAAGCACTACGTATCACCGGCGGTCCTGCTCGTTCTGCCCCCTGGATGCAGCAGTTTGCCGATATCAGTGGCCTGCCCATTGAATTGCCACAGATAGAAGAAACTGGGTGTCTGGGCGCAGCAATGGCGGCAATGGTCGGGAGCGGCGCGTTTATCGACTTCACCGCCGCACAGCAGGCACTTTCACCACGAATCGACCACGTAACCCCAGACGAATCGTTCCGAGACGCTTACGACAAAAAATACCAACACTATCAGGCACTGGTTGAGACATTAAAATCGCTGCAACCCGCCGTTAAGGAGAAACCATGAAAATGCAACCACGCCTGCAACTGGCGCTCGATCATACTCGGCTGGATGCGGCCTTAACGACAGTGGAGCAACTTCATCCCTATGTCGACATCATCGAGGCGGGCACCATTCTATGCATCAGCGCAGGTATCCAGGCCGTCAGCCATCTGCGGGAACGCTGCCCACAACACATTCTGGTCGCAGACCTAAAAGTCGCTGACGCAGGCGGCACGCTCGCCGAACAGGCATTTTCCCACGGTGCCAACTGGATGACCGTCATTTGTGCAGCACCGTTGCCTACCATGGCAAGCGCATTGGAAGTGGCAGAACGCTATCAAGGGGAAATCCAAATTGAGTTATTTGGCCGCTGGACGCTTGAAGACGCCAAAAATTGGCGTGATTTGGGCATAAAACAGGCGATTTACCACCGTGGACGCGACGCACAGGCTAACGGTCAAACCTGGGGACAGCAGGATCTCGACACAATGAAAGCACTATCAGACCTCGGTATAGAACTGTCCGTCACAGGGGGATTGACGCCCACAGATCTCCCCCTGTTCAGCGATATTGCCGTCACGTCCTTCATTGCCGGACGTGCCCTGTCCGATGCTCCCAATCCAATCGACGTAGCTCAGCAGTTCCGCACCGCGATTAACACCATCTGGAGGCCTTAAGATGCGCCAGCACCCATTAGGAATTTACGAGAAAGCGTTGCCAAAACACCTGACCTGGCCTGAAAGGCTGGCGCTGGCAAAGGCCTGTGGCTTTGATTTTGTCGAAATGTCAGTGGACGAAAGTGACGAACGCCTCTCACGCCTGCAATGGACGAAAGAACAGCGGCTCTCGCTGGTCAGCGCCATGTTGGAAACGGGTATCCGTATTCCTTCAATGTGCCTATCTGGGCATCGGCGTTTTCCCTTCGGCAGCCACGACGAGGCGTTACGTCAGCGAGCCTTTGCGATCATGGAGCAGGCGATTCAACTGGCTAATGATGTCGGTATCCGAACGATTCAATTGGCAGGCTATGACGTTTATTACGAACAGCAGGATGAAGGCACACTCGCCCGTTTTACCGAAGGCATGCAGTGGGCCGTCGAACGCGCAGCCGCCGCACAAGTGATGCTAGCCGTAGAGATCATGGACACCGCGTTTATGAACTCGATCAGTAAATGGAAGGCCTGGGATGCCTGCCTGGCATCACCGTGGTTCACGGTCTATCCAGACGTCGGCAACCTGAGTGCCTGGGGCAATAACGTCAACCATGAGTTACAACTCGGTATCGATCGTATCGCCGCAATCCATCTAAAAGACACCTTTCCTGTCACTGAAACCTCACCAGGGCAGTTTCGTGACGTGCCATTTGGAGAAGGCTGCGTGGATTTCGTTTCCGTTTTCAAAACATTAAAGAACCTCAATTATCGCGGCGCTTTTTTGATCGAAATGTGGACAGAAAAAGCCGATGAACCGGTCGCCGAAATTGTTCAAGCGCGCCGTTGGATAGAACAGAAAATGCAGCAAGGGGGAATGACATGCTAACGTTACAACAGCTTAAACAACAGGTATTGGAAGCAAATTTGGATCTACCACGCCATCATCTGGTGACCTTTACCTGGGGTAACGTCAGCGCCGTCGATCGAGAACGCGGCATAGTCGTCATCAAGCCCTCGGGCGTGGACTACGATTGTATGACCGTAGACGATATGGTGGTGGTCGACCTGGTTTCTGGACAACCCCTTGAAGGCAGCAAGAAGCCCTCGTCAGATACCGCAACACATCTGGCGCTGTATCGTGCGTTTACCGATATCGGCGGCATCGTACACACGCACTCTCGCCACGCCACCATTTGGGCCCAAGCTGGGCTGGATCTCCCCGCGTGGGGCACCACGCACGCTGACTATTTCTACGGTTCAATCCCGTGTACCCGGCTTATGACGCAGGATGAAATCGAACAGCACTACGAATTGGAAACCGGCAACGTCATCATCGAAACGTTCCGTCAACGTGGTATTAGCCCTACAGATATCCCTGCGGTGCTGGTCAACGCCCACGGCCCTTTTGCCTGGGGCAAAGACGCCCACAACGCGGTACATAATGCCGTTGTGCTGGAGGAAGTGGCTTACATGGGGATTTTTTCACGCCAGCTCACCCCTGGCATAGCGGACATGCAACAGGTTCTGCTGGATAAGCACTATCTGCGTAAACACGGGAAAAACGCCTATTACGGGCAATAAGAAAGGAAACGCATCAGGGGTCAATTGGCCCCTGATAACATAACGATTATTCCGCGCGTTCCTGCGGTACGTTATGCAGGTGCACACCCATCTGCGGATAAGGAATAGCAATATGGTGCTCATCCAGCACGCGTTTAAAGCTTTCCAGCAGATCCCAATACACCGCCTGCGCGTCGTCGAGAGCTCTGTACCTGCGTGACCGAGCCGGACACGCCCCCCAAATCCACCCATTCGCCAGTACGAAAAGCCGCCAAAATTAAGGCTCCCGTAGGAGCCTTAGCATCAAACCATGTTTATACCCGTCATACTTCAAGCTGCATGTACGTTGGCTTTGCGTTGTTCAAAACGCTAACGTTTTGTCCTGCAACTCGAATTATTTAGGGTATACGTCGTCTGACTTACAGCACATCAACAGCATTAAGCTCTTTGAAGGCTTGTTCCAAACGAGTCACCATGCTTGCCTGCGAGGCACGCAGCCATACACGCGGGTCATAGTATTTCTTGTTCGGCTGATCGTCGCCTTTCGGGTTACCCAATTGACCTTGCAGATACGCTTCGTTTTCTTTGTAGTATTTCAGGATACCTTCCCACGTTGCCCACTGGGTATCGGTATCGATGTTCATTTTCACTACGCCGTAGCTAACGGAATCTTTGATTTCCTGAGCGCTGGAACCAGAACCACCGTGGAATACGAAGTCCAGGCTGTTGTGCGGCAGGTTATGTTTCTTGGAAACATATTCCTGAGAATCACGCAGGATGGTCGGAGTCAGCTTCACGTTACCTGGCTTGTAGACGCCATGCACGTTACCGAAAGAAGCAGCGATAGTGAAACGTGGGCTGATCGCGTTCAGTTTGGTGTACGCGTAGTCAACGTCTTCTGGCTGAGTGTACAGCGCAGAAGCGTCCATGTGGCTGTTATCCACGCCGTCTTCTTCACCACCGGTGCAACCCAGTTCGATTTCCAAGGTCATATCGATTTTGGCCATACGCGCCAAATACTTAGAGCAGATCTCGATGTTCTCTTCCAGAGATTCTTCAGACAGGTCGATCATGTGAGAAGAGAACAGCGGTTTGCCAGTCGCAGCAAAGTGTTTTTCACCCGCGTCCAGCAGGCCATCGATCCACGGCAGCAATTTCTTCGCGCAGTGGTCTGTGTGCAGAATCACTGGCACGCCATAGTGTTCAGCCATTTGATGCACATGATGAGCGCCAGAAATCGCACCCAAAATTGCCGCCTGCTGACCTTCTGCTTTCAGGCCTTTACCGGCGATGAATGCGGCACCGCCGTTAGAGAACTGAACGATGACCGGCGCGCGCACTTTGGCTGCGGCTTCCAGCACAGCATTGATTGAGTCGCTACCGACACAGTTCACTGCTGGCAAGGCAAATTTGTTTTCTTTTGCTACTGCGAAAACTTTCTGAACGTCATCACCAGTGATGACACCGGGTTTTACGAAATCAAAAATTTTAGACATGTTACGCGTCCCGTTTCGTTGGCCGTGGAGGGGTTAGAGAGGTCGATGTTAAATCGACAAGGTTGTCTCGACACGAGATTGCGAACATCACCTATCGAGACAACCCCAGGGAAGAGGAAAAGCGCCCCTTACCTTAAATTATTGCTTGGCACGTTCTTCCAGCATAACCACTGCTGGCAGTTTTTTCCCTTCGACAAATTCGAGGAATGCGCCGCCACCGGTAGAAATGTAGGAGATTTTATCTGCAATACCAAACAGATCGATCGCAGCCAGCGTATCGCCACCACCTGCAATAGAGAACGCATCGCTCTCTGCGATAGCACGGGCGATGGTCTCGGTTCCTTTACGGAAATTCGGGAATTCGAAGACGCCAACTGGGCCATTCCACAGGATGGTCTTGGCATTCTTCAGAATTTCAGCCAGACGCTCAGCGGACACATCACCCAGATCCAGAATTTGCTCTTCGTCTTTGATTGCCGTAACAGACTTCAGCGTTGCAGCTGCAGTTTCAGAGAATTCTGACGCGACACGCACATCGCTCGGTACAGGAATATCACAGGTTTCCAGCAGCTTTTTCGCTTCAGGAATCAGGTCAGCTTCGTACAGAGATTTGCCCACGTTGTGGCCTTGTGCAGCAACAAAGGTGTTGGCGATACCGCCACCGACGATCAGTTGATCGGCGATTTTAGACAGGGAATCCAGTACAGTCAGCTTGGTGGAAACTTTAGAACCACCAACGATAGCGACCATCGGACGGGCTGGTTCGCTCAAGGCTTTACCCAGCGCTTCCAACTCACCAGACAGCAGCGGGCCTGCACAGGCGATAGTGGCAAATTTACCCACGCCGTGGGTGGAAGCCTGCGCACGGTGCGCCGTACCGAATGCGTCCATTACGAACACATCACACAGCGCCGCGTATTTCTTGGACAGGACTTCGTCGTCTTTTTTCTCGCCTTTGTTAAAGCGGACGTTTTCCAGTACAACCAGCTCGCCTTCAGCGACATCAACCCCATCAAGATAGTCTTTCGCCAGACGCACAGGAGAAGACAGTTTCTCTTTCAGGTAGTCAACGACAGGCAGCAGAGAAAACTCTTCGTTGTACTCGCCTTCAGTCGGACGTCCCAGGTGGGAAGTGACCATAACGCGAGCGCCTTGTTTCAGGGCGATTTCGATGGTCGGCAGAGAGGCACGGATGCGCGCATCAGACGTCACTTTCCCTTCTTTTACTGGTACGTTCAGATCCGCACGAATAAGAACACGTTTACCAGCCAGATCCAGATCGGTCATCTTAATTACAGACATGGTGAATCCTCTTGTTGATTCTCTTTTAAAGTTGCTTGAGCGAGATAGCGACCCCAGATCGCCACCGTCGTACTAGAAACCGCTGGCCGCCATCGCCCGTGTTGTATCCAACATCCGGTTGGCAAAGCCCCATTCGTTATCGCACCAGACCAATGTTTTAATCAGATGCTGACCACTGACCCGAGTCTGCGTACCGTCAACAATGGCACTGTGCGGATCGTGGTTAAAATCAGCCGACACTAACGGCAATTCAGTGTAATCAACTATACCACGAAACGACTCGTGCGCTGATTTTTGCAATAGTGCGTTAATTTCATTCACGTTTACGGCTTTCCTGACGCTAACGCTCAGGTCAATTGCCGTGACGTTAATCGTCGGCACACGCACCGAGATCGCCTCAAAACGATCGACAAACTGCGGAAAAATACGGGTGATCCCCGCCGACAGTTTAGTATCTACCGGAATAATCGACTGGCTGGCAGCGCGTGTGCGCCGCAGATCGTGATGATAAGCATCGATCACCGGTTGATCGTTCATCGACGAGTGAATCGTCGTCACCGTCCCATTCTCAATACCAAACGCATCATCCAGCAGTTTGATTACGGGGATAATGCAATTGGTCGTGCAGGACGCATTGGAAACAATGCGGTGCCCGCTTTCCAACTGGTAGTGATTGACGCCAAACACCACCGTGGCATCCAAATCCGTTGTTCCCGGATGAGAAAACAGCACTTTCTTCGCACCTGCCGCCAGATGGGCTTCTCCATCTTCTCGGCTACCGTAAACGCCGCTGCAATCCAGCACGATATCGACACCGAGTTCTCGCCAGGGCAATGGCTGAATCTCTGACTGATGCAACAGACGAATACAGTCATCACCGACATAAAGCTGGTCACACTCCTGACGAACATCCCACGAAAAACGGCCGTGACTGGAGTCGTACTTGAGCAAATGCGCCATGCCTTCTGCGCTCGCCAGCTCGTTAATAGCCACAACGGTAATCTCGGCTCGGCGGCCTGATTCATACAACGCACGTAAAACACTGCGGCCTATGCGGCCAAAACCGTTTATCGCAATCCGGATCGTCATGGCGTTCCTTGTGATTCCTTGTGTCGTGGCAGGGTTACCCAGCACATAGGATATACCCTTCTTAGACACCAGAGAACCCCTGGAGAAACGCCGTCAGCACAACAACTGAAACGCTTCAGCTAGCATAAACGAATTAACGCATAAAAGAAATATTCTCGTCTGGCACAAACCAGAAGAGTGATCGGTGTCATAAAAATGAAAAAACCGCGATCGGGGAGCGGACAACGCGCATTGAGAGGTGGGTTAAGTTAAAGATGAAAAAAAGCCGCCAGCGCCCGCTGACGGCTTCCCATATCGAGATTAACGCGGCGTGATTACTTCAGCAGCGCCTGCGCTTTTTCAACCACGTTATCGACGGTGAAGCCGAATTCTTCGAACAGCAGCTCAGCCGGAGCCGATTCGCCGAAGCTCGTCATGCCAACAATCGCGCCGTTCAGGCCGACGTACTTGAACCAGTAGTCCGCGATACCCGCTTCAATCGCGACGCGTGCCGCTACCGCTTTCGGCAGCACCGCTTCACGGTAGGCCGCATCCTGCTTGTCGAACGCATCCGTAGACGGCATGGACACCACGCGCACCTTGCGGCCTGCGGCAGTCAGTTTGTCATACGCGCCGACAGCCAGTTCAACTTCAGAACCGGTGGCAATCAGGATCAACTCAGGTTGACCCTCGCTGTCTTTCAGCACGTAGCCACCTTTCGCCACGTTCGCCAGTTGTTCAGCCGTACGTGACTGCTGTGCCAAGTTCTGACGGGACAGGATCAGCGATGTCGGGCCATCCTGACGCTCAATGGCGTATTTCCACGCCACCGCCGTTTCCACCTGGTCTGCCGGACGCCAGTTGCTCATGTTCGGCGTGACGCGCAGGCTGGCAAGCTGTTCAACCGGCTGGTGGGTCGGGCCGTCTTCGCCCAGACCGATGGAGTCGTGGGTGTAAACGTAGATGCTGCGGATTTTCATCAGCGCCGCCATACGCACGGCATTACGCGCGTATTCCACAAACATCAGGAAGGTCGCGGTGTACGGCACAAACCCACCGTGCAGCGCAATCCCGTTGGCAATGGCCGTCATACCGAATTCGCGCACACCGTAGTGGAGGTAGTTACCCGCGTGGTCTTTATCCAGTGAAACAGAACCAGACCAGATAGTCAGGTTGCTCGGTGCCAGGTCAGCGGAGCCGCCCAGGAATTCCGGCAGCAGTTTGCCGTAGGCTTCCAGCGCGTTCTGTGACGCTTTGCGGCTGGCGATTTTCGCCGGATTGGCCTGCAAATCGTCGATAAATTTCTGTGCGTCAGCCTGCCAGTTGGCCGGCAGTTCACCGCCGGTGCGGCGTTTGAACTCAGCAGCCAGTTCCGGATATGCGCTGGCGTAGGCGGCAAACGCCTCATCCCAGGCCGCTTCCTTACGCTGACCGGCCGGTTTCGCATCCCAAGCGGCATAGATATCAGCAGGGATCTCAAATGGTGCATGCGCCCAGCCCAGCTGTTCGCGGGACGCTGCGACTTCTGCATCGCCCAGCGGTGCACCGTGGGAATCGTGCGTACCGGCCTTGTTCGGTGAGCCGAAGCCAATCACGGTTTTGCACATCAGCAGCGACGGCTTGTCGGTCACCAACTGGGCTTCACCGATAGCACGTTTGATAGCGTCCGCATCGTGACCGTCCACGCCGCGCACCACGTGCCAGCCGTAGGCTTCAAAGCGGGCGGCGGTATCGTCGGTAAACCAGCCTTCAACGTGACCGTCGATGGAGATACCGTTGTCATCATAAAACGCAGTCAGTTTGCCGAGCTTCATCGTGCCAGCAAGAGAGCAGACTTCGTGGGAAATCCCTTCCATCATGCAGCCGTCACCGAGGAACGCATAGGTATGATGGTTAACAATCTCATGACCCGGACGGTTGAACTGCGCGGCCAGCGTACGCTCGGCAATCGCCATCCCCACGGCGTTGGCAATACCCTGACCCAGCGGGCCGGTGGTGGTTTCGACGCCGGCGGTGTAGCCGTATTCAGGGTGACCCGGCGTTTTGGAATGCAGCTGACGGAAGTTTTTCAGTTCTTCAATCGGCAGGTCGTAGCCGGAGAGATGCAGCAGGCTGTAAATCAGCATGGACGCATGGCCGTTGGACAGCACGAAGCGGTCACGGTTGGCCCAGTTAGGGTTGGCCGGATTATGGTTGAGATAATCGCGCCACAGCACTTCGGCGATATCGGCCATGCCCATCGGTGCGCCCGGGTGACCGGATTTGGCTTTCTGCACCCCATCCATGCTCAGCGCACGGATAGCATTGGCAAGTTCTTTACGAGAGGACATGCTTGACTCCAGATCGGATTGAACGACTGCCCTTCTTGTATAATCATTAAAATCAACAAGTTAAACAAGAATGACAAAATAAATATGATTACAAATGTACATGAAAAGCAGAGGGAATGCACATGGAACCGTGAGCAAAAAACAGGGATTTATCAGCTAACGAATCAATGGCGGTTCTTTTACCAATTAGGCAGTTGATTACAGCGCCATACGCCATGTTTTCCAGTGCGTTTACCTTTATCTACCGTATCTTTTTGGAACGCTTCGGAAACAAAACTCATGGTCTACGGGCTATCAGAAAAGTACAAATCAGATTTTCTGATCTATTTCTCTACGCGGTTTTCGGGTAGCTTATAGCCGCTTTTTTGGTATTAGAAAATAAACATTAATCGTATGGAGATGATTTTTATGGCTATTCGTTCTTCTGTACTGGCGCTGTGTATCGCAACCTTGCTGACTGGCTGCCAGAACTTAAACACCAATACCTTAATGCAATCCGGCGCACAGGCGTTTCAGGCAGCAACGCTCAGCGATGCTGATGTTAAAGCACTCAGCAATCAGTCCTGTGAGCAAATGGATAAAGAAGCAAAGATTGCCCCTGCCGACAGCAAATACACACAGCGCCTGAATAAAATTGCAGATGCACTGGGTCATGACATCAACGGTACACCCGCCAACTATAAGGTTTATCTGACAAAAGATGTCAACGCCTGGGCAATGGCTAACGGCTGCATCCGCGTATACAGCGGCCTGATGGATATGATGAATGACAACGAAGTGGAAGGCGTTCTCGGCCACGAAATTGGCCACGTTGCGCTGGGCCACACGCGTAAAGCCATGCAGGTTGCCTATGCGGCGACGGCTGCACGTACTGCCATTGGCTCTGCGGGTGGCGTAGCAGCCTCCCTGTCACAGTCTCAACTCGCCGATCTGGGAGAAAAACTGGTTAATTCCCAATTTTCTCAAACTCAGGAAACGCAGGCAGATGACTATTCCTTCGATCTGCTGAAGAAACGTGGCGTCAAGCTGGAAGGTCTGGCAAGCAGCTTTGAAAAACTGGCCAAACTTGATGCCGGTCGTGAGGGCAGCATGTTTGATTCCCATCCTTCATCAGAAGGACGCGCCAAACACATTCGTGAGCGTATCGCTGCCGAGAAGTAATCCCACACGCTGATTACTCGCAAAGAACACACACGGCGGGCAATTGAAAAAATCTCAATTGCCCGCTAGTCATCCGACCACTATCATCCCCCTCATATTCACGGTAAGCTGTTACATAACCGCTATCTGCGATCGCTTCTATCCTCAAAATGATAGGATTTAAGAATTAATAGATATAAATAGATAGCTATTTTCAATCACATTTACTTTCCGTTCTCTTTTTAAGAAACAAATCTCAGCAGGTTTCCAAATGCTGGAGGCAGCACTCCGCGAATGCAGCAGCATACGGAAAAAGAGACAATCGCGATTAGTACAGAGACCTACGTCGCAATAAACAAGAATAATGGAGTAACCCCCTGTATTTAAAGATAGAAATAAACCAGTAAATCAAGCATACTATGTTAAACCAATAAAAATTTTTCCAGTTTGATCATATAGATATATGATAAAACCTGTTATCGCTTACGCAGGTTTCTTTAGAGGCTCCATTTTTTAGCGATTTAAAGGCATTTCAGGATCGCGATTTCTTAATAACTGGATAACATCAGCAGCGATTATTGGTTTATGGCCACTTTCAGACAATAAACTCATATGTGTTAAAAATCATGGATGTGAGAATTTTCAGTAAATGCAATTTTACCACGGTAGGATTACGGGAAATCCTATCCAGTATCCCTATGCTCTCGATAAAACCTGTCAACAGGTTTACGCTGCAGCAAGGAAAGAAGAAATGTATTTTCATCATTGACGGTAGCAGCGAGGGCTTTGAGGAATACTACGAGTCGATAAGAACCCACTTTTATAATATGGCGTCGTCGTTCGTTATCATCAATAATTCCCCCAATCACCCTCCCGTGTGCATTGACGAAAAAACGATTCTTATTTCAAAGTCAGCCACCATCGATTCTTTTTATAAATTACTCGATTTCGTCCACCTTCACGACCGCCGTTTATTCAGTCCCGTCAGACTGTCAAAATCTGAATATACCGTATTCCAGCATTGGTGTGCAGGCTACACAGCGGAAGCGATTGCCGATATCATCGGATTAAATAAGAAGTCAGTACTGAACAGCAAATCACGATTACTGAATAAATATGGCGTTCAGGATAAAAACTCTTTACTACTTATTGCTAAAATTATCTTCAAAGACAGTGTCATTGAGGAATTTGATTCCCTTCCAAAACCAGTAACTGATATCAATATGAGCCATTCGCTTATCTGAACGATAGACGAAAAAAAGGGATGCTCATTCGCATCCCTTTTTACTCAGTCATATACCCGTCATACTTCAAGTTGCATGTGCGTTGGCTACGTTCACTCACCCGAATCACTTACCAGTGTAAGTTCATCGGGATTCCTTCTCTTGCCGCCTTCCTGAAACTCGAATTATTTAGGGTATACTCACTCTTCATCTTCCAAATAAGTATAGCCGTACAGCCCTGTTTCAAACTCCTCCAGGAACTGTGCCTGAAGTTCGGTATCCAGGTCAGTTTCTTTCACCTGATCGCGGAAACGGGTCATCAGCACTTTGGGGTCAAGTTGCACATATTCCAGCATGTCGGCAACCGTATTCCCTTCGTCAGACTCTTCAATCTCAACGGTACCATCTTGGAAGACAAACACGTCAACGGTCGACGTATCGCCGAACAGGTTATGCATATTCCCCAGAATTTCCTGATAGGCACCGACCATAAAGAAGCCCAGCAGCGGCGGATTTTCTGGATCGTAAGGCGGCATTGGCATCGTCGTCGCAATCCCGTCACCATCGACATAATGATCGATTGTACCATCGGAATCACAGGTGATGTCGAGCACGACAGCACGGCGCTCAGGCGGCTTGTTTAGTCCTTCCAACGGCATTACTGGGAACAACTGATCGATCCCCCATGCATCCGGCATGGATTGGAACAGCGAGAAGTTGACATACAGCTTATCAGCCATCCGCTCCTGTAATTCATCAATTATCGGCCGATGCGCACGGTTGCTCGGATCCAACTGTTCCTGAATCATCTGACAGATGCTCAGATAAAGCTGCTCTGCTTTCGCACGCTGCGTCAGATCCAACATGCCGTGCGTGTATTGGGTATGTACATCGTGCAAATCCATCTGGCTGTCGTGCAACCATTCACGCAGCGAACGGCGTTTTCCCGGCTGCTTGATTTCTTTCCAGGTTGACCACAGGCTCTCCAACGCACGCGGAGCGTCTTCTTCTGGCTCTGTAGGTTCACTGAACTCGTTGCGTTCAACCCCGATAATATTGGAAACCAACACGGTATGGTGCGCGGTTACCGCACGGCCAGATTCGGTGATAACCGTCGGATGTGGCAACCCGTTTTCGTTACAGGCATCACCGATGCCCCAAATCACGTTGTTGGCGTATTCGTTCAGGCCATAGTTCACTGAACAATCGGACTGAGAGCGCGTGCCTTCATAATCCACGCCCAACCCACCACCGACGTCGAAGCACTGGATATTTACACCCAACTTATGCAGTTCGACATAGAAGCGCGCAGATTCACGCACGCCCGTCGCGATATCACGGATATTCGCCAGTTGCGATCCCAGATGGAAATGCAGCAGTTGCAGGCTATCCAACCGCCCTGCTTCACGCAGCATCTCAACCAGTTGCAGCACCTGGACCGCCGCCAGACCAAACTTGGATTTTTCACCGCCGCTGGATTGCCACTTGCCCGACCCCTGAGAAGCCAGACGCGCACGGACGCCGAGGCGCGGCACCACATTCAAGCGCTCGGCTTCTTCCAGCACCAGCCGAATTTCGGACATCTTCTCGATGACCAGATAAACTTTGTGGCCCAGCTTTTCGCCGATAAGTGCAAGGCGGATGTATTCACGGTCTTTGTAGCCGTTACACACAATCACAGTGCGGGTCATGCCCGCGTGGCCCAGTACCGCCATCAGCTCCGCTTTTGAACCGGCTTCCAGACCCAACGGCTCACCGGAATTAGCCAGTGACTCAATGACGCGACGATGTTGGTTAACCTTGATCGGATAAACCAGAAAATACCCGCCTTCATAGCCAAACGATTCGCGAGCCTGTTTAAACGCGGCGTTAATAGAACGCAGGCGATGCTGAAGGATTTGCGGAAAGCAGAACAGCGCAGGAAGGCGCTGATGGCTCTCTTTTTGCATATCTTTGACCAATTTGGCCAGATCGACGCGAGCTTCAGGTACGTCAGGATCTGGGCACACACTAATATGGCCGAGTTCATTGACGTCATAGTAATTATTGCCCCACCAGGCAATATTGTAAGTACGAAGCATTTCGCTGGCATTACGGTCATTCATGGCAACCTCCTGCATAGAGCGCAAATTTTCATGTTTACCCGTCGCTGACGAGCCGTGATGAATCATGTCGTCAGACATAACGAACCTCTTCTTTTTCTAGACTGCGGATCACATCAGTACCTGAATAAACAGCCCACATGAGCATACCTGCAACATGCGGCATCGACAGTGAAAAAACCGGCGTAGTGAAGTATGCCGTCACTTTATTACTCTTATTAGTGTAAAACACGTTGTCAGGCTCCGTGTTACGGGTCGATAAAACTCGTTGTGAAAATCACCGGGCGAACGTGACCAGAAAGACGCTAAAGGCTTCTGGCAGAAAGAATAACAGGCAGGTTAACCAGCCCTGGAGTCCTGTGTCGAATTTAAAGACAGGCTACGTCGAGAAACGGAAAAGAAGGGTTGAGTCGCGGACGCGGTAGCGTCAAAAGGGACATATTGCGAACGCAATATACTCAGTAAACAACGGATCATTAATCCTACCACCTCCACGTGCGCCGCAGGCTATGCGGTCAGCTATCAATAAAAAATTCAAGATGTCGCGGGTTGTATCACCGCTCGCCGTTTATACCTACATGCTGCTGGAAAAGCAAAATGAAAATTACCGCTTGTCATCTCTTGTAAAAGAAAAATCGGCCGATGATAAAAGGACGATGGCGCGCTAACGCGAAAAACTACTGGCACTGAGACTAAAAGGTGACCTAGAATAGCCATCCAGATGTTAATCCGTCTATACTGATTAACTGATACTCTGCTTAACGGCTTTGATTTGAAGGTAAAGAAACTCATGGCTAAACACCTTTTTACGTCCGAGTCAGTCTCTGAAGGACATCCTGATAAAATTGCTGACCAGATTTCTGATGCGGTTCTCGACGCCATTCTGGAGCAAGACCCAAAAGCGCGTGTCGCTTGTGAGACTTATGTAAAGACCGGCATGGTGTTAGTCGGTGGTGAAATTACCACCAGCGCCTGGGTCGACATTGAAGAAATTACCCGCCGTACCGTGCGTGATATCGGTTATGTCAATTCTGATATGGGCTTTGACGCTAACTCTTGTGCCGTACTGAGTGCGATTGGCAAGCAGTCTCCTGATATCAATCAGGGCGTTGACCGCCGCGATCCGCTAGAACAAGGCGCAGGCGATCAGGGTCTGATGTTCGGTTACGCGACCAATGAAACCGACGTCTTGATGCCAGCCCCCGTAACTTATGCACACCGTCTGGTTCAGCGTCAGTCAGAAGTCCGCAAGAGCGGCTCTCTGCCGTGGCTGCGCCCGGACGCGAAAAGCCAGGTTACGTTCCTGTACGACGATGGCAAGATTGCCGGCATCGATGCCGTGGTACTGTCTACCCAGCATTCGGAAGCTATCAGCCAGAAAGATCTGCATGAAGCGGTAATGGAAGAGATCATCAAACCGGTTCTGCCTGCAGAATGGCTGACTGCCAATACCAAATATTTCATCAACCCAACTGGGCGCTTTGTTATCGGCGGCCCAATGGGTGACTGCGGTCTGACTGGTCGTAAAATCATCGTTGATACCTACGGCGGCGCGGCGCGTCACGGCGGCGGTGCATTCTCCGGTAAGGATCCGTCTAAAGTAGACCGTTCTGCTGCCTATGCTGCGCGCTATGTCGCCAAAAATATCGTCGCGGCAGGCCTGGCCGATCGCTGCGAGATTCAGGTGTCCTACGCTATCGGCGTGGCAGAACCCACCTCTATCATGATCGAAACCTTCGGCACAGAGAAAGTGCCCACCGAGCAACTGACGCTGCTGGTGCGCGAATTCTTCGACCTGCGTCCTTACGGCTTAATCCAGATGCTGGATCTGCTGCATCCGATTTATCAGGAAACGGCTGCCTACGGTCACTTTGGCCGCGAACATTTCCCGTGGGAAAAAACGGACAAAGCCGCAGAGCTGCGCGAAGCTGCTGGCCTGTAATTTGGCGACGCAATAAACACCAAACGGCGAATGAAAATTCGCCGTTTTTCATTCTAGCTCCCTGAATATTTCGCTTCAGTTTCCCCTATTGCGTCTCCCTGCCACTCAATTTATGCTCACAGTAATGAATACACCCCGAATCCCCATTGCCAGCCATCAGGCTGTGATGCGCTGTCTGCGTGATAAATTGCAGCAGGCTAACCTCACCTTGCAGACGGACTACACCGAGCCAGCAGTAAATTACCAGCAACGCGGTTCAACGGCAGGGACGGCCTGGCTGCAACACTGGGAAATTCGGCTGAATCCCGTCTTGTTGCAGGAAAATCAGCAGGCCTTTATCGATGAGGTCGTTCCTCATGAACTGGCCCATCTGCTGGTCTATGCCCGTTTTGGCCGTGTCGCACCGCATGGCAAGGAATGGCGCTGGATGATGGAAAGCGTCCTGCACGTCCCGGCAAAACGTACGCATCGGTTTGCGGTGCAATCCGTACAGGGGAAAACCTTCACCTACCGGTGTGATTGCCAACGGCATGAGCTGACGATCCGCCGGCACAATCGGGTGCTGCGCGGCGAAACAGAATATCGCTGTCGTCGTTGCGGGAAAACCTTACGTCATGATGTAAAAAATTCTATTTAAAAGGGAATTTCCAGTTTTAAAAACTGTTTTTGCATTTGCCTGCCGACGAGACATCCGGTAGTCTGCCAACTTTACAGCCTGTGGATTATTTGGAATATGCTACGCAAAATTCTCACTATCGCCGCCGTGGGCGCGGGTCTGTTTTCGGCTACCGCGCTGGGTCAAAACATCAATAATTTTTCTCAGGCAAAAGCCGCCGCGGTCGACATTAATCGCGATGCGCCGGGCTCGTTCTACTGTGGCTGCAAGATTACGTGGCAAGGCAAGAAAGGCACGCCCGACCTTGAATCCTGCGGCTATCAGGTGAGGAAAAATGAGCAGCGTGCCAGCCGTATCGAGTGGGAGCATGTTGTGCCAGCTTGGCAGTTCGGCCACCAGCGCCAGTGCTGGCAGGATGGCGGCAGAAAGAACTGTAACAGCGACCCCGTCTACCGCGAGATGGAAACCGATTTACATAACCTGCAACCTGCTATCGGCGAGGTCAACGGCGATCGCGGCAATGCCATGTATGGGCAATGGAACGATGGTGCATCCCAATATGGTCAATGCGAGATGAAGGTCGATTTCAAA
Organism: Pectobacterium aquaticum; assembly: GCF_003382565.3. NCBI lineage: Bacteria > Pseudomonadati > Pseudomonadota > Gammaproteobacteria > Enterobacterales > Pectobacteriaceae > Pectobacterium > Pectobacterium aquaticum. The sequence continues at coordinate 3,823,857 of NZ_CP086253.1, forward strand.
AATAATCTGGCAGAACCCCCCGCTCGCGCTCGCGGCCAGATCGCGCGTACCTATTTCTACATGCGCGACCGCTATCAGTTACGCCTTTCCAGCCAGCAAACCCAGTTGTTCGAAGCCTGGGATAAGCAATACCCGGTCACCCAGTGGGAATGTACCCGCAATCAGCGTATCGCCGCAAAACAGGGAAACCCAAATCCCTACGTTCAACAGGCTTGCCAGCGCTAGTTCCTCTACCTACTATAGCGAATCTGTTTCCAGCAAAACCACCGCCAGATGACGGTGGTTTTACCTATTTCTGGCGTTCCTGTGCCGATTAATTTCATTCAAAGGTCTTAATTCAGTATGCGAGTACCACGCATTTTTCATCCCGAAACGCTCCCCCTTAACGGTGGTGAAGTCGAACTGAATGACGATGCCGCCAATCATGTGGGTCGCGTGTTACGCATGACGGTGGGTCAGTCATTGCAGCTGTTTGATGGCAGCAATCATGTCTTTGATGCAGAAATCATCGCGGCTGGCAAAAAGAGTGTGCGCGTTCGCTTCACAGCAGGTAAGTTGGAAGATAAAGAATCGCCCCTACATTTACATCTGGGACAGGTGATGTCGCGCGGCGAGAAGATGGAGTTTACCATTCAGAAATCCATCGAACTGGGCGTCAATGTGATTACCCCACTGCTTTCTGAACGCTGTGGCGTCAAACTAGATGCCGAGCGTATGGAGAAAAAAATTAGCCAGTGGCAGAAAATTGCGATCGCCGCCTGTGAACAGTCCGGCCGCAATTGTGTGCCGCTGGTGCGGCCAGCGATGACGCTGGAAGCCTGGTGTGCGGAGCAAGACAACGCGTTGAAATTGAATCTGCACCCACGCGCCACACAGAGCATCAATACGTTACCACTGCCGGTAGATCGGGTCAGGCTACTGATCGGCCCGGAAGGCGGGCTCACCGCCAGTGAAATTACCATGACCTCAGAACACGGATTCACTGATATCCTGTTGGGGCCACGCGTCTTGCGCACAGAAACCACTGCACTCACCGCCATGACCGCCTTACAGGTACGTTTCGGCGATTTGGGGTAAAGGAGAAAAGAATGATCAAACTCGGTATCGTGATGGACCCGATTGACACCATCAATATCAAGAAAGACACCAGCTTTGCCATGCTGCTGGAGGCACAGCGCCGTGGTTGGGAACTGCATTATATGGAGATGAACGATCTCTATATGCATGCGGGCGTCGCGCGTGCAACAACGCGTCGCCTGAGCGTCCAGTACGATTACGACGGCTGGTACGATTTCTCCGGCGAGCAGGATATCGCGCTGGAAGAGTTGGATGTGGTCCTGATGCGTAAAGATCCGCCGTTCGATACGGAGTTCATCTACGCCACCTATATTCTGGAACGTGCGGAAGAGAAAGGCACGCTGATCGTCAACAAGCCGCAGAGCCTGCGTGATTGCAATGAGAAGCTGTTCACCGCCTGGTTCCCACATCTGACCCCTGATACGCTGGTTACACGTCGTGCAGACAAACTGCGTCAGTTCCATGAAAAACATGGCGACGTCATTCTCAAACCGCTCGACGGCATGGGTGGCGCGTCTATTTTCCGTTTGAAGCAGGATGATGCCAACGTTTCGGTCATCATCGAAACGCTGACCGAACACGCGACCCGCTACTGCATGGCACAAAACTATCTGCCTGCAATTAAAGACGGCGACAAACGCGTGCTGGTGGTCGACGGTGAACCCGTTCCTTACTGCCTGGCGCGTATCCCGAAAAGCGGTGAGACACGCGGCAATCTGGCAGCCGGTGGGCGTGGCGAAGCGCGTCCATTAACCGAAAGCGACTGGAAAATCGCCCGTGATGTGGCACCGACCTTAAAAGCCAAAGGCCTGATTTTCGTCGGTCTGGACATCATCGGTGACCGCCTGACAGAAATTAACGTCACCAGCCCGACCTGCGTGCGTGAAATCGAAGCGGCTTACCCGGATGTTTCCATCACCGGTATGCTAATGGATGCCATTGAAAAACGTCTGGCTGCACGTACTACCCGCTAATACCAGAGACACCTGACACCATCCGGCCCGTGCAATACGGGCCGTTTCTCCAACGCTGACGGATATCGATTAAAATACACAATGAATTTACAGCATCACTTCCTCATTGCTATGCCAGCACTACAGGACTCTGTATTTAAACGTTCGGTGGTCTATATCTGCGAACATAATGAAGACGGAGCCATGGGGCTGATCATCAACAAACCGATGGATCAGTTTTCCGTGGAAAATGTGCTGAAAAAGCTAAAAATAGACCCGACACCGCGCGATCCTGCCATTCGATTGGATAAACCCGTCTTCATAGGCGGCCCATTGGCGGACGACCGTGGCTTTATCCTGCATACGCCCTGCCCCGGATTTGGTTCCAGCATCAGTATTTCTGAGGACACGATGATCACCACGTCAAAAGACGTGCTGGAAACGTTAGGCACACCCCAGCAGCCGAAAAATACGCTGGTCGCCTTAGGCTATTCCGCCTGGGAGAACGGCCAGTTGGAAGAGGAGTTGCTGGATAATGCCTGGCTGACGACGCCAGCCGATCAAGACATTCTGTTCCACACGCCGATTGCCGAACGCTGGCGGGCAGCGGCCAGGAAGTTGGGCATCGATATTCATAATATCTCCACTGAAGCAGGACATGCCTGATGGCCAGCAGAACCCTTCTTGCCTTTGATTTTGGGACAAAAAGCATCGGTGTCGCTATCGGTCAGGAAATTACCGGTACAGCGCGTGCACTGACATCGTTCAAGGCACAGGAAGGAATACCCGACTGGCAAAAAGTGGAGAAGCTATTGTCAGAATGGCAGCCCGATCTGGTCGTCGTCGGCCTGCCGCTCAACATGGATGGCACCGAGCAACCCCTGACGGCACGGGCGCGGAAGTTCGCTAACCGACTGCATGGCCGTTTTGGCATCGCGATTGAGCTACACGATGAACGCTTGAGTACGGTGGAAGCGCGGGCCGATCTCTTCGAACGCGGTGGTTTTAAAGCGTTGGATAAAGGTAGCGTAGACGCGGCGTCTGCGGTAATTATTCTGGAGAGCTGGTTCGACGCACAGCGTTAAAAGACAATCCCGTGTAGCCGAATATCCGACCACACGGGACTATATTGATGACTAATTAATTGATGACTAATTAGCATTAACGACTAATTAATGTAATTAGGCGTCTGGGAATTCACGGATAAAACGTTCGACGTCATCAACCATGGATTCTGTTCCTACGAAGAACGGTGAGCGCTGATGCAGTTTCTCCGGCGTGATATCCAGAATACGGTTTTTACCGTCGCTGGCCTTACCGCCCGCCTGCTCCGCCAGAAACGCCATCGGGTTGCATTCGTACAGCAAACGCAGTTTGCCTTTCGGGTAGCTCGCCGTACTTGGGTACAGGTAAATTCCGCCTTTCAGCAAATTGCGGTGAAAATCCGCCACCAGTGAACCGATGTAACGCGACGTATAAGGACGCTGCGTCTCTTCATCCTGCTCCTGACAGTATTTGATGTATTTCTTCACACCGACAGGAAACTTGATGTAGTTCCCTTCGTTGATGGAATACATATTCCCTTTTTCTGGGAAGCAAACTTTTTCATGCGAGAGACAGAATACACCGAGCGATGGATCGTAGGTAAAGGCGTGAACGCCGTGACCCGTGGTGTATACCAGCATGGTTGAAGAACCGTAAACGATGTAGCCCGCAGCAACCTGCTGACTACCCGGCTGTAAGAAGTCAGCTTCCGTCACTGACGTTCCCAGCGGCGTAATACGGCGATAAATAGAGAAAATCGTACCGACAGAGACGTTTACATCAATATTCGACGAGCCGTCCAGCGGATCCATCAGAACCACATACTTGGCATTTTCCGCCTTATCACCTTCAAAGATAACAATTTCGTCTTCTTCTTCGGAGGCAATACCAGCCACTTCACCACGCGCTTTTAATGCCGCTTTTAGTTTCTCATTGGCATACAGATCGAGTTTCATCTGCACTTCGCCCTGAACATTAGAAATGCCGCTGGCTCCTAGGATATCAACCAGACCCGCTTTATTGATATCACGGTGAATAATCTTGGCACCCAGTTTAATAGCAGACAGCAGCGCGGTAAGCTCACCTGTGGCGTGAGAGAAATCGTGCTGTTTTTCGACGATAAATTCGCCTAACGTTTTCATAACACTATTCCAGAATCTACGGATGAAAAGCGGTTTCATTTCTGCACCGCCAACGTTTGCGCATGCAGTGTAGCCCAAAGAGAAAGTGAGTACCTAGTCAAATCCATTTCTTATGGCGGATTCATAGCGTTAGAATGTGACGCAGACTCACTGTGAAGATGGAAAATGTATGCGTATTCATATTTTAGGCATCTGCGGCACCTTTATGGGTGGCCTTGCCCTGCTTGCTCGTTCGCTGGGGCATGATGTCACAGGCTCAGATGCAAATGTTTACCCTCCCATGAGTACCTTACTTGAAGAGCAGGGAATCACGCTGATTCATGGCTACGATCCGGCACAGCTTAGCCACGCGCCTGATTTAGTCATCATCGGTAATGCGATGACGCGCGGAAACCCGTGCGTTGAGGCCATATTGGAACAGGGACTACCTTATGTTTCTGGTCCACAGTGGCTGCATGATTATGTGCTGCGCGATCGCTGGGTGATTGCCGTTGCGGGTACACATGGCAAAACCACCACGGCGGGGATGGTCACCTGGATTTTGGAAGATTGCGGCTACCAGCCTGGCTTTGTGATCGGTGGCGTTCCCGGAAACTTCACCGTTTCAGCACGCCTGGGGGACAGCCCGTTCATGGTGCTCGAAGCCGATGAATATGACTGTGCATTCTTCGACAAACGCTCCAAATTCGTACACTACTGCCCAAGAACGCTGGTGCTCAACAATCTTGAGTTCGATCACGCCGACATCTTTGACGATCTGAAAGCCATTCAGAAACAGTTCCATCATCTTGTGCGGTTGGTGCCGGGTAGTGGGAAAATCATCCTGCCAAGCAATGACCTTAACCTTAAACAGGTGATGGCAATGGGATGCTGGAGTGAGCTGGAACTGGTCGGCGAAGAAGGCACATGGCGGGCACAAAAAGTGTCGACCGATGCCAGCCAATATCAGGTTTACCTGAATAAGGTACTCATCGGTGAAGTCCATTGGAAGTTGGTGGGTGAACACAATATGCACAACGGACTGATGGCCATTGCTGCCGCTCATCATGTTGGCGTACTGCCTGCAGATGCCTGCCGCGCACTGGGTGGATTTATCAACGCACGTCGTCGTCTGGAGTTACGCGGTACGGAGCATGGCGTCACGGTTTATGACGATTTTGCGCATCACCCGACTGCGATTCTGGCGACGCTGTCGGCGCTACGCAGCAAGGTTGGCGGCACGGCGCGTATTTTGGCTGTGCTTGAACCCCGTTCTAACACCATGAAATTGGGGATGTGCAAAAACGAGCTAGCGCCGTCATTAGGCCGCGCCGATGAGGTTTTCCTATTCCAGCCCGCACATATTCCGTGGCAGGTGGTAGAAGTTGCGGAAGCCTGCGTACAGCCCGCTCACTGGAGCGCGGATATTGACACGCTGGTAGAAAACATCGTCAAGACTGCACAGCCTGGCGACCATATTCTGGTGATGAGCAACGGCGGGTTCAGTAACATCCACAATAAGCTGCTGGATTGCCTGAAAAAGAAAGCGCAAAAGGCGAAAGACGCTCAAGAATAGCGTGTGACAAACTGTCGTCGTTCACACACGGCGGTTACACGATAAATAGCAAAAAGGACGGGAATCCCGTCCTTTTTCATCTTCGCCTCACCCATTAATAATGGGTGGTAAAATCAAGCGTCGAACGGATCGCGCAACACCATCGTTTCGCTACGATCTGGGCCAGTAGAAATAATATCAATCGGCACACCCGTAATTTCTTCGATACGTTTGATGTAGTTCAGTGCAGCCTGCGGCAGTTTGCTGTGATCTTTCACGCCAAACGTGCTTTCAGACCAGCCCGGCATCGTCTCGTAAATCGGCTCAAGACCTTCCCAACCTTCAGCCGCCAGCGGCGTGGTATCCACTTCGGTGCCATTCGGCAAACGATAGCCTACGCAGATTTTAATCTCTTTCAGACCGTCCAGAACATCCAGCTTAGTCAGGCAGAAACCAGACAGCGAGTTGATCTGTACCGCACGACGTACGGCAACCGCATCCAGCCAGCCGGTACGACGACGACGACCCGTTGTCGCGCCAAACTCATTACCTTTCTGAGACAGGTGCTCACCCACTTCTTCAAACAGTTCAGTCGGGAATGGACCTGCACCTACACGGGTAGAGTAAGCTTTAACGATACCCAGTACGTAGTCTACATAGCGTGGACCCAGACCAGAGCCGGTAGCAACGCCGCCCGCAGTGGTATTTGAGGAAGTCACGTACGGATAAGTACCGTGGTCGATATCCAGCAGCGTCCCCTGTGCGCCTTCAAACATGACGAAATCGCCACGCAGGTGCGCTTTGTACAGCAGATCGGAAACATCAACAACCATTGCGGTCAGAATATCGGCAATCGCCAGCACGTCGTCCAGCACTTTCTGGTAGTCGACAGCATCGGCTTTGTAGTAGTTAACCAGTTGGAAGTTATGGTATTCGACGATCTCTTTCAGTTTGACAGCAAAGGTTTCTTTATCAAACAGATCGCCAACGCGCAGGCCACGGCGAGCAACTTTATCTTCATACGCAGGGCCGATACCGCGGCCAGTCGTACCAATTGCTTTCGCACCACGCGCTTTTTCACGCGCGTTATCCAGTGCGACGTGATAAGGCAGGATTAACGGACAGGCTTCAGAAAGCAGCAGACGTTCGCGTACCGGGACGCCACGCGCTTCAAGCTCTGTCATCTCTTTCATCAATGCGTCCGGCGCCAGCACAACACCGTTACCGATGATACTGACAACATTTTCACGCAGAATGCCAGAAGGAATTAAATGAAGGACGGTTTTTTCACCGTTGATAACCAGCGTGTGGCCAGCGTTGTGTCCACCCTGATAGCGCACAACATATTTAGCCCGTTCAGTCAGCAGGTCAACGACCTTGCCTTTACCTTCGTCACCCCATTGGGTGCCCAGTACGACGACGTTCTTACCCATTTCAAGAATCACCAGGTTGCTTAAAAAAGGATTCTAACATCTCATTTGGATGCTTTCAGTACTTTTAGCACACGGTTGCGCACATTTTTCCGATTAATTTTAGCCACCCATCCGGCTACGCAACATGTAGTAGATCACGCAACCCGCAACGACTATTCCGCCGCCGAAACGGCGCAAAATAGTATCCGGCAACTGCGCTATTCCCAAAATCATCAGTCGCCAGAGTCGAGGAAACAGCAGTGGCCCCAGCCCTTCAAGCACCAAAAGCAGCCCAAGCGCCAGCCAAATCGTTGAATTCATAACAACCCCTTTTCCCCGCATCAGGTTCGAGCAGGACCAACCTTTTGGATATCTCTGCCAGAAAATGGCAAAAAAAAGCCCGGAGAAAGAACCCGGGCTTGGTGAGACGTCAGTGAATGACTATCAGCGGCGTGGTGCCATGCTGCTTTCCGGTGACTTCATGTAGCGGAAAAAGTCGCTATCTGGGCTAAGAACCATAACGTCCTGATTACTACTGAAGCTGTTTTCGTACGCGCGCAAGCTACGAACGAAAGCGTAGAAATCAGGATCTTCACTAAATGCGTTAGCAAACAGTTTCGCGGCTTCAGCATCCCCTTCACCGCGGGAAATTCGGCCCTGACGCTCCGCTTCAGCCAGTGTACGGGTAACTTCATAGTCTGCCGTCGCTTTCAGCTTTTCAGCTTCTTCCTGACCTTGTGAACGATGACGACGTGCTACCGCTTCACGCTCTGCACGCATACGTTGGTAAATCGCGTCAGAGACTTCAGTTGGCAGGTTGATTTGCTTAATTCGCACATCGATAACCTCAATACCCAGCGCGGCCATACTGTTAGGGTTGATGTGAGGTTCCTTGCTCGCCGTCTCTTTCTCGACGCGTGCAGCCGCAGAAGCAATCGCATTATCGGCCTCGGTCGTTTCACCAGTACCGGTATTCAGCGCTTCACGCACGTCAGACATCAGTTGACCACGCGAGTCGGTCACAATCCCTTTCACATCCAGACGACCGATTTCAGAACGCAGACGGTCACTGAATTTACGTTTCAGCAGCACTTCCGCCTGAGAGATGTCACCACCGCCCGTTGCCAGATAGTAGCGGCTGAAATCGCTGATACGCCATTTGAGATAGGAATCGACAATCAGATCTTTCTGCTCTTTAGTGATAAAGCGGTCAGCCTGGTTTTCCATGGTCTGGATACGCGCATCCAGCATTTTCACTGAGTCGATAAACGGAATCTTGAACCGCAATCCCGGTGCATAGATCAGCGGCTTATTGTCGTCATCACGCAATACTTTGCCAAAACGCATCACAATGCCGCGCTGACCTTCCTGCACCACAAACAGTGACGCATAGACCACCATCAGTACCAGGATCAGGATAAATAGTAAGGGCTTACGCATCGATTATTCTCTCCCTACTCGAGTGAAGTCATCACGCTGCGCATTGGCTCTGCGCTGATCCATGATATTTCCATTGTTGCTGCTGCGCGTTTGGTTGCTATTCGTCGCACCGCTGCTGTTGCCAGGCAAACGCAGTGGACTAGCGCTGCTGCTGTTATTGCTTGGCGTATTTTCACTACCTTGTCCACGCAGCATCTGATCCAACGGCAGCACCATCAGGTTGCCCCCCTTGTCATTGACCAGAACTTTACGGGTATGGCTCAGTACACGTTCCATCGTTTCGATATACAGACGTTCACGAGTGATTTCAGGCGCCGCTTTATATTCCGGTAATATTCTGGCAAAACGGGCAACTTCACCCTGAGCTTCAAGAATCGTACGGGTTTTATAAGCGCGGGACTCTTCCAGAATACGCTGCGCCTGACCGTTGGCACGCGGCTGCACTTCGTTCGCATAGGCTTCCGCTTCGCGAATATATTGCTGTTCGTTTTCACGTGCAGCAATCGCATCATCAAACGCGGCCTTCACTTCTTCCGGCGGACGCGCGGTTTGGAAGTTGACGTCCAGCAACGTGATACCCATGTTGTACGGACGAACCGTCTCTTCCAGTACACGCTGAGTATCCGTACGCACAATGGTACGGCCTTCCGTCAAAATTTTGTCCATCGTGTACTTACCAATAACGCCGCGCAGCGCGCTGTCCGTTGCCTGACGTAGGCTGTCATCCGCATTGGTTACACTGAACAGATATTGTTCTGGCTGCGTAACACGATACTGCACGTTCATTTCAACGCGCACGACGTTTTCATCTGACGTCAACATCACGCCCGACGTCGCCAGTTCACGCACCGATTCAACGTTCACCGCACGAACGGAATCGATGAAGGTCGGTTTCCAGTTAAGACCGGGTCCGACCAAATGGCTGAATTTACCAAAGCGAGTGACGACACCGCGTTCCGCTTCTTTAATGGTATAGAAACCCGTAGCAGCCCAGATGACAACCGCAGCGACGGCAGCGATACCGACGATCCGACCACCCAGTGCTGGGCCGCCAGAATTTCCGCTGTTGCTTGAGCCTGAACCTTTGCCGCCACCCAGATCGCTGAGTTTTTTGCTCAGCTTACGGAAGATGTCGTCCAGATCCGGCGGCCCCTGATCTCGGCCACCTTTATTGTTATTTCCGCCAGAGTTGCCGCCATTATTGCTGCTGCTCCCCCACGGGTCGCGGTCTTGTCCGTTATTACCGGGCTGATTCCACGCCATGTTTTAGCTCCATTCTTTATGATAGGTGTTCTTCAGGTTCAATATCCCAGAGTCCGTCAGACTATTTCATCGTTCAGACTGTTTATACCAGTCAGATCAGACAATATAGTCCATCAGTTCCTGCTCTTTTTTGCAGAGGCGGCGCCAGTCAGCAATCGGCATACGAATAACCAAACCAATTTGCCCATCCTCTTCAATCCATTCTTTTTCTATTGCCTGAAGCTGGTAAAAACGACTACGCAAGCGTCCTGCCTGCGGGGGAAGATGCAAAGTATGTTGTGCAATTTCCCCGGAAAGCCGCTCAGTCAATGCCTGAAATAGCAACGGAATACCGTCGCCAGTCTGTGCTGAAAGCCAGACCCGTACCGGTAGATTCTCTTCGTTGCGATCGATACGCGGAACGAAATCATCCAGCATATCAATTTTGTTCATTACCAACAGCGCAGGTATTTCGTCTGCCTCAATTTCCGCCAATACGTCATCAACCGCGTCGATGTTCTCGTCAAGACGAGGATCGGCAGCATCAACAACGTGCAGCAGCAGCGAGGCCTGACGTGTTTCCTGTAATGTAGCCTTAAACGCAGCCACCAAATCGTGGGGCAACTGCCGGATAAAACCTACGGTATCCGCCAGCACGGTATCACCCACATCATCCACTTGAATGCGGCGCAATGTTGGATCCAGTGTGGCAAATAACTGATCGGCGGCATAGACGCCCGCCGATGTAATCGTGTTAAACAGCGTGGATTTACCCGCATTGGTATAGCCCACCAGCGAAACGGTAGGGACATCAGCACGGACCCGCGAACGCCGCCCCTGTTCACGCTGTTTTTCTACCCGTTCAAGACGCGACAATATCTGACTGATACGGTTACGCAATAAACGACGGTCGGTTTCAAGCTGGGTTTCACCCGGGCCACGCAAACCGATACCGCCTTTCTGGCGCTCAAGGTGCGTCCAACCGCGAACCAGTCGGGTCGCAAGGTGGCGCAGCTGTGCCAGTTCTACCTGTAATTTCCCCTCGTGCGTACGCGCACGCTGGGCAAAAATATCTAAAATCAGTCCGGTACGATCGATCACCCGGCACTCGCACAAACGCTCCAGGTTACGTTCCTGAGCAGGCGTCAGCGCGTGATCAAACAGCACGACAAACGCGCCCGTTTCTTTTACTGCCTGAGCAATTTCTTCAGCTTTACCTTCCCCGACAAAATACTTGGGATGAGGCGATTTACGGCTGCCAGTAACAACCTGCAAGGATTCAATACCGGCAGAAGAAACCAGAGACTCAAACTCCAGTAGATCTTCCGTATCTCTATCTTGCGAAAAGAAAATATGAACTAATATAGCCCGTTCACCTGATTCATAACGGTCAAACAAGCGAATAACCTCTCAAACGAGCAAAAAACACCACAGCGAAGGAGCCGAGCGATGCGTCAAGCTCTCCCGCGCCGTGGTGAATTGACAATACGCCTTATTCGGCGTCATCAGCTTCCTGTGACTGCTGCTGAGCAGTCGTGTTACTACCGTGATAGTTGTTGCTGCCGCCTGGATTGTTGCTATGGTGAGAGACTGGGCGAGAGGGAACAACTGTAGAGATGGCGTGCTTATAAACCATCTGACTTACCGTGTTTTTCAACAAAATCACGAACTGATCGAAAGATTCGATCTGACCTTGCAACTTAATACCGTTCACCAAATAAATCGAAACCGGAACACGTTCACGACGCAAAGCGTTCAAGAACGGATCTTGCAAAGATTGCCCCTTAGCCATTCTATATTTTCCTTATTTGTATGTTGTTTGTAACAAAGAACCCTACGGCTCTAAAATAACGGTGTAAAAAAACTTGCACGCTGAGACTCACCGATTGTACACAATCACTCAACCTATGCACTAACAACCTGTATTACCTTGTCCAGTGCTTCAGTCGGTTTTTCGCTATCCAGCCAGCAGACGTCATCCCAACCGCGCAGCCAGGTCATTTGACGCTTCGCTAACTGACGCGTCGCACAAATTCCCCGATAAACCATCTCATCGTAATCAATTTCACCGGATAAATATGACCACATCTGGCGATAACCAACACAACGAATAGAGGGCATATCCGTATGAAGGTCGTGCCGGGCAAACAATGTCCGGGCTTCTGTCTCAAAACCTGCCGCCAACATCTGATGGAAACGCTGTTCAATCCGCTCATGCAACAATTCACGCGTCGCCGGGGCGATAGCAAACTGATGAACCTGATAGGGCAGCGCGTCGCCAGACGTTTTTGTCAGTTCAGTTAAAGTGTTACCTGAAACGAAAAAAACTTCCAGTGCTCGCGAGAGTCTCTGCGGATCATTTGGATGAATCCGAATAGCTGCTACCGGATCGATCTCACTGAGCTGCCGATGCATCGCTTCCCAGCCGATTTCTTTTGCCTGCTCTTCAATGCGTTGACGCACGGCGGCATCGGCTGACGGCAGAGGAGAAAGTCCCTCCAGCAGCGCCTTGAAATACAGCATCGTCCCCCCGACTAACAGGGGAATGCGCCCGGCAGCGGTAATGTCCGCCATCTCACGTAGCGCATCGCGGCGAAAATCGGCCGCAGAATAGGATTCTGTCGGATCGAGAATATCGATTAACCGATGCGGGGCCAGTGCCAGCTCTTCCGCACTCGGTTTCGCCGTCCCAATATCCATATCTTTATAGATGAGGGCGGAATCTACGCTAATCAACTCTACTGGCAAATATTCTCGTAACGCCATTGCCAATGCCGTTTTTCCTGACGCCGTCGGCCCCATGATAAAAATGGCGGGCGGCAACGGCGCGTTTTCTACATCACTCATGCTTTAAAGCCTTGATGGCATCCTGGATGTCCATCATCGATAAAAGTTCAGACGGCGGCGCTTTCGCCAACTGCGGACAAAGCCGCTCGACATCCGCCAGTAATTGTATGGCCTGAGAATGGCTCCAGCTTTCCTGCTCGCTCAGCAATCGCGTTGCCATCCACGACGCCAATTCGCCAGGTTCCACCTGCTGTGTCTCAACCGTCCGATAGTCGGCCAGATAGCCTATCAGTTCGGAGATCAAGTTTTGTAAATTTTGTTGGCGCAATGGTAAAGGTACAGCACGCAATGTGGCACGCTGTGACTCAACCACAACGTCAATACCAAAACGCGCCAGCAAAGCATGATGGGCAGACAAAACGTTCAGCTCAGATTTACTCAACGTCAGGCGCTGCGGAATCAGCAACGGCTGCGCCCGCAACCCTTCTTCCGACGGCGTCAACTGCACAGCTTTCAGATAACGTTCAGCAACGGAAAGCGACAGCATCGCCAATCCCTTATGGTACTCCAACAGCGCGTAGCACGGCGGATAAACCGTCAATACCCGCCCAAAACCGTTCGATTGGCTTTCCAGCGGTGATTCAACCGGCGCACGTTGCTTGTTATTGTTAGCTGCGGTGTCCGTCGCGGTTCGATTTGACGGTGCGTCATGCGATACCGTGGATGGGACAACCCTATCCGACGACATAATGTGATTCGACGGTACAGAAATACGCTTACCAGACGACGGCGGTGCACTTGCTGCGCTATCCGTCGGTTGCAGCAGCGCCTTATACAGATCACCCTGCTTCTTCTGGTACGAATTCTCTGGCTGATAGCCGGAATAAGCAGATTCTCTCGCCTGACCAGAATGGCTCGCGCGCGGCGCTTTCCCACCATACGATGGCGAACTATCGCTACGTGACGGCTGGGCAAAGTGGTTTTCACCGGCGGCGGTACGGTTTTCCTGCTGCCATTGCACCGTTTTCCCAGTTTCCGGCTCTATTATGCCGAGCGCCGGTGAGGATGCCTGTTGCAGAACGGACATCACCGCCTGATAGATGAAGTCATGCACCAGACGCGCCTGATGGAATCGAACTTCGTGCTTGGCAGGATGCACATTGACATCCACCTGATGCGGGTCGATCTCCAGATACAGCACATAGGCGGGCTGCTGCTCGTCATTAAGCTGATCCTGATAAGCCTGTCGGATGGCATGATTAATCAGCCGATCGCGCATCATGCGCTGGTTCACATAGCAATACTGCATATCAGGCAGTTGCTTGGCACCAACCGGATCGGCTACCCAGCCATGAATGGTGAGATCGCCGTGTTGCCATGACACCGCGAGCGCATGCTGTAAGAATGTCGCACCGCAAATGCTACCCAACCGGCGCTCATACTGGCTTTTATCCGGTGCTGCACGATACTGCAGCATCAGCTTACCGTTATGATGCAGCGTGATGGCGACATCAAAACGCGCCAGCGCGATGCGGCGAACCACCTCATCAATATGGGTGAATTCGGTTTTTTCCGTGCGCATAAATTTACGGCGGGCGGGCGTGTTATAAAACAGATCCAACACTTCCAGCGTGGTGCCCACAGGATGGGCGGCTGGCTTGACTGTCACCGCCATGTCGCGCCCTTCGGCGTAGGCCTGCCAGGCCTCAGACTGTTCGGCAGTGCGTGATGTCAGCGTTAAACGGGAGACGGAACTGATACTCGCCAGCGCTTCGCCGCGAAACCCCATACTCACGATGGCTTCCAGATCGTCGAGCGTGGCAATTTTGCTGGTCGCATGACGCGCCAACGCCAGCGTTAATTCATCCTTTCCAATCCCCGAGCCATTGTCACGAATACGAATCAGCTTCGCACCGCCGCGTTCTATGTCGATGTCAATCCGGGTCGCGCCTGCATCCAGACTGTTTTCCACCAGTTCCTTCACGACCGAAGCCGGACGCTCAACCACCTCTCCGGCAGCGATCTGGTTAGCCAGTTGCGGTGGCAACACCTGAATCGGCATGGCGTATCCCTCTTACTATCCTCAATCTATCGACATCGTCAGCATGAAGAATCAGGCAGACGGAATAACCAGCGTTTGCCCCAACTGTACCGTGCCGGAGCGCATATTATTCGCCTGTTGGATCTCTTTCATGCTGACACCGTAACGGGCAGCAATCGCACTCAGGCTATCACCCTTTACGACCTTATGCTTCACTGGTGCTGCCTTTTTGGGCGCGGGCGTTGATGCCGTCTGCTTCGTCCCTGTCGCCGGAACATTCAAACGCTGCCCAACCCAGACGATGTCCTTGTTCAGCTTATTCACGCCACGCATAGCGGCGAGACTGACGCCATAACTCCGAGCAATCGAAGAGAGCGTTTCGCCACGTGCAACGGTATGGCGTGTGCTACCCGCACTCGCTTTTACCGCAGTTACGTTACTGTCTGGCGTTTCGGTATCACTTGCCGCCGACTGTAGTGGGCGGCTTTCCTGCTTTGGGAGAGATTGCATCGGGTGTGTTTGGAAATAACTTCTCAGCCCCTGATAAATCGCATTGGCGAGTTTTTCCTGATAGTCGTTACTCCCCAAGAGCCGCTCTTCCGAGACATTGGTGATAAACCCAGTCTCCACCAGTAGAGAGGGGATATCTGGCGAACGCAACACACCCAGACTGGCGTGCTCAGGGCGTCGTTTATGCAGCCCACCGACGCGCTGGAGCTCACGCAGCACCTTGGTCGCGACGTCATACCCCACTCGCTGAGAGTGACCGAATTGCAGATCCAACACCGCCTGACTGAGGTAAGGATCGGCACTGCTGTTCGCTAGTAGATCGCCCGCCCCGCCCAGCAGTTCAGACTGTTTCTCATGCTGCTCCAGCCAGTTTGCCATTTCACTGTTCGCACGGCGGTTGGACAGTACCCAAACAGACGCGCCTTTAGCATTACGGTTCGGCGCAGCATCCGCGTGAATCGACACTAACAGATTCGCACCCTGCTTACGCGCCACGTCCGAACGCCCCATAACGGAGATAAAGTAGTCGCCGTCACGCGTCAGCACGCCTTTAAAGGCCGGATCGCTATTCAGTAAGGCTTGTAACTTACGCGCGATAGAAATGGTGACATTTTTCTCCCGCAGCCCGTTCGTGCCAATCGCACCAGGATCTTGTCCACCGTGACCGGCATCAATCGCCACGACAATCCGTTCATTACCTTGTTGGACTGGCGCGCGGGTAGATGACGAACTGCTGTTGACCGCAACCGTCGATTTGTTACTAAACGGATTTTTTGCAGGTTCTGCCGGCGCACTATTTTGCTGCCGTGAAGCCGGAGGCGCTGAGACTTGTACCGTTTTCGCTTTATCACCCGTGATGGTGAAGACAACAACGTAGCCCGAACCTTCTTTTTGCGTCACTGCCCGCGTTTTCGCCGCCTGGGTTAAATCCAGCACCAAACGCAGGCTTTGTGCGTCCTGTGCGTTGCTGGTGCGCACACGTTTTATCAGATTTTGCCCGCTGAAATCCAACGGCAAGCCATTAATGACACCAGTCTGACGAATATCGATGACCACTCTGGCGGGGTTACTGAGCGGGAAAAAAGCATAAATAGGCTGACCGCTAAAGCTCAGGCGCACCGTGGCCTGGCCTGACGCATTATCCACCTTGATATCCGACAGATTGGCCGCCCACGCCGAGCTTGCCAGCAACAACCATACGCCGATGAACAGCGTAACCAGACGACTCATCATGATTCTGTTGTTCCTGGCTGAAGAGAAAAACGTTGTAACATCGCGTCTCCCGCCGCAGAGACAGCGGACAGTTCAGCCTGTCGGCCCTGATCCTGATAGCGCAAATGCAGTTCGATATCCGCATCGGGCAGCACGCCAGCCCCCTGCTGCGGCCATTCAATCAGACAAATGGCATCCTGTGTCAGGTAATCGCGGATCCCCATAAACTCCAACTCTTCCGGGTCGGCCAGTCGATAGAGATCAAAGTGGTAGACCGCCAGCGGCGATAACGCATAAGGCTCGACCAGCGTATAAGTGGGGCTTTTGACATTGCCCTGATGACCGCGCGCCTGTAGGAAACCGCGACTAAACGTCGTTTTCCCCGCACCGAGATCACCATAAAGGTGGATAACACAAGCACCGTCACAGGCTTTCGCCAGCGCCGTACCTAAAGAGATCGTTGCTGCCTCATCCGGCAGAAGTAAGACTATTTTTTTCATTCTATCTATTGTTCTAAAAACATCGGTTCTAAAAACATCGGCTCTAGAAACATCCGCTCGGGATTCACATATCGGAACAACACAGGCAATAAATCGGTTGCCAGCATACCTCGGGTGCCGCGTCGCGCTGCCAGCCAATCAGCCGCCGCACCATGTACGACACACCCTGCACAGGCAGCATCATACAGCGAGAGCTTTTGCGCCAGCAAACCGCCAACGATACCCGACAGCACATCCCCCATGCCACCTGTCGCCATGCCGGGGTTTCCCACATCAGCAATGGCAATCTCGTCTTGCTCGCTGGCAATCACCGTTCCCGCACCTTTCAATACGACAACACCACCATAACGTTTTACCAACCTTGTGGCCGCAAGTAAGCGATCACTTTCAATATCCGAGACGCGGCAATTCAATAAGCGTGCCGCCTCGCCGGGGTGAGGTGTCAGCACGCGATTCTGCCGCTTATGCGGATTGATTGCCAGCAGGTTAAGCGCATCCGCATCCCATAACATGGGTTTGTTACAATTTTCTGCCAGACGCAGTGCGCTTTTACCCCAGTCATCCTGCCCTAAACCAGGTCCAATCACCACGACATCGGCCCATTCCAGCCCCTGCCGCAGCGTCTCTGTCGTCAATTCTTGCACCATCAGCTCAGGCCGAGCCGTCAAAAACGCCGACTGATACTGTTTGTGAGTAAGTACTCGCACTAGCCCTGCACCGCTGTGTAACGCCGCATCAGCAGCCATCAATACCGCACCACCTAAGCCAGCGTTGCCACCTACCACCAGCAGCCTGCCGTTATCCCCTTTATGCTGTCCAGCCGGACGAGGCGTCAACCACCCGGGAAGTTGCGCTGCGGTCAGCCGCCGTATCGGCGCGGTTTGAGAGTCCAGCCACGCCTGCAATCCTAACGAATGATAATGTAATGTTCCGACGTGCTCACGGGCGCGACCGGTCAGTAGTCCCGGTTTCAGCGCGATAAACGTCACCGTCTGCGCCGCACCGATCGTTACGCCCGCACAAGCGCCAGTTTCGGCATGTAAGCCAGAGGGAATATCCAGTGAAATAATGGGAGCGGGATAGGCATTCGCCTGCGTCATTAACGCCGTATAAGGCGCGCGCGGTGCAGCGGACAGGCCGGTTCCTAACAGACCATCCACAATGAGATCGATCCCGTCCGGCCACGACATATCGCCATCCTGCGCACTAACTTCTTGAAGACGGCCACCCTGCTCCAGCCAGCGCTGCCGGGCAAGATGAGCCTCGTCAGGCAGCGGCTTATCACTGGCGCAAGCAACGACATCGACCTTAATGCCCGCCGCCAGCGCCAAACTGGCGACCACATATGCATCGCCGCCGTTATTACCGTGTCCAGCCAGCACCCGCCAGCGTCGAGCCGAGGGATAGCATTGGCGAGCCACCTGAAATGCGGCTTCTCCCGCACGCTGCATGAGTTCCCACAGCGAAAGCCCCAACTCGCTGGCCGCTCTGGCTTCTTCACGGCGCACCCACTCGGCGTAAAACACCGAGTCAGGCAACTCATCCTCTCGCTTCCAGTCGTGACCCGTCATCATCTGCTCTTAGTTTTCATTACAATTTTTTCATTACAATGACTTAAAATTAGCAAGCAACCTAAACGACCGCCAGCATTCCGCGCATCTCAGCAGGCATCGGCTCTGCGGCACGAATATGGTAACATCAGCACGTCTTGTTTATTTCTGTGGCCCATCATGTCATACCCCTACGATCTCAACGAATTAGCGCAACACATCAAACAATGGGGACAGGCATTGGGCTTCCAGCAGGTCGGCATCTGCGACACCGATTTGTCCGCAGAAGAGCCTCGACTTCAGGATTGGCTGGATAAGCAATACCACGGGGAAATGGACTGGATGGCGCGCCACGGTATGCTGCGGGCGCGTCCGCATGAGCTGCTGCCTGGGACACTGCGCGTCATCAGCGTACGTATGAATTATCTTCCCGCCAAAGCCGCCTTCGCCAGCACCTTAAAGAACCCAGAGCTCGGCTACGTTAGCCGCTATGCACTGGGTCGCGATTACCACAAGCTGCTGCGCCAGCGTCTGAAAAAGCTCGGCGACCAGATTCAGGAATACTGCGGTGAATTGAATTTTCGTCCCTTTGTCGATTCCGCCCCCATTATGGAACGCCCTTTGGCTGCAAAAGCTGGGCTTGGCTGGGTTGGTAAACACTCACTCATTCTGAACAGAGAAGCCGGTTCATGGTTCTTTCTGGGTGAACTGCTGATCGATTTACCCCTGCCCGTCGATCGGCCACAGGAAGAACAGTGCGGCCGATGCGTCGCCTGCATGACCACCTGCCCAACTGGCGCGATTGTCGCCCCTTACACCGTGGATGCCCGCCGCTGTATTTCCTATCTGACTATCGAATTGGAAGGTCCGATTCCTGAAGAATTTCGTCCGCTCATGGGCAATCGCATCTATGGTTGCGATGACTGCCAGCTGATTTGCCCGTGGAATCGGTTTTCACAGCTTACCGACGAGGCGGATTTCAGCCCACGTGCCGCGCTGCATACGCCAGAGCTGCTGACGCTATTCGGCTGGAATGAAGAGAAATTTCTGCGCATTACGGAAGGATCGCCGATCCGGCGCATCGGCCATCTCCGCTGGCTACGCAATATTGCCGTCGCACTGGGGAATGCTCCCTATCAGGATAGTATCGTGCTGGCGCTGCAGGCCCGTCTGGGTGAAAGCGAACTGTTGGATGAACATATCCACTGGGCGATTCGTCAGCAGTTGGAACGTCGCGCGTTACTGGAAATTGACGTCCAGTCCACACAGAAAAAACGACTTATTCGTGCAGTAGAGAAAGGATTACCGCGTGATGCGTGAGCCGCTCAAAACTGTTGTCATCAGTTTGTCGCACGCGCTGTGAATAAATAAAAAAAACCGTTGCCAATCAACTGTCACAAAAAGTACAAGCGATAGTGATAATGTTTTATAAGTAAAATTTATAAATAGATATCAATAAGATACTCTACAGTATTTTATCAACAATATAGCGTGATTAATAAATAACCAACAGACGGCCTGTGGATAAGTCTGTTAAGAAGAATATTATTTTTTGTATTAACTGATAAAAAATGATGTGGATTTGAGGTAACGCTTGCGCTCGAAACAGGATGCTATGTGGACAGTAAAAAAACGGGCAACAGCACAAAGCGGCGTGCATTATGAATTTCTTATTGTCCTTTGGCAAGGGCTGAAATCTACTTTTTACGATCGAAAGAAAAATTTTACGATCAAAGCAAAAACGCGGCGACACTTCTATGAAGCATCACCGCGTAGAACATTAAGATCGTCGTCAGAGAAGCAGAAGGATGGCAAATATGCTCACCTTCGCCCTCAACTGGCCGATGTTATGCACGGGTTCTGATCAGGTAATCGAAGGCGCTCAAGGACGCTTTTGCTCCTTCACCCGTCGCGATAATGATCTGCTTATACGGCACCGTCGTACAGTCACCGGCAGCAAAGATCCCTTTCACGCTGGTTTCGCACTTAGCATCGATCTCAATTTCACCGATGCGGTTTCTGGCTACCGTACCTTCCAGCCAGTGGGTGTTAGGCAACAGGCCAATTTGTACGAAGATCCCTTCCAGCGCTAAATCGTGTACCGTATCGGTAAGACGATCTTTATAGCTCAGCCCCGTCACCTTCTGCCCATCGCCTTTCACTTCTGTGGTCTGCGCATTCAGAATGATGTCAACATTCGGCAAGCTACGCACTTTTTCCTGTAATACAGAATCCGCTTTCAGTTCTGGAGCAAACTCAAGCAACGTAACATGTTTCACCACGCCAGCCAGATCGATAGCCGCTTCGACACCGGAGTTTCCGCCGCCAATCACCGCGACGTGCTTGCCTTTAAACAGCGGGCCATCACAGTGCGGACAGTATGTTACGCCGCGCGTACGGTACTGATCTTCACCGGGTACATTCATGTTTCTCCAGCGCGCGCCGGTCGCAATGATCACACTGCGCGCTTTTAGCGTCGCACCGGATACGGTAATCACCTGATGCGGTTTACCCGGTTCGCCACCAGGAATTAAGGCTTCTGCGCTCTGCGCGTCGATCACGTCGACATCGTAGTCATCAACATGACTCTTCAGCGCCGTCGCCAGTTTGGCACCTTCCGTTTTCGGCACGGAAATATAGTTTTCGATATCAACGGTATCCAATACCTGACCGCCAAAACGCTCACCGACCAACCCGGTACGAATGCCTTTACGCGCCGAATAAACCGCAGCGGCGGCCCCCGCTGGGCCGCTACCGATGATTAATACATCATAGACGTCACGCTGATTCAGCTTCTCAACCTGTTTAGCGCCCGCGCCAGTATCGATTTTCGTCACAATCTCAGCCAGGCTCGTCCGCCCCTGACTGAAGTGCTCGCCATTCAGGAAAACGGTCGGAACGCCCATCACATTACGGCTTTGGATCTCATCCTGGAACACACCACCATCAATCGCGGTATGGGTGATATTTGGATTCAAGACCGCCATTAAATTCAGCGCCTGCACCACGTCCGGGCAGTTGTGGCAGGACAGTGAGTAATAGGTTTCAAAGTGGAATGAACCGTCGAGATGGCGGATTTGATCGAGTAATTCTTTCGCTTCTTTCGACGGATGACCGCCCACCTGCAATAACGCCAGAATCAGGGAGGTAAATTCGTGTCCCATTGGCGCACCGGCAAAACGCGGGCCACTTTGGGAATCTGGATTGGTAATCAGGAATGAAGGCTTACGTACTGCCAAATCATTCTTTTCAATAAAACTTACCCGATCGGACAGCTCGGCAATCTCAGCCAGCAGGGTTCTGACTTCGGTAGATTTAGCAGAGTCATCCAGAGTCGCAATCAACTCAACAGGTTTGGTTAATTTTTCCAGATAGGCTTTCAACTGGACTTTCATCGTATTGTCGAGCATTGGTCGTCCTTAATTAGGCAAGTAGGTACAAAGGCAAAATCGTGCAGGGTGCTGGCCCCAAAAGCCGGGCCAGAAAAATCGGGTGCAACGCACCCGACAAAAAAGGCCATGTTTTCTACAGTTATGTTTTCCGAGGTGTTAGCTTAGATTTTGCCAACCAGATCCAGAGACGGTGCCAGCGTAGCCTCGCCTTCTTTCCACTTGGCTGGGCACACTTCGCCTGGGTGAGACGCCACGTACTGCGCCGCTTTCACTTTACGCAGCAGGTCAGAGGCATCGCGGCCAATACCTTCCGCCGTGATTTCTACCGCCTGGATGATGCCCTGTGGGTCAACGATGAACGTACCGCGATCGGCCAGACCTTCTGCTTCGCGCATGTTTTCAAAGTTACGCGTCAGCTGGCCCGTTGGGTCACCGATCATGGTGTATTTGATTTTGCCAATGGTTTCAGAGCTGCTGTGCCACGCTTTGTGCGTGAAGTGGGTATCGGTGGAAACAGAGTAGATTTCCACGCCACGCTCTTGGAATTCGTCGTAGTGGTCAGCGACATCACCCAGTTCGGTCGGGCAGACAAACGTAAAGTCAGCCGGATAGAAGAAGAACACGCTCCATTTGCCTTCGATGTTCTTCTCAGTCACTTCAATGAATTGACCGTCTTTGAAAGCCATGTTTTTGAATGGTTTAACTTGGGTATTGATTACTGACATCACTTTATCCTCATGTGTTTTCGCATGTGGCTAAAGTACAGAAACGTGATCGCTATCACCAATCCGTTGTCTTTATCGAATCAATAAGTAATACCGACTAGCTATTCGAGTTTCAGGACAAAACGTTAACATTTTGAACAACGCAACGCGTTGGCGGGCTAGGGAGAAGGAGACACACACGCATGCGTGTCGAATATCGTAGCCAATGTACATGCCGCTTGAAGTATGACGGGTATCAGGGCGAAATCAGGGATAAACGCTTTTCCAGACAGATCGGGTGGTGGTTTACAAACGTTGTCATCACTCAAATGATGTGGGGTAGCGCGATGAATAATATGGATAACCTACAGAAAAACTCTCCAGCTATTACGCTCCGGTGACATGTTTGTCACACCATATTTTCCCGCTATAACGCCATGAGAAAGGGCTCTAAAATTCAGCTCATTCAGAATAAACAGTATTAAACTATTAGCAATGAATATAATTTAATGGAAATAATATTAAAACAAAAAATAACTGGAATTGGATATATTCACTTAAGTTAGCTAGATATTTAAATCTCCCACAAAAAAATTAAAGTTATTTAAATAAATTGCCGATTTTATACCAATACCCATATCGCGGTTTCGACGTGAGTTCAATGCACGTTCGCTACAAGATTGGAACTAAAGTCTGTCAATTTGATATGACCTATAGTGTAAAATACGTTCTGGGGAATAAAATCCCACAGTGGACGAAGAGTACAACGCCAAGCAACGGTGCTCGATGCGATCTGCGAGTCACTTATGCCAGTGTCACAACTTATGATTCAGATGTTGAAATCACCATGAGATAGAACCACTCAGGTGAAGCATTTACATGAGTAAATTGGATAAGCCACCTTTTAGCGTGGCTTATCCTTCAGATATCAGCCTGCTACCTGGAAACCTGAAGATGATTAATTTAAATAACCTTCCCGCCACCAAAAGCATTGATGTTAGAGACACGGCAAAAACAAACTCATCTGCGGTAACAGGCAACACGTCGAACAAAACGACGTCATCCGTATCCTCAAATGAATCAACAACAAAAGATAAAAGCAGCGTATCGTCGCTTGCACGACAGTTAAGTGATGCCGCAACACGCGCAGAAGCAAGGGATAGCAGCAATAGCCGTGGAAAACTGGCGTCATATGCACATTCAGTCATTGAGGAACTGGCTGGTAGCAGCTATGAAAGCCGCCGAAAAGCGCTAGCTGAAGAATTACCGGATACTGACGACCCGCAATTACTTGCTCGCGCAAAGCAAGCTAATGACTTCGCTAACGGTCATGGCTCAAACCCCTTTAAAGGACTCTCCCGCGATCAGCTCTCACTCATTATTTACGATGATAGCAATACTTTTACCGTCAACGAGCGCAGAGCAGCACTGCATGAATCAAATGAAATAGAAAGCGCCTGGAGCCATCGAGTCGTAGCGCAAAGCAAGCAAGAATGGAATCGAGGGGAATTTAAACAAACCGAGTTCTTCAAACTTGTTCTGGAACACTATGAAGGCTTGCCGCTAATCGAACAGGTGCAGGCTCCCGCCAACTACGAGTCTCGACTCAAACATCTAATCAAAATGGATTACAACTTTGTGACCGGCGAGCCAGGGAAAAATGCGAACCCGCTGAACAATCTGTTCGACCTGCTTTTACCACGTAATATTCCAATAGGAAGCAATACAGCCACTACAGGAAAGGCTGAATAAGCCCAATCAATAATCCTACAGTCGCTAATTTTCGAGGCGGGTGTTCAGGGGAAATAAACGGCAATCATGTGCTGGCGCCCCTAATACCCACTTCTGGGTCAAAAAATAGAAACCGACATACTCGCAATTATCGTTTCTCGTGTTTGGCACACGCACATGCCTAAATCAATAATTAAGGAATCTGTACTTCACCCGCCTCCAGCCCGGAAATTTCTACGCCCTGTGCCACCGTTTTCCCTAACGTCACGTTGATTTTCTTTGGTGGTGTGTCAGCAGTCGGACGGTAAATCACATAGACATGACCATTCTCATCGGTATGCAGAGCCTGTGCAGGCACCGCGATACCGTGCTCATTGCGATAGACAATAATAGCCAGCCGTGCGCTCATCCCCAGTCGAATATTTTGCCTTAAATCTGCCAACGGCGTATCAAGTGACACCACCACATCATAGTAAGCACCACTGCCTGACATCTCAGCAGCATCAGCCTGCATATCAATCGAAGCAACCTTTCCCGTCAGGGTCTGTCCGGCAAACCCATCCCCTGTGACGTTAACCGTCATCCCCTCTTGCAGTTGATGCAGATCCGTTTCCTCTACCCGAGTCGCCACCTGAAAACGGTCCTGAGCAATGACGCCAAACAGCGACGCTCCCTGGCTGACCAGCAAACCAGATTGGATAACCACTGGTTTGCCGTTATCAGGCGTAGCCGGGCGTACCACAAAACCGCTAAACGGTGCCTTGACGGTCTGCCGTTCAACCTGAGTAGCCAGCGTCTGATAGCGCACCTGTGCGTTGGTCAACTCCATCTCCGCAATCTTACGATCCTCACCGTTCCCACGCGCCAGCACCGTTCGCAACTCCTCTTGTGCTGCAATCAGATCCTGCTCCTGCGAACGAATTTGCTGCTTTAACGTATCAACCTCCATACGCGCGACGATGCCACGCTCGAACAACGCCTGTGTATCCCGAAGATTGGCTTGCGTATTGCTAAAAGTAGACCGAGCTGAGCTTACCGCACGCCGCGCACGTGATACCTCAGCACTTTGCTCCCACTGCCTGAGCAATTGTACCTCGCGCTGCGTCTTGAGCAATTCGGCCTGCGCTTGACGTAACTGAATCTCAATTTGCCCAGGGTCCAGTATTAGTAACGTTTGCCCTTGCTCAACTCGTTGGCCCTCACGCACCAGTACCTCGCGGATAATGCCTTCAAAAGGAGCCGCCAGCGTTGTCTGCTTCGCGGCCTGAATGCGTCCAACCAATCCTAATTGATTCTCCAATAATTGGGGTTGGACAGGTAACCATTGCCCCTGAAGCGCGCTTTCCTGTTCATTCGCGCGCCCTGCCAGCAGCCAAGTGAGCATGCCGAACGCCACAATCAACAGCAATACAATAAGGTGACGCCGACGCAGTCGAGACCAAAAGTGATGCCTAATCATTGAGTGCGATATCCCAGCTTTGTAATGTTGTGCCCAGCGTCTCATCCAGTTCAGCTTGCGCATTGAGGTAGCCAATCAGCGCATTGAGACGGGCGTTTTCAGCGTTGCGTAAATCGTTCTCGAAGCTCAGCACCTGAAAGTTACTGGAACGCCCAACCGTGAGCTTTTCTCGTTCAATGTCCAGCTTGCGGCGCGATAAATCCCGCGCGCGTTGGGAGATCTCGAACTGCCGCCAGCGCGTACCGATATCACGCACCGCATTGGTAACATCGCGTTCAAGCTGCTGCCTGACTTCATCCAGTTGAATATGCTGGTTACGCACATTGACTCGCGCTTGCACCTCCGCCTGACGGGTACTCAGATCGCCGATAGGGATCTCCACCTGCACACCAACATAATTCTCCCAGGTTCGTGAGGTACTGCTCTGTGCTGCGCGGTCGCGCACCTGACTCGCGCCCCCGATTAGCGAGATATCCCACAGGCGATCGTTACGTGCCACCGCCAGACCGAGTGCAGCCTGCTCATTAGCGATGAGCTGGGCGAGATAAGCCGGTCGGGAGGCTTCGGCCTGTTTCAATGCCTGTGCGGCGTTGACATCAACGCGCTGTGCCTGCATCGATTCCGTTGCCACAACCAGCGTATTTAGATCCAGTGCCAGAAGTTGCAGCAATGCAAGGCGCGCAGTATCCAGCTGGTTTCTGGCTTCCTCATGCGCCAGCTCCTGTGTGGCAACTTCCGCTTCGGTTTGCACAATTTCAAATTCAGCCATGCGCCCTGCGGCAATCATCGCACGGTTGACCTCAACCAGTTCGCGTGCTCGTGTCAGCGCATCACGAGCGATTTGCAGTTGCTCCTGCGAGCGCAGCAGTTCCCGATAGGCGGCGATAATCTGGGTAATCGTCTGTGAAACAGTGGATTTCAGCGTCAAACGATTTAACTGCTCAGTCAGCTGTGCAATATGAACGGGGGCAGTCGTGACATCTTTACCGGCACCGCGAAGCAAAGGCTGAATCACCGTGATGTTGGCACCATCGTTAC
Organism: Pectobacterium aquaticum; assembly: GCF_003382565.3. Lineage (NCBI taxonomy): Bacteria > Pseudomonadati > Pseudomonadota > Gammaproteobacteria > Enterobacterales > Pectobacteriaceae > Pectobacterium > Pectobacterium aquaticum. Next base: position 3,850,625 of record NZ_CP086253.1, read on the forward strand.
GTGACAGCCCCGCGCTATCAGCCTGCGTGTGGCGGTAGGTCCAACCAAGGCTAAAACGGGTGCCATACGGCGTGAGCAGTGTCGACGTCGGCGTTAAATTGCCCTGCCGATAACGATCGCTTTGGTTACGATTGGAAAGGTAGCTGCCCGTCAGCGATAGTTTGGGAGTAAAACGATCCTCCGCAACACGAAGATCAAATTTCTGCGCAACACGATCCAGATAGGCGCTACGGATCGCACGGTTGTCACGCAATCCAAGATAAATCGCATCGCTCAGCGTGAGATCGATAGTTTGTGCATTCAGAGATGTACTGACTGTCGCCAGACCCTGTCGCGTCGCCTGAGAAGGAGTCAAATCCGTTTCTGCATACCCTTGATGGGCTGAAAACAAAATCAGTAAACACAGGATAGATTTACGCATCGCGTAGCGCCTGCACAGGTTCGAGCCGAGCCGCAGTCATTGCTGGGTTAAGCCCAAAAAACAGACCAATCGCCAATGAACTGCCAATGCCAAGGGGAAGTGACAATACCGAAAGTGAAAAGGCTGACCAGTCTGAAAAAAAGACAAACAGCCACGCCGCCGCAACGCCACACACCGCACCGATTAGGGCTCCACAAGCGGACAACACAACAGCCTCCAGCAAAAACAGCCCCGCAATATCGCGCGGTCGCGCGCCCAGCGCCATACGAACACCGATTTCACGACGGCGTTCAGACACGTTCATCACCATGACGTTCATTACTCCTACCCCACCCACCAGCAAGGAAATCCCTCCCAGCCCCGCCAGCAGCCATGAAAACATGCGGGACTGTTGCGCCATTCCCTCCAGTAGCTGCTGTGGGATTTGTACACCGATATCAAGTTTCGGCATCAGGGGGGACAAATAATCCTTTAACTGCGCTCCCGTTTGCATCAGCGTATCGCTGCTGCTGCTGCGTGCAATCACGCTGACGATTTGTGGCGCAGGCATGACACGGCGCATACCTGAGATAGGCATCAGAATAGAGTCATCAACTGAGATGGGAACCAGAGGGTTGTGTCCCTGTGGCTGAAGGATTCCCACAATCTCAAACAAGTATCTACTCACCTGCACGCGCTCACCCAAGGCGGCTACGCCACCCTGCGATGCCCACTGTTCCGCAACATTCGCCCCCAACACGATGTAGGTACTTTGCTCATCGAAGTCACTCAGGTAGCGGCCCTGCGCAAGCTTCAGCGCTAATACGTCCGACAATTCCGCTCTGCTCCCCACCACCATAGTGCTGAGTGAACGGCCGCGCAGCCGAGCCTCGGTGGAAGTAACAATTAACGCGGTTGCCGCCTTGATATCAGGCAGATTTTGTCGCAACGCGGGGATATCGAGGTCAGCGGGAGCCGAGCCAATTGCATGACTCCCCACCCGGTTCTGAACGGAGGCAACCAGCAGGTCACTGCCCATGCCTCGGAATACGCCCATGGCTTCGGCTTCTGCGTTGTGTCCGATGTTAAGCAAAGCGACAACCGATCCACATCCAACCGCAATCCCCAGTAGAGCCAGAACAGCACGCCGCCCAAGAAGAATAAGGCTGTTCAACGGCTCGAGCAGACGCTGTTGCAGTGAAGGGCCATAGTGGTATCGGCGCACCTGACGATCTTCCATCCGTGAACGAGAATCAGACATGATTCACCTCATAGATTCGACCATCTTGTACCTGAATGCGTCGGGTCATACGGCAAGCCATGCCTTTATCATGCGTCACCATCACGAGCGTCGTCCCCTGTTCGCGGTTCAATGCCAGCAATAGCGTGATGATGTCATCGGCCGTTTGGCTATCGAGATTGCCAGTCGGTTCATCCGCCAGCAAAAGTGCGGGTTCACCAACCAGTGCTCGCGCAATTGCCACCCTCTGGCGCTGGCCGCCAGAGAGGTCGGCTGGCCTATGGTGGGTTCGTTCTGCAAGGCCAACACGCGCCAGCTGTACTTGAGCAGCTTGCCGGGCGGCCTGCCGCGAGACGCCACGATAGGTCAGGGGAAGCGCGACGTTATCCAACGCATCCAGACGCGGCAGTAAATTAAAACTCTGGAAGACAAAACCAATGACTTGATTACGCACGATCGCACGGTCATCGGCACTCGCCTGAGACATATCTTGCCCAGCAAGTAATAAACGCCCAGATACGGGCTGATCGAGTAAACCGATGATATTGAGCAAGGTACTTTTGCCAGAACCCGATGCGCCCACAATCGCACAGCTTTGCCCGGCAGGAATGGACAGTGAAATATCGTGCAGCACCGCTTGAGAGGAAGCTCCGGTACTGTAGGTGTGTGAAATACCTTGTAAACAGATCAGATCCGTTACTCTTTCATCAGACATCCTTGCCTCTTTACTGATCCCCGAAAGCATCACAGTGGTCGAATTATCCTACTGTTTGTGCTTTAGGAAAAGCACTCGACACAATAATTTAGCTACCTCTCTTATTACTCTGTATTGCCGAAATATTCATCCTATATACCCTAAAAATTTCGAGTTTTAGGATCAAATGTTAGCGTTTTGAACAACGCAAAGCGTCGGAGACGCACACCAGTGTATAGAATGACGAGCCAACGCATGCAACTTAACCTATTATGGGTATAAAACTCTTTGAGTAATAAACTACCCTTCTTAGTTCGGCCAATTTATCTTTCTTAGAAAATGTTCTGGTTGCTGGCTCATATGCGTCTGAATTTTTAAATAAATATCTGAAGATGAAGAACCCTTCGCTCGCTCATCATGATATATACGCGTTGTTTCCGCTAATACGGCTTGATCCCATTCAGCAAATTTAGCAGCCGATTCAGGTGTTACTTTCTCCCCCGTATAGGAGTTAACTATATCAGGATAATGCTCAAGAGAAATTAACTCTCCTGAATGACGCGGTGTTGCGTAGGCCTCTTTAATGTAAGAATCAACTTCATTCTGATCGGTACGGCTACGCAGTTCTTGGTACTTGCTAAAGATTGAATCAGGGAGTGTAGCCTGCTGCTGTGCCTGAGATGAAAGCGACACCTTGGTGCTAAATGTTGAGACAATTGATTGATTAACTTCACCTTCATTATCAATTAGGGGGGGATTTCGCTTTTCAGAGCCAGTAGTAGAAAGGATGCCTGATGTTAGCTCAATTTTTGATAACACTTTTATATCTCCCAAAATCACACTATATTTTACAGTAGCCTATATTCGTCATACTTCAAATTGCATATGCGTTGGCTGCGTTCACTCACCCGAATCACTTACCTAAGTAAGCTCATCGGTATTCCTTCTCTTGCCGCCTGCCTGAAACTCGAATTATTTAGGGTATAGCTTACGATTGCTGTTTATTGATTATTTTGCCAATTTACCGTTACCTGAGTTGTTCCTGACCCATAAATAGATCCGATAGTTGAACGACTATTCACACGATAGTACAAAAAGAATGGTGTCGTTGCAGGCTTGTCTCGAAACACCTCGGTAGAACCCGAGTTCATGTTCGATATATCAAAACAAGTAGAAGTATTACCTTGACATAAATAAACGATTAACGTCCCTTTATTCCCGACCTGAAGCTGTCCTAGCGCATAATTCCAGTAAATGCGAGTTACCTTAGCATTTGATGGTGGAAGTATGCTCGATGATATTGGAAAATTAAATTGGTTCCAAAAATTTGCAGAGTGAACATCCATGCTTGCCATAGGTGCCGCAGTGTAAGCACCACTAATAGCATGTGCAGAATTCGATAAGAAAAAAGAAGATAATGAGAGTAAAGCAATAACTGAAGCAGCCTTGATAGTTTTCATAGCATTCCCTTAAATGAAAAAATAAATTTATTTATATCACATAGAAAATAATTGTCAAAAAACATCCAAACAAAAAAAATTAAAAATATCAAAGTTAATAATTGACACAAAAATTATATTTATCTAAACCAGTTACAGTTTTACCAACTATACCCAATAAACCTCAAGATGCAGGTTTGAGCACCTGAAAACGATCGTGAATGCGGGGCGTCAGCGATCCCGATATTGCTGGCAATGTCGTTGAGAAAAAATTGGTGATGCATCCAATTAGTAGAACATGTAATTCTCGATGAAGGAACTGATGAATTTTTCATGCAATTCAATCGAGCGTGGGAAGCAGATTGTTTTTCGGTCCAGACGCGGCAGTAAATTAAAACTCTGGAAGACAAAACCAATGACTTGATTACGCACGATCGCACGGTCATCGGCACTCGCCTGAGACATATCTTGCCCAGCAAGTAATAAACGCCCAGATACGGGCTGATCGAGTAAACCGATGATATTGAGCAAGGTACTTTTGCCAGAACCCGATGCGCCCACAATCGCACAGCTTTGCCCGGCAGGAATGGACAGTGAAATATCGTGCAGCACCGCTTGAGAGGAAGCTCCGGTACTGTAGGTGTGTGAAATACCTTGTAAACAGATCAGGTCCGTTACTCTTTCATCAGACATCCTTGCCTCTTTTCTGATCCCCGAAAGCATCACAGTGGTCGAATTATCCTACTGTTTGTGCTTTCTCCATCGTTGGTTAACCCACTCATGAGTTTCCAACGAATAAAGATACTCTTTATATAATTATCCTAAGATTCACGCTAACGCTATTGCAAAAAATTCAGCCACCAGCGTCGAATACTTGCCTCACTGGTTTCAGCGGAACGTAGGATATCGATAATAGAATGAGCACCTTCGACAAGGCGCTGAACAGGTTCTCCATTAACCATCTCAAACCCATTTTTGCGTCCAGTCTCTGTAATGATAAAAACACCATCTACAGAACGCACATTCGGCTCTTCGACAGAAAGCACAGCCTCACTGGAAGTTTCGATAATAAAGTTATCCTTCCCTTGATGTGTGTACGTAGAGAATTTCGCATCAATAGATTGGCCCGCTTCAAGAGCGTCCGAACCAAATTTATTGACCACCTGTTCAAGAAACGCGAAATCTGTACGGTGATTGAATGAAAAACCAGGATCGAGCTGATAACGCAGAAACCCTTGATCCAAACTCGTAGATGATAGACCTTGTCCCGTTAGAATTCGCGTGGCCGTCGCATTATCGGAATCAGTGAAATGAAAACGTTGTGCATGCCCATTCACATCATACATCCCTCCATCATTTACATTCGCCATCACACCACCGAACATACGATAACTCCCTAGATCGCTAGCAAGATCATCAACATAGCTCAAATCCACGCTCTGTTGTTGTGCTTGAGAATAGAGTTCGGAGAGCATCTCACGATCGCTACGGGTAAGAAAATGGCTGGAAGGCAAAGACATGGTGGCCTGTGTCAATTGCGTTTGCACTGAGGGCTCAGAATTCGAATCGCCAAACAATCGGGACAGCATAATCGCTTTACCGCTGAGTGTAATTTGCCCGGAAGTTGAGGAAGCTTGACCTTGCGCGCTTGCCGTTTGTGAAGCCGATGATGTTTTTGATTTTTTAATAGTATTTTCTGAATTCGTCGTCTGGGTATAAGCCGTTGATGCCGTGCTGACTTTCATTGTGTATGTCTCTTTTGTATTTTTAGCCGAAATTAAGTGGCAATAGCAGCACTATCGCCACAGACGAATGCAAACAAAAGATTAGTAGCTATAATCCCACGTCACACTTTCTTGACGAGAAGGCCGAACATTATTGCCAGGATGACCGGTAACCTCATGCCGAATTTGTAGACCTACGCCAGTGTCAAAACGTAGATCATTGAACAGAGTCTGTAAGAGACTGAGGATAAGCCGCTATCTCATATCTTACTTGTGTCAACGTTTTAGGCTTGTTAAGCGTACCTGGGGTGAAATTACTTGAATTAGCGAAGAAACCACTTATCCCTGATAACCCCTCTCCTGTTGAAAGAATAAAAATAATTTTTGCCGACTCTGATTTCGTAATGCTGCCAGTAGCGGCTTGTGCAGGGAAAATAATAGCAGCAGCAATAATAAGCGAAGGCAGAGAAAGTAATTTTTGTTTCATGAATCATCCATTGATTAGCTTTTTACGTTACTCATTATATCTAAAAATAATTTTTAGATATAAGACCCGAAACAAATAAACGGCATAATTAAAAAAAACTTTAGAAAAAAATAACTTTCAATACCGAATAACATTAATCACGCTTATTATTAATAAGCTAATTAAATTAACATGTTACTGATACTAATAAAAAGTGGCTATGGCTATATCTTATTGTTAAATTTAGTTTATTTAGTCGATAACAGTGATAAACGCCATACCAACATATCAGTACAATAAGAGAAGTAACTATATTCGTAGAGCCAGTATATTTTTATCTATATACCTATTATCAGGTAGGTAGCCGCTTCATTTCGGCGCGGAAATCTCGAACGTTTGATGAAGATAAACAAAGCATTATAAGCAATAAAAGACAGATATGAGATTGGGAGGGAGAGTATGAAGACGATAAAAAATTTTGGAGCGGGAAACGAGACTCGAACTCGCGACCCCGACCTTGGCAAGGTCGTGCTCTACCAACTGAGCTATTCCCGCAGAAAATCGGATTTATTATCTTTTGCTTTCAGCAAAAAGCAAACCATGCCGAAACCAATTAAACCCTATCAAATAACATGTAACCTAATGAATTTAATCATTATTTACTAAACAAGTGATTCGACGGTCAGCATTATGTACTAATCAACTTAACGTGGCAAGCCCTTTTCACCGAAAACCTTACCATCCAGTTTTAACCCGCTATGCGCCGTGGCGGTAGAGCAATGAGAGCGCCTACAACAAGGCCGCCCGAGTTTAAGGCGGCCTGATATTTCATTAGCTTCCGCGTATCAGGATTTTACGCTTTTCAACAAAGTTTGCTTACAGAGGTGCCCAAATGTGACGTACTTAGAGTTGTTACCACCTACACCAACATCATACTGATAAGGGACTGTGATCTTCCATGCACCGACATCATAGGTTGTTCTCCAAGTATTGATATAACCCTGACTATAGTCTTGGAACTCCGTGGTGTGATCAGCCTGACAGGCATCCAGTTTCACGGTTCCCGATGCAACTCCGTTGGCATCAGTTATTGCCCCATGACCGTTACTCGGATTAAACTCCAAATTACCGTTATTTTCTCGTTGGTCGAGGTAAAAAAGCGCAATAATATTTGGAATACCAGTTCCAGTTGAATCGGTAATACGAACGTTCCAGGTAACGTCACGATAGGCTTGCGTAGTCATGAAACCATAAGTTGTCGGAGCCGCATTTGGAATACGTAGAACCGTATCCTCTCCTTTAACAGAAGAAGTGAATCCAGCAATTTTAGAGCCTACAGACAACTTATATTTCTGAGATACTGTCGGCAACGCTGATGGATTTGGTAAAACTCTTACCAGAATTTTTTCATTTGGCTGGGAGGGAACGATCGTATTTTCCTGTCCCGTAGAACTGGTTACCCAAGAATTCCCACCGTTAGTCGAGTACGCAAGTAACCAATTATTATTCGTCCCACTAGTAATGCCATCAAGACGAAACAATACATGCTGGCCGCGTAGTGCGATAAATTCGTAGTAATCCGCATCAGAATCACTATCAGAGTTACCTTCAATTTCCCTCAAATTATCAGACAAGGGATATGCCAGAGAAGGAATATCATTTAACTCATAGGCATCAACATTCGTATTAACGATAGCGCCAAAATTAAAACCGGAGCCATCTGCCGTATTGGCCTCCATAAACCAGTAATAGTGCCCCGGTGGAGTTAAATCCAACGTAGCTTCATCAGCATTCCCTGCTTGGTTTGAATAATTAATTGCCGTCACATTATTCTGGCCATCGTCCCGCATCAAACTAAGAGCAATATCTGTTTCAGGGCTCATGCCTACGACGAAAGCGGTTGTTTTAGAACGCTGAGTGATTTCAAAGTGATAGCAGGCGCTACCGCCGCTTTGCAGTCCATCCAGCGTATAGATTGAGTTTACTGCAAGGGTTGGACACAGCGGGGTGAATGAACTGTCATTTGCCAGAGCCTGACTGCTTGATAACGACTTTTTTTGTGCGCTGTTTGCATCAGCCTTCGCAGTTGGTGCATTGGGAGTAATAACGACAACCCCCTCATTTTCAGCTTTGTGGAATTTATAATGACTTGCGGCATGTGCTTGTATACTATTGGGAGCATCAAATACAGAAACCGTACCTTTCTTTTGTAGTTTCCCAATATCTTTCACTTCGACAGAAACGCTGGTTTCAGCGATCGCTGAACCCATGCAGAATGCCAATCCGGCAGCCGCAAGATATACATTTAAACGATGGTATTTCATCCCAATATTTCCTTATCTTTGAGTATTCTCAAATAGAATGCAGACTTATTATTTAATATTTAACAAATACTGAACGTTAAGCGAAGGTAGTATTACACCGACACGACGTATAATCTCAACAAGATCTTACAAAAATATTTAAAATGAAATGTTTTAAATGAGCGAATTAAAATTATTATCAAATACAATTAATTCGCTCATTAATTATTTACTAAATAATCATTCAATACTCGCGACTAAAATCCACCTCGCCACGCAGCGTATTATCAGCCTGGAAACGAGCAAGATTCTCCAGGAATAATCGTCCCATGAGTCCAGGCACCATCGGCCCGGCAATGTGTGCCGTCAACGTCAGGTTCGGCGTTTTCCAGAACGGATGGCTGTACGGCAACGGCTCTTGCCTGAATACATCCAGCACTGCTCCCTCAATTTGCGCATCACACAACGCCGCCCGTAAATCATCATCTACCACGGCACTCCCGCGCCCGACATTGATAAACAGCGCCGAAGGCTTCATGGCGGCAAACAGACTTGCATCATAGATATCGGTGGTTGCCGAGGTGTCCGGCAGAAGGTTGATTACATAATCGGCCTTCGGTACCGCAGCGGGTAACTCCGCTAAGCTCATGATCCGTTTAAAATCAGGCCGCTGCCTTGGCGTACTGACAACGCCGTATAGCTCAACGCCAAAAGGCCGTAAGAAGCCAGCAACCTCGCAGCCGATCTCTCCCGCACCGACAATCAGCACCTTTTTATCCGCCAGCGATCCCGGTAAACGGTGATCCCAGCGCCGCTCTTCCTGACTGGCTTGCCGTTCCCCCAGACGCAGCTCATGCCTGAGCATATAGGCAATCACATATTCGGCTATCGGCTGACCAAACACGCCAACGGCGCGGCTTAAGCGATAATCTCGCGGTAGCCCATCGGCCAACAGCGGTTTGAACCCTGCCCAGGTCGACTGTAGCCACTTTGGTTTGGCTCCCTGAGCCAGCAATGCCGCAGCGGTATCCGGTTCACCCAGCCAAATCGGGCAGCTTGCGGCCTGCTCTACCGTACCGTTAGAGAGCACCAGCTCAAGCTCTGGTGCAGCATGATTTAAGACAGAGCCAATCTCATCGGCCCGCGGGTCCAGCAGCAGAATAGCGGTCATAAGCACGTTCCTTAGCAGAGTGAGACACCTCCGGCCTCACTCCGGACATTGTCGTCATTACGTTTACGATTAGGCAGAAGCCTGAATGAGCGACGTCAATAGCGCGCCGCGCTTCGCTTCCGATTTTTTCACCAGTGCAGTGAGCTTTTTGGTGTTGCCCCCAGATGAGATACACAATATGTTCTATCACAACAGGTTCTCGCACCCGAACTTCGTCGACCAGCTGTTCGAACAGCGCGTCATCTTCTAGCGCAGGCAGCATATTCAGCTTTAACCTTTCCGTCGCATGGCTCAGGCAAGCAACCAAAGTCGCCACGTTCTGTGCCGTCACACCATGCTTATCGAAAAATGCACGAATGAAGCCATCCTGTACCGATTGATGCTCATCATCCACACTTTCCATGTAATCTTTGACGAGTGAAAAATATCCCACCTCGCTCAGACCCAGCCCGAATACCGCATAGCTTCCCGGCATACAGCACTTTTCGCCTTCCGAATCGGCGTACCATTCAAATTCTTCAATATTATTTATCGCAGATGAAACGTTGCCCCAAAGCACGGTATTGATGAGATTTACCAACCGCCAAAAAGGTAGCACGAAAGCATTATTATTTGCCTTTCTCGTCATTCTGTAGCAGTAGGAGGTCGCGAACATAGCAGGAGGGCGAAACCAGAATAAATGCTTATTTTAAACTGTCTTTTCGCTGTGATAGAGAAGGAAAATCAACGCGTTGGTATAAAGATATGACGATGAATAGTACCGCATTTACACGTCTTTGGTGACAGGAAATTACGATGGAGTGGTTTTAGAGAGCGTCGTAAATCACGTCATGACAGCCCCACAGCACAGGGAAATCCGTGCTGTGGGACATACGTTCAGCGTGGCGTTATCAATGACGAAGCGGTATTTCACATCGCCTTTGAGCATCCGCTCGTAGGCCTCATTGATTTCGTCGGCGCGGATAAGCTCAATATCAGAAACAATCCCATGTTCGGCACAGAAATCCAGCATTTCCTGCGTTTCAGGAATGCCACCGATCATCGATCCCGCCACCGTACGGCGTTTCATGATCAGGTTGAACACGTTCGGAGAAGGATGCGGTGACGCAGGCGCGCCGACCAGCGTTAGCGCGCCATCGCGCTTCAACAGAACCAGAAACGCATCCAGATCGTGCGGCGCAGCCACAGTATTCAGGATTAAATCGAAGCTGCCCGCGTGCGCTGCCATTTCTTCTGCGTTACGAGACACCACGACTTCATTTGCGCCCAGCGCCTTGGCATCTTCACGTTTGGATTCAGACGTGGTGAACGCCACAACATAAGCCCCCATGGCATGCGCCAGTTTGATCCCCATGTGGCCAAGCCCGCCGATACCCACAACGCCGACCTTCTTACCCGGCCCAGCATTCCAGTGGCGCAGCGGGGAATAGGTGGTAATTCCCGCACACAGCAGCGGCGCGACCGCAGCCAGTTCCGCCTCGGAATGACGAACGCGCAGCACATAGCGCTCATGCACGACAATCTGCTGGGAGTAGCCGCCAAGCGTCCAGCCGGGTTCATCCGCAGTCGGGCCGTTATACGTGCCGACCATGCCATCACAGTAGTTTTCTAAGCCATCATCACATTCTTCGCAGTGTCGACAGCTGTCCACAATGCAGCCAATACCGACCAGATCGCCCGCCTTAAAGGCGGAGACATGTGCCCCTACCGCCGACACCCGTCCGACGATTTCATGGCCGGGCACGCAGGGAAACTGTGTTCCTGCCCATTCAGCACGCACCTGATGCAGGTCCGAGTGGCAGATACCGCAGTACGCAATCTCAATCTGGACATCGTGGGCTCCCGGCGCACGACGGACGATCTGCAACGGTTCAAGAGGTTTATCGCCCGCATGGGCCCCATACGCATGTACAAGCATGGCTATTTCCTTTTCTGTTGAGAAACCGATCATGTTGAGAATCGATCATGTTAAGAAATCGACTATTTTCCTAAATCCCTCAGCAGACAGGTATAGCATTTCGATGGTTTTCTTGCCCGATCCGATGAATCTCACCTTATCAGAGGGTAATGTTGGTCAATGCCAGAGACGCGCCTAACGCAATCAGGGCAACACCGATACCTTTGTCGACCCAATGTTGACGATCGATCAGCCGGCGACGCATGGACGGTGCAGCAAAAAACAGCGCAACAAGACTGAACCAAACCCAGTGCGCCACTGACATGAATAACCCATAGCCAAAATTATGGCTTATTGGGCTACCAGGCTGCACGACCTGAGTATAGATAGCGACGACAAACAGCATGGTTTTTGGGTTAAGTGCATTGGTGAGAAAGCCCATGCGAAATGCAGCAAGCGATGACGGCGCATGACTGGATGCCTCTTCTAATGTTATTTTTGTCGTATTGGTTAATGACGTGTACCCCAGATAAATCAGATAGGACGGTCCCAGAACCTTCATCGCCATAAACAGTATCGGAGAGTTAACAATAAATACCGCGATGCCAAAAACGGTATACATCACATGGATCTGGACGCAGCAGGCAATGCCAAACGCGCTGAGTAAATTGCTGGAAGAGGCGCTGGGGGTTGAGCTATTTGAACGACGCAACCGCGCGATCTTTTTAAACGCAGCGGGGCGTTCTTTGCATACGGTCACGCAGTCCGTCTTCGAGCAGCTCGAAGGCGCGGTCTATCGGCTACAGCAAAGTGCACAGGATAACGTGCTGACGCTGTCATGCGAGCCCACGATTGCCATGAAATGGCTGATTCCGCGGCTACCGGCTTTTAATCAGGCGCATCCCGATATCAAACTTCATCTGGTGGCTGCGGGCGGGCCGATTGATTTTGTGCGTAGCGGCGTTGACCTCGCGCTGCGGCGTGACGATTTTCACTGGGATCCGCAAACACATGCGGTAAAGGTGTGTGACGAATGGATGGGGCAGGTAAGCCGCGACAAAACCGAGCGAAAAAACAGTCTGGAAGGGATGCGTTTGCTCTATACCGGAACGCGACCGAAAGCGTGGGCAACCTGGCAGCGGCAAACGGGCAACTGCATGCACCGTATGGATTTGCGCGGGATGGGTCTGCTTATTATCTGTTATCGCCCATCCCCCTTGAGCAAAATGAAAAGTATGTACGATTTCATACCTGGCTAATGCAGGAAGTGTCCACCGGCCTTTCCGGGGTCGAGAATACTTGTTAAACCCACACTGGAAGTATAATGACAGCACATTCCCGTGAATCAAACTTCACGACACTGAACATGATTATCGCCGCCTCACTCGTGGGATTGGTGACAGGGTACACGCTACCGCTGATCAGCCTGAAACTGGCGGAGCACGGGCACAGCACGGCGACGCTCGGTATTCTGGCGGCTCTTCCGGCAGCGGGGATGATGCTATCCTCCTTCGTTACGCCGTGGCTCAGCCGCCACCTGCACGCTAGCTATCTGTTATCCGGCAGCCTGATTATTCTGGCAGCCTCAACCGTGGCCTCATTCCTGCTGTCACACCCCGTATCACTCATTTTACCGCGCTTGTTAACCGGGCTGGCCTCGGGGGTTTTGGTGGTGCTGGGAGAAACCTGGGTCACCAGCCGGGCTTCTGACAAACACAAAGCGACGCTGACAGGGCTGTATGCTTCCGTTTTCACAGGATGTCAGCTGATAGGGCCGCTGCTTATTGCCGCTGGGGAGCCTATTCAAATCTATGCGCTATGGCTGATTTGTGGCATATCCGCCGCGTGTGCGTTCATGCTGAGGAACTGCGCCACGATGGTTCAGGCAGATGAACAGTCCTCGACGTCTTATCGAGATCTTATTCCTTTTCTCCCGGCAATCGCCTCTGGCGTGCTCTGCTTCTCCTTCTTCGATGCCAGCATACTTGCGCTCTTTCCGCTTTACGGCATGGAACAGGGCTTAGACGAAAAATCTGCGATATTACTGGTCACACTCATTTTTCTGGGCGATGCCGTATTTCAGACACCGATTGGCTGGCTGGCAGACAAATGCGGCATCATCAAAACCCACATCAGCTGCGGCATCCTGTTCTGCGTGATGCTGGTATTGATCACCTTCTCATTCTCCTCCCCTGCACTTCTGGTTCCCGTCTGTATCGTACTGGGCGCAGCGGCAGGCGGGCTCTACACACTGTCTCTGGTGCGGGCAGGTCAGAAATTTGCTGGTCAGCGACTGATTGTGATGAATTCACTTCTGGGGCTGGTGTGGTCTGCGGGCAGTATCAGCGGGCCGCTGTTCTCTGGCGCAGCCATCACGTTTTACGGTTACGACGGTCTCATCGCCATCTTGTTGCTAACCGGCGTGCTGTTTGTTGGCATACAGGGCGTATTAAGAAAAGAACGCGTATCGCGTTCGCTGGGTGAAGAGTGAATGTAGGCATCAGGCTCACCCTATCGAGTACTCCGATACTTTGAAGTGCCATTCAGACAGGAATAGTTATGCCAATCATACACACGGAAGAGTCGGCCAATCCCTCCGTGGCTGTCAATCCCGCTATCCACCCGCTGCTGGCGGAGCATTCTCCGTTACGGCAGCACCTTGTGGATGCACTGCTCTCAGCGGATACCATCACCCCCATAGCCCATGCAGTGGCTGGCACTTTACGCAGCAACGTCGATTTCTATCATGGCACAGAGGGTAACCAGACAGCGCTGGGCAATCATCGGCTGGGCGGCCTGCCGGATTTACCTGTCGATATCCCCTACCCTAGTGTCAGCGTCGCTGAAGACATTCTGCTCGAATACGAGGAGTGCTGGAAAGAAAGTGAAGATGGAAAAGACGTGTGCATTTTCCCTTGGGACGACGTTACGCAGAGCTATCGTGTACCGCTGGAATTTATTGCGCAGATAGACTGCCGCGATTTGCAGACCTTGCTTTCAATGACGAGAAGACACTCGAGCAAAAGCCCGCCTTTATACGGCATCCCAGAACCAGCGTCGCCGTACCCAGTTTTTACGCATTGCGTCAATTTGTCGCAAACTGAAATCCGTAGTACGTCGAAAGGTGACGTATCATTGAAACCACCACTAAAAGGCTGTGGTGACTACATCATGGAGTACCGAAATATGGCAACAAGCATCCGCCTAGATGATGATTTTGTCGAAGAAGTGAAAGTACATGCAGAAGCAATGAGCCGAAGCGTGCCAAAGCAAATAGAGTACTGGGCTAAAATTGGCCGTATTGCTGAGGATAACCCTGAATTACCTTTTTCCTTCATCAACGAAATCCTGCTGGCGAAATCAGAAATCGACAATGGAAGAATGACAAAATATGTGCGCAGAAGAGACTGGGAAAAATCTTGAGATATATCAGTCACGCCGTTTTGAGAAGAAATTTGCCTCTCTGACAGAACAAGAACAGAAAACCGTCGATGAACAAATTGAACTTATCATTGACGAACCTGAGATTGGTGAGCCCAAAAAGGGTGGTCTGAATTATCTTTGGGTACATAAATTTTATATGAGTAACCAGCAATATCTCCTGAGTTATAGCTGGGTTGACGCTAAACTTGAAATATATTTATTGAGCTTCGGTTCACATAAAAATTTCTATGATGATCAAAAGCGTCACAGAAAAGCTGACTTAAAACTTATTATGTAACTCGTCTCAGACGCTCTTTTTATCTTGAACCGTTTTCTTATTCAGGAAACTGACAACCAGAGAGCGACGACAATCCACCGAGAATTAATCGCGGCGATTGTCGTTGATATTATGCGATACAGGCTTAAGACTTCGCACTGAGCTGCGTGAAGACATCCAGGAGGGTTGCGGCCTCGTAGGTTGGCGCGATGATGTCCGAATCGTTGGCGGCTCCGCCTGCGTTGAACCAGCAGCTGTCTATGCCGTACAGGTTCGCCCCAAGAATATCGGCATCGAGCCTATCGCCCACGATGATCGCCTCGGTTTTTTTGAAAGAGCGGAACTTGCTGGCGGAGAACTCGAAGATGCGTGCATCCGGCTTGGCGAAGCCGCACGCCTCAGAGGTGGCGACAAACGAGAGCCAATCCGCCAGGCCCGAATTTGCCACTCGCTGCGCCTGCACATACTCAATGCCGTTGGTAATAATGCCAACTTCACCGATCTCGGCAAGCGCTTCACAGATCTGAACCGCGCCATCCACCAACACCACGGTCTCAGGCAGGCATTCCAGATAGAGATTGCTCGCTTTGTGGGGATCGATATCGATGCGATGAAGGGAAAAAATGCGCCGAAATCGTTCGACTTTCAGGAGATCCTTGGAGATTTCCCCCTTTTCAAACTCGCTCCATAGCTGAGAATTCTCGCGCTGATAGTCTGCGAACAGGGTCGTATTCTCAATATCGACGCCAAGGTTCGTCAGCGTACGCGCAAACGAAAGACGCTCAGAAGCTTTGAAGTCCAACAGCGTGTCATCAAGATCAAACAGGAAGTGGCGGTATTTCATCAATGTTGGTTACCCGAAATCAAGAAATCGCGTTTGGCGGAAACGGATTGCACTGACTTAGCTCCTGCCAGCGCGCGATATGTAGCGGCACACTGAATTCGGCCACCTGAATAGCGATGATATCATCCCTTCCGAGCCATAGAGCTAAACGGAAATACGACCCGCAAAAAAAAAGGATAAGAAATAATCTGACTAAGAGTTAATAACAGAAAGTAAAAAAGATTGGAGCGGGAAACGAGACTCGAACTCGCGACCCCGACCTTGGCAAGGTCGTGCTCTACCAACTGAGCTATTCCCGCATATCGGACAGACACTAACAGGCGTTGCGTCTGATTACTGCACACGGCTTGTATGGTGACAAACAGTGATAAAACTTGGAGCGGGAAACGAGACTCGAACTCGCGACCCCGACCTTGGCAAGGTCGTGCTCTACCAACTGAGCTATTCCCGCCCGGGAAATCTTTACACGATGTTGAAGTTCTTTAATTGAAATTCTTCATCGGTATGGGGTGCGCATTATACGAGAAATCCGTTTAACCGCAAGCCCCCCAAAATGAAAAATTGTCTGACTGCTGATAAAAAAAACAATATGTTGATAAAATAGACATGCGCCGACAAAACAGACGTTGTGACGTAAATAGCAGAGGTTCGCTGCACATCACGCCCTCCCCGTCTTGCTTCATCTACAGCCGCAGAAAATTCTCACGGTAATAGGCCAGTTCCGCCAGTGATTCGCGAATGTCGTCCATCGCCTGATGCGTACCTTGCTTCTTAAAACCCGTCAGGATTTCTGGCTTCCAGCGCCGCGCCAGTTCTTTGAGCGTGCTGACATCCAGATAGCGGTAGTGGAAGTAAGCTTCCAGCTCTGGCATATAGCGGAACAGGAAGCGGCGATCCTGGCCGATGCTGTTGCCACAGATCGGCGATTTACCCGCCGGTACCCATTTTTGTAGAAACGCCAGCGTTTCCAACTCGGCAGCGCGTTCATCCGTCGTGCTGGCTTTGACGCGATCCGTCAGGCCGCTGGCACCGTGCGTACGCACATTCCAGTCATCCATCAGTGCCAGCTGGCTGTCTGACTGGTGCACCGCCATGACAGGCCCTTCGGCCAACACATTTAAGTTTGCATCCGTCACCAGCGTTGCGATCTCAATGATGCGATCGTGATCTGGGTTCAGACCCGTCATCTCAAGATCGATCCAGATCAGGTTATTTTCATCTACCATCGTGGGAATTCCTGTTGCATTGTGCCCTGTCGTCGAGGCAAGGATACCAGTATCAATCTCAATGCTGATACCGATAAGGTGGTATCAGTTAATTAAAATCAAATAGGGTGTATTATAGTCTGTTCAAACGCGGCGAGCGACAATCCGCTGTCGTGAACGATAAATCGTCTTAAGTGAGGCTCAGTGAGCAAAAAGAAACTGTCGAAAGGTCAGCAGCGTCGGGTTAGCGCAAACCACCAGCGTCGCCTGAAAAAAACGGAAAGCAAAGTCGAATGGGAAGATAGCCAACTGGGCGATGCGCAGGAAGGTATTATCATCAGCCGATTCGGTATGCACGCCGATGTGGAAGCCACCGATGGCGTGGTGCACCGCTGCAACATTCGTCGGACCATTTCATCGCTGGTCACGGGCGACCGCGTCGTCTGGCGCCCCGGCCATGAATCACTCGCTGGCATCAGCGGGATCGTGGAAGCCGTTCACCCTCGCCATTCCGTCCTGACCCGCCCCGACTATTACGATGGCATTAAACCGATCGCCGCCAATATCGATCAGATCGTGATCGTTTCGGCGATCTTGCCTGAGCTGTCGCTGAACATTATCGATCGCTATCTGGTCGCCTGCGAAACGCTGGAGATCGACCCACTGATCGTGCTGAACAAAATTGACTTGCTGGATGACAAATCCCGCCAGTTTGTTGATAAAAAAATGGATATCTACCGTGCCCTCGACTATCGCGTGTTGATGGTTTCCAGCCATACTCAACAGGGTATCCCCGAACTGGAGCAGGCACTCACTGACCGTATCAGTATTTTCGCCGGGCAGTCAGGTGTCGGGAAATCCAGCCTGCTTAATGCGCTGCTCGCACTGGGTGAAGAACGCATTCTGGTGAATGAGGTGTCTGATAACTCAGGGTTGGGGCAACACACTACCACCGCCTCCCGGCTTTACCACTTCCCGCACGGCGGTGACGTGATCGACTCACCGGGCGTACGTGAATTTGGTCTGTGGCATCTGGAGCCTGAACAGGTGACGAGTGGTTTCATTGAATTACGTAAACACATCGGCTCGTGTAAGTTCCGCGACTGTAAACATGAAAACGATCCAGGCTGCGCGATCAATGCCGCACTTGCGCGCGGAGAGATTGCCACAGAACGCTTTGATAACTATCACCGGATTCTGGAGAGCATGGCGCAAGTAAAAACGCGTAAAGGCTTTTCGGATACAGAGAACTGACATTTATCATGACCGTCGCTACAATGCGCCCCCTTTGAGGGTAGGTGAGCCAACTTACCCTCTAAACTACCGTCGGCTTTCTGGGCTGGGGCTGGCAATGTCAGGCGTGTTCCCCAGACAGCTTGTTTTATGCCGCATTTCTTCATGACAAATTATTTTATGGCGCACTATTAATCCAAGAGGCTCACAGTGCTGGATAATATCAAAATCACATTACAGTATTGGCTTCCCAAGATCTGGCTGACCCGCTTAGCGGGCTGGGGAGCAAATAAGCGTGCAGGAAAACTCACCAAGCTGGTGATCGATCTGTTTGTCCGCCAATACAACGTCAACATGCAGGAAGCACAGCAGCCGGATACCGCCTCCTACCGCACGTTTAACGAATTTTTCGTTCGCCCTCTGCGCCAAGGCATTCGTCCTGTCGATCCCCACGCGCACCGTCTGGTGCAGCCCGCAGACGGCGTACTGTCGCAGTTTGGCCCCATTACCGACGGCAAGCTGATTCAGGCGAAGAATCACGACTACACGCTGGAAGCGTTGCTGGCAGGTAACTATGTGATGGCCGATCTGTTCCGCGACGGCCTGTTTGCCACCATTTATCTTTCTCCACGTGATTATCACCGCCTCCACATGCCGTGCGACGGCGTGCTGCGCGAGATGATTTATGTGCCGGGTGACCTGTTCTCCGTCAATCTGCTGACGGCCGATAACGTGCCGAATCTGTTTGCACGTAACGAACGCGTCATTTGCCTGTTTGATACTGAATTCGGCCCAGTGGCACAGATTCTGGTCGGTGCGACCATTGTCGGCAGCATCGAAACCGTGTGGTCAGGCGTGGTGACGCCACCGCGTGAAGGCATCATCAAGCGTTGGACTTACCCACAGGCGGGTGAAGAAGGTGCCGTCGTGCTGGCGAAAGGCGAGGAAATGGGTCGCTTCAAGCTCGGCTCAACCGTGATTAACCTGTTTGCTGCAGGCAATAATCTCCAGTTTGCTGCACACCTGAATACCCTAAGCGTGACGCGTATGGGCGAACCGTTTGCCGAAGTCCGTCAGGATGAGCAAACGCCTGTTGTCTTCCCGGAAGGCACCGAGCTGGAAGCCAACGACGCCGCACTGTCGCCTGCCGCAGTAGCATCTGAGCCCGTTCAGGTTGAGGGACAACATCCTGCGGCCGATGCATCAGGCAAGACGGGCCACAAACCCGACGTGCCGTAAATAACGTCCGACTTTCGTCGCTTGTAAGAGTGTTGTTTGTAATACTGTAATAAAGGTAGCTAACGTGCGTCTGATTCTGACTTTTCTTTTGGGATGTTTATTATCAACTGCCGCGTTGGCTGCCACTGCGCCCAATGAGACGCAGCTACGCCAGCAGCTACAGCAGGCGGAAGCCAACAAAGGTGCCGCCGATCAGGCGAAAGTCGTTGAAGAATATCAGGCCGCACTGAACACCCTGCAGGACCGCAAAGCGTCACTGGAGCGCGCCACACAGTACCAGCGCGTCATTGATGATTTCCCCAAGCTGGTTCAAGAGCTGCGTCGCCAGCTTAATGCCGAAGATGGCAAACCCTCGTCTATTTCAGAAAATCTCTCTAGCAACGATCTCGAACAGCAGCTACTGCAAACCAGCAGCCAGCTGTTGGAACAGGCTCGCCAGCTCCAGCAAGAACAGGATAGGCTGCGTGAAATCAGTGATTCACTGAGCCAGCTTCCGCAGCAGCAAACTGAAGCCAGCCGCATGCAAAGCGAGGCGGAACGCCGTATTCAGTCTCTCGGTACTCCTGCTACCCCGCTGGGGCAAGCGCAGCTTGTCGCGCTTCAGGCCGAATCAGCCCTGCGGAAAAGTCGAGTAGACGAACTGGAACTGGCACAGCTGTCAGCCAGCAATCGTCAAGAGTTGTCTCGGCTACGCGTCGAACTGTATAAAAAGCGTCACGACAGGCTGGATCTGCTGCAACAGGATTTACGCAGCAGACTCAACAACCTGCGCCAGCGCGAAGCCGAACAGGCATTAGAACGTACAGAACTACTCGCGGAACAAAGTGGCGATTTACCCAGCGTCATCAGCAAGCAGCTACAGGTTAACCGCGAGCTCTCCGTCGCGCTGAATCAACAAGCGCAGCGGATGGATCTCATCGCCTCTCAGCAGCGTCAGGCTGCCACGCACACCATTCAGGTTCGTCAGGCGCTGAGCACCATCCGCGAACAGGCGCAGTGGCTTGGCGTCTCACCGATATTGGGTGAAACCTTACGGGCACAGATCGCCCGCTTGCCGGAAATGCCCAAACCTCAGTTGCTGGATAGCGACATGGCGCAGCTGCGCGTACAGCGCCTGCACTTTGAAGACCTGATCAACAAACCTCAGGATCTTGATAATGCCAAGCAGGATAACGGCGATCCGCTGACCAGCGCACAGCAGCGTATTCTGGCCGATCAGATGCGAACCCAGCGCGACCTGCTGACGTCACTGATCTCCGGCTGTGATTCACAGATACTCGAACTGACCAAACTCAAAGTCGCCAATAACCAGCTGGCGGATGCGCTAACCGAAACACGGGAAGCAGCCCATCGCGACCTGTTCTGGGTGGCGGATGTCGATCCCGTAACGTTCGCCTATCCGCTCAAACTGGTACAGGATCTAACCCGCCTGCTGTCATTAGATACGCTGACGCAGCTGGGTAGCGCGCTGGTGATGATGGTGACCAGTCAGGAAACCGTGCTGCCGCTGCTGGGCGCACTGCTGCTGGTTGGTTTTAGTATCAGCTCACGTCGCCACTATCATGCGTTTATGGAGCGCGCCAGCAGCCGCGTCGGCAAGGTCACGCTCGATCACTTTATGCTGACGCTGCGTACCGTGTTCTGGTCCATCCTTACCGCCCTGCCGCTGCCGGTGCTCTGGGCCGCTCTGGGATACGGGCTGCAAAACGCCTGGCCTTACCCGATTGCCGTCGCCATCGGCGACAGCGTGACCGCCACCGTGCCGCTGATGTGGCTGGTGATGATCAGTGCCTCATTCTCGCATCCGCAGGGGCTGTTCATTGTCCACTTCCGCTGGTCGCCGGAGCGCGTAGCCAGAGCAATGCGCTACTATCGTCTCTCCATCGCCTTTATCGTGCCGCTGATTATGGCGCTGATTACTTTCGATAAGCTCAACGATCACGAGTTCTCTAGCACGCTCGGGCGGCTCTGCTTCATCCTGCTTTGTATGGCGTTGAGTTTGGTCACCACCGGATTAAAACGCGCGGGTATCCCGCTGTATCTGGATAAAGAAGGCTCGGGGGAAAACTCCGTTAACCGTGCGATGTGGAACATCCTGATCGCCATGCCGCTCGTTGCCGCGCTGGCCTCCTGCATCGGCTATCTGGCGACCGCACAGGCGCTGTTAGCCCGTTTGGAAACCTCCGTTTCTATCTGGTTCTTCCTGCTGGTGGTTTACCACATTATCCGCCGTTGGATGTTAATTCAGCGCCGCCGCATCGCCTTCGACCGCGCCAAACAGCGACGTTCGGAAATTCTGGCGCAGCGTGCCAAAGGTGAAGAAGACACGCCGTCTGCATCATCCCATGAAAGCAGTTCGGAAGCGGTGGAAGAGCCCGTTGTCGATCTGGACGCCATCAGCGCCAAATCCTTGCAGCTGGTGCGTTCCATCCTGACGTTGATCGCACTGGTTTCCGTTATCGCACTGTGGTCGGAAATTCATTCCGCCTTCGCGTTCATGGAAAATATTAGCCTGTGGGATGTCTCCAGCACGGTCAAGGGCGTGGAAAGCGTGCAGGCGATTACGCTGGGATCGGTACTGATCGCGATTCTGATCTTTATTATTACCGCGCAACTGGTGCGTAACTTGCCCGCCCTGCTGGAGCTGGCGATCTTACAGCATCTGGATCTATCGCCGGGCAGCGGCTACGCCATTACCACCATCAGCAAATATATTCTGATGCTGATCGGCTGTCTGATGGGGTTCTCGTTGATCGGGATCGAATGGTCGAAACTGCAATGGCTGGTTGCTGCACTGGGTGTGGGGCTCGGGTTCGGTTTACAGGAGATCTTCGCCAACTTTATCTCCGGCCTGATCATCCTGTTCGAGAAACCGATCCGTATCGGCGATACGGTCACGATCCGCGATCTCACGGGTAGCGTCATGCGGATTAATACCCGCGCCACCACCATTTCCGACTGGGATAGAAAAGAGATCATCGTGCCGAACAAGGCGTTTATCACCGAGCAGTTTATCAACTGGTCGCTGTCGGATTCGGTCACGCGTGTTGTGCTGACGGTGCCTGCTCCGGCGAACGCGAACAGTCAGGAAGTCACGGAACTGCTGATGGACGCAGTGAAGCGCTGTTCGCTGATTCTGGATACGCCAGAGCCCGAAGCCTTCCTCGTTGACCTGCAACAGGGCATCCAGATTTTCGAGCTGCGCGTGTTCGCCGCCGAAATGGGGCACCGTATGCCGCTGCGTCACGAACTGCATCAGTTGATTCTGGAAAACTACCGCAAGCACAATCTGGAGCTTCCTTTCCCACCGTTCCAGGTGAAAATGGACAATCTGTCGCGCAGTGGGAAAACGCTGACGCCACGGCAGCGGACGCCGGGCAGCTTATAAGAAGGGAAAACGGGCGGTGGACAGATGTGGCACCGCCCTGTATCAGATCGGTTACGCGCGCTCTACGGAGAACGCAATCACGTCACTCAGCTTCTCGGCATTCAGCGCCAGCATAATCAAACGATCCACGCCCAACGCCACACCGGCACAATCCGGCAGACCGTGTTTCAGCGCCGCCAGCAGGTTTTCATCAATCGGCTGCTGTGGCAGACCACGCGCAGCACGCTTGCGGTTATCCTGCTCAAAGCGCTGACGTTGCTCATCGGCATCGGTCAATTCACGGAAGCCGTTCGCCAGCTCGATCCCCTTGAAATAGACTTCAAAACGTTCGGCGACGCGATGGTCTTCCGAACTGATCTCTGCCAGCGAGGCCTGTGTTGCTGGGAAATGGTAGACAAACGCCGGTTTGTCGCGCCCGATGTGCGGCTCAACGCCAAAGGTAAACAGCATCTGCACCAGCGAATCGCGATCGTCTTCACGACAGGCGATATCGCCCAGCCCGAGTTTTTCTGCCGCTTCGCGCAGTTGCGCTTTATCAACAGACAGAGGGTCGATCTCCAGATGGCGTAAAAACGCTTGCTGATAGGAGAGCATTTCCGCACTTTCACAATCCAGTACCTGCTGCAACAGGTCATCGACCTCATTCATCAGGCGGTACATATCATAGTGAGGGCGATACCATTCCAGCATGGTGAATTCAGGGTTGTGGTGTCGGCCTGACTCTTCATTGCGGAAGCTGCGGCACAGCTGAAAGATCGGTCCACTTCCAGCAGCCAGCAGGCGCTTCATGTGGTATTCCGGGCTGGTCATCAAATACAGCGTCATGCCATCCGCAGCACCGGGGCCAACGAAGCGGGTCTGGAACGGGCATAAGAAAACATCCGTTACGGTAGCCTGGCTCATCGCGGGCGTTTCGACCTCCAGTACACCACGATCGGTGAAGAAACGTCGGACAGCAGCAATGATCGACGCTCGTTTCAACAAATTAGCGACAGAAGCACTAGGTTGCCAACTTGTCGTCTCGCTCATGGTTCTTACTCCAAAGTCAAACAGGGGGTGCAGTCTACCCGCATCAGCCCAAATTTCCAGCGGAAAAAAAGCCAGACGCGCTTTTCAGCAACGCATGCTCTACCCTCTAAGAAGGCGCGGTAAGGATAGCAGCCGTCAATTATATCCAGTGGATCATTTTCTTATATCCATCTCAAAAGGGTTATTAAAGAAATAAAAGCATTATTCCTCCCGAAATAAGCCTTTCGATCACGTTTTTATCAATAAATACGCGACCTGCTAAAAAAACCACAAAATGCAGGATCACATCAAATTTCATCTACCCATAATTCGGTATAATCATTCCCACACAAAAATTATAGGTTTATCTATTCTTTATACCTCTATCACATAATTTTCAGCGAGTTTGATATTAAGCTCGGATATAAAGACAGAAACGAATAGATATTATTTTTTTATTTTAACTTAATTAACTTAAGTAACTGGAGGAATGCATTGCAAACCTTTAACGCCGATTTGGCCATTATCGGGGCCGGAGGCGCTGGCCTGCGAGCGGCAATTGCTGCCGCAGAAGCCAACCCTCAACTGAAAATTGCGCTGATCTCAAAAGTCTACCCAATGCGTAGCCATACCGTGGCGGCAGAAGGTGGGTCAGCAGCGGTGACTCAGGAACACGATAGCTTCGATTATCACTTCAACGACACCGTTTCCGGTGGCGACTGGCTATGTGAACAAGACGTTGTTGAGCACTTCGTCAAACACTGCCCGGAAGAGATGATTCAACTGGAACAGTGGGGCTGCCCCTGGAGCCGTAAACCGGATGGTTCTGTCAACGTGCGCCGTTTTGGCGGGATGAAGATCGAACGCACCTGGTTTGCCGCCGATAAGACCGGCTTCCACATGCTGCATACCCTGTTCCAAACCTCCCTTAAATATCCACAAATCCAACGTTTTGATGAGCACTTTGTCCTTGACGTTCTGGTCGATGACGGCCAGGCGCGCGGTCTCGTTGCCATCAATATGATGGAAGGTTCGCTGATTCAGATCCGCGCTAACGCCGTGGTGCTAGCGACAGGCGGCGCGGGTCGCGTGTACCGTTACAACACCAACGGCGGCATCGTCACCGGTGACGGCATGGGTATGGCGTTCCGCCACGGTGTTCCACTGCGTGATATGGAATTCGTTCAATATCACCCGACCGGTTTGCCCGGCTCCGGTATCCTGATGACCGAAGGCTGCCGTGGCGAAGGCGGCATCATGGTCAACAAAGACGGCTACCGTTACCTGCAAGACTACGGCATGGGCCCAGAAACGCCGCTCGGCGAACCGAAAAACAAATACATGGAGCTGGGGCCGCGCGATAAAGTCTCGCAGGCGTTCTGGCACGAATGGCGCGCAGGCCGCACCGTCTCAACCCCGTTGGGCGATGTGGTTTACCTCGATCTGCGCCACCTCGGCGAGAAGAAACTTCAGGAACGTCTGCCGTTCATCTGCGAACTGGCAAAAGCCTATGTCGGCGTCGATCCAGTGAAAGAACCGATTCCTATCCGTCCTACTGCGCACTACACGATGGGCGGCATTGAAACCGATCAGAACTGCGAAACCCGCATCAAGGGTCTGTTCGCCGTCGGCGAATGCTCCTCGGTTGGCCTGCACGGTGCGAACCGTCTCGGTTCCAACTCGCTGGCCGAACTGGTGGTCTTCGGTCGCGTTGCGGGTGAACACGCCGTGCAGCGCGCACAGGCGGCGGCACCGGCCAACGGCACGGCGCTGGATGCACAGACGCGCGACATCGAACAGCGTCTGCATGACCTAATGAATCAGGAAGGTACAGAAAGCTGGGCGAAAATCCGCGACGAAATGGGCATGTCGATGGAAGAAGGCTGCGGTATTTACCGCACCACCGATCTGATGCAGAAAACCGTCGATAAGATGGCAGAGCTGAAAGAACGCTTCAAACGCGTGAAAATCACCGACCGCTCCAGCGTGTTCAACACCGACCTGCTGTATACCGTTGAGTTGGGCCATAGCCTGGATGTTGCGGAATGTATGGCGCACTCAGCAATCAACCGTAAAGAATCCCGCGGCGCACACCAGCGTCTGGATGACGGTTGCACCGAGCGCGATGACGTTAACTTCCTGAAGCATACGTTGGCGTTCTATAACCCGGAAGGCGCACCTCGTCTGGAGTATAGCGATGTGAAGATTACCAAACTTCCACCGGCCAAACGCGTCTACGGTGCAGAAGGTGATGCGCAGGAAGGCAACAAGAAGGAGCAGGCGAATGGCTGAGATGATCAAAACCCTGAAAATGGAAGTCATGCGCTATAACCCTGAACAGGACAGCGAACCGTATTTTGAGGCGTTCGATGTTCCGTACAACACGCAGACGTCCCTGCTGGATGCGCTGGGTTATATCAAAGATAACCTAGCACCGGACCTCTCCTACCGCTGGTCCTGCCGCATGGCGATCTGTGGTTCCTGCGGCATGATGGTGAATAACGTCCCTAAACTGGCCTGTAAAACCTTTCTGCGTGAATACACGAACGGTCTGAAGGTCGAAGCGTTGGGCAACTTCCCCATCGAGCGCGATTTAGTGGTCGATATGACCCACTTTATCGAGAGTCTGGAAGCCATCAAGCCGTATATCATCGGCAACGATCGTAAACCGGCTGACGGCCCGAACAAACAGACTCCGGCGCAAATGGCGAAGTATCACCAGTTCTCCGGCTGTATTAACTGTGGTCTGTGCTATGCGGCATGTCCGCAGTTCGGCCTGAACCCTGAGTTCATCGGTCCGGCGGCCATTACGCTGGCACACCGTTATAACCTGGACAACCGCGATCACGGCAAGAAAGAGCGTATGGCGCAGTTGAACGGGAATAACGGCGTCTGGTCCTGTACGTTTGTGGGCTACTGCTCAGAAGTGTGTCCAAAGCACGTCGACCCCGCCGCGGCTATCCAGCAAGGCAAAGTCGAAAGTGCGAAAGACTTCATGATCGCCATGCTGAAACCACAATAAGGGAGGGACAATGATGACATCTAAACGTAAAGCGTATGTTCGCGGTATGTCGCCGACCTGGTGGAAAAAGCTGGGGTTCTACCGCTTTTATATGTTGCGTGAAGGGACTGCCGTCCCTGCCGTCTGGTTCAGCATCGTACTGATGTTCGGCGTTTTCGCGCTGAAAAATGGGCCAGAAGGCTGGGCAGGCTTCGTCAGCTTCCTGCAAAACCCACTGGTGCTGCTGATCAATATCGTTGCTCTGCTTGCTGCCGCGCTGCATACCAAAACCTGGTTTGAACTGGCACCGAAGGCCAGCATCATCGTGATTAAAGATGAAAAAATGGGGCCAGAGCCAATCATTAAAGGGCTGTGGGCTGTCACCGTGGTGGTAACCGTAGCCGTTCTGGCGATCGCCTTACTATTCTGAACAGGAGAAATAACGTGATTAACCCAACGCCAAAACGTTCTGACGAACCGCCTTTCTGGGGCCTGTTCGGCGCCGGTGGGATGTGGAGCGCGTTCTTCGCTCCGGTGATCATCCTGCTGGTCGGTGTGATGCTGCCTCTGGGCTTGTTCCCGGATGCGTTAACCTATGAGCGCATCGCCGCATTCAGCCAGAGCTTCATCGGCCGTGTCTTTTTACTGCTGATGATTGTGCTGCCGCTCTGGTGTGGCCTGCACCGTATCCACCATGCGATGCATGACCTGAAAATCCACGTTCCTGCAGGGAAGTGGGTGTTCTACGGTCTGGCGGCAATCCTGACCGTGGTTACCGTTATCGGTGTGGTTACGCTGTAGATACAGCGCTATAAATGTAATGCTGTATACCTAAATAATTCGAGTTTCAGGAAGGCGGCAAGAGAAGGCATCCCGATGAGCTTACTTAGGTAAGTGATTCGGGTAACTGAACGTAGCCAACGCACATGCAACTTGAAGTATGACGAGTATAAATGGCCTGCACGACATCATTGCAGGCCGTTTTATTTTCCCCGCCTGACCACATCCATCGTCTACACTGGAACAGAGATGAAAACGATGAGATGTCAATATGATGCCCTTTAACGCTATTCGCTTTAACACCTCCTTATTCAAAAACCTTCTCTTCAAAATCAGACGATGCGGGAAAACGTGCATTGCCGCGCTGGTGGCACTCTTTTCTGTTGCCTGTAGCGTGACGCCGCCCGATAACGTCACCGTCGTGGAAAATTTTGACGTTAATCGCTACCTCGGCACATGGTATGAGATCGCCCGCCTCGACCATCGCTTTGAACGCAATATGGAACGCGTGACGGCAACCTACAGCCCGCGGGATGACGGGGGCATCAAGGTTATCAATCGCGGCTTTAACGTCGAAAAACAGGAATGGAAAGAGAGCATTGGGAAAGCGTATTTCACGGGTTCGCCTCAGCGGGGCACACTAAAAGTGTCGTTCTTCGGGCCGTTCTATGGCGGCTATAACATTATTGAACTGGACGACGACTACCGCTATGCCCTGATTTGCGGGCCGAACCGCGACTACCTGTGGATTCTCTCACGCACGCCAACGTTGGATGCGGCGACACGCGAAAAACTGGTCGCCACAGCCAAACGCTACGGCTTCCCGACAGAGGCACTTATCTGGGTCAATCAGTAATCGGTGCATATCGAACGCAACAATGGGGTAAAACGGCTATACCCTTGTATCTTGAAGTTTAGGTATTATTGACAATGTAGGTTTGGCACGGTTCATGTAGCCTGGTTTACCCTGGGGTTTCTAAGCCCGTTATTTAGCTCATTGCGCATGAACCGCGTCACTCATCTGAAACCCGTACAGTTGTTTGACCTCATTTCGTATTTGCAAGGAGG
The DNA here is from genome assembly GCF_003382565.3 of Pectobacterium aquaticum. Lineage (NCBI taxonomy): Bacteria > Pseudomonadati > Pseudomonadota > Gammaproteobacteria > Enterobacterales > Pectobacteriaceae > Pectobacterium > Pectobacterium aquaticum. The sequence continues at coordinate 3,879,425 of NZ_CP086253.1, forward strand.
GGTAAAAATGAGTCTGCCAAATTTACTTCACATCGGCATTGATGTTTCCAAAGCCTCCCTCGATGTCGCTATCGGTTCCGCATTGCCGCCCTTTTCCGCCAGGAATGACCTCGATGGCTTTGACGCTATTCTGGCTGAACTGGCAAAACATCCTGTTTCCCTTATCCTCATGGAGGCTACTGGTGGCCTCGAAGCCCCACTCGCTTGTTCGTTACAAGCCGCTGGGTTTGAGGTCGTGGTTATCAACCCACGTCAGGCCAGAGACTTCGCGCGGGCCATGGGATACCTCGCCAAAACCGACACGATTGATGCCAAAGCCTTGGCTATGATGGCCGAGGTCATCGACCGTCATCCTGAGCGCGAACGTTTTATTCAACCGCTGCCAGACCCTCAACGTCAGGCTCTGGCGGCTCTCGTCACTCGCCGACGCCAACTCGTGACCATGCTTGTCGCTGAACGTAACCGCCTTACTCAGGCTCATCCTCAGGCTCGTAAGAGCATAAAAACGATTATTGATGCGCTGAAACACGAGCTGGCTCGCATAGACCACGACATGAACAGGCATGTTCAGATTCACTTCAGCGCCTTGTCCGGTTTACTCAATAGCGTCAAAGGCGTCGGAACCACGACCACCGCTACGTTGCTGGCAGAGATACCCGAACTGGGAAAACTCTCGCGCCGCGAGATTAGTGCGCTGGCAGGCGTCGCGCCCCTCAATCGGGACTCTGGCAAAATGCGGGGCAAGCGGACAATATTTGGTGGTAGGGCCCACGTCCGTAGCGTGTTGTATATGGCAACGTTGGTCGCGACTCGGTTTAATCCGGTGATTCACGCGTTTTATACGCGTCTCGTGACGGCGGGCAAACCGAAAAAAGTCGCGCTGGTTGCCTGCATGCGCAAACTTCTGACTATTCTGAACGCTATGCTCAAAACGGGTAAGGAATGGGATGCGTCTTTTCACCTGATTACCTCATGAAAAATAGTGTTCAAGACAGTTGCTAAATAATTCGAGTTGCGTGAAGGCGGCAACCGAGCGAATCCCCAGGAGCTTACTTAGGTAAGTGACTGGGGTGAGTGAGGGCGGCCAACGCACAAGCAGCTTGAAGTATGACGGGTATGGGTTATCCCATAATCTTATCGCGGAACATAAAGAAAACCGCGCCCAGCAGGCACAGCCCCGCCCAAATATAATCGGTGCGGAACGGTTCTTTTAAAATGAACATGGAAAAAGGGATAAATACGGAAAGGCTGATCACTTCCTGCAATATTTTCAGTTGACCGGCAGAAGCAACCTGATAACCAATCCGATTTGCTGGCACCTGCAAGAGGTATTCAAATAATGCGATCCCCCAACTAATCAACGCAGCAATTATCCAGGTTCGGCCACTGAAATAGCGCAAATGCCCGTACCAAGCGAACGTCATAAATATATTACTCAACGTCAGCATGCCGACAGTAATGAAAAGAGGCGACATTATTACTTCTCCGAGTGATCCACTTTCACATTATCTCGCCGCGGGGAAGAAAACACCATCACGGCATTTTCTCCCAGTCGGAAAAGTTATTACGATTTATTCCCCACGTTGGGCTATTGGGTGCTGCGCTGAATGGCCTTCCCGCCCGCTTCAACATCTTGCCCAACACCTCGGGTGGTATTGCACCCAACTACCGCAAAGAGAATAACCAAAGAGAAAATGGCAACAAACGCTTTTTTCAACATACTCGGTTCCTTCTTTATGAGAGTAGGATTTCAAGGGTACGAAAGTGACTGCTTTTTAAGCGTAGCCAATTTTAATGCTTGTGACGGTTTTTTCGGACGGGGAGCAAAACAGGGGGGAGACTGGGGTGAGGAAAAAATGAATTAAAAAAGCCGCCCTCACAGAAGGCGACCTTTTCAGATACATTACTTAACGCGTGAAACGTATTCGCCAGAACGCGTGTCAACTCTGACAACTTCGCCGATCTGCACGAACAATGGCACTTTAACGACTGCGCCAGTGCTCAGCGTTGCTGGCTTACCGCCAGTACCGGCAGTGTCGCCTTTCAGGCCTGGATCGGTATCGGTGATTTCAGCTTCGATAAAGTTCGGCGGCTGAACGGCGATAGGACGACCATCCCACAGGGTAACGATACATTCAGCGTTGTCTTGCAGCCATTTTGCCGCATCACCAACGGTCTTCTCTTCAACCTGATGCTGTTCAAACGTCTCAGGGTGCATGAAGTGGTAGAACTCACCGTCGTTGTACAGGTAGTTCATGTTGGTATCAACGACATCTGCGCCTTCTGCAGAATCGGTAGACTTGAAGGTTTTTTCAACGCGAGAGCCCGTCAACAGGCGACGCATTTTTACGCGAGCAAAAGCCTGGCCTTTACCCGGCTTAACAAACTCACTGGATTCGACGGCATACGGCTCGCCTTCGAATATGATTTTAAGACCGGAACGGAAATCGTTGCTAGAATAAGTCGCCATAAAGGCCCTCTACAATTTTAATACTGGTACGAAGCCAAAAAATGGCACACATTGTAACCCTAAATATACCTTCCAGAGAAGATTGGTTGCAGCAACTTGCGGACGTAATTACCGATCCTGATGAATTACTGCAACTTTTGGCACTGAACGATCACGCTAAACTCCGGCAAGGCCGTGATGCACGCAGGCTTTTTGCGCTGCGTGTGCCGCGCGCCTTCGCTGCACGGATGCAAAAAGGCAATCCTGACGATCCGTTGCTGCTACAGGTATTGACCGCGCGTGAGGAGTTTATCACCACCCCAGGCTTCACCCATGACCCGCTTGATGAACAACATAGCGTCGTGCCGGGGCTACTGCACAAATATCACAACCGTGCCCTGCTGCTGGTTAAAGGCGGCTGTGCGGTAAACTGCCGCTACTGCTTCCGCCGCCATTTCCCCTATCAGGATAATCAGGGCAACAAGGCAAACTGGCGTCAGGCGCTGGATTATATCCGCCAGCACCCAGAACTGGATGAAATTATTTTTTCCGGTGGCGACCCGCTGATGGCCAAAGACCACGAGTTGGACTGGCTGATCACCGAGCTGGAACACATCCCGCATCTGAAACGTCTGCGCATTCACAGCCGTTTGCCGGTGGTGATCCCTGCACGTATTACCGATGCGCTGTGCGATCGCCTATCACGCAGTTCGCTTCAGGTGTTGCTGGTGACGCATATTAACCACCCGCAGGAAATTGATCCTGATTTAACACAAAGTATGGCGCGTTTGCGCCGTGCAGACGTCACGCTGCTCAACCAAAGCGTGCTGCTGCGCGGGGTGAATGACAATGCAGAGACACTCGCCCAGCTCAGTAATGCGCTATTTGACGCAGGAATTCTGCCTTATTACCTGCACGTGCTGGATAAGGTTCAGGGTGCCGCGCATTTTCTGGTAGATGACAACGAGGCGCGCGTCTTAGTCAAAGCGCTTCTGAAGAAGGTATCCGGCTATCTGGTGCCCCGTCTGGCACGGGAAATCGGTGGGGAAGCCAGCAAAACGCCGCTGGATTTAGGGATGAAACAGCATCAGGACGACGCTGGGATAGTCGGTTGAGCAATACGTTAGGAAAGCGGTGAGAGCAAAATGCCACTCTCACCAGGTTTCTCTCTAGCTTAAGGACATTTGTAGACGCTGCCGCTCATCTTGCTGTCCAGCGGCGCAAAGCTTGACCAGAAGGTTTCACTCGAACTGGTTGTGCCATAGATGGTATTGCCACCCATCGCTGCCGCTTTATTGCGCAGGTCGTTTGCCGCACTGCGCATAGAACTGCCGTCGCTATGGTTTCCTGCCAGCCAGTTAGACTGGCTACCGCTGGCTTGCCCCAACAGCTGACATTCGCTGCCTGGCTTGGTATCCGTGAACGTCACGGCCTGCCCGGCGGCGCTGAGTTGGCTACTGCTACTGCTGCATCCCGCCAGCAACACTGCCGCTGATAGCCCCAACAAAATACGAACCTGCATGTCTTCCTCCTTGCGATTGAAAAACCAAAGGGCACAGGCCCGATTAGTTACGCCACGCCTTGAAGCGGTTGATCAGTCCGTTGGTAGAACTGTCATGGCTGTCGATCGTACTGTCATTTTCCAGCTCTGGCAGAATACGGTTCGCCAGCTGTTTCCCTAACTCCACGCCCCACTGATCGAATGTGAAGATATTCAGGATCGCGCCCTGAGTGAAGATCTTGTGCTCATACAGCGCAATCAGCGCGCCCAGGCTGTACGGGGTGATTTCGCGCAGCAGGATAGAGTTGGTCGGGCGATTGCCTTCGAATACTTTAAACGGCGCGACGTGTTCAACTTCTTTTGGACTTTTGCCTGCCGCCGCAAATTCTGCTTCTACCACCTCACGGCTCTTACCGAACGCCAGTGCTTCCGTCTGTGCAAAGAAGTTCGACAGCAGTTTGCTGTGATGATCGCTCAATGGGTTATGACTCACCGCCGGCGCAATAAAATCACACGGAACCAGCTTGGTGCCCTGATGGATCAACTGGTAGAACGCATGCTGGCCGTTCGTACCCGGTTCACCCCAGATAATCGGTCCAGTCTGGTAATCCACTGGATTGCCGTTGCGATCGGCTGATTTCCCGTTGGATTCCATATTCCCCTGTTGGAAATAGGCGGCAAAACGGTGCATGTATTGGTCATACGGCAGAATCGCTTCAGTTTCAGCACCGAAGAAATTGTTGTACCAAATGCCGATCAGCGCCAGCAGCACGGGCAGGTTTTTCTCCGCTGGCGTGGAAGCGAAGTGCTTGTCCATCGCGTGCGCGCCGCTGAGCAGTTTTTCAAAGTTATCAAAGCCCAGAGAGAGAATAATCGACAGCCCAATCGCCGACCATAGAGAGTAACGTCCGCCAACCCAGTCCCAGAATTCGAACATGTTGTCGGTATCGATACCAAATTCGCCGACGGCTTTCGCGTTGGTGGACAGCGCAGCAAAGTGCTTGGCAACGTGTTTCTCGTCCTGCGCCGTTTTCAGGAACCAGTCGCGAGCGCTGTGCGCGTTGGTCATGGTTTCCTGCGTAGTGAAGGTTTTTGACGCCACGAGGAACAGCGTGGTTTCTGGGTTTAGCGGCTTCAACGTTTCAGCAATATGCGTGCCGTCAACGTTAGAGACAAAGTGCATATTGAGGTGATTCTTATAAGGCTTCAGCGCTTCCGTTACCATGAACGGGCCCAGATCGGAGCCGCCGATACCGATGTTAACCACGTCGGTAATGGTTTTGCCGGTATAGCCTTTCCACTCACCGCCGATCACGCGTTCGCTGAAATCTTTCATTTTCGCGAGCACCGCGTTGACTTCCGGCATCACATCTTTGCCATCCACCAGAATCGGCGTGTTGCTGCGGTTACGCAGGGCAACGTGCAGAACGGCGCGGTCTTCCGTGCGGTTGATTTTCTCGCCAGCAAACATGGACTGAATCGCCGCAGACAGGTCCGTTTCCCGTGCCAGCGCGTGCAGTTTTTCCATCGTTTCTGCGGTGATGCGGTTTTTGGAGTAATCCACCAGCATCTGATCGTCGAACGTCGCAGAAAAATGCGCGAAACGATCGCTATCTTGTGCAAATAGCTCACTGATTTGCACGTCTTTCATCGCGTCAAAATGGTGTTGTAATGCCTGCCAGGCGGCAGTTTGGCTTGGATTAATATTTTTCATAATGCGACTTTCTCTCTAAGCATGAGTTCAAAGTGACTGAATCGATTGTATCCCTTAAAATCCCGATTGAGATCCCTTTTCTTGCTAAAAGCGGTTCATGCTCTTTTGTTTATTGACAGAAACGGCATAACCCGTTATTTGTAACACCGTACTTGCACACTCGGTGTGCAAGCCAGAAGAGGCGCGTCGCCCAGGTAAGATATCGGAGGAACCGTAATCCGCTGATGATATCCGAGGGGGAGCGATGCCGAGATGCGGTGAAAGTACGGCTTTCACCCTATCGACTACAGAGGCTGAATCCTCTGGGTTGTCACCGGATTAGTCCTGACGGACGTCCAGCAAGGTGGAGCGCTTCTGGGTGTATCGTAGTCATTTTCTACGCCTGCCCCCTACTTTTGCTCTCCCCCTGTGCCAAGGCTGATTAATGGAATGCTGTTTACTGAAAACAGCCTACCCCCTGACACGAGGTTTTTTGACATGTCTGCAACCGAAGTCTCCGCGAACGCGAACTCTACCGTTATTGCCAAATTTGGCGGCACCAGCGTGGCGGACTTTGACGCCATGAATCGCAGCGCCGATGTGGTGTTATCTAATCCCAATGTACGCGTTGTGGTGCTGTCAGCATCGGCGGGTATCACCAACTTACTGGTCGCGCTCGCCGAAGGCCAGGCGTCGGAAATGCGCGCTGAAAATCTGGCGAAAATCCGCCAGATCCAATACGCCATCATCGACAGACTGACTAACCAGAGCGTTATTCGCGATGAGATCGATCGCATGCTGGACAGCGTCACCACGCTGTCTGAAGCGGCGGCGCTTGCGACGTCAAACGCCCTGACCGATGAACTGGTCAGCCACGGCGAACTGATGTCTACCCTGCTGTTTGTCGAGATTCTGCGTCAGCGTGATGTCACTGCAGAATGGTTCGATGTGCGAAAAATCATGCGTACCGACGATCACTTTGGCCGTGCTCAGCCGGACGTCGACGTTTTAGGTGAACTGACTCGCAGCCAGTTGCAGCCGCGTCTTGAGCAAGGTCTGGTGATCACGCAGGGCTTTATCGGCAGCGAAGCGAAAGGTCGCACGACCACGTTGGGTCGCGGCGGTAGTGATTATACGGCGGCGCTGCTGGGCGAAGCGCTCAACGTCGGCCGAATTGATATCTGGACCGATGTTCCTGGCATCTACACCACTGATCCACGCGTGGTACCGACCGCAAAACGCATCGACCAAATCATGTTTGAAGAAGCTGCCGAAATGGCGACATTTGGCGCGAAAGTCCTGCACCCAGCCACGCTGATGCCTGCGGTACGTAGCGATATTCCGGTATTCGTCGGTTCCAGCAAAGATCCGGCTGCTGGCGGTACGCTGGTGTGCAATAAAACCGAAAATCCGCCGCTGTTCCGCGCGCTGGCGCTGCGTCGTAAACAAACGCTGCTTAAGCTCTATAGCCTGAACATGCTGCACGCACGCGGTTTTCTGGCCGAAGTGTTCAGCATTCTGGCGCGTCATAACATCTCCGTTGACCTGATCACGACGTCAGAAGTCAACGTGGCCTTGACGCTCGACACAACCGGCTCTACCTCAACGGGCGACAGCCTGCTATCCAGTGCCTTGCTGACCGAGCTGTCATCGCTGTGCCGGGTTGAGGTTGAAGAGAATCTGTCGTTGGTCGCGCTGATCGGCAACAATCTGTCTCAGGCCTGTGGCGTCGGGAAAGAAGTATTTGGCGTACTGGAGCCGTTCCGTATTCGCCTGATCTGCTACGGCGCCAGCAGCAACAACCTGTGCTTCTTGGTACCGGGTGACGACGCCGAGCGAGTGGTACAAACACTGCACCGCAGCCTGTTCGAGTAAATTCGCTCTCTGTCTCTTAGTCACCAATACAGAGGCATCGCGGGTTTTGACGTTATCCGGCGTAAAAAATTATGCTGAGGAGATAGCGGGCTTAGGATGAGCCGCATGGACGCGGCGAAAGCTTGCGCCACGCCGGGAGCGTGTCGCAAGCGGTCCGTTAAGCCTGATATCGACGAAGATACCGCGTCAGCGGCATAATTCCCGCCGAAAAGCCTGGGGTCACGGGGCGAGCGGCGTTTGAGCCGTCCCGTGTCGGGCGCGTGCTATGAAGTAGCATGAAAATGGCGGCATTATCGCGCACGAAACCACCTCTTAGCCTGCATAAAAATATAACTAAGAGAGCCTCCAAAGGATCACAGCGTCAGCGGTGATTCTTCGCGGTCTTCTTCCCCATCCTGTTGCACAATCAAGACGTTATACGCCACCGCACAGAACAGTGAATTCAGTCGGTTCATGTCTCCAAGCAAGCTCAAATGGAGCGAACTGGTTTCCAGACTCTGTACGTTGTGCTGATGTAAGCGATCAACATGCGCATGCGCATAACGGCGGTTCATAATGCGGAAACGGTGTTTGGCACGGCGCAGGCGTTTCGCGCTGGTAACATCCCCCGACAGGAAAACTGACAGCCCAAGACGCAGATTCACCAGCAGTTGTTCATGCAGATGGTTCAACTCTTCCAGACCCTGCGCGGAAAACGCCATGCGTACACCAGAGGAATGATTGGCAATGTCATCTGCCATGCGTTCGATAATATCTCCCGCCTGCTCCAGATTCAGCGCCACTTCGATCACTTCGGCCCAGCGCCGAGAATCTCGCTCATCCAGCCCGTCTTTCTGAATCTGCGCCAGATAGAGCTTAATCGCGGTGTAAAGGATATCGACATCATCATCGAGTCGGCGAATCTCACGCCGCTGTATAGGGTCGCCTTGTAAGACTTCACGGTACAAACGCAGCATTTGCTCCAGCACATCGCCAATACGCAGCGTTTCACGCGCGGCGTTGGCCAGCGCTAGCGCCGGCGTATCCAGCGAGCTGGTGTCCAAATGACGCGCTTTCATCTGGAGATCGACTTGCGGCGAATCAGCAATCATCACGCAGGACAGTCGTGCCACCACGCCGGTAAGCGGAATCAGCAGCAAGCAACGAATCAGGTTGTAGAACAGGTGAAAGTAAATGACCAGCTCTTCGGCGCTTAGCGGAATGCGCGTTAACCAGCGCGAAAGCGGCTCAACTAGCGGTAGCACAACCAAACAGCCTATCAACTTGAACAGCATGCTGCCGAGCGCCACGCGTCGGCCTGCCGCATTCTGCGTCGAGGCGCTCATCATCGTCAGTAATCCGCTGCCCAGATTGGCACCAATCACCAAGCACATCGCCACTTCCAGCGAGATCACACCGCTTGCCGTCAAGGTTGCCGTTAGCAGCACCGCTGCCAGACTGGAATAGGTAATCACCGCGAACAGCGCGCCAGCCAGCGCATCCAGCATGACGTCGCCTGTCAACGAGGAAAACAGCACCTTCACGCCCGACGTTTGCGTGATCGGAGCCGCGGCCACGACAATCATTTCCAGCGCCAGCAAAATCAGCCCGAGGCCAATCGCCACGCGACCAACCTGCCCCACCCGCGTCTGCTTACGGCTAAGGAAAAAGATCACGCCCAGAAAAATCAGCAGCGGAGAAAGCCAAGACAGATCGAACGTCAAAATCCGCACCATCAGTGCCGTACCAACATCCGCCCCGAGAATAATCACCAGCGCAGGCGTTAGTGCCACCAGTCCCTGTGCAACAAAAGAGGTCGTCAGCAATGCAGTAGCATTGCTGCTCTGCACCAGTGCGGTTACGCCAATGCCGGCCATAAAAGCCAACGGTTTTTTCTCAACGCTATCGCTGAGCACACGCCGTAACTGGGTACCATAAACCCGCATGATACCGGTACGTACAATGTGAGTGCCCCAGACCAGCAACGTAATCGCAGAAAGGAGATTCAACAGTGTTAACAAAAAGTCCTCGCTCCCAGCTAAACAATATATCGATGAAATACAGTGTATCGAAAGAAAACAAAGTATTAATGAGGTACTAAATCACCATCTTACCAGATGTTTGCAGACCGTATTGCGAGGCAGCCCGCGCCCAAGCAAAATCGTCCAGCGATCAAGGAATGATAAAAATTACTTAACTGACAATATTTAAAAAACAGAATCCAAATCAATAAGCCGATAATTTTGCCTCACGCCTTCCCCAGTTAGCGCTATGCTCTCTTTATCCCTATAAATCCTATGGGTTATATACCCGTACCGCTCTGCTCGCCATAAGTAAGGAAAATGGATGAAGACGAAAACCTCGTATGGACTGAACTGGCTCCCGCTGATCGTGATTCTTATCATCGCGGCTTTTTTCTGGCACATAGCCCCCCCGACCGGCTTAAGCCCCGCCGCCTGGCACTCCGCCGTCATTTTCGTGGCCACGATCGTATGTATTGTCGCGAACATCCTTCCGATTGGGGCCATCGGTATTATCAGTATCACGCTCTTTGCGCTGACATACGCTGCAGGAGATAAAACGGCCAGCGGCGCAATACAAACCGCACTCAGCGATCTGAACAGCTCGCTGATCTGGCTGATTGTTGTCGCCTTCATGATCGCGCGCGGCTTTATCAAAACAGGGCTGGGCCGCCGCATCGCCTTGCAGATGATCCGCATGTTGGGAAAACGCACGCTGGGTCTGGCTTACGGTTTGGCCTTTGCCGATCTGGTGCTTTCCCCTGCCATGCCGAGCAACACCGCACGCTGCGGCGGGATTATTTATCCCATTGCCGATTCGCTGTCCCGTAGCTTCGACTCCAAACCGGAAGATGCCTCGCGCAGTAAGATTGGCACCTTCCTCATTACCTGCATCGGTAACGTTAACGACGTGACCGCAGCGTTGTTTATGACCGCTTACACCGGCAACCTGCTGGCGGTGAAACTCGCGGCCAACGCGGGCGTGACCATCACGTGGGGAAGCTGGTTTCTGGCGGCGCTCGTGCCCTGTTTGATCTCTCTGGCGGTTGTCCCGCTGCTCGTCTACTGGCTGACCAAACCGGAAATTCGCCATACGCCGGATGCGCCAAAACTGGCCGTCGCCGAACTGGCAAAAATGGGCAACATGAGCCGCGGTGAATGGCTGATGGCATTCACCGTCGTCTTGCTGCTGGTACTGTGGATTTTTGGCGATAAATTAGGCGTGGATGCCACGACAGCCTCGTTTGTCGGGCTGTCTTTTCTGCTGTTAACCGGCGTACTGAGCTGGGAAGACGTGAAGAGCGAGAAAGGGGCATGGGATACGCTGATTTGGTTCGCCGCCCTACTGATGATGGCAAATCAGTTGAAAAAGCTCGGCTTCACCAACTGGTTTGGCGATCTCATCGGCAGCAACATCGGCCACTTAATGCAGGGAACCAGTTGGGTATTGGTGTTGTTACTGCTAAATGCAGCCTATTTCTACACCCACTATTTCTTCGCCAGCGGCAACGCGCAGATCGCCGCACTTTTTGCCGTGTTCCTCAGTGTCGGGATCAACCTGAATATTCCAGCAGTGCCGATGGCGTTCATGCTGGCGTTTACCAGCAGCCTGTACTGTTCACTGACGCAATATACCCACGCTCGCGGCCCCATCCTGTTCGGCGCAGGCTATGTGCCCACCGCCGTCTGGTGGCGCACCGGTTTCGTCGTCAGTCTGGTGAATCAGGCAATCTTCATGAGCGCGGGCCTGCTGTGGTGGAAAGCGATTGGCCTGTATTGATCGTTAGCGAATACATGATGTGAAAAAGCTGGGTTACCCCGGCTTTTTCATTGTATTACCGCAACACGCGCATGTTAGCGTTTGTCAGGCAAATCCCAGAGGACAGCGGCAACTGAGCGGCCGTGGCGCTAGTGTCACAGAGAAAAATGTGGCTCATCACACACGAAACGCCCACCCTGCAATACATAATTCAGACAACAATATCAGTAAGTCACTTACTCAATTCCTTAATCCGCATCATAGCCCAAATTCGGCGCTAACCAGCGCTCAACGTCACTCACGCTCATCCCTTTACGTACCGCGTAATCTTCCACCTGATCGTGCTGGATTTGCGCGACGGCAAAGTATTTGCTGTCAGGGTGGCTGAAATACCAGCCGGATACCGATGCACCCGGCCACATGGCATAGGATTCGGTGAGCTTCATGCCGGTATGTTTTTCCACATCCAGCAACTGCCAGATTTGCACTTTCTCCGTATGGTCAGGACAAGCCGGATAGCCCGGTGCGGGCCGAATACCCTGATAATTCTCGCGGATCAGCAGCTCACTACTGAGGTTCTCATTCGGCGCATAGCCCCAGAACACCTTGCGCACGCGCTCATGCAGGTACTCCGCAAAGGCTTCCGCCAGACGGTCAGAAATCGCTTTCACCATGATCTTGTTGTAATCATCATGCTGAGCTTCCCACAGATCGGCCAACGTATCCTCTTCCAGCCCGCCGGTCACGGCAAAGGCTCCCAGATAGTCCGGCTTGCCGCTGGATTTCGGTGCCACAAAATCAGACAGGCAGTAGTTCGGGAAGTCGGTTTTTTCCGTCTGTTGACGCAGATGGTGGCTCACTGACAGCACCGTTTCACGCCGTTCATCGGTATAAATCACGACGTCATCGCCAACGCGGTTCGCCGGGAAGAGGCCTACCACGCCGCGAGGATTCAGTGCGCCACGTGCGGACAAGTCATCCAGCATCGCGTTGGCATCAGCAAACAGGCGCTTGGCCTCTTCACCCACCACCTCATCTTCCAGAATGCGGGGATATTTCCCGGCCAGCGACCAGGTCATAAAGAACGGCGTCCAGTCGATATAGTTGCGCAGCGTTTCGATGCTGGCTGTCACCGCCTGCACGCCCAGCCGATGTGCAACGGGCGGCGTGTAGTTATCCCAATCCAGATCGGAAGCGTTAGCACGAGCCGCTTCCAGCGTCACGGGCGGCGTTCTCGGTTTTTTACGCGCGTGCTGAATACGCACGGTTTCATACTCTTTACGAGTGCGCGCAACAAAGTCGTCATACTGCGTACTGGACAGCAGGGCAGACACCACACCAACAGAGCGCGAGGCATTCTGCACATAAACCGTCGGGCCGCTATAGTTCTGCTCAATCTTCACAGCGGTATGCGCTTTAGAGGTCGTCGCGCCACCAATCAGCAGCGGCAGCGTGAAGCCCTGACGCTCCATCTCTTTCGCCACGTTGACCATTTCATCCAACGACGGCGTAATCAGCCCGGACAGCCCGATGATATCGACATGCTCTTCACGCGCGGTCTTCAGGATTTTATCCGTCGGCACCATTACGCCCAGATCGATAATTTCGTAGTTGTTACATTGCAGCACCACACCGACGATATTCTTGCCGATATCGTGGACGTCACCTTTTACGGTCGCCAGCAGGATTTTCCCAGCGGAAGAGCCTTTGTCTTTACTGGCTTCAATATAGGGTTCGAGGTAGGCCACGGCCTGCTTCATGACGCGAGCGGATTTCACGACCTGCGGCAAAAACATTTTGCCTGCACCGAACAGATCACCGACCACGTTCATGCCGTCCATCAGCGGGCCTTCGATCACCTCGATCGGCCGCGTCGCCTGCTGGCGTGCTTCTTCGGTATCCAGTTCGATAAACTCAGTAATGCCTTTAACCAGCGAATACTCCAGACGCTTCTTCACGTCCCAGCCGCGCCACTCCGCCTGCGTTTTGCTGCCTTCATCTTCCGTTTTGCTGCCGCGATATTTCTCTGCCAGATCGAGCATGCGCTCGGTGGCATCGCTGCGACGGTTAAGGATCACGTCTTCAACCGCATCGCGCAGTTCAACAGGGAGATCGTCATAGATCGCCAACTGGCTGGCGTTCACGATCCCCATGTCCATACCATTGCGGATCGCGTAATACAGGAAGACGGCGTGGATCGCCTCACGGACCAGATCGTTACCACGGAATGAGAACGACACGTTGGAGACGCCGCCAGAGATCATCGCATGCGGCAGTTGCGCCTTGATGTCCGCACAGGCTTCGATGAAATCCACCGCGTAGTTGTTGTGCTCGTCGATACCCGTTGCCACGGCGAAAATGTTCGGGTCGAAAATAATGTCTTCCGGCGGGAAACCGACTTCTTCCGTCAGGATGCGGTACGCCCGGCTACAAATTTCAATTTTACGCGCACGGGTATCTGCCTGCCCGACTTCATCGAAGGCCATCACTACCACAGCTGCGCCATAGCGCCGCACCAGCTTAGCGTGATGAATAAAGGCCTCAACGCCTTCCTTCATGGAGATCGAGTTAACAATCCCTTTGCCCTGAATGCATTTAAGCCCTTTCTCAACCACATCCCATTTTGAGGAGTCAATCATGATCGGCACACGGGCGATATCAGGTTCGCCGGCAATCAGATTCAGGAAACGGATCATCGCCGCTTCCGCATCCAGCATGCCTTCATCCATGTTGATATCGATGATCTGCGCGCCGCTTTCCACCTGCTGGCGGGCGACATCCAGCGCTTCGTTGTACTTTTCTTCTTTGATCAGACGTTTAAAACGTGCGGAGCCGGTGACATTCGTCCGCTCCCCGACGTTAACAAACAGGGTGTTGGCATCGATATTCAGCGGTTCCAGACCGGATAAACGGCAGGCCACCGGAATCTCTGGCAGCTTACGCGGCGGCACGCCTTCCACCACTTTCGCCATCGCGGCAATGTGCGCAGGCGTCGATCCACAGCAACCGCCCACGATATTCAGGAAGCCGGATCGCGCCCATTCGCCGATATGTTTTGCCATATCGGCCGGATCCAGATCGTATTCCCCGAAGGCATTAGGCAGCCCCGCATTCGGGTGTGCGCTCACATAGCATTCTGAAATACGTGATAGTTCGGCGACATACTGGCGCAGCTCATCCGGCCCCAGCGCACAGTTCAGGCCGAAGGAAAGCGGGCGGGAATGGCGTAAGGAGTTGTAAAAGGCTTCCGTCGTTTGGCCGGATAGCGTACGCCCTGACGCATCCGTGATCGTGCCGGAAATCATCACGGGCAGTACGATCCCTAGCGCTTCAAATTCACTTTCGACGGCGAAACTCGCTGCTTTAGCATTCAAAGTATCGAAAATGGTTTCGATCATGATCAGATCGACACCGCCTGCGATCAAGGCGCGTGTCGATTCGCGATACGCTTCCACCAGTTGATCAAAACTCACGTTACGAAACGCGGGATCGTTAACATCGGGGGAGATCGACGCGGTGCGGTTCGTTGGGCCAAGCACACCAGCAACATAGCGCGGCTTATCCGGCGTTAACGCCGTCCATTTGTCAGCGCTGGCACGCGCCAGCTGTGCAGCAACCGTGTTGATTTCCGCCGAAAGGGCTTCCATATCATAGTCCGCCATCGCAATCGTGGTGGCGTTGAAGGTGTTGGTTTCGAGAATGTCGGCACCGGCTTCCAGATAGGCGTCATGGATTTCACTAATCACCTGCGGCTTGGTCAGCACCAGCAGATCGTTATTTCCTTTCACATCGCTCGGCCAGTCAGCAAAGCGCTCACCGCGATAATCTGCTTCCTGCAGGCGATAACCCTGGATCATGGTTCCCATACCACCATCCAGCACCATAATGCGTTGCGCCAACTGACGCCGCAA
Source organism: Pectobacterium aquaticum (assembly GCF_003382565.3). NCBI lineage: Bacteria > Pseudomonadati > Pseudomonadota > Gammaproteobacteria > Enterobacterales > Pectobacteriaceae > Pectobacterium > Pectobacterium aquaticum. Next base: position 3,894,613 of record NZ_CP086253.1, read on the forward strand.
TTCGTCTACCCGATTACTCACGCGAACCCATCCCCGGCCAATAAATACGATATGTAGTGTCTATACCCAAAATAATCCGAGTTGCATGCAGGCGGCAACCGCACGAATCCCCAGGAGCTTACATAAGTAAGTGACTGGGGTGAGTAAGGACAAATCGGCTAAGCCGATTTGAACGTCGCTTGCGGCGGCTCTTCAGAGCGAGGCTCAGAGAGCCGAGTATTGCCAACACACATGTAGCTTGGAGTATGACGGGTATATCCTAGCATAAGTTATGAGCACGCTAACGCCGTGTAGCATGAGACTTTTTCAGATCATTCGCCGATAAAAAGCGCAGAGAAAGAAGAGTTGCATTCTGCGGTGAAAAAACGAAAATCAATTCCATAACCCTAAAAAGGAATCGATGCCATGACGCCACCAGAGCCAGCCAAACGCGGGAAGAAACCCAGAGCCAGTACGGGCACCACCGCGCAGCCAACTGGGCAGGTTCAGTCGCTGACCCGTGGCCTGACGCTGCTTGAATATATCGCCAAAGCCAACGGCAGCGTGGCACTAACCGATCTCGCTCAACAGGCCGGTTTACCGAACTCCACGACCCACCGCCTGCTCACCACCATGCAGCAACAGGGCTTTGTGCGTCAGGTTGGCGACTTGGGGCTGTGGACGATTGCTTCACACGCGTTTATCGTCGGCAGCAGTTTTCTGCAAAGCCGCAACCTGCTGGCCATTGTGCACCCAATACTACGTAAGCTAATGGAAGATTCGGGCGAAACCGTCAATCTGGCCGTGCTCGATCAGACCGATAGCCAGGCGATCATCATCGATCAGGTTCAATGTACGGCGCTGATGCGCATGTCCGCCCCCATCGGGGGTAAATTGCCGATGCATGCTTCGGGGGCTGGGAAAGCGTTTCTGGCACATTTACCTGATGCTCAGGTCACTCAACTGCTGCACAAGAAAGGGCTGCACGGCTACACGCCACACACCTTCAGCTCGCCACAAGCCCTGAAAGAAAACCTGTCACTGATTCGCAAGCAGGGCTATTCGTTTGATGATGAAGAGCACGCGCTGGGGCTACGCTGTATCGCGGCCTGTATTCTGGATGAACATCATGAAGCCTTCGCCGCCATTTCCATCTCTGGCCCTGTGTCGCGCATCACGGACGACCGTGTCACAGAACTCGGCGCGCTGGTGATCAAAGCCGCTAAGCAGGTCATGCAGGAATACAGCGGGTTATAAATAAGGTGTATTCCTCGTAATAAGAGCTTGTTATGACGAGTTTTACTATTGCCCAGCGTGAAAATTATGCAGCGGTGAACTTGACTGCCGAGTGAGCGACAGGACGTCGCGAAAGCCAGTGCCGCGTCGGGAACGCGTCACTGGCGGCTCGACTAGCGGTCAAGAGCATCGATGGGACCGCGTAGCGGCATAATTTAGCCGGAAGCCTGGGTTCGTAGGGCGGCGGCGACTGAGCCGCCCTACGTCGGGCGCGTATACGGTATCGCATGTGAATGGCAGGGGTGTGGCGCACGAAACGCCCTCTGAGACAGAATAAATTAACGAATAACGAGCCACGCTCAAATTTCAACACGTTGACTAAAACGCTTCCTCCGCCGGTAGGCGTAAACATCCTCAATGTGCCCTTCTCTAATACGCTGCTGTAGTGCTCGCCAGTAGTCCGCACAAAACAGGTCGCCGTGCATTTCCTCAAACAGCGTACGAATGTGGCGGTCACTACACAGGAAATGGGGGAATTCTTCGGGAAACACATCGTTTGGCGCGACGCTGTACCACGGCTCGGCGGCCAGTTCGTCCTCTGGGTAACGCGGCGGCGGGATTTTGCGGAAATTAACCTCAGTCATGTAGCAAATTTCATCGTAGTCATAAAAGACGACTCGCCCATGACGCGTGACGCCGAAATTCTTGAATAGCATGTCGCCGGGGAAAATATTCGCCGCAGCCAGTTGTTTGATGGCATTGCCGTATTCTTCAATCACATCATGCAGCTGTTGAACGTTTGCCTGCTCCAGATAGAGGTTCAGCGGCGTCATCCGGCGTTCCATGTACAAGTGTCGGATCACCAGTTGGTCGCCCAGATCCTCCAGTTTTTCCGGCACCTCCCGCCACAGCTCATCCAACAATTCTGGGCTGATGCGATGCTTATCAATGACGAAGTTTTCATATTCCTGCGTATCTGCCATGCGCCCGACGCGATCGTGCTCTTTCACCAGTTGATAGCATGCCATGACCCGCTCGGCGCTCACTTCTTTCTGCGGCGCGAAACGATCTTTGATGACTTTAAATACGCGATCGAACGAAGGCAGCGTAAACACCAACATCACCATACCTTTCACGCCGGGAGCGATAATAAACTGCTCTTCTGATGCCGCAATGTAGTGCAGATATTCGCGGTAATACTCAGTTTTACTATGCTTCTGGCAGCCGATGGCCAGATAAAGCTCCGCTGTCGTCTTCCCCGGTAAAATGTCACGCAGCCAAGCCACCAGCGCCGACGGCAGCGGGGCATACACCATAAAGTAAGAGCGGGCGAAACCGAACACAATGCTAGCGTCAGCCTGACTGCTTAAGCAGGTATCAATAAATAACGCACCGCGTTCGTTGTGGTGAATCGGCAGCAGGAACGGAAAAACACCGCCAGAGAGCGACAGTTTGCCCACCAGCCAGGCCGCTTTGTTACGATAAAACAGCTCATTCGCCAGCTGTAACGTCGCGTGCGCAAGCTGCTCCGTTGAGAAAGTGCGCTGCAAATACGCAGTGATATAACCAATATCACGCGGCAAATCTTCCCACGGTAAGCGCAGCGGCACATCGCTCAGCAGCTTTTCCAACATGCTCTGCCAGCCGTCAGTGGGCACAAACGTCTTGGCGATAGGCCGGGGAATCTCACGAAAGCGCTGTTCGGGCTGAGAACTGAAAACAAACAGTTTGTCAGGTGCCAGTTCCCGATGGTTAAACAGCCGACAGTAGACGGAATTAAAGAAACTCTCTGCAATCTCAAAACGCGGGTAGTCCGGCAATAAACGGGTGTAGATATGCTTCACGCGAGCCAAAAAATCCGCATCATCGCAGAGAATGCCGGTAATACAGCGCAGCTGTTCGACCACCAGACCAACGTGGTGATCGTATAAGTGAATACGCTGTTTCATTGCCTGTTGTACGGCGGACCAGTCAGCCTGTTCAAAGCGCTGCTGTGCACCCGCTGTCACTTCGAGAAAACGTCCATATTGCGCATCAAACCCTTGCAGGATCGTCTGCGACACCAGCTTTTCAAGGTCACGCGTCATCATGATCTCCCGATGAAACCCGGTCAGCCGAAAACTGACCGGGTTAGGATCAGAACTGCTGTTCTTCCGTCGATCCCGTCAGCGCCGTCACTGAAGACTCGCCTCCCTGAATGATGTTCGTTACCTTATCAAAGTAGCCAGTCCCGACCTCCTGCTGATGCGATGAGAAGGTATAACCGTCTTTAATCGCTTCAAATTCAGGCTGTTGTACTTTTTCTACGTAGTGCCTCATCCCCTCGCCCTGCGCATAGGCATGCGCCAGGTCAAACATGTTGAACCACATGCTGTGGATGCCAGCCAGCGTAATAAATTGATATTTGTAGCCCATCGCCGACAGCTCATCCTGAAAGCGTGCAATCGTGCTGTCATCGAGATTCTTCTTCCAGTTAAAGGAAGGCGAGCAGTTGTACGCCAGCAGCTTACCGGGGAATTTCGCATGGATGGCCTCGGCAAAACGGCGCGCCAGCGATAAATCCGGCGTTGAAGTTTCGCACCACACCAAATCGGCATAAGGCGCATACGCCAGACCACGGCTGATCGCCTGCTCGATCCCGGCACGCGTACGGTAAAAGCCTTCCACCGTGCGTTCTCCAGTGATGAAGTTACGGTCATGCTCATCGCAGTCGGAAGTCAGCAAATCCGCCGCATCCGCATCGGTTCGCGCGACCAGCAAGGTAGGCACCCCCAAAACATCCGCAGCCAGACGCGCTGCAACCAGCTTCTGAACGGCTTCCTGAGTCGGCACCAGCACTTTGCCGCCCATGTGGCCACATTTCTTCGCCGATGCCAGTTGATCTTCAAAGTGAACCGCCGCCGCGCCCGCTTCAATCATCGACTTCATCAGCTCAAACGCATTAAGCACGCCGCCAAACCCCGCCTCCGCATCCGCAACAATTGGCAGAAAGTAGTCGGTATAACGCTTATCACCCGGCTCAATGCGGTTCGACCACTGAATCTGATCGGCGCGCCGAAAGGTGTTGTTGATGCGTTCAATCACCGCAGGTACGGAGTTCGCCGGGTAGAGCGACTGGTCGGGATACATGCTGGACGCCAGATTGGCATCTGCCGCCACCTGCCAGCCGGAAAGATAAATCGCTTCAATGCCCGCTTTCGCCTGCTGTAAAGCCTGTCCTCCCGTCAGCGCGCCTAGGCAATTAACATAGCCTTTGCGTGAGTCACCATGCAGCAGGTTCCATAGCTTTGCCGCGCCGAGCTGTGCGAGCGTGCATTCCGGGTTCACCGATCCCCGTAGATTAATCACATCTTCTGCGCTGTAGGGGCGCGTAATACCTTCCCAGCGGGCGGTTTTCCACTCTTTTTCGATATGCTGGACTTGTTGGGTACGAGAGGTCGTCATAGCAGAGGTTCCTTTTTATTATCAGTCAGGATTAATCAAGCAATGCGTAGCCAGGTAGCGTCAGGAAGTCGATCAGCTCATCTTGCGTGGTAATTTGCTCCATCAGCCGAGCGGCTTCATCAAAGCGCCCTCCGCTGAAGCGGGCATCACCGAGTTCCTCCTGAATCACAAACAGTTCTTCGGCCAGCATCTGGCGGAACAGCGCTTTGGTGATCACACGACCATCGCTCAATGTCTTGCCGTGGCGAATCCACTGCCAGATTGAGGTGCGGGAGATTTCTGCCGTCGCCGCGTCTTCCATCAGCCCATAAATCGGGACGCAGCCATTGCCGGATATCCATGCTTCGATGTACTGCACCGCAACGCGGATATTCGCGCGCATCCCCACTTCCGTGCGATCTCCCGGGCAAGGCTCCAGTAACTCCTCAGCGTGAATGGGCGCATCTTGTTCACGGCTGATATCGAGCTGATTTTTGCGTTCACCTAATGCTCGGTCGAACACCTCCATCACGGCATCGGCCAGCCCCGGATGGGCCACCCAAGTGCCGTCATGGCCATTGTGAGCTTCCAGCTCTTTGTCTTTACGTACCTTATCCAACACCCAGTTATTGCGTTCCGCATCCTTACTTGGGATGAACGCCGCCATCCCGCCCATGGCGAACGCGCCACGGCGATGGCAGGTTTTGATCAACAGCCGCGAATAAGCGCTAAGGAAGGGTTTTTCCATCGTCACCGACTGACGATCGGGTAGAACGCGATCGCTGTGGTTCTTTAATGTTTTGATATAACTGAAGATGTAATCCCAGCGGCCACAGTTCAGCCCAACAATATGATCGCGTAGGTGGTAGAGGATCTCGTCCATCTGAAAAACGGCGGGCAACGTTTCAATCAACACCGTTGCTTTGATCGTCCCGCGCGGCAGATCAAAACGATCTTCCGTGTAGCAGAAGACATCGTTCCACCAAGCCGCTTCCTGCCATGACTGCGTCTTTGGCAGATAGAAATAAGGACCGCTACCTTTCTTCAGCAGTTCCTGATAGTTGTGGAAAAAATACAGCGCGAAGTCGAACAGACTGCCGGGAATCGCTTCCCCCTGCCAGGACACGTGTTTTTCTGGCAAATGCAAACCGCGTACACGACAAATCAACACGGCAGGATTGGGTTTCAGTTGGTAGATCTTTCCAGTTTCATTGATGTAGGAAATCGTACCGCGTACGGCATCACGCAAGTTGATTTGCCCGTCGATCACTTTTTCCCAATTCGGTGACAACGAATCCTCAAAGTCCGCCATGAAAACTTTCACGTTGGCATTCAATGCGTTGATCACCATCTTTCGTTCGACCGGACCGGTAATCTCAACACGACGATCCTGAAGGTCATCGGGAATACCGCGTATTGTCCATGTCTTATCACGAATGGAAGCCATTTCTGAAATAAAATCAGGCAACTTACCCTGATCAATACTACGCTGTTGTACCTGCCGTTCGGCGAGTAATTGATTACGAGCTGGCGTAAAATGCGCGACCAGCTCCGTTAAGAAATCAATCGCTTCTTCCGTAAGAATTTGCTTCTCACCTTCGCCAAAACGCTGACTAAACGCCAATTCTCTGTTTATCGTCTGCTGCATCATTCGTGGTTCCTTTTCAGATTCCGCTTCATTTATCAACAACCGCCAAATCGGCAAACCAGTATGTACATTTCTTAGCCGACAGAATTAAGCGTAATACAATAAAAAACAAAATCAAAAACAATTTCCATTTTAATCATAAATCAAAAATAACCTCATGATAAAAATGAAGATTAAAATAAAAAAAGAAGAGAAATAGCTTTCACTCACTAACGAGAATGGAATGGTTCAGTACAAAAAAGAAAGGCACCCTTGCAGGTGCCTTAGAGAAAAGAAGGGGAACGGGTTAGTCCAGCGTAGGGTTCATCCGGCGTAAATCGTAAGGCGTAATCTGGTAAACATAGTAATTCAGCCAGTTAACAAAAAGCAGATGACCGTGGCTACGCCAGCTCGCTTTCGGTGCCAGTTCAGGATTGTCATCGGGGAAATAATTTACTGGCACAGTCGGATCCAATCCGGCGTCACAATCGCGGAAAAACTCGCCCGCTAGCGTCAAGACATCATACTCTGGGTGTCCGGTAACAAACGCCAAACGTTTATCTTTGCTGGCAAACAGGTAAGCACCAGCCTGCTCCGACTCAACCAAAATCTCTAAATCCGTATGCTCCCGAATCACATCAACCGGAAAATCTGCATAGCGTGAATGTGGTGCCAGGAACGTTTCATCAAAGCCGCGGGTCAGCAAAGCGTGAGGTTGCAACGTGTGGTGCGAGTAAACACCAGATAGCTTTTCCTTACGGGTCATCTTGGGAATGCCGTAGAGGATATTGAGAGCAGCCTGTACAGCCCAACACACGAATAATGTGGAGGTAACATGCTCTTTTGCCCATTCAATGACACGCGCGATCTGTGGCCAATAGACAACATCACAGAAATCGACTAATCCCAACGGTGCGCCAGTCACAATCAGGCCATCAAAATTTTCGTTTTGGATGTCGTCGAAATCGCAGTAGAAGTTATTCAAATGCTCGGCCGGCGTATTCTTTGATTCACGACTATCGATACGCAGCAGTTGGATATCGATCTGTAAGGGGGAGTTGGATAACAGGCGCAGAAACTGGTTTTCAGTCTCGATCTTTTTAGGCATCAGGTTCAGAACCAGCACTTTGAGGGGCCGAATTTCCTGCGTTTTAGCACGCGAGGACGTCATCACAAAGACGTTCTCATTACGTAGAAAATTGACAGCTGGTAACTCATCAGGAACCCGAATTGGCATAACCTTATATCCTCAAAGCATACGTTTAAACGTTTAGACATCCAGATGCCCGAAGATAGCGAGTTTTTGTACTCATGTCGAGCGCTCAACGCATAAGGTGAAAATGTTTCACGAGACACAACACGCTGCATATCATCAGCACGACTTCTGCTGAATACGTTCAAGCGCATAGGAATCACTCAGGGGAGCAACCCATAGCAAAAAGCCCCTGTCTTGCGACAGGGGCTTTCCACTTATTTGATGCCTGGCAGTTCCCTACTCTCACATGGGGAAGCCCCACACTACCATCGGCGCTACGGCGTTTCACTTCTGAGTTCGGCATGGGGTCAGGTGGGACCACCGCGCTATCGCCGCCAGGCAAATTCTGTTTCATTCCAACCGTCATGCTTCGCTCACGCCCTCGCACAACCATCAGAACCAATCTTTGAACAAGCTAAATATCAAAACACGTCGCTATGAGTCACTCTCAAAACACCTTCGGTGTTGTAAGGTTAAGCCTCTCGGGTCATTAGTACTGGTTAGCTCAACGTATCGCTACGCTTACACACCCAGCCTATCTACGTCGTCGTCTTCAACGGCCCTTCAGGGGCATCTAGTGCCCAGGGAAGACTCATCTCGAGGCAAGTTTCCCGCTTAGATGCTTTCAGCGGTTATCTCTTCCGCACTTAGCTACCGGGCAATGCAATTGGCATCACAACCCGAACACCAGTGGTGCGTTCACTCCGGTCCTCTCGTACTAGGAGCAACCCCTCTCAATCTTCCAACGCCCACGGCAGATAGGGACCGAACTGTCTCACGACGTTCTAAACCCAGCTCGCGTACCACTTTAAATGGCGAACAGCCATACCCTTGGGACCTACTTCAGCCCCAGGATGTGATGAGCCGACATCGAGGTGCCAAACACCGCCGTCGATATGAACTCTTGGGCGGTATCAGCCTGTTATCCCCGGAGTACCTTTTATCCGTTGAGCGATGGCCCTTCCATTCAGAACCACCGGATCACTAAGACCTGCTTTCGCACCTGCTCGAGCTGTCACTCTCGCAGTCAAGCTAGCTTATGCCTTTGCACTAACCTCCTGATGTCCGACCAGGATTAGCTAACCTTCGTGCTCCTCCGTTACGCTTTGGGAGGAGACCGCCCCAGTCAAACTACCCACCAGACACTGTCCGCAACCCGGATTACGGGCCCACGTTAGAACATCAAACATTAAAGGGTGGTATTTCAAGGTTGGCTCCACAAGAACTGGCGTCCTCGCTTCAAAGCCTCCCACCTATCCTACACATCAAGGCTCAAGGTTCAGTGTCAAGCTATAGTAAAGGTTCACGGGGTCTTTCCGTCTTGCCGCGGGTACACTGCATCTTCACAGCGAGTTCAATTTCACTGAGTCTCGGGTGGAGACAGCCTGGCCATCATTACGCCATTCGTGCAGGTCGGAACTTACCCGACAAGGAATTTCGCTACCTTAGGACCGTTATAGTTACGGCCGCCGTTTACCGGGGCTTCGATCAAGAGCTTCGCCTTGCGGCTGACCCCATCAATTAACCTTCCGGCACCGGGCAGGCGTCACACCGTATACGTCCACTTTCGTGTTTGCACAGTGCTGTGTTTTTATTAAACAGTTGCAGCCAGCTGGTATCTTCGACTGAGTTCAGCTCCGTGAGCACGTCACTTCACCTACCATCAGCGTGCCTTCTCCCGAAGTTACGGCACCATTTTGCCTAGTTCCTTCACCCGAGTTCTCTCAAGCGCCTGAGTATTCTCTACCTGACCACCTGTGTCGGTTTGGGGTACGATTTGATGTTACCTGGAGCTTAGAGGCTTTTCCTGGAAGCGTAGCATTGGTTACTTCATCACCGTAGTGACTCGTCATCACGCCTCAGTGTTAATGACGACCCGGATTTACCAAGGTCATCCACCTTCACGCTTAAACCGGGACAACCGTCGCCCGGATAACCTAGCTTTCTCCGTCCCCCCTTCGCAGTAACACCGAGTACAGGAATATTAACCTGTTTCCCATCGACTACGCTTTTCAGCCTCGCCTTAGGGGTCGACTCACCCTGCCCCGATTAACGTTGGACAGGAACCCTTGGTCTTCCGGCGTGCGGGTTTTTCACCCGCATTATCGTTACTTATGTCAGCATTCGCACTTCTGATACCTCCAGCAGCCCTCACAGGCCACCTTCGACGGCTTACAGAACGCTCCCCTACCCAACAACACCTAAGTGTCGCTGCCGCAGCTTCGGTGCATGGTTTAGCCCCGTTACATCTTCCGCGCAGGCCGACTCGACCAGTGAGCTATTACGCTTTCTTTAAATGATGGCTGCTTCTAAGCCAACATCCTGGCTGTCTATGCCTTCCCACATCGTTTCCCACTTAACCATGACTTTGGGACCTTAGCTGGCGGTCTGGGTTGTTTCCCTCTTCACGACGAACGTTAGCACCCGCCGTGTGTCTCCCGTGATAACATTCTTCGGTATTCGGAGTTTGCATCGGGTTGGTAAGTCGGGATGACCCCCTAGCCGAAACAGTGCTCTACCCCCGAAGATGAATTCACGAGGCGCTACCTAAATAGCTTTCGGGGAGAACCAGCTATCTCCCGGTTTGATTGGCCTTTCACCCCCAGCCACAAGTCATCCGCTAATTTTTCAACATTAGTCGGTTCGGTCCTCCAGTTAGTGTTACCCAACCTTCAACCTGCCCATGGCTAGATCACCGGGTTTCGGGTCTATACCCTGCAACTTAACGCCCAGTTAAGACTCGGTTTCCCTGCGGCTCCCCTATACGGTTAACCTTGCTACAGAATATAAGTCGCTGACCCATTATACAAAAGGTACGCAGTCACCTAACAAGTAGGCTCCCACTGCTTGTACGTACACGGTTTCAGGTTCTATTTCACTCCCCTCGCCGGGGTTCTTTTCGCCTTTCCCTCACGGTACTGGTTCACTATCGGTCAGTCAGGAGTATTTAGCCTTGGAGGATGGTCCCCCCATATTCAGACAGGATGTCACGTGTCCCGCCCTACTCATCGAACTCACAACTTGTGCATTTTTGTGTACGGGACTATCACCCTTTACTGTGCGACTTTCCAGACGCTTCCACTAACACACAAACTGATTCAGGTTCTGGGCTCCTCCCCGTTCGCTCGCCGCTACTGGGGGAATCTCGGTTGATTTCTTTTCCTCGGGGTACTGAGATGTTTCAGTTCCCCCGGTTCGCCTCATGACACTATGTATTCATGTCATGATAGTGTGTCGAAACACACTGGGTTTCCCCATTCGGGTATCGTCGGGTATAACGCTTCATATCAGCTTACCGACGCTTATCGCAGATTAGCACGCCCTTCATCGCCTCTGACTGCCTAGGCATCCACCGTGTACGCTTAGTCGCTTAACCTCACAACCCGAAGGTGTCTTTAATAAATAAAGCCAACGTCGCGCTGCGATTATTTGAGAGACTCATTGACAAACTGATTCATCACTCACACTACATTACTGTTGTGTCAGTATGTTCAGCTGTCATGTTTCAATTTTCAGCTTGTTCCAGATTGTTAAAGAGCAATATCGTAAACATGACTCCGAAGAATCATCTTTAAGATATTCATGATAATGTCTTTCACTCATTATCGGATTGGCGTCCCCAAGGGGATTCGAACCCCTGTTACAGCCGTGAAAGGGCAGTGTCCTAGGCCTCTAGACGATGGGGACACGAAAAATCCGTACCGAATCAGAAATTCGGCACTATCGCGTCAGCATGAGTTTACACTCATCGCATCAACAGGTGCGCTTGCTCAGTATTTTCATCAGACAATCTGTGTGAGCACTTCACTTAACACACATCTTCTTGGTAAGGAGGTGATCCAACCGCAGGTTCCCCTACGGTTACCTTGTTACGACTTCACCCCAGTCATGAATCACAAAGTGGTAAGCGCCCTCCCGAAGGTTAAGCTACCTACTTCTTTTGCAACCCACTCCCATGGTGTGACGGGCGGTGTGTACAAGGCCCGGGAACGTATTCACCGTAGCATTCTGATCTACGATTACTAGCGATTCCGACTTCATGGAGTCGAGTTGCAGACTCCAATCCGGACTACGACGTACTTTATGAGGTCCGCTTGCTCTCGCGAGGTCGCTTCTCTTTGTATACGCCATTGTAGCACGTGTGTAGCCCTACTCGTAAGGGCCATGATGACTTGACGTCATCCCCACCTTCCTCCGGTTTATCACCGGCAGTCTCCTTTGAGTTCCCGACCGAATCGCTGGCAACAAAGGATAAGGGTTGCGCTCGTTGCGGGACTTAACCCAACATTTCACAACACGAGCTGACGACAGCCATGCAGCACCTGTCTCACAGTTCCCGAAGGCACTAAGGTATCTCTACCAAATTCTGTGGATGTCAAGAGTAGGTAAGGTTCTTCGCGTTGCATCGAATTAAACCACATGCTCCACCGCTTGTGCGGGCCCCCGTCAATTCATTTGAGTTTTAACCTTGCGGCCGTACTCCCCAGGCGGTCGATTTAACGCGTTAGCTCCGGAAGCCACGCCTCAAGGGCACAACCTCCAAATCGACATCGTTTACAGCGTGGACTACCAGGGTATCTAATCCTGTTTGCTCCCCACGCTTTCGCACCTGAGCGTCAGTCTTTGTCCAGGGGGCCGCCTTCGCCACCGGTATTCCTCCAGATCTCTACGCATTTCACCGCTACACCTGGAATTCTACCCCCCTCTACAAGACTCTAGCCTGTCAGTTTTGAATGCAGTTCCCAGGTTAAGCCCGGGGATTTCACATCCAACTTAACAGACCGCCTGCGTGCGCTTTACGCCCAGTCATTCCGATTAACGCTTGCACCCTCCGTATTACCGCGGCTGCTGGCACGGAGTTAGCCGGTGCTTCTTCTGCGGGTAACGTCAATCGATAAGGTTATTAACCTCACCGCCTTCCTCCCCGCTGAAAGTGCTTTACAACCCGAAGGCCTTCTTCACACACGCGGCATGGCTGCATCAGGCTTGCGCCCATTGTGCAATATTCCCCACTGCTGCCTCCCGTAGGAGTCTGGACCGTGTCTCAGTTCCAGTGTGGCTGGTCATCCTCTCAGACCAGCTAGGGATCGTCGCCTAGGTGAGCCATTACCTCACCTACTAGCTAATCCCATCTGGGCACATCCGATGGCGAGAGGCCCTAAGGTCCCCCTCTTTGGTCCGAAGACGTTATGCGGTATTAGCTACCGTTTCCAGTAGTTATCCCCCTCCATCAGGCAGTTTCCCAGACATTACTCACCCGTCCGCCGCTCGTCACCCAGAGAGCAAGCTCTCCTGTGCTACCGCTCGACTTGCATGTGTTAGGCCTGCCGCCAGCGTTCAATCTGAGCCATGATCAAACTCTTCAATTTAAGATTTGTTTGATTTGCTGAACTCGTCAGCGATGCTCAAAGAATTAGTCACTGTTCATTCGTAATGAATTTTACTGTTGTTCACTCTTCAAGACTTTTTTATATCGTTAAGATACGGTCTTGTGAGTGCCCACACAGATTGTCTGATTAAATTGTTAAAGAGCAGTGCCACTTCATCGGTGGCGCGGGCTGCACATACTATGCTTTTCCGCTGTGAAGTCAAGTCATTACTGACTGCTTCGTTGAATCTTTTTGCTGTCACCACAACCGCGTGTCGCTGTTGCCGTGTCAGTGGATGCGCATTATAGGGACTTCTCGGCCACTGACAAGCGCTAAATGCAAAAAAATTATCGAGTGATTTTTTTTTCAGCAAAGCGAATTAAAAGACGCCATTATGCCGGGTTTTTCGCCGCTAATTGGGCGAAATCCTGTGCGAAACGAGCAACCTGCTGCCAGTCTGTATATTCAACTTCTTTTGTACTATCCGTTTCCCCACCCGTTATACGCATAATGAGTTGAATCATTACCCGATCAAACCAGCGGTAACGTGGATAACGCAAAGCACCAGCGAACACACAGCACAAATCTGGCTGCCAAGGGGAATTCAGCAGAAATTTACGCGTGTAGGCATTAGTTTGTATCGTGCGTTTTTCTGGTTTACGTGCGGTGAGATTCACGGAGAAGAATGCGCTGGGAAGCTGTTGCAGAGAAACCAGATGCTTATGGATAAATTGATTTACTGCTGGATGAAAGCGCCCGTACCGAATCGACGCCCCAATCAGGACCTGGTTGTATAGACTCAGATCGATATCATTCGCATTGAGTACGTTAACCACATCGCACTCCAGGGTTCCTTTCAGCGTATTTGCAATATAGGAGGCAATCGCTCTTGTTTGCCCATCCCGACTCGAAAACACGATCAAAGCTTTCATTGTTTTTTATCCTTATGGGGACTATTCCCGCCAGAAGGTTGGCGTAAACAGCACTAAAAGCGTGAAGACTTCCAAACGACCAAACAGCATCGTCAGTATCAGAATCCATTTCGCCGTATCATTCATCGACGTAAAATTCTCCGCGACGACACCCAAACCCGGCCCCAGATTATTCAATGTGGCGGCGACCGCCGCAAACGCAGAGAAATCATCAACGCCTGTCGCAATGACGGCTAGCATGCTGACAATAAAAACCAGCGCATACGCGGAAAAGAATCCCCATACGGCTTCAAGGATACGCTCCGGCAACGCGCGGTGCCCCAGCTTGATCGTGTAAACCGCATTCGGATGCACTAAACGCTTGAGCTCACGCGATCCTTGCAGGAAAAGCAGCAGGATACGAATCACTTTCAAGCCGCCCCCAGTTGAGCCCGCACACCCGCCAACAAACGCGGAACACAGAAGCAAAACAGGCAGAAAAAGCGGCCAGGATGCAATGCTATCCGTCGTAAACCCTGCCGTTGTCGCCATCGAGACAACTTGAAAGAACGACTGATTGATCGTCTGCATCCCGCTGTCATACACGTGATGGAACCACAGGACAATCGTACACACGGCCACCAGCGACAACTGAACAAAAATGAACATGCGGAATTCTGGGTCACGCCAGTATACCTTCAGGCTGCGACCACTCAGCAGAGCAAAGTGCAAACCAAAGTTACAGCCGGAAATCAGCAGGAATATCGCGATGATGGTGTTAATCGTTGGGCTATTAAAGTAGCCGATACTCGCATCATGAGTAGAGAACCCGCCGACAGACACCGTAGAGAAGCTGTGGCCAATCGCATCGAATACCGGCATGCCAGCCAGCCAAAGCGCGACAGCACAAGCAATCGTAAGTAAAAGATAAATCAGCCACAGCGTTTTTGCCGTATCGGCAATACGCGGGCGCATTTTGTTTTCCTTCAACGGCCCCGGCATCTCCGCACGATAAAGCTGCATTCCACCGACACCAAGAATCGGCAGGATGGCAACGGCGAGTACGATGATCCCCATCCCACCAAACCATTGCAGCATTTGTCGATAAAACAGAATAGCTTTAGGCAGTGAATCCAACCCGACAAGCGTAGTGGCGCCCGTTGTCGTTAACCCAGAGAACGATTCGAAAAAAGCATCCGTTACGCCCAAATTAGGATGTTCAGCAAACAGGAAAGGCAGCGCACCGACGCTGCCCAGCACCGTCCAGAAGAGGACTACGATCAGGAATCCTTCACGAGATTTCAGTTCATGCTTCTGTTTTCGGTTTGGTAGCCATAGCATGATGCCAATCGCCAGCGCGACAATAAATGTCTGCGTAAACGCTCGGCCGGCGCCATCGCGATAAATTAACGCCACCAGTCCGGGAATAACCATCGTCCCAGAAAAAAGGATAACCAACTGGCCGACAATACGGGTTATGGCGCGCAAGTGCATCGCAGGGAATTCCTTAATGATTCATAAAAAGCGCTGGGATTATTATGGAACCGGCAATAAATGCAACGCGCCGCGGCTTAAATCACGTAATTTCATTGCCGCCTCCTCGGTTCCCCTAACGGGGATAGAGAACCGCAATACGACTTCCACGCCATACTCACTATGCAGAATTTTTCCGCCAAGCTGGAAGATCAGTGATTCAAGCTGGGGCAACAGTGCATAGTCACAGTGTAAGCCATACTCTTTTTGCAATACTTTCTCTTGCAGCGATAGCAGCTTCAGCGCTTGCTGAACACCACCACCATAAGCCTTCACTAACCCACCCGTGCCCAGAGGGATTCCACCGTAGTAGCGTACGACCACGGCCGTAATCTCACCGACACCGCTTCCCATTAGTTGCGACAGCATCGGCTTACCTGCCGTGCCGGAAGGCTCACCATCGTCAGAAAAACCCAGTTGCTGCGAATCGTCAGGCGCACCCGCAACAAATGCCCAGCAGTGGTGACCCGCCGAAGCATGCTCTTCCCTGACATGCTGGATAAACGCTTTCGCCGCGTCAATTCCCGGTGTTGCCGCCAGGATCGTCGTAAAGCGGCTTTTCTTGATTTCCTCGCTGAAGCTCACTGGCGCAGCAGGAATAGGATACGCTTGCATCAGGCCAGATTCAGGTCGCGCGTCATGTTCTCCACGCGCCCTTCATGAATGACAATATTATCCTCGATACGGATACCGCCAAACGGTTTCAGCACATCGATTTTTTGCCAGTCAAAGTGCTGACGCAATTCTCCCTCACGCCACGGAGCAAGCAAGGATTCGATGAAATAGATGCCCGGTTCGATCGTCATGACCATGCCGGGTTCAAGCACGCGAGTACAACGCAAATAAGGATGCTGCGACGGCGCTGCCAGATGTGTGCCGCGATCGTCTTGCATAAATCCGGCGACATCATGCACCTGCAAGCCCAGCGGGTGGCCAAGACCGTGCGGCAGGAAAAGCGATGTCATCCCTTGCTCCACCATAGCCTCTTCGCTGATGTCCCGCACCAGTTGATGTGATTTCAGCAGCTTCGCAATCCGCTGATGCATCTGAAGATGGTAATCGGTATAACGCACTCCCGCCTGAACGGTATCAATCAATGAAAGCATTTCCTGATTGAGATCGTTAATCAGTAGGGCAAACGCACCATCACTCTGCGCAGAATAGGTACGCGTCAGATCGGCGGCATAGCCGTTATATTCGGCACCCGCATCAATCAGAAAACTGCGGACATCGGAAGGCACCTGATGATCGAGCTGGGTATAGTGCAACACTGCGGCATGTTCATTTAGCGCGATGATATTACCGTAAGGGACATCGATATCCCGATGGCCGGTAGCCGTCAGATACGCCAAATTAATATCGAATTCGCTCATCCCGGACAGGAACGCTTCATGCGCCGCCCGGTGACCGATAACAGCGGTCTTCTGCGCTTCACGCATGCAGGCCAGTTCGTAGTCTGTTTTGTAAGCGCGATGATAGTGCAGATAATCCAATACGCCCTGAGGATTAATATTGTCTGCACGAATTCCCAAATCCTGCGCACGCTGCGGGGCATAGCCGATATAGGCAACACGCTCGCGCTGCGATGGAAGCAGTTGCCCAATATCATCAGCATTCCGTAGCACGGTAATCTCAATCTCTTCAGTCCAGAAGCTCTCGGGGACAGGCGCAACGTTATGCCAGTAATCGACTGGCGAATAGAACCACAGCTTCGGCGGGTTAACACCGTCAACCCATAGCCAGCAGTTCGGCACCTGCGTGACAGGCACCCACGCTTTAAATTGCGGGTTAACTTTAAAAGGATAGTCGTGATCGTCCAGAAAAACGGTCAACAGCTCACCAGAGTGAATCAGTAATGCGTCAAGCTGATGGCGCGCTAAAACCGTCTGAGCACGCGCTTGCAGCGTAGCCAGATGGTGATGATATAAAGAAGCCAGCTTTTCCATGAGTATCCTTGTACGTCACGACATGATCCCTCCATTTTAACACAGGCATTCTCCAAGGGCAGCGTCCGGTGCTTTGTGATCGATTCGGCAAAAAATTAATCTCTCATTTGCAAAAAATTAACATTAAAACCACAATTCGATTATCTGGTCATACCAGATCACTCACACAAACAGCGGAGATGAACATGCTTTATCAAGGTGAATCCCTCTACCTTAACTGGCTTGAGGACGGCATTGTCGAGCTGGTATTTTCTGCCCCTGGCTCCGTAAACAAGCTAGATACCCGCACGGTTGCCAGCCTGGGTAAGGCGCTGGACGTTCTGGCGGAACAGCCGAACCTGAAGGGCTTACTGCTACGTTCTGACAAACCGGCATTCATTGTCGGTGCCGATATTACAGAATTCCTTTCTCTTTTTGCTGCACCGGCCGAAAAGCTGCATGAATGGCTTGTCTTCGCCAACCGCATTTTCAGCCGCCTTGAGGATTTACCCGTTCCCACATTGTCCGCAATTAATAGCTATGCGTTGGGCGGCGGGTGTGAGTGCGTACTGGCAACCGACTTTCGTTTAGCAACGACGGATGCACGCATTGGGCTGCCTGAGACCAAACTGGGGATTATGCCGGGCTTTGGCGGCACGGTTAGGCTACCGCGCCTGTTGGGCGCCGACAGCGCGCTGGAGATAATCGCCGCAGGCAAAGATATTAGCGCAGCCGATGCCTTAAAAGTGGGACTCGTACAGGCCGTTGTCGCCAATGACAAGCTGGTTCCCGCTGCCATCAAGATGTTAAAACAGGCGATTGACGGCTCACTGGACTGGCAGGCTTACCGGCGTCCGAAGCTTGAACCGCTGAAGCTCAATAAGATTGAAGCCATGATGAGCTTTACCACCGCCAAAGCGATGGTGCTGCAAACCGCTGGCAAGCACTATCCGGCACCGATGCTAGCGGTAAAAACCATCGAAGCCGCCGCGACTATGACGCGCGATGACGCATTACAGCTCGAAACGCAGCATTTTGTTCAACTGGCGCGTTCAAATGAAGCTCGCGCACTCGTTGGCATTTTCCTAAACGATCAATATGTTAAAGGCAAAGCGAAGAAACTGATTGGCGAGACATCCGTGCCGCAGCAGGCCGCCGTGCTAGGTGCGGGCATTATGGGTGGCGGCATTGCCTATCAATCCGCGTTCAAAGGCGTGCCAATTCGGATGAAAGATATCAATGAGAAGCCGCTCGCGCTGGGGATGAATGAGGCAGCCAAGCTACTGAATAAGCAGATGGAGCGCGGCAAGCTGGACGGAATGAAAATGGCAACGATTCTGGCGAGCATTCAGCCAACGCTGGATTACGCTGGGTTCGAGCGTACCGACATCGTGGTTGAGGCCGTGGTTGAGAACCCGAAAATCAAAGCCAGCGTACTCGCGGAAACGGAATCGCACGTGAGCGAGAAGACGATTCTGGCTTCGAATACCTCAACCATACCGATTGCTACACTGGCAGCATCGTTAAAACGACCGCAAAATTTCTGCGGTATGCACTTCTTTAACCCAGTCCACCGCATGCCACTGGTCGAAATTATTCGCGGCCCCAAAACCAGCGATAACACCATCGCCAGCGTGGTGGCTTACGCCAGTAAGATGGGCAAGACGCCGATTGTTGTGAACGACTGCCCCGGATTCTTCGTGAATCGGGTGCTGTTCCCTTACTTTGCTGCGTTCAGCTTATTGCTCAGAGATGGTGCCGATTTCCGCGAGATCGATAACGTCATGGAGAAAAAATTCGGTTGGCCGATGGGCCCAGCCTATCTGCTGGACGTTGTCGGTATTGATACCGCTCACCATGCTCAGGCCTTGATGGCTGAGGGCTTCCCACAGCGCATGGCGAAAGATTATCGCGATGCGATTGATGTGCTGTTTGAACACCAGCGCTTCGGACAGAAGAATGGTCACGGCTTCTACCGTTATCAAACCGATGGCAAGGGGAAGTTGCGTAAAGAACAGGATGAGGCTGTCGAAACACTGCTTAAGGACATCAGCCAGCCGAAAAAAGCGTTCAGTGCAGAAGAGATTATCGCTCGCATGATGATCCCGATGATTAATGAAGTCGCGCGCTGTCTGGAAGAAGGTATCGTCGCTAGCCCCGCCGAAGCGGACATGGCGCTGGTATACGGGTTAGGTTTCCCTCCCTTCCACGGCGGAGCTTGCCGCTATCTGGATACACTAGGCAGCGAACACTACGTCGAGATGGCGCAACAATTGGCGCACCTCGGTGCAATCTATCAGGTGCCTGACGGCTTGCAGCAAAAAGCCAAAAGTAATGAAGGCTATTACCCATCGGTCGCGCCACACGCGGACGTTTCTTACGGCCAACCGGCATGAGGGCAGGAAATATGGAAAAGGTAGTGATTGTTGATGCCGTACGCACGCCGATGGGGCGATCCAAAGGCGGAGCCTTCCGTCAGGTGAGAGCCGAAGACCTGTCCGCACACCTGATGCGTAGCCTATTGAGCCGTAACGCAGCGCTGGATGCCCGTGAGATCGACGATATCTATTGGGGATGTGTGCAACAGACGCTGGAGCAAGGCTTCAACGTCGCCCGCAATGCCGCTTTGCTGGCAGAAATTCCGGTGAGTGTCCCCGCCACCACGGTTAACCGGCTGTGCGGCTCCTCCATGCAGGCGCTCCACGATGCCGCCCGTGCCATTATGGTTGGCGACGCAAATGTCTGCTTAATTGGCGGCGTTGAGCATATGGGACATGTGCCGATGAATCATGGCGTCGATTTTCATCCGGGACTGAGCCGCACCACGGCTAAGGCAGCGGGTATGATGGGGCTGACGGCTGAGATGCTGGCACGTATGCACAATATTGGTCGTGAGATGCAGGATCAGTTCGCCGCGCGTTCACACCAGCGCGCCCACCGCGCCACCCAGTCAGGGGCATTCCGCCATGAAATCGTCCCCACGGCGGGGCATGACGCAGACGGTGCGCTGCAACGCTTCGATTATGATGAAGTCATTCGCCCAGACACCACCGTCGATAGCCTTGCCGCACTCAAACCAGCGTTTGATCCGGTTAACGGCACGGTGACCGCCGGAACATCTTCGGCGCTGTCCGATGGCGCAGCAGCCATGTTGATCATGAGCGAATCCCGCGCGGCATCGTTAGGCTTACCCGTACGGGCACGCATCCGGGCGATGGCCGTAGTTGGCTGCGATCCTTCGATTATGGGCTACGCCCCTGTCCCAGCGACCAAGATAGCGTTGAAACGGGCAGGGCTCAGTCTGACCGACATCGGTATCTTTGAGCTCAATGAAGCATTCGCCGCCCAGACGCTACCCTGTATTAAAGATCTGGGGCTACTGGAACAATTGGATGAAAAGGTCAATCTCAATGGCGGTGCGATTGCGCTGGGTCACCCGCTCGGCTGCTCAGGCGCGCGCATCTCTACCACATTGATTAATCTGATGGAAAGCCGCGACGCTCAGTTTGGCGTGGCGACGATGTGCATCGGGCTGGGACAGGGCATTGCGACCGTGTTTGAGCGCATCTAAACACAGGAAAGCTCTGTCAGAGAACGGTTAGAAACCAAAAATACCACAGCCGTGGGATTTCAGGCGGTTGACACCGTCCTGCCCTCACGGCAGGAACGTTGAGCGCATGAGATCAGTGCAAAAAACGGACTGACCACCATGCTCCGAGAACCAGCCACGCAGCAATACCCGTTTGAAAATGGTTACCCTTGAAGAACTCGTGCCCGAAGGCCATCTCGTGC
Source organism: Pectobacterium aquaticum (assembly GCF_003382565.3). Lineage (NCBI taxonomy): Bacteria > Pseudomonadati > Pseudomonadota > Gammaproteobacteria > Enterobacterales > Pectobacteriaceae > Pectobacterium > Pectobacterium aquaticum. The sequence goes on from NZ_CP086253.1 coordinate 3,915,663, forward strand.
GCAAAGAAGAAGATGGCGCTGCTGGCGCTTCTTTGTCGGTTATTACAGGCACTGGCACGTCAGAGCGTACGCGCCCATCCAACCAGATAAAAGCGTTTGCAGGCTAAACAGGGGGAAATATCGAGGCCTGCGGTCGCTACAAAAACAGAACCCCACAAAAAACGTGGGGTTCGTCAACAGTCTGAATGGGGCTAACGCCCCATTCTTAATTAATCATCGCTTTCAGTGTATTCTTCCACTGCATCCATCTGCGGCTTACCACCAGACAACGTATGGAAGCGTTTAGGACGACGAATACGATCCAGATATTTGGACCAGATTTTTTCCAGTTCCGTTTCCGCTTTACGTTCGCCGCGGCACATTGCAACAAACGATGTCTCTTCCTCAGTCACTGGTTCACGTTTACCCAAATCCAGCTCGTTAAACGCGTAACCGTGGCGCTCCAACAATTGTGCTTCTTTAATCGTAAAGTCGCCATGTCGGGAAAAACCACGCGGGTAGAACTTGTTATCAAAAAAACGATGAGTGGTAGAGAAGCTTTCTGCCATCTTACACGCTCCTAATTCTTCTATGGTCGTGTTGTTTATGGCGCGGAGTATTAGATAGGCTTGACATTGTGTAAAACAAAACATTTAAATCATTACGACAAAATTTTTTTGGAGATGGGCGTGGATACCGAATTACTAAAAACCTTTCTGGAAGTCAGCAGGACAAGACACTTTGGCCGTGCCGCCGAATCCCTGTATCTCACGCAGTCAGCGGTGAGTTTTCGGATTCGCCAGTTAGAGACGCAGCTTGGTGCCAACCTCTTTACGCGCCATCGAAACAATATACGCCTGACGCCCGCCGGCGAACGGCTTCTGCCCTATGCAGAAAGCCTTATCGGTACCTGGCAGATCGCTAAAAAAGAGGTCGCACGCTCGCAGCAACACAGCCTGCTTTCGGTGGGGGCAACCGCGTCGCTCTGGGAGGCATATCTGACGCCCTGGCTACAATCGCTGTATCAACAGCGCCCGCTGCTCCAGCTAGAAGCACGCATTGCCTTACGTCACTCGCTGGTAAAACAACTCCATGAGCGTCAGTTGGATCTATTGATTACGACCGAACAACCTAAAATGGAAGAATTGGCGAGCCAGCTACTCGGCAACTTCTCCCTTTCGCTGTTTGCAGCAGAAGCGCACCCACCCGGACAGGAACTACCTTATATAAAATTGGAATGGGGCGCAGACTTTCATCAGCAGGAACACCGCCTATTAACCAGTGATCAGCTTCCTGTTTTGACAACAACGTCGGTTCAGTTGACCCGCCAACTGCTTGAAACAACCGGCGGCTGCGCGTTTTTACCCAGCCATTGGTTACAAACCTACTCCAACCTGCGGATAGTCGGCGACAGTCAGCCCGTTGTGCGCCCGTTTTATGCGGTTTGGTTACAAAACAGCGATCAGCAGACGATGATACGTCAATTGCTAAAAACGCCTATTGTGATTAATCCATGACCCATTTTGCTCACAACCCACTTAAGCACGTCTGGTTAACCAGAATGTGCTTAACGCCTTCTGTAACCCAATGAAAGCAAACAGCAGGAAACCAATGACGATTTTTGTCCACCATGAGCTCAAGGTGCCGTCAAACGTGATATACGTCTGAATCAGGCCCTGAATCAGCACGCCAAACAGGGTTCCCAATACGGTTCCGACACCGCCGGTCAGTAGCGTGCCGCCGATTACAACGGCAGCGATGGCATCCAATTCTACACCGCTTGCCGCCAGAGCATAACCCGCAGAGGTGTAGAGAGAGAAAACAATACCTGACAGCACCGCTAACGTACTGGAAAGCATGTAGATATGAATCGTCGTCCGCCTGACAGGCACCCCCATCAGTTCCGCTGAATAGCTGCTACCCCCGATCGCATAAACACGGTTACCGAAACGGGTACGGTGCGCCATCACGATCCCCAGCAGTACCACAATCAACATAACCAGCGCCAGAAAGGTAAACCGTCCTCCATCCGGCATGCGCCATGCTAAACCCGCCAGTTGGCTATAGACCGGGTGATCGATTGGAATCGACTCCTGTGAGACGATAAAGCTCATTCCTCGGACAAAGAACATACCCGCCAGCGTGATAATAAAGGCTGGCAATTTGAGCGTATCGATAATCCATCCCATCAACCCACCAAACATGGCGCCTATCACCAGCGCTATTGCGAACGCAAAGAAAGGATCAATGCCATACGTACCAATCAGTTTGGCCAGTAACACACCCGTAAATGCAATCACTGACCCTACAGAGAGATCGATTCCACCAGACAGGATGACAAACGTCATCCCAACCGCCACGATCCCCAAAAAAGCGTTATCCGTCAGTAAATCAAAGAAAACTCGCGTCGACGCAAAGCCGGGAAACTGGCTGAGACAGAATAAATAGCCAGCAATAAATACCAAAATCGTCATCAACAGGGGGAAGTGGCGTTTCAACATTATGTTTTCCTCCTGAACAGGTGGTGCAGCGAAATACGTGGAGATTGCATAACCAAAACCAGCAGAACGACGAGAGCCTTCAGAACCAGGTTGAATTCCGGCCGATAGCCAGACAGCAGGATGCCAGTATTCATACTCTGAATAATCAAGGCACCGACGACAGAGAGCAGCAAATTAAAACGCCCCCCAAGTAGCGACCCGCCACCGATCACCACAGCCAGAATCGCGTCTAATTCCAACCAGAGGCCCGCGTTGTTCGCATCCGCCCCACGGATATCTGCCGTCACGATAACGCCCGCTACGGCCGCACACACGCCGCATATGACATAAGCTGCGACCAATACCAGCTTCGTACTCACGCCAGCGTTGCGAGCCGATCGCAAATTAATACCGACTGATTCGATAAATAGCCCAAGCGCCGTTTTACGCGTCAAAATCCACAGCGCCAACAGCATTACGCAGGCAATAATCACTGGCATGGGTAGATAGAACAGGGTTCCGCTGCCCAGCTTAGCCAACCCGGCGTTATCAAACGTGATAATTTGACCTTCGGTAATCAACTGAGCAATGCCTCGCCCAGCAACCATCAGCATTAACGTCGCTACAATCGGCTGAATCTGTAACACCGCAACCAGAAAACCGTTCCATAGCCCACACAGCGCACCAACCAATAGAGCAATCAGTAATACAGAAGGGAGTGGATGACCAGCAGCGGTCAGTGTTGCGGCTGTCGCTCCAGCAATCGCCATAACTGCGCCCACCGATAAGTCTATACCGCCAGTGGCAATCACCAACGTCATACCTAATGCCAGCAGCGCAACGGGTGCGCCGCGGTTAAGGATGTCGATAAGGCTACCGAACAAGCGCCCATCCTGAATGTGGAGGGAGAAGAAGTTGGGCGCGACCATGCTATCAATCAACAAGATGGCAACGAGCGCGAGAAGCTGTGGCACCCCTTTGGTGAATGTTAGGCGGACTTTTTTGGCAGGTTTGACGTTATTGTCTGTCATCAGTTGCTCCCGCTTGTACTGCGATTGCCTGCATCACTGCGGCAACCGAAATCTCATTATGTTCGAGATGCGCAACGTGCCGCCTGTCACGCAGTACAATGATGCGATCCGCATAACCGGTCAGTTCTTCCAATTCAGAAGAGATCACGAGTAAGGCCATCCCCTGCTCACACAGTTTTTCGATCAGGCGAATAATTTCAGCATGCGCACCAACATCGATCCCTCGTGTTGGTTCATCCAAAATCAAGAAGCGCGGTTCTGTTGCCAGCCAGCGCGATAGCAATACTTTTTGCTGATTCCCTCCTGATAGATACTGAATTTCCTGCTCTGGACTGGGCGTACGAATCCCTAATAGGCTGATAAATTTTTCAGCGATACGGGTTTGCTCACGTAAGGAAATGAGCTTCAGCCAGCCGCGCTGCGCCTGAAGCGCCAAAATGATGTTCTCTCGTACTGTTGCAGCACCGACAATACCGTCAGTCTTGCGATCCTCAGGGCAATAGCCAAAGCCGAGCTTTCCTGCTGCACGCGGCGTGCGAATGCTGACTTGTTTACCATCAACGCTTGCTTCTCCGGCATCAGGCACGGTGATGCCAAATATCAGCTGCGCGGTTTCTGTTCTGCCGGAACCCAATAAACCAGCAAGGCCAACAATTTCTCCCGGACGCACGGAAAGCTCGAAGTCATTAATAGAGCCACGTCGGCCATAGTGTTTAAAATGCACGATGGGCTCACCTGAGACGTCACTATGTTCGCCACGCTTCAATAATGTTTCATCAAAACTGTGCCCCAACATCATTTGGACTAATTCAACACGTGGCAATTCTGCGGCAGATAATGTCCCCACTAATTTTCCATTACGCAAAACGGTAATTCTGTCGCTAATGCGGTAAACCTGATCCAGAAAGTGCGTCACAAATATCATTCCGATTCCGCGATCGCGCAACTTCCGCAATATATCCAGCAGCATATCGACTTCTTTTGCATCAAGGCTTGCGGTGGGTTCATCAAGAATTAAAACTTTAGCGGAAAGATCGATAGCTCTGGCAATGGCTACAATTTGTTGAACTGCGATGGAGTAATTACCAAGCGGATGGCTAACATCGATCATCAGCCCATAATTCAATAAAAGCGCTTCAGCCTGACGCAGGATTTTATGTTGATCCACGATACCCCAGCGAGTGGGCTCACGGCCAATAAATAGATTTGCTGCAACGGACAGGTTCGGTAATAGATTGACCTCCTGATAGACCGTACCAATACCCAACGACTGAGCATGAGCCGTATTGACAGGATTAATCGCGATACCATCGAGGATAATGTCACCAACTGAGCGATGGTAAACGCCAGTCAACGCCTTAATTAACGTTGATTTCCCTGCGCCATTCTCTCCTAATAGTGCCACTATTTCGCCACGATTAAGCGTGAAGTTCACTTGATCTAATGCTTTTACCCCCGGAAACTCAACGCTCATGCCCCGAATATCTAACAACCGTGTCGTTTCCATCAGCATCACCTATGCGACAACTTAACAAGGCTACGTCACACCTGAGTAATATTATGGTAAGTAGGCTGACAATATTCACTGTCCCGTCATTGAACGGTACAAAAAACATAGCAAGCCCACTTTCCCATATTTATACTTTTGCCAGGTATTTAGAAAAATACTTATATCAATCATGAATCCACAATATAAATATCAATAACCAAGGTCTTTCTTGGTTTCATATTCCTGTTTTGCTGTGTCAGGCAGTAATAAACGTGATTCGGTTTGAATAAATTTTTCAGGCTGTTTTCCGTCTTTCTTCATCGCTAATAAAGCATCAAAAGCAGGCCCGGCCATATTAGGTGTTAATTCAACGGTGGCATTAGCTTCGCCATTCATCATGGCTTTGAAAATATCAGGAACACCATCAATGGAGACAACTTTTATTTGTGAACCAGGTTTCAAGCCAGCTTCTTTAATTGCCTGAATAGCGCCTATAGCCATGTCATCATTATGTGCATAAACCGCACAGATATTCTTTCCGTTCTGCTCCGCTTTAATAAAGCTTTCCATGACCTCTTTACCCTTGCTGCGAGTAAAGTCTCCCGACTGTGAGCGAATAATTTTTATCTGTGGATCTGAAGCTATACCTTCAGCAAACCCTTTCTTACGGTTTATCGCAACGCTAGCCCCAACCGTTCCCTGTAATTCAACAACATTACAAGGTTTGCCTGCGGCTTCTTTCACAAGCCACTCCCCTGCTACTTTTCCTTCATAGACGCTATCAGAGGCGATAGCAGCGGTGTACAACGATGGATCGCTAACCTCAATCGTTCTATCAAGCAGGAACACTGGGATTTTTGCTTCTTTAGCTTCCTGTAAGACTGGTGCCCAACCTGTCGCGACGACTGGCGCAATAAATATGGCATCTACGCCCTGAGCGATGAACGACCGCACAGCCTTAATCTGATTCTCCTGCTTCTGCTGAGCATCAGCTATTTTTAACGTTATTCCACGCTTCTCGGCTTCCTGCTTTGATACTTTAGTTTCCGCAGAGCGCCATCCCGATTCTGAACCAATCTGGGAAAAACCAACAGTTAAGAGTTTTGCCTGTACGGCACCACACAACGCCGTGCTTACAGCAACAGCTACCAGTAAACGTCTGTACATACTTAAACTCCTTCTACGTAGTCTTACAGCTACTTAGTCAGATTTCAGGTACAACATAGCGCTACGAATTTCTGCTATAGCGCTATCGATGTGATGTTGGCAGATACCACTAGCAAGTGAATGCGACCTGAAGGATCGTTCTGAAAAACGATTTACCGTTCACTCAGGTTGTAGATAGTTTTAGTTCAAATATCGAACAAGGTAGATGAGCAAGTTCACAACCTGGTATTACGGTGATTTTGTGCATATTTACAGCTAAATCAGCACGATCTGTCAGCATTACATCAGCGAATTTTATCTATTAAATCACAACACATTAGATTAATTAGATATCCAGAGAGTAGAAACAACGGAGATATTGGAAAGAGAAAAGAGGGGTACAAGACAGGATTGAGCATAAATACAGATCAAAAAAAACCCTTCACAAAAACGTGAAGGGTTTTTATTTGGCAGGGGCGGAGAGACTCGAACTCGCGACACCCGGTTTTGGAGACCGGTGCTCTACCAACTGAGCTACGCCCCTAAATTGCGCTTAATATTATGCCTGCTAAAAAAAGCAGGCATAATTTTTAATAAGTGGCGGAACGGACGGGGCTCGAACCCGCGACCCCCTGCGTGACAGGCAGGTATTCTAACCAACTGAACTACCGCTCCACCGAATTTCTCTACAACCACCAGATCGCTCCGGCTTACTGCTTAATTTGATGCCTGGCAGTTCCCTACTCTCACATGGGGAAGCCCCACACTACCATCGGCGCTACGGCGTTTCACTTCTGAGTTCGGCATGGGGTCAGGTGGGACCACCGCGCTATCGCCGCCAGGCAAATTCTGTTTCATTCTAACCGTCATGCTTCGCTCACGCTCTCGCACAACCATCAGAACCAATCTTTGAACAAGCTAAATATCAAAACACGTCTCTATGAGTCACTCTCAAAACACCTTCGGTGTTGTAAGGTTAAGCCTCTCGGGTCATTAGTACTGGTTAGCTCAACGTATCGCTACGCTTACACACCCAGCCTATCTACGTCGTCGTCTTCAACGGCCCTTCAGGGGCATCTAGTGCCCAGGGAAGACTCATCTCGAGGCAAGTTTCCCGCTTAGATGCTTTCAGCGGTTATCTCTTCCGCACTTAGCTACCGGGCAATGCAATTGGCATCACAACCCGAACACCAGTGGTGCGTTCACTCCGGTCCTCTCGTACTAGGAGCAACCCCTCTCAATCTTCCAACGCCCACGGCAGATAGGGACCGAACTGTCTCACGACGTTCTAAACCCAGCTCGCGTACCACTTTAAATGGCGAACAGCCATACCCTTGGGACCTACTTCAGCCCCAGGATGTGATGAGCCGACATCGAGGTGCCAAACACCGCCGTCGATATGAACTCTTGGGCGGTATCAGCCTGTTATCCCCGGAGTACCTTTTATCCGTTGAGCGATGGCCCTTCCATTCAGAACCACCGGATCACTAAGACCTGCTTTCGCACCTGCTCGAGCTGTCACTCTCGCAGTCAAGCTAGCTTATGCCTTTGCACTAACCTCCTGATGTCCGACCAGGATTAGCTAACCTTCGTGCTCCTCCGTTACGCTTTGGGAGGAGACCGCCCCAGTCAAACTACCCACCAGACACTGTCCGCAACCCGGATTACGGGCCCACGTTAGAACATCAAACATTAAAGGGTGGTATTTCAAGGTTGGCTCCACAAGAACTGGCGTCCTCGCTTCAAAGCCTCCCACCTATCCTACACATCAAGGCTCAAGGTTCAGTGTCAAGCTATAGTAAAGGTTCACGGGGTCTTTCCGTCTTGCCGCGGGTACACTGCATCTTCACAGCGAGTTCAATTTCACTGAGTCTCGGGTGGAGACAGCCTGGCCATCATTACGCCATTCGTGCAGGTCGGAACTTACCCGACAAGGAATTTCGCTACCTTAGGACCGTTATAGTTACGGCCGCCGTTTACCGGGGCTTCGATCAAGAGCTTCGCCTTGCGGCTGACCCCATCAATTAACCTTCCGGCACCGGGCAGGCGTCACACCGTATACGTCCACTTTCGTGTTTGCACAGTGCTGTGTTTTTATTAAACAGTTGCAGCCAGCTGGTATCTTCGACTGAGTTCAGCTCCGTGAGCACGTCACTTCACCTACCATCAGCGTGCCTTCTCCCGAAGTTACGGCACCATTTTGCCTAGTTCCTTCACCCGAGTTCTCTCAAGCGCCTGAGTATTCTCTACCTGACCACCTGTGTCGGTTTGGGGTACGATTTGATGTTACCTGGAGCTTAGAGGCTTTTCCTGGAAGCGTAGCATTGGTTACTTCATCACCGTAGTGACTCGTCATCACGCCTCAGTGTTAATGACGACCCGGATTTACCAAGGTCATCCACCTTCACGCTTAAACCGGGACAACCGTCGCCCGGATAACCTAGCTTTCTCCGTCCCCCCTTCGCAGTAACACCGAGTACAGGAATATTAACCTGTTTCCCATCGACTACGCTTTTCAGCCTCGCCTTAGGGGTCGACTCACCCTGCCCCGATTAACGTTGGACAGGAACCCTTGGTCTTCCGGCGTGCGGGTTTTTCACCCGCATTATCGTTACTTATGTCAGCATTCGCACTTCTGATACCTCCAGCAGCCCTCACAGGCCACCTTCGACGGCTTACAGAACGCTCCCCTACCCAACAACACCTAAGTGTCGCTGCCGCAGCTTCGGTGCATGGTTTAGCCCCGTTACATCTTCCGCGCAGGCCGACTCGACCAGTGAGCTATTACGCTTTCTTTAAATGATGGCTGCTTCTAAGCCAACATCCTGGCTGTCTATGCCTTCCCACATCGTTTCCCACTTAACCATGACTTTGGGACCTTAGCTGGCGGTCTGGGTTGTTTCCCTCTTCACGACGAACGTTAGCACCCGCCGTGTGTCTCCCGTGATAACATTCTTCGGTATTCGGAGTTTGCATCGGGTTGGTAAGTCGGGATGACCCCCTAGCCGAAACAGTGCTCTACCCCCGAAGATGAATTCACGAGGCGCTACCTAAATAGCTTTCGGGGAGAACCAGCTATCTCCCGGTTTGATTGGCCTTTCACCCCCAGCCACAAGTCATCCGCTAATTTTTCAACATTAGTCGGTTCGGTCCTCCAGTTAGTGTTACCCAACCTTCAACCTGCCCATGGCTAGATCACCGGGTTTCGGGTCTATACCCTGCAACTTAACGCCCAGTTAAGACTCGGTTTCCCTGCGGCTCCCCTATACGGTTAACCTTGCTACAGAATATAAGTCGCTGACCCATTATACAAAAGGTACGCAGTCACCTAACAAGTAGGCTCCCACTGCTTGTACGTACACGGTTTCAGGTTCTATTTCACTCCCCTCGCCGGGGTTCTTTTCGCCTTTCCCTCACGGTACTGGTTCACTATCGGTCAGTCAGGAGTATTTAGCCTTGGAGGATGGTCCCCCCATATTCAGACAGGATGTCACGTGTCCCGCCCTACTCATCGAACTCACAACTTGTGCATTTTTGTGTACGGGACTATCACCCTTTACTGTGCGACTTTCCAGACGCTTCCACTAACACACAAACTGATTCAGGTTCTGGGCTCCTCCCCGTTCGCTCGCCGCTACTGGGGGAATCTCGGTTGATTTCTTTTCCTCGGGGTACTGAGATGTTTCAGTTCCCCCGGTTCGCCTCATGACACTATGTATTCATGTCATGATAGTGTGTCGAAACACACTGGGTTTCCCCATTCGGGTATCGTCGGGTATAACGCTTCATATCAGCTTACCGACGCTTATCGCAGATTAGCACGCCCTTCATCGCCTCTGACTGCCTAGGCATCCACCGTGTACGCTTAGTCGCTTAACCTCACAACCCGAAGGTGTCTTTAATAAATAAAGCCAACGTCGCGCTGCGATTATTTGAGAGACTCATTGACGCACTGATACACCATTCATACCCGCAGGTACCAATGCATGTTCAGCTGTCATGTTTCAATTTTCAGCTTGTTCCAGATTGTTAAAGAGCAATATCGTAAACATGACTCCGAAGAATCATCTTTAAGATATTCATGATAATGTCTTTCACTCATTATCGGATTGGCGTCCCCAAGGGGATTCGAACCCCTGTTACAGCCGTGAAAGGGCAGTGTCCTAGGCCTCTAGACGATGGGGACACGAAAAATCCGTACCGAATCAGAAATTCGGCACTATCGCGTCAGCATGAGTTTACACTCATCGCATCAACAGGTGCGCTTGCTCAGTATTTTCATCAGACAATCTGTGTGAGCACTTCACTTAACACACATCTTCTTGGTAAGGAGGTGATCCAACCGCAGGTTCCCCTACGGTTACCTTGTTACGACTTCACCCCAGTCATGAATCACAAAGTGGTAAGCGCCCTCCCGAAGGTTAAGCTACCTACTTCTTTTGCAACCCACTCCCATGGTGTGACGGGCGGTGTGTACAAGGCCCGGGAACGTATTCACCGTAGCATTCTGATCTACGATTACTAGCGATTCCGACTTCATGGAGTCGAGTTGCAGACTCCAATCCGGACTACGACGTACTTTATGAGGTCCGCTTGCTCTCGCGAGGTCGCTTCTCTTTGTATACGCCATTGTAGCACGTGTGTAGCCCTACTCGTAAGGGCCATGATGACTTGACGTCATCCCCACCTTCCTCCGGTTTATCACCGGCAGTCTCCTTTGAGTTCCCGACCGAATCGCTGGCAACAAAGGATAAGGGTTGCGCTCGTTGCGGGACTTAACCCAACATTTCACAACACGAGCTGACGACAGCCATGCAGCACCTGTCTCACAGTTCCCGAAGGCACTAAGGTATCTCTACCAAATTCTGTGGATGTCAAGAGTAGGTAAGGTTCTTCGCGTTGCATCGAATTAAACCACATGCTCCACCGCTTGTGCGGGCCCCCGTCAATTCATTTGAGTTTTAACCTTGCGGCCGTACTCCCCAGGCGGTCGATTTAACGCGTTAGCTCCGGAAGCCACGCCTCAAGGGCACAACCTCCAAATCGACATCGTTTACAGCGTGGACTACCAGGGTATCTAATCCTGTTTGCTCCCCACGCTTTCGCACCTGAGCGTCAGTCTTTGTCCAGGGGGCCGCCTTCGCCACCGGTATTCCTCCAGATCTCTACGCATTTCACCGCTACACCTGGAATTCTACCCCCCTCTACAAGACTCTAGCCTGTCAGTTTTGAATGCAGTTCCCAGGTTAAGCCCGGGGATTTCACATCCAACTTAACAGACCGCCTGCGTGCGCTTTACGCCCAGTCATTCCGATTAACGCTTGCACCCTCCGTATTACCGCGGCTGCTGGCACGGAGTTAGCCGGTGCTTCTTCTGCGGGTAACGTCAATCGATAAGGTTATTAACCTCACCGCCTTCCTCCCCGCTGAAAGTGCTTTACAACCCGAAGGCCTTCTTCACACACGCGGCATGGCTGCATCAGGCTTGCGCCCATTGTGCAATATTCCCCACTGCTGCCTCCCGTAGGAGTCTGGACCGTGTCTCAGTTCCAGTGTGGCTGGTCATCCTCTCAGACCAGCTAGGGATCGTCGCCTAGGTGAGCCATTACCTCACCTACTAGCTAATCCCATCTGGGCACATCCGATGGCGAGAGGCCCTAAGGTCCCCCTCTTTGGTCCGAAGACGTTATGCGGTATTAGCTACCGTTTCCAGTAGTTATCCCCCTCCATCAGGCAGTTTCCCAGACATTACTCACCCGTCCGCCGCTCGTCACCCAGAGAGCAAGCTCTCCTGTGCTACCGCTCGACTTGCATGTGTTAGGCCTGCCGCCAGCGTTCAATCTGAGCCATGATCAAACTCTTCAATTTAAGATTTGTTTGATTTGCTGAACTCGTCAGCGATGCTCAAAGAATTAGTCACTGTTCATTCGTAATGAATTTTACTGTTGTTCACTCTTCAAGACTTTTTTATATCGTTAAGATACGGTCTTGTGAGTGCCCACACAGATTGTCTGATTATATTGTTAAAGAGCAGTGCGTTGCGGTCTTAACCACTTCGCGAGGTGGCGTATATTACGCTTTTCACCTTCAGAGTCAACGCTTATTTTAAAGCGTTTTCCCTTTCTTTATCGACCCGGTTGTGTGTTCACAGCGCCGTGTCGATGGAGGCGCATTATAGGGATCCGTTTTCGTTACACAACAACTTTCTTGATCTTTTTTTCTGTTCGCGTGTTTTTCGACCCTTTCGATGAGATCTTACTCGATCCAAGCCACTTTTCAGTTGCCGACATCCCATATCTGTCGATATTTTGTCTAAAACGAATCATCAGTATGTGGCAAATAACTACATATGCTAAATAACTACGAGGTTATCGATGAGTACAAAAACATTCCGTCGTTATAACGGTATTTCTCCCGTTTTAGGCGAAAGAGTCATGGTCGATCATTCCAGCGTGGTGATTGGCAAGGTAACACTAGGCGATGATGTCGGCATCTGGCCCCTTGTCGCCATACGCGGTGATGTTAACTACATTGCTATTGGTGCAAGGAGTAATGTTCAGGACGGTTCTGTACTTCATGTCACCCACTGCTCAGAGAAAAAACCAGAAGGTAATCCACTTATTATTGGTGAAGACGTCACAGTGGGCCATAAAGCGATGCTGCACGGTTGCCAAATAGGAAATCGGGTTTTGGTCGGAATGGGATCAATACTCTTGGATGGAGCAATTGTTGAAGATGATGTCATGATTGGCGCAGGCAGCTTGGTCCCTCCAGGAAAACGGCTAGAGAAGGGACATCTATACCTCGGCAGCCCAGTCAAAAAAATTCGGCCACTCACACAAGAAGAAATAGAAGGGTTGATTTACTCGGCAAAAAACTATGTTCGTTGGAAAGATGAATATCTTGCTCAGGACAATGAGTAATAACCTTCATCATCGAGACTGTAATTTAAATTGTGTATCTGCCTGTTTTTGATATGTTCACTCCAACAACGGAGACAGGCAAACTATGGACGAAAAGAAACTCAAAGCACTCGCTGCTGAACTGGCTAAAGGCCTTAAAACCGAAGCTGACCTGAATGCGTTTTCTCGTATGCTGACAAAGCTTACCGTCGAAACCGCACTCAATGCTGAGTTAACCGAACACCTCGGACACGAGAAAAATGCCCCAAAATCAGGCTCGAATACCCGCAACGGTTATTCCTCCAAAACGCTGTTATGCGACGATGGTGAGATTGAACTGAGCACACCCCGTGATCGTGAGAACACCTTCGAACCTCAGCTCATCAAGAAAAACCAGACGCGCATCACGCAGATGGACAGCCAGATTTTATCTCTGTATGCCAAAGGCATGACCACACGGGAAATCGTCGCCACGTTCAAGGAAATGTACGATGCTGATGTCTCACCCACACTGATATCCAAAGTCACCGATGCGGTTAAAGAGCAGGTTACTGAGTGGCAAAACCGGTCATTGGATCCGCTCTATCCTATTGTTTATCTTGACTGTATTGTGGTAAAAGTTCGTCAGGATGGCAGTGTGATTAACAAAGCCGTGTTCCTCGCTCTGGGCATTAATACCGAAGGTCAGAAAGAGCTGCTGGGGATGTGGCTGGCAGAAAATGAAGGCGCAAAGTTCTGGCTAAGTGTGCTGACAGAGCTTAAAAACCGAGGACTTCAAGATATCCTGATTGCCTGTGTGGACGGATTAAAAGGCTTCCCTGATGCGATAAACAGCGTTTACCCTCAGACACACATCCAGCTGTGCATCATCCATATGGTGCGCAACAGCCTGAAATACGTATCATGGAAGGACTACAAAGCCGTTACTGGTGGACTGAAAACAGTGTATCAGGCTCCGACAGAGGAAGCCGCACTGATGGCACTGGATACGTTCGCGGGTCTCTGGGACGATAAATACCCGCAAATCAGCAAAAGCTGGCGTGCGCACTGGGAAAATCTCAACACCTTCTTCGGTTACCCGCCCGATATCCGCAAGGCCATCTACGCCACGAATGCCATTGAGTCACTGAACAGCGTGATCCGACAGGCGACAAAGAAGCGTAAAGTGTTCCCGACAGACGACGCAGTGCGGAAAGTGATTTATCTGGCGATTAAAGATGCCTCAAAAAAATGGAGTATGCCGATCCAAAACTGGCGGCTGGCGATGAGCCGCTTTATTATCGAGTTCGGTGACCGCCTGAGCGATCACCTTTAATACGGTGGCAGTTACACAGAATTATTTACAGGCTCTCATCATCCCATTCTTCAGCAACGATCATTTGTTCCAGTTCATCTTCAAGATCCCATCGATACTCCCTGAACAGTGCCAGCCACCGTTCAGGGCTATCACCGCCATAACGTTGCTGGAGCAGCTCTGCGCTGACTAAACATTCCTGCTGAAAGCCATTCACTAAAACGGGAAAGCGGATCGCCATTACCTTATCATCCCAACTTTCACGATCGGGGAACTGGATCGCCTGATTCATTTAGCAAGATCCTGCTTTAGTAAAGCAATCACGGGCTCCACGTCCGGCATAACACCATGCCAAAGTTTAAACGCATGTGCCGCTTGCCCCACCAGCATTCCCAAACCATCTGCATAATGGAGAGCACCATGCTGTACGCACCATGACAAAAAGGGTGTCAGCTGCGGCAGGTAAAACATGTCATAACAGCACGTTTCCGGCGAAATAAGTTCTGTCGGTAAGTTAGGAACGCTATCGTACATACCAGAAGATGTGGCGTTGATGATCAGATCGAACGACTGCCCCTGTAAATCATCGAGAGCAACAGCGTTAATATCACCAATATCACGGAAGATCTTAGCTAAGGCATCGGCCTTGGAAAAAGTCCTATTCGTCAGCACCACTTTACAGCCATAAGCCAGCAGGGGTTGGATAACACCCCGAGCCGCACCACCCGCACCAACCAGCAAAACACGATCCAACGGCTTCACCAGAGCCAATCGTTGCAGATCGCTGAGCAAACCGATGCCATCGGTATTATCACCAAACAGGCGGCCGTCACTCAATCTCTTCAATGTATTGACCGCCCCCGCAAGCGCGGCACACTCGCTACACTCATCGGCTTCGGCAAAGGCACGCTCTTTAAAGGGTGCTGTCACATTCGCCCCATCAGCACCATCACGAAAATACTGGCGCAGCATCTGCTCAAAATTATCCAGAGGCGCCAACACGCGCTGGTACGTCAACGTTATCCCCGTCTGTACAGCAAATAACTCATGTATGCGAGGTGATTTACTATGCGCAATCGGGTTGCCAAAAACCGCAAAAGACGTTACTTCAGACACGTTCCTCTCCAACTTGTCGTTACCCCTGACGAATAAGCTCGCCTGTTAATACATCCCTGATTTCTGATGGGTTCATTCTTCCGCCAACATCCCCAACCAGCACAGGAAAATCATCACCAAACTGTAGAGAAACTTCCTGAGCCGTGCGGCAGGGAAGTTGACCACTTAAATTAGCGCTGGTCGACACCAACGGTTTACCGTAACGCTGGCACAGTTCCTTGACTAGCGGATGGTCACTAACGCGCACCGCAAGCGAAGAAAATTGCCCCGTTAACCACTGCGGAGTCGTACGTTTTGCTGGCAATACCCAAGTAACCGGACCTGGCCATGTGGAAAACATCACGGCTTTCTGCTCATCGGATAACGCACTGTCATCAATATAAGGAGCCAGTTGGCTAAAATCTGCCGCAATCAGGATCAACCCTTTTTGCCAAGGGCGTTGTTTTAACGCCAGCAGTCGATTAACCGCCACTTCACTATCAGGATCGCATCCCAACCCAAATACCGCTTCAGTCGGGTACGCAATAACCTGCTCGTTATGTAACTCCCGCAAAACGGGAATCATTCGTTCATCAGACACATCACTCATTCTTATCAACTTCTACCGCTATCGGTTTTCCACATAATTTACTGGCACAAAATAGCTTGATACCTTGTGCCGTTTTTTTCTCAAAAAATAAAGCGTAATGGCAATAAGGGCATTCACCCGCTATCGGCTTATGGTTTAACGTAAAGTGGCAATCGGGATAGCGATCGCAAGAATGAAACACCTTGCCGTAGCGAGATTTACGCTGTAACAGCGTGCCTTCATTACACTGTGGACATCGAATCGCCGTATCATCAGGGCGATCGATAGTCTCGGTATGATGGCATTCAGGGTAATTGCCACAGCCGATAAACATCCCATAACGACCTTGCCGTAAGACCAAGATCGACTGACAAAGCGGACATTGCTGCCCATCTAACACTTTGACGATATGTCCATCAGCCTGTGCTTTCAGCGGGCGAATGAACTCACATTCTGGATACGCAGAACAGCCAAGAAATGGGCCGTGCCGACCCGAACGGATAACCAGCACTGACCCACAGTCTGGACACATTTCCTGTTTTTTTTCAGCAAACAGTGCAGGCTTAGCCATTCGAACTATTATTCCTCTGGCTATTGCACATAACCGTCATTGACCTCAAAGAGTAATTCTTCCATTTGCTGATAAGCATTCTCACAACCAGGTACATTGAAAAGCACCATGAGAATGACCCACTTCAGATCTTCCAGATCAAATTCCTGCGTTTCCAACGCCATGATGCGTTCAATAATCATTTCCCGCGTTTCAAGGTTCAGAACCTGAATTTGCTCAAGGAACAATAAAAAGCCACGACATTCTGCATCAAGACGCAGCGCCTCATCCTGCGTATAGATCCGCATAGCCAGAGGATCGTTCGCTAAATAAAGCGGCGCGGTCTGCCCTTCCTGAATATCGGCCAGTTTTTCCAGCCAACTCAACGCGCTATAGATATCGTTACGATGGAATCCAGCGCGAGTGAGGTCATCAGTTAACGTATCCTGATCGACACCCATTTCAGTTTCATTGTGGATGTAGCTCTCAAACAAGTACATGAGTACGTCGAACATGGCCTGCCCTCCTTAATCGGACATAGCCGCCGGGTACTGCTGCGATCCATCCTGCTAACTCCAGCTCCAATAGCTTAGTGACTATCTCTGGCACAGGTTGGCCGGCACGTTCAGCGACAACGTCAACAGGTGTAACCTCATCTCCTACGTTAGCCAACACGTCGGCAAATGGCAATTCGCCATCCTCTTCTTCGTTAGAAATAGTTTGCCCGCTTTGCATCGGCAACCACTGCAATTCACTCACCAACTGTTCAAGAATATCTTTCGGATGTGTAACTAGGCTTGCCCCTTGCTGGATTAACCAGTGTGTCCCCTCAGTCATCGGGTTACCAAGCGGCCCCGGCAAAGCAAAAACCTCCCGCCCTTGCTCCAAAGCATAACGTGCGGTGACCAACGACCCACTGCGGATAGACGCTTCAATGACCAGAACCCCCAGCCCTAGCCCACTGATAATACGGTTTCTTCTGGGAAAGTTGGTTGGGAAAGGCGGCATCGCGAGAGGAAATTCGGAAACCAGCGCGCCACCACCGCCACAAATACGTTCGGCAAGCTTAGCGTGCCGCTTGGGATAAATATTCTCCAGTCCGCTTCCCAGCACGGCAATGGTTCTGCCTCCGGCATCCAAAGCGGCCCGATGGGCAATACCATCAATGCCAATCGCTAGCCCACTTGTCACTGTGAGTTCATTCGCAGCAAGCTCCTGGGCGAAAAAGCATCCCCAACGCTCACCGTAAGCACTGCTCCCTCGGCTACCAATAATTGATATTTGTGGTGATGCCAGCAACTGAGGAGAACCAGAGACAAAAAGCAACAACGGAAAATCACGAATATTGCTCAACAGAAAGGGATACAGGGCATCTTCGCACGTCACGATATGATTATTGGGATGAGACAACCAGTTGAGAGTTTCTTCTATGATCTTACGATCATAGGAACAGAATTGGGCAATTTGAGCATCAGACAGACCTAACGCCCCCAAAGTCTCATTATCGAACGTATTTAAATCAATAAGCTTTCTGACAATCGCCTGAGCACGCCTGGCCCCTAGGTGCCGTACGCCCGTCATACGTAGCCATATTTCCGTTGATAGCATCGGCGCCCCCTACTCAGCTCTGTTCAGATAAGTGCTGCAATTCAGTGCTGATGCTGTCAATCGGGGCAGGAAATGTCTAGAATGAGCGTTAAGACTCTCTCACTATTCAGATACAGATCTAAACATATATGTCAGTTTTGCAGGTATTACATTTTCCAGACGATCGGCTCCGCATCACTGCGCAGCCCGTAAAAGAAGTCAATGCAGATATTCAACGTATCGTGGATGATATGTTCGATACCATGTACGAAGAAGAAGGTATTGGCCTGGCAGCGACACAAGTCAATATTCATCAACGTATTATTGTTATTGACGTCTCTGAAGAACGAGACCAACGACTGGTGCTGATCAATCCCGAGTTGATTGAAAAGAGCGGCGATACTGGCATCGAAGAGGGTTGTCTGTCGATCCCTGAAACGCGTGCGCTGGTTCCTCGTGCAGAGCATGTGAAAGTGCGCGCATTGGATCGTGAAGGTAAGGCGTTCGAACTTGAAGCAAGCGAGTTACTCGCCATTTGTATTCAGCACGAAATGGACCATCTGGTTGGGAAACTGTTTATCGATTACCTTTCCCCGCTTAAACGCCAGCGCATTCGTCAAAAACTGGAAAAACTGGCTAAGCAGAATAGTCGAGCCCGATAATTTTCATCCTGACAGGAAGCACCGTGTCTGATTCTTTACGCATAATCTTTGCCGGAACCCCTGACTTTGCCGCGCGTCACCTCGACGCGCTTTTATCATCGGGCCATGAAGTCGTTGGCGTTTTCACCCAGCCCGATCGTCCAGCAGGCAGGGGCAACAAGCTCACTCCCAGTCCAGTAAAAGTACTGGCAGAGCAGTATAGCCTCCCCGTTTTCCAGCCTAAATCTCTGCGGCCGGAAGAAAATCAAGCGATGGTTCAGGCGTTAAATGCCGATGTTATGGTCGTTGTCGCCTACGGCTTAATTCTGCCGCAGCCCGTATTATCCATGCCTCGTCTTGGCTGCATTAATGTCCACGGATCTCTGTTGCCTCTCTGGCGTGGTGCAGCACCCATTCAGCGCGCATTGTGGGCTGGAGATAGTGAAACCGGTGTGACGATCATGCAAATGGATGTTGGGCTCGATACTGGCGCAATGCTGCACAAAATTTCGTGCCCTATTCTGCAGCAAGATACCAGCGCAACGTTGTACGATAAACTTGCTGAGCTGGGCCCACGTGGCTTATTGGAAACGCTGGAACAGCTTGCTGATGGCAGCGCTGTCGCTGAAGTACAAAATGACGCCCTTGCCACCTATGCAGAAAAGCTCAGCAAAGAAGAAGCACGCCTAAACTGGCAGTTATCTGCTGAGCAGCTTGAGCGCTGTATTCGTGCTTTTAATCCTTGGCCAGTCGGCTATTTCATCGTCGATGAACAGCCAGTGAAAGTCTGGAAAGCTGAGGTCATCGCCAAAGCACATGGCTCACAGCCTGGTACAATCATACAGGCAGACAAGCAGGGCATTCAGGTAGCAACAGCCGATGGCATCTTGAATATTCAGGAATTGCAGCCCGCAGGCAAAAAAGTCATGGGCACGCAGGATCTGCTTAACTCACGTCGTGAGTGGTTCGTTCCCGGTAATACACTGGACTAATCTATTTTTCATACCGGCACCATGCCGGTATATCCTCTCTCTTTTACGTATACGTCATCGCTAACACATGAAAAGCTCATACAATCTACGCAGTATTGCCGCAAAAGTGGTGGGACAGGTTCTGGATCAGGGGCAATCACTCAGTGCCTTATTACCTGTTCATCAGCGTGAAGTCTCCGATAAAGATCGCGCACTTTTGCAAGAGCTTTGCTTCGGCGTATTACGCGTTTTACCGCAGTTGGAATGGTGTATCCAACAACTGATGGCTAAACCTCTGACAGGTAAACAACGCACGCTGCACTACCTCATCATGGTCGGCATCTATCAACTGCAATATACGCGGATCCCGCCACATGCAGCGCTGGCTGAAACAGTAGAAGGTGCTGTGGCGTTAAAAAAACCGCAACTCAAGGGGCTGATTAATGGCGTATTACGCCAATTCCAGCGTCAGCAGGAAGAACTGATCCAACGTGAGGCAACTCACTCATCTCACTACCTGCACCCGAGCTGGCTGCTGGCGCGCATTGAGCGAGCCTATCCAAATCATTGGCAAAACATCGTTGAGGCGAATAATCAACGCCCTCCGATGTGGCTACGAGTGAATCGGTTACACCATACACGTGAAGCATATTTAAACTTGTTAGTACAAGAGGGAATCGAGGCATTTCCTCATGCTGAATACAGCGATGCAATACGACTTGCCTCTCCCTGTGCAGTCGATCAATTGCCAGGATTTTCGCAAGGGTGGGCTACGGTACAAGATGCATCGGCTCAAGGCTGCGTCTATTGGCTCGATCCACAAGATGGTGAACAGATCCTCGATCTCTGCGCTGCACCCGGTGGAAAAACAACACACATTTTAGAAGCTGCACCAAAGTCTCATGTACTCGCTGTCGATGTAGATGAAACACGTTTAGGTCGGGTAAAAGAAAATTTACTACGGCTACAAATGCATGCCGAAGTAAAACAAGGCGATGGACGTTACCCCGACTCATGGTGCGAAGGGCGTATATTTGATCGCATTCTGCTGGATGCCCCTTGCTCAGCCACAGGCGTGATTCGCCGCCATCCTGATATTAAGTGGTTGCGCCGAGACAGAGACATCGAAGAATTAGTCGCATTGCAAAAAGAAATTCTTGATGCCATCTGGCCACATCTCAAAACTGGCGGCACAATGGTTTATGCAACCTGTTCTATCCTTCCACAAGAAAATACCCTACAACTCATTGATTTCCTTTCTCGTCATGCTGATGCAATGCTTGTCGGTACAGGAACAAGTGAGATGCCAGGTATGCAGATGCTTCCCCATGCCGATGGTGGTGATGGTTTCTTTTATGCGAAGCTGGTAAAAAATTAATATTGAACCCAGTATTGTCTGCAACAAACAGCAATTAATAAATGGCATGGCTTATTATGAAAATTATCATTCTTGGCGCAGGTCAGGTCGGCGGAACACTGGCAGAAAACCTTGCTGGCGAAAACAATGACATCACTGTCGTTGATACTGATGCAAATCGGTTACGCCAGCTTCAAGATAAATTTGATCTACGTGTCGTTACGGGCTATGCCTCTCACCCACGAGTGCTGCGTGAGGCGGGAGCGGAAGATGCCGATATGCTGGTTGCTGTTACCAATTCAGATGAAACGAATATGGTAGCCTGCCAGATCGCGTACTCGCTTTTCAAAACACCAAACCGGATTGCGCGCATTCGTGCAGCTGAATACATACGTGAATCAGAACAGCTGTTTTTACCAGAAGCGGTTCCCATCGATCACCTGATCTCCCCGGAACAGTTGGTAATCGATAACATTTACAAACTGATCGAATATCCTGGAGCACTTCAGGTCGTCAACTTTGCTGAAGGCAAAGTGAGTCTTGCTGCAGTTAACGCTTACTATGGTGGCCCACTGGTTGGTAATGCCCTCACCTCTCTGCGTGAACACATTCCTCACGTAGATACCCGCGTTGCGGCTATTTTTCGTCACGATCGCCCAATTCGCCCACAGGGTTCCACCATCATCGAAGCTGGAGATGAGGTGTTTTTTGTCGCCGCTTCACAGCATATTCGTGCGGTAATGAGCGAGCTGCAGCGCCTTGAAAAGCCGTATAAAAGGATCATGATCGTTGGTGGTGGGAACGTCGGTGCAGGATTAGCGCAGCGGTTAGAAAAGGACTACAGCATCAAGTTGATAGAAAGAAATGCAGACAGAGCTGTGGAACTGGCTGAGCTTCTGCAAAATACGGTCGTATTCCATGGCGATGCTTCAGATCAAGAACTCCTTGCCGAAGAGCATATTGAGCAGATCGATGTATTCATCGCTATTACCAACGATGACGAAGCGAATATTATGTCAGCTATGCTGGCTAAACGCATGGGCGCGAAAAAAGTCATGGTACTGATCCAACGTCGGGCTTATGTCGATCTGGTTCAGGGTAGCGTCATCGATGTCGCAATATCCCCACAACAGGCAACAATTTCTGCGCTGCTCAGCCACGTCCGCAAGGCGGATATCGTCAGCGTATCTTCTTTACGTCGTGGCGTAGCCGAAGCAATCGAGGCAATCGCCCACGGAGATGAGGGCACATCGAAAGTTGTCGGCAGAATGATCGAAGATATTAAACTTCCACCCGGTACCACTATAGGCGCAATTGTGCGCGGTGACGACGTCATCATTGCCAATACAAATAGCAAAATTGAACAAGGTGATCATGTCATCATGTTCTTGGCTGACAAGAAATTTGTGCCTGATGTTGAACGTCTATTTCAACCAAGTCCCTTCTTTTTGTAATGTGGGAACAGATTTATTGCTAATCGATAATCTGGTAAAGATACGGCTAGTGGTTGGAATTAATTTATAATTTTTGGCAAGGAGAACGGATATGGGCATCATCAAAGAATTCAGAGAGTTTGCCATGCGTGGCAACGTTGTTGATTTGGCAGTGGGTGTCATTATTGGTGCAGCTTTCGGCAAGATCGTTTCTTCTCTGGTATCAGATATTATTATGCCACCGCTTGGGCTTTTGATTGGTGGTGTGGATTTTAAACAATTCAGCCTTATTCTTCGTGACGCCCAAGGCGAAATTCCCGCTGTTGTCATGAACTATGGCGCTTTCATCCAGAATATTTTCGACTTTATCATCGTCGCTTTCGCAATTTTTATAGCTATCAAGCTTATGAATAAAATGCGACGTAAACAGGAAGATATACCAGCCGCACCGCCAAAGCCTAGCACAGAAGAGAAACTATTAGCTGAAATTCGCGATTTACTTAAAGAACAACAGCCCAAACAGTAAAAATTGAGTTTCTATTTAACCTCTGCTTCATTACGCAAAAAGTAGAAAGGCCAGAGGTAAATAATCATTTGATTGCTTACCACTGGCCTCCCAACTACCTTTCTTAATATGCTTGTCTTTTCTACGATAACTTCCTTTCCCTTTTTCATTCACTTCAATTCGTTGGCGAAACAGCGGGTCATGTAGCAATGCCTCAATGGCGTTATCCTGTATTTTCCCGCGTTTATGACGGTATGTGGTCATCATTACTCCTAAGGAACTCGGGTTAGTATGTGCGTCAATAAAACGTGTAGAGTATATAGTCGAAATGGGTAGATGAGAACAGGTGGGGTGTATTTTTCAGTTCACTCAGACACAGATAGTTGCTTACCATGTATATTTATGCGCAAGCATGACTTATTTCAGATATAAAAAAACCGGGTTTCCCCGGCTTTTTTACGCTCTTACAGATTACTCTGCAGTAGCCACTTCTTCTGTCTGCGAAACTGAACGATCAACGAGCTCGATGTATGCCATCGGCGCATTGTCACCAGCACGGAAACCACACTTCAGAATACGAGTGTAACCACCGGCACGGCTCGCGAAACGCGGGCCCAGTTCATTAAACAGTTTTGCCACGATCTCATTATCACGAGTACGGGCGAATGCCAGACGACGATTAGCAACGCTGTCGGTCTTGGCAAGAGTAATCAGCGGTTCAACAACGCGACGCAGCTCTTTCGCTTTCGGCAGGGTCGTCTTGATGATTTCATGACGAACCAAAGAACTAGCCATGTTACGGAACATAGCCTGGCGATGGCTGCTGTTACGGTTCAGTTGACGACCACTCTTACGATGGCGCATGACCTTATCCTTCTCAGTAAAACCTTAACCTGTGATCTGGTTACTCATCAGCAATGCTTGCCGGTGGCCAGTTTTCCAAGCGCATGCCCAGAGACAAACCACGGGAAGCCAGTACATCTTTAATCTCAGTAAGAGATTTTTTACCCAGGTTCGGCGTTTTAAGCAGCTCAACCTCGGTACGCTGTACCAGATCACCGATGTAGTGGATAGCTTCTGCCTTAAGGCAGTTAGCAGAGCGGACAGTCAATTCCAGATCGTCAACAGGGCGCAGCAAAATCGGATCGAATTCTGGTTTCTCTTCTTTCACTTCTGGCTGACGAACATCACGTAAGTCAACAAAAGCTTCAAGTTGTTCAGCCAGAATGGTAGCCGCACGGCGGATCGCCTCTTCAGGATCGATCGTGCCATTGGTTTCCATTTCGATGACTAGCTTGTCCAGATCAGTACGCTGTTCAACACGAGCTGCTTCAACATTGTAGGCAATACGTTCTACAGGGCTGTAGCAAGCATCAACTAACAGACGACCGATCGGGCGCTCATCTTCTTCCGTATGAATACGGGCAGATGCCGGCACATAACCACGACCACGTTGAACTTTGATACGCATGCTAATAGATGCGTTTTCATCAGTCAGGTTGCAAATTAAGTGCTGCGGCTTGACGATTTCGACATCACCATCATGGATAATGTCGGCTGCAGTCACAGGGCCAATGCCAGATTTATTCAGGGTAAGAATAACTTCATCTTTGCCTTGAACTCTCACCGCCAGCCCTTTCAGGTTGAGCAGGATTTCCAGGATATCTTCCTGTACGCCTTCTTTGGTGCTGTACTCATGCAGTACACCATCAATCTCAACCTCGGTCACCGCGCAACCTGGCATGGATGAAAGCAGAATACGGCGCAGTGCGTTGCCAAGAGTATGGCCGAAGCCCCGCTCTAATGGCTCAAGGGTCACCTTGGCGTGCGTCGAACTCACTTGCTCGATATCAACCAGGCGCGGTTTTAGAAACTCTGTCACAGAACCCTGCATTGTGTCCTCTCTTTGGTACTAAGCTTTACTTGGAGTAAAGCTCGACGATCAGGTGTTCATTAATGTCCGCAGACAGATCGGTACGTTCAGGAATACGTTTGAACACACCTTCCATCTTGGCAGCATCAACTTCCAGCCAAGTTGGCTTTTCACGCTGTTCAGCCAGCTCCAGAGCGGCTTTCACGCGAGATTGCTTTTTCGCTTTCTCACGGATGCTGACTACGTCATTCGGGGATACCTGATAAGAAGCGATGCTAACAACGCGACCGTTTACCATGATAGCTTTGTGGCTTACCATCTGACGTGCTTCAGCACGAGTGGCACCAAAACCCATACGATAAACAACGTTATCCAGACGACCTTCCAGCAGTTGCAGCAGGTTTGCACCTGTGTTGCCTTTAAGACGTGCAGCTTCTTTATAATAGTTACGGAACTGACGCTCCAGAACACCGTAGATACGGCGAACTTTTTGCTTTTCACGCAACTGTACACCATAGTCAGACAGACGCGGTTTACGCGCACCGTGCTGGCCAGGAGCTTGTTCAATTTTACACTTGGAATCGATCGCACGAACACCAGACTTCAGAAACAGGTCGGTGCCTTCACGACGGCTCAGCTTGAGCTTAGGACCCAAATATCTTGCCATTTTCTTTCTCCAACAATCCTAAAAGCGGCGTTATACGCGGCGCTTTTTCGGCGGACGACAACCGTTATGAGGGATCGGAGTCACATCAGTAATATTAGTGATGCGGAAACCAGCCGCGTTCAACGCGCGGATAGTAGACTCACGGCCCGGACCAGGTCCTTTAACCATAACTTCCAGGTTCTTAATACCGTACTCTTTCACGGCCTCTGCGCAACGTTCTGCAGCTACCTGAGCAGCGAACGGCGTAGATTTACGAGAACCACGGAAGCCGGAACCACCGGCAGTTGCCCAACCCAGCGCATTACCCTGACGATCAGTAATGGTTACGATGGTGTTGTTGAAAGAAGCATGGATATGAGCCACACCGTCAGAGACTTGCTTTCTGACACGCTTACGTGCACGAATAGGTGCCTTTGCCATTATTCAATCACCCCGATTATTTCTTGATCGGTTTGCGCGGACCCTTACGGGTACGGGCGTTAGTCTTGGTACGCTGACCGCGAACCGGCAGACCACGACGATGACGCAAACCACGATAAGTACCAAGGTCCATAAGACGCTTGATGCTCAGGGTAACTTCACGACGCAGATCACCTTCTACAACAAACTTGGCAACTTCGTCACGCAGCTTATCGATTTGCTCTTCAGACAGCTCACTGATCTTAACATCTTCGGCAATCCCTGTTGCAGCACAAATAGCCTGCGACCGAGTCTTACCGATACCGAAAATCGACGTTAACGCAATAACGGTATGTTTATGATCAGGAATGTTAATGCCTGCTATACGGGCCACTATGCACTCCTACAATTTTATACAGCAACACCATTCTGAAAAGCCCGTTTTCAGGATACTCAAATAATGTTGCAGCTACATACAAAAGATTGGCTGGCTAATCTAGCCAGCTCAATCCAACTTTGCAAGAAAAATATGCGAGATAATCAGCCTTGACGCTGTTTATGCTTCGGCTCGGCACTGCAGATCACACGAACGACACCGTTACGCTTAACAATCTTACAGTTACGACATAATTTCTTGACGGAAGCACGAACTTTCATTTTTACTCTCCGTAACTTCTCAAGCTCGCCTAATTAACGGTTATAGCCTTTCAGGTTTGCTTTCTTCAATGCAGACTCATATTGACTCGACATCATCAGAGTTTGCACTTGAGCCATAAAGTCCATGATGACGACAACAACGATCAATAAAGATGTACCCCCGAAATAGAAAGGTACTTTCATTGCGTCACGCATAAACTCCGGGATCAGGCAGATAAAAGTAATATACATCGCACCAATCAGAGTCAGGCGAGTCATCACTTTATCGATATATTTCGCCGTTTGCTCTCCCGGACGAATTCCTGGCACGAATGCACCGGACTTCTTCAGGTTATCTGCTGTTTCGCGTGGGTTGAAAACCAACGCAGTGTAGAAGAAACAGAAGAAGATGATTGCAGACGCATAGAGTAACACATAAAGCGGTTGTCCGGGCTGCAAATACAGCGAAATAGTTGTCAGCCAGTTCCAACCGGTACCGCCCCCAAACCAAGATGCAATCGTGGCTGGGAACAGAATAATACTGGAGGCGAAGATTGCAGGGATAACCCCAGCCATGTTCACCTTCAGCGGTAAATGCGTACTCTGTGCTGCATAAACACGACGACCCTGTTGACGTTTTGCATAGTTAACGACGATACGACGTTGACCACGCTCAACGAAAACAACGAAGAAGGTTACTGCAAACACTAAAACTGCAACCAACAGCAACAGGAGGAAGTGCAGGTCGCCTTGCCGAGCTTGCTCGATGGTATGGCCAATGGCCGGCGGTAGTCCCGCAACAATACCAGCGAAGATTATGATCGAGATACCGTTACCGATACCACGTTCCGTAATCTGTTCTCCCAGCCACATCAGGAACATTGTCCCAGTAACCAGGCTCACAACAGCGGTAAAATAGAAAGCAAAACCAGGGTTTATCACCAAGTCTTGCATTCCAGGCATATTAGGCAAACCGGTAGCAATACCGATCGACTGGAATATAGCCAATACCAAGGTACCGTAACGAGTATACTGGCTTATCTTACGACGGCCAGCCTCCCCTTCTTTCTTTATTTCTGCCAACGCGGGATGAACCACCGTCAGCAACTGGATAATAATTGACGCCGAAATATACGGCATAATACCCAATGCAAAGATAGAAGCACGGCTGAGAGCACCACCAGAGAACATGTTAAACATTTCAATGATGGTGCCTCGCTGCTGTTCAAGCAATTTGGCAAGCACAGTGGCATCAATACCAGGAATTGGAATAAAAGAGCCAATACGGAAAACAATTAGCGCACCGATAACAAACAAAAGTCTGCGCTTCAGTTCACCAACTCCGCCTTTAGCACTTTGAAAATCTAATCCTGGTTGCTTAGCCATCTGCTACTTATTCCTCAATTTTACCGCCAGCAGTTTCGATAGCAGCACGAGCACCTTTAGTGACACGCAGACCACGAATCGTTACCGGACGAGCAACTTCACCAGACAGAATCACTTTCGCGAACTCAATCTGAATGCCAATAACATTAGCGGCTTTCAGCGTATTCAGGTCAACCACGTCGCCTTCTACTTTAGCTAAATCAGACAGACGAACTTCTGCCGTGATCATCGCTTTGCGAGAAGTAAAACCGAATTTCGGGAGACGACGATACAAAGGCATCTGACCACCTTCAAAACCACGACGTACGCCACCGCCAGAACGAGAGTTCTGACCTTTGTGACCACGGCCACTGGTTTTGCCCAGGCCAGAACCGATACCACGACCTAAACGCTTTGGTGCGTGTTTAGCACCTTCGGCCGGAGACAGAGTATTTAAACGCATCTGTTACTCCTCTACTTTAACCATGTAGGAAACCGCGTTGACCATACCGCGAACCGCAGGAGTATCCTCACGTTCAACTGTATGACCAATACGACGCAGACCCAGGCCAAGCAGTGTCGCCTTATGTTTCGGCAGACGACCGATTGCACTACGGGTTTGAGTAATTTTAATAGTCTTTGCCACGGTCATTACCCCAGAATTTCTTCAACGGATTTACCACGCTTGGCAGCGACCATTTCTGGGGACTTCATATTGGCCAAGCCATCAATCGTTGCACGAACCACGTTAATCGGGTTAGTGGAACCATAGGCTTTAGCCAATACGTTGTGAACCCCTGCAACTTCCAAAACGGCGCGCATTGCACCACCGGCAATAATACCGGTACCTTCGGAAGCTGGCTGCATGAACACACGAGAACCCGTGTGAGCACCTTTAACTGGGTGCTGCAGGGTGCCGTTGTTCAGCGCGACATTCATCATATTGCGACGGGCTTTTTCCATCGCTTTCTGGATCGCTGCCGGAACTTCGCGAGCTTTACCGTAACCAAAACCAACGCGGCCGTTGCCATCACCCACTACAGTCAGTGCGGTGAAGCTGAAAATACGACCACCTTTAACGGTTTTAGATACGCGATTTACCGCGATCAGCTTTTCCTGCAGTTCGCCAGCTTGTTTCTCGATGTGAGCCATCTTACACCTCTACCTTAGAACTGAAGGCCAGCTTCACGGGCAGCATCTGCCAGTGCTTGGACTCGACCATGATATTGGAAACCGGAACGGTCGAAAGAGACATCTTTGATGCCTTTTTCTAACGCGCGTTCTGCAATAGCTTTACCTATTGCGATAGCTGCGTCTTTATTACCGGTAGACTTCAGTTGTTCAGCGATAGCTTTTTCTACAGTAGAAGCGGCTACCAGGACTTCAGAACCGTTCGGTGCAATGACCTGCGCATAAATATGGCGTGGTGTACGATGTACCACCAGACGCGTCGCACCCAGTTCCTGGAGCTTGCGGCGTGCGCGGGTCGCACGACGGATACGAGCTGCTTTCTTATCCATAGTGTTACCTTACTTCTTCTTAGCCTCTTTGGTACGCACGACTTCGTCGGCGTAACGGACACCCTTGCCTTTATAAGGCTCAGGACGACGGTAGGCGCGTAATTCCGCAGCAACCTGACCAATAACCTGCTTATCAGCACCTTTCAGTACGATTTCAGTTTGGCTTGGGCATTCTGCAGTAATACCTGCCGGCAGTGCATGCTCTACTGGGTGAGAAAACCCAAGAGACAGGTTAACCACATTGCCTTTAACAGCAGCACGGTAACCAACACCAACCAGTTGCAGCTTCTTAGTGAAGCCTTCGGTAACACCGATAACCATTGCGTTCAACAGAGCGCGAGTGGTACCCGCTTGGGCCCATCCGTCAACGAAACCTTCGCGCGGAGCGAAAGTCAGAGCGTTGTCAGCTTGTTTCACTTCAACAGCATCGTGGATCTTACGACTCAGCTCGCCGTTTTTACCCTTAATCGAAACATCCTGACCGTTGAGTTTTACCTCTACGCCGGCAGGAATGACGACGGGTGCTTTTGCAACACGAGACATTTTTCCTCCCGATTAAGCTACGTAGCAGATAATCTCGCCACCAAGACCAGCCTGGCGAGCTGCACGATCAGTCATAACACCTTTAGAGGTAGAAACAACAGCGATACCCAAACCGGCCATAACTTTTGGCAGCTCATCTTTTCTTTTATAGATGCGCAGGCCTGGGCGGCTTACTCGCTGAATGCTTTCTACGACTGCTTTGCCCTGGAAATATTTAAGTTCTAATTCCAGAACTGGCTTGGTGTCGCCTTCGATTTTGAAATCTTCAATGTAACCTTCTTCCTTCAGCACGTTGGCAATTGCCACTTTCAGCTTGGAGGAAGGCATGGTGACCGCAACTTTGTTCGCGGCTTGACCGTTACGGATACGGGTCAGCATATCCGCGATCGGATCTTGCATGCTCATCTGTCTTTACTCCCGTGATTCAATTGGTGACAATTACCAGCTAGCCTTTTTCAGACCCGGAATTTCACCGCGCATAGCGGCTTCACGGACCTTGATACGGCTCAACCCGAACTTCCGCAGGAAAGCGTGCGGACGACCAGTTTGGCGGCAGCGGTTACGCTGACGAGACGGGCTGGAATCACGCGGCAGAGTCTGCAGCTTAAGAACTGCATCCCAACGATCTTCATCGGATGAGTTCACACCAGAGATGATAGCTTTCAATTCCTCGCGTTTAGCGCGGTATTTTTCAGCCAGTTTCACACGAACAACTTCGCGTGCTTTCATGGATTGCTTAGCCATTAGTAACCCTACCTTACTTGCGGAATGGGAAGTTAAAGGCGGCCAACAGCGCACGGCCTTCATCATCGGATTTCGCAGTAGTGGTAATGGTAATGTCCAAACCACGAACGCGATCGACTTTATCGTAGTCGATTTCCGGGAAGATGATCTGCTCACGCACACCCATGCTGTAGTTACCACGACCATCGAATGACTTAGCAGACAAGCCACGGAAGTCACGAATACGCGGTACAGCAATGGAAATCAGACGCTCAAGGAACTCCCACATGCGTTCGCCACGCAGAGTTACTTTACAGCCGATCGGATAGCCCTGACGGATTTTGAAGCCTGCAACAGATTTGCGTGCTTTGGTGATCAACGGTTTTTGACCGGAGATTGCTGCCAGATCAGCTGCTGCGTTATCCAGCAGTTTCTTGTCAGCGATCGCTTCACCAACACCCATATTCAGGGTGATCTTCTCGACCCGAGGGACTTGCATGACAGAATTGTAGCTAAACTCAGTCATGAGTTTTTTAACTACTTCGTCTTTGTAGTAATCATGCAGTTTCGCCATCGTACTACTCCAAATTACTTGATAGTTTCGCTATTAGATTTAAAGAAACGGACTTTTTTTCCGTCTTCGAATCTAAAGCCTACACGGTCAGCCTTACCAGTTGCCGCATTGAAGATTGCAAGGTTAGAAACTTGAATTGCAGCTTCTTTTTCAACGATGCCACCTGGTTGATTCAGGGCCGGAACCGGCTTCTGATGTTTTTTAACCAGGTTAATACCTTCAACAATGACCTTACTAGCAGACAGGACATTTTTTACTTTACCGCGCTTACCTTTATCTTTACCGGTTAGCACGATAACTTCGTCATCACGACGGATTTTCGCTGCCATGATTCGCTCCTTAAAGTACTTCTGGTGCCAGAGAGATAATTTTCATGAACTTCTCATTACGCAGTTCACGAGTTACCGGCCCAAAAATACGCGTACCGATAGGCTGTTCGCTGTTATTGTTTAAAATAACGCAAGCATTGCCATCGAAGCGAATGACAGAACCGTCCGGGCGACGAACACCCTTCTTGGTGCGCACCACTACCGCCTTCAGAACATCGCCTTTCTTCACCTTACCGCGAGGAATTGCTTCCTTGATGGTAATTTTGATGATATCGCCGACGCCTGCGTAGCGACGGTGCGAGCCACCTAGAACCTTGATACACATTACGCGACGTGCACCGGAATTATCGGCCACGTTCAGCATAGTCTGTTCTTGGATCATTTTAGTGCTCCGCTTGTCAACTACTACTCTAGGACCCTTTCGGGCCATTAAATACCCCATAATTGAGGGCGCAGCATTATAACACCGCTTCCTTGGTATGGGTAGAAAAAATAAACGGCCCTTTGCAGAGCCGTTTATCATAAGAGAAGAGCGCTACTTTATTACAGAATTGCTTTCTCTACAACGCGAACAAGTGTCCAAGACTTATTTTTGGACAGCGGACGGCATTCGCGGATTTCAACCACGTCACCGATACCGCATTCATTGTTCTCGTCATGTACGTGCAGCTTAGTCGTACGCTTAATGAATTTACCGTAAAGCGGGTGTTTCACAAAACGTTCGATAGCAACAACCATGGATTTCTCCATTTTGTCGCTTACAACACGACCTTGCAGAGTACGGATTTTATCGGTCATTACGCACCCGCCTTCTCAGTCAGTAAAGTCTTAACACGTGCAATATTGTGACGCACTTGTTTTACCAGGTGAGTCTGTTGCAACTGACCACTGGCAGCCTGCATACGCAGGTTAAATTGCTCGCGCAGCAGGCCGAGCAGTTCAGTGTTCAGCTCTTCGACGCTTTTTTCACGCAGCTCATTTGCTTTCATTACATCACCGTCTTAGTTACAAAGGTGGTTTTGATAGGCAGTTTCGCTGCTGCCAGTTGGAATGCCTCACGGGCTAACTCTTCCGGCACACCGTCCATTTCGTACAGGACTTTACCTGGCTGAATCAAGGCAACCCAATATTCCACGTTACCTTTACCTTTACCCATACGAACTTCAAGCGGTTTCTCGGTGATCGGTTTGTCCGGGAATACACGGATCCAGATCTTACCTTGACGCTTAACAGCACGAGTCATGGCACGACGTGCAGCTTCGATTTGACGAGCAGTCAGGCGACCGCGGCCAACAGCTTTCAGACCGAAAGTGCCGAAGCTAACATCCGTACCCTGCGCCAGACCACGGTTGCGGCCCTTGTGCACCTTACGGAATTTTGTACGCTTTGGTTGTAACATCAGCGACTCTCCTTACTTGCGGCCTTTACGCTGCTGCTTTTTAGGTTGAGCAGCCGGTTTTTCCGGTTGTTCAACGGCAGCCATACCACCCAGGATCTCACCTTTGAAGATCCACACTTTCACACCGATAACACCATAAGTGGTGTGCGCTTCGGAGGTGTTGTAGTCGATATCCGCACGCAGTGTATGCAATGGAACACGACCTTCACGGTACCATTCGGTACGCGCGATTTCAGCGCCGCCAAGACGGCCACTTACTTCAACTTTAATACCTTTAGCGCCCAGACGCATGGCGTTCTGTACCGCACGCTTCATAGCACGACGGAACATCACACGACGCTCCAGCTGAGAAGTGATGCTGTCAGCAACCAATTTTGCGTCCAGTTCAGGTTTACGAACTTCTGCGATATTGATCTGTGCAGGCACGCCAGCGATATCCGCTACGACTTTGCGCAGTTTTTCAACATCTTCACCTT
Organism: Pectobacterium aquaticum; assembly: GCF_003382565.3. Classification (NCBI taxonomy): domain Bacteria; kingdom Pseudomonadati; phylum Pseudomonadota; class Gammaproteobacteria; order Enterobacterales; family Pectobacteriaceae; genus Pectobacterium; species Pectobacterium aquaticum. The sequence continues at coordinate 3,949,216 of NZ_CP086253.1, forward strand.
TTTTACCGATCACGATACCCGGGCGAGCGGTGTGAATAGTCACACGGATGCTTTTTGCCGGACGTTCGATAACGATACGAGAAACGGAAGCCTTCTCCAGTTCCTTCGTCAGGTATTTACGAACTTTAAAATCGCTGTCCAGGTTGTCAGCGAATTCTTTGGTATTCGCATACCAGGTAGAGTTCCAAGGTTTGACAATACCCAGGCGAATACCATTAGGATGTACTTTCTGACCCATTGCTAGTCTCCAGAGTCTCAGCGATCGGACACAACCACAGTAATGTGGCTGGTACGCTTCAGGATGCGATCCGCACGACCTTTAGCACGCGGCATAATGCGCTTCATGCTTGGGCCTTCGTCAACGAAGATTTTCGCGACTTTCAGATCATCAATGTCAGCGCCATCGTTGTGTTCTGCGTTAGCAATAGCAGACTCCAGCACTTTTTTAACCAGACCAGCAGCTTTCTTGTTGGTGTAGGTCAGAACTTCCAGAGCTTGCGACACTTTCTTACCGCGAATCAGGTCTGCCACCAGGCGAACCTTTTGAGCAGAAGAACGAGCGTGGCAATGTTTAGCGATAGTTTCCATCTCTTCCTCCTACCTTAGCGCTTCTTGGCCTTTTTGTCGGCCGCATGGCCGCGATAAGTACGAGTCGGCGCGAATTCACCCAGTTTGTGACCGACCATTTCATCGGAAACAAACACCGGAACGTGCTGACGACCATTATGGACAGCGATGGTCAAACCGATCATATTTGGAAAGATCGTTGAACGACGGGACCAAGTGCGCAAAGGCTTCTTGTCTCCGCTTTCCACCGCTTTCTCTACCTTCTTCAGCAAGTGCAGGTCAATAAAAGGACCTTTCTTGAGAGAACGTGGCATGGTTTATCCTCTAAGATTATTTAGTACGGCGACGTACGATAAATTTATCAGTACGCTTGTTGCTGCGGGTCTTCTTACCTTTGGTCTGGAGGCCCCACGGACTAACTGGGTGCTTACCAAAGTTACGACCTTCACCACCACCGTGTGGGTGGTCGACTGGGTTCATTGCCGTACCGCGAACGGTAGGACGAACACCACGCCAGCGTGCAGCACCCGCTTTACCCAGAACGCGCAGCATATGCTCAGCGTTGCCAACTTCGCCCAGCGTAGCGCGGCAGTCGGATTCGACTTTACGCATTTCGCCAGAACGCAGACGCAGGGTAACGTAAGCACCGTCACGAGCAACGATCTGAACGTAAGTACCAGCAGAGCGCGCCAACTGGCCGCCTTTACCTGGTTTCATTTCTACGTTGTGAACCGTTGAACCGACTGGAATGTTACGCATCGGCAGGGTGTTACCCGCTTTAATCGCAGCATCAACGCCAGATTGGATCTGGTCGCCGGCTTTCAGGCCTTTCGGCGCTAGGATGTAACGACGCTCGCCGTCTTTGTATAGAACCAGCGCGATATTCGCGGAACGGTTCGGATCATACTCGAGACGCTCAACAACCGCAGGAATACCATCTTTATTGCGTTTGAAGTCAACCAGACGATACTGCTGTTTGTGACCACCACCGATGTGACGGGTAGTGATGCGGCCATTGTTGTTACGGCCACCGGATTTGCTGTTCTTTTCCAGCAATGGGGCGTAAGGCTTGCCCTTGTGCAGCTCAGGGTTAACCACTTTAACAACGTGGCGACGACCCGGAGATGTCGGTTTACATTTAACAACTGCCATTGTCTTTCTCCTCCGACTTACTCAGCGCCGCCGATGAAGTCCAGATTCTGGCCTTCTTTCAGGGTGACGTAAGCTTTTTTCCAGTCGCTACGACGACCAATACGCTGTCCGTGACGCTTAACTTTACCCTTAACTACCAGGGTGTTTACGTCTTTAACTTCTACTTCGAACAGTTTCTCGACAGCAGCAACGATCTCTGCTTTAGTCGCGTCTTTAGCAACTTTGAGAACGATGGTGTTAGTTTTTTCCATCGCGGTAGATGCTTTTTCAGATACGTGCGGCGCGCGCAGTACTTTCAGCAGACGTTCTTCACGGATCATGCCAGCATCTCCTCAACTTGCTTAACTGCATCTGCAGTCATAACGACTTTGTCGAAGGCGATCAAGCTAACTGGGTCGATACCTGCTGCATCACGCACGTCAACCTTGTACAGGTTACGAGCGGCCAGGAACAGATTCTCATCCAGTTCACCGGTGATGATCAACACGTCTTCCAGTGCCATATCTTTCAGTTTCTGTGCCAGCAACTTAGTTTTCGGTGCTTCTACAGAGAACGTCTCGACAACGATCAGACGATCTTGACGTACCAATTCGGACAAAATGCTTTTCAGCGCGCCGCGGTACATCTTTTTGTTAACTTTCTGACTGTGGTCCTGTGGCTTAGCAGCGAAGGTCACTCCACCGGAACGCCAGATCGGGCTCTTAACAGAACCAGAACGCGCACGGCCAGTACCTTTCTGACGCCAAGGTTTTTTACCGGAACCAGTTACTTCAGCACGGGTCTTCTGGGCGCGAGTACCTTGACGGGCACCTGCTGCATAAGCAACAACAACCTGATGTACCAGCGCTTCGTTGAAATCACGACCGAAGGTAGTTTCGGAAACAGTCAGCGCGCTTTGCGCGTCTTTCAATACTAATTCCATTGCTATCTCCTCACGCCTTCACAGCTGGTTTAACGATCAGGTCGCTACCGGTAGCTCCCGGAACAGCACCTTTAACCAGCAGCAGGTTGCGCTCAGCGTCAACACGCACTACGTCCAGGCTCTGAACGGTTACACGCTCGTTACCCAGCTGGCCTGCCATTTTCTTGCCTTTGAACACTTTGCCCGGAGTCTGGTTCTGACCGATAGAACCCGGCACGCGGTGGGACAAGGAGTTACCGTGAGTAGCATCCTGAGTACGGAAATTCCAGCGCTTAACTGTGCCAGCAAAACCTTTACCTTTAGATGTACCAGTAACGTCTACTTTTTTAACGTCTGCGAAAATTTCGACACTGATGCTCTGACCTACAGTGAACTCTTCGCCTTCAGAAAGACGGAATTCACGCAGAGTACGGCCAGCTTCTACGCTAGCTTTAGCAAAGTGACCTGCTTCTGGCTTAGTAACACGGTTTGCTTTTTTAGCACCAGTAGTTACTTGCACAGCGCGGTAACCGTCGTTAGCCAGGTCTTTAACCTGAGTTACGCGGTTTGCTTCAATTTCGATAACGGTTACGGGGATAGATACGCCATCTTCAGTGAAGATACGGGTCATGCCCACTTTTTTACCGACTAAACCAATCATTGTTTCAACCTCTCAATCGCTCAATGACCTGATTAACCCAGGCTGATCTGCACGTCTACACCAGCAGCCAGATCCAGACGCATCAGAGCATCAACGGTTTTCTCGGTTGGCTCAACGATGTCAACCAGACGCTTGTGAGTGCGAATCTCGTACTGATCGCGCGCATCTTTATTGACGTGCGGAGAAATCAGAACGGTAAAGCGCTCTTTGCGGGTCGGCAGCGGGATCGGACCACGTACTTGCGCACCAGTGCGCTTAGCAGTCTCGACGATTTCCGCAGTTGATTGATCAATCAGACGATGATCAAACGCTTTCAGGCGGATACGGATTCTTTGGTTCTGCATGAGACCAGAGCTCCAATTATTTATAAACGTAAATGATTACTCCTCGCACCCATTTCGATTGATGGGGGAGTGTAATCGTCAGCACATAACCCCCATATCGGGAGTATTGTTTTGGGCAATAAATGAATATTGACCGTCTGATTCGGATTGAATCAGGCTTACCTAGTTTCGGTAAGCTCGCGCATTATACGCAAATTGGCAGGGGAAGCAACAAGCGGGATGAGATGATTTTAAATCCGGCCGGACGATATGTGGGACACCAGCCGGATTGGGGATAACAATACATAGCATCGTACCTGCTATGTTACTCAGCTTTTAGCTGAGCTTGAAGATAGTTTTGTATACCAAGACGTGAAATCAAATCTAATTCTGTTTCCAGCCAATCGATGTGCCCTTCTTCATCGGCAAGAATTTCTATCATTAAATCCCTACTGACGTAGTCATGTACCGAATCAGCATAGGCAATTGCCTCACGCAAATTCTTTGCGCCATCCAATTCAAGTTGAAGGTCAGAGCGTAAAATCTCTTCGACATCCTCGCCAATATTTAACTTACCCAAATCCTGTAGATTCGGGATGCCTTCAAGAAATAGGATTCGTTCGATGTAGCGATCAGCATGCTTCATTTCGTCAATAGATTCATGATATTCGTGATCGTTTAGACGGGTTAAGCCCCAGTTTTTAAACATTCGGGCATGAAGAAAATATTGGTTAATGGCTACCAGCTCGTTGCCCAATAACTTATTCAGGTGTGTGATGACTTTTTTATCGCCTTTCATGACATACTCCTCCGCTCCAGTTCTTAAAGTGTAGAACCGGTAAGCAGAGAGTCAAAGAAACGACCCTACATTTTATGCTACTTCATACATATCAGGAATTTTAGCCTGTTCTTCCTCAAAAATGACACGTGCCTGACGAATACACTTACCGCAATCGGTCCCAATAGGAACGAGCTTGCGTAATTGTTGCATAGATTGAGGCTGGTGCTGACGAACAGCATTACGAATGACTTTGTCAGAAATCGCGTTGCACAAACAAACATACATATCAGAATGACTCATTGTTATTGCGAGTGTCTTTCGCACTACCTTTCAGGACACTACAACTAGCATTTGAAACCGCGCCTAGCGATTTTTTAACCAACTGAGTTATTCTAAATAAGAATTATTTTTATTTCAATTTCCATCTAATCATTCGGACGTAAAAAAAGGCACCGAAGTGCCTTTTTCATGCATTAAGTTTATCAGCGATTAAGCGATAACTTTAGCAACAACGCCCGCGCCTACTGTACGGCCGCCTTCACGGATTGCGAAACGCAAACCATCATCCATCGCGATTGGGTGGATCAGGGTAACAACCATTTTGATGTTGTCGCCCGGCATTACCATCTCTACGCCTTCTGGCAGTTCGATGGTGCCCGTCACGTCAGTGGTACGGAAGTAGAACTGAGGACGGTAGCCTTTGAAGAACGGAGTATGACGGCCGCCTTCATCTTTGCTCAGGATATACACTTCTGATTCGAACTGAGTGTGCGGCTTGATTGAACCCGGCTTAGCCAGTACCTGACCACGCTCGATTTCTTCACGCTTGATACCGCGCAGCAGAACACCAACGTTCTCGCCTGCACGACCTTCGTCCAGCAGTTTGCGGAACATTTCTACGCCAGTACAGGTAGATTTCGCCGTATCTTTGATACCAACGATTTCAACTTCTTCACCCACTTTAACGATACCGCGCTCTACACGACCGGTAACAACGGTACCACGACCGGAGATGGAGAATACGTCTTCGATTGGCAGCAGGAACGGCTTGTCAATCGCACGCTCTGGTTCTGGAATATAAGAATCCAGGTAGCCTGCCAGTTCGATGATTTTTGCTTCCCACTCAGCGTCGCCTTCCAGCGCTTTCAGAGCAGAACCACGAACCACTGGGGTGTCGTCGCCTGGGAAGTCGTACTGAGACAACAGCTCACGCACTTCCATCTCAACCAGTTCCAGCAGCTCTTCATCATCAACCATGTCACATTTGTTCAGGAACACGATGATGAAAGGAACGCCAACCTGACGACCCAGCAGGATGTGCTCACGGGTCTGAGGCATTGGGCCGTCAGTCGCAGCAACAACCAGGATCGCACCGTCCATCTGGGCAGCACCGGTGATCATGTTTTTCACATAGTCGGCGTGCCCTGGGCAGTCAACGTGCGCGTAGTGGCGAGACGGGGTATCGTATTCAACGTGAGAGGTGTTGATAGTGATACCACGTGCTTTTTCTTCTGGTGCGTTATCGATCTGGTCGAATGCACGCGCGTTACCACCGTAGGTTTTAGCCAGAACGGTAGTGATTGCAGCGGTCAGCGTTGTTTTACCATGGTCAACGTGGCCGATAGTACCGACGTTAACGTGGGGTTTTGTACGTTCAAATTTTTCTTTAGACACGGCGATATTCCTTACTCAAATGCTCTCCCCCTATGGAGAGAGCACGGGATTTTTTTTAACCCTGAGGCTTATTTACCACGGGCTTCAATTACGGCCTGAGCAACGTTGTTAGGCGCATCATCGTACTTCAGGAACTCCATGGAGTAAGAAGCACGGCCTTTGGTCAGAGAACGCAGTTGAGTTGCGTATCCGAACATTTCAGACAACGGAACTTCAGCGTGAATCACAACGCCAGTAACGTTAGATTCCTGACCACGCAGCATACCACGACGACGGCTAAGGTCACCGATGACGTCACCAGTGTTCTCTTCCGGCGTTTCAACTTCAACCTTCATGATAGGCTCAAGCAGAACAGGTTTTGCTTTCTTAAAGCCGTCTTTGAAGGCGATAGAAGCAGCCAGTTTAAACGCCAATTCAGAGGAGTCAACGTCATGGAAAGAACCGAAGTGCAGACGCACGCCGAGATCAACCACTGGGTAACCAGCCAACGGACCCGCTTTCAGCTGTTCCTGAATACCTTTATCAACGGCAGGGATGTATTCGCCAGGAATTACACCACCTTTGATGTCGTTGACGAACTCGTAGCCTTTCGGATTTGAGCCCGGCTCCAGCGGATACATGTCGATAACAACATGACCATACTGACCACGACCACCAGACTGCTTGGCGTGTTTACCTTCGATATCGGTAACTTTCGCACGAATCGCTTCACGATAAGCAACCTGTGGTTTACCCACGTTCGCTTCAACGTTGAATTCACGCTTCATACGGTCAACGATGATATCGAGGTGCAATTCACCCATACCAGCGATGATAGTCTGGTTAGATTCTTCGTCTGTCCATACGCGGAAAGACGGGTCTTCTTTAGCCAGACGGCCCAATGCCAGACCCATTTTTTCTTGGTCAGCTTTGGTTTTCGGTTCTACCGCGATGGAGATTACCGGCTCAGGGAATTCCATACGTTCCAAAATGATGACGTTATCTGGATCACACAGAGTGTCACCCGTCGTTACATCTTTCAGACCGATAGCCGCAGCGATATCGCCCGCACGAACTTCTTTGATCTCTTCACGCTTGTTAGCGTGCATCTGAACGATACGACCAAAACGCTCACGTGCTGATTTAACTGGGTTCAGTACGGTGTCGCCGGAGTTAACTACACCAGAGTACACGCGGAAGAACGTCAGGTTACCAACAAACGGGTCGGTAGCAATTTTGAACGCCAGTGCAGCAAACGGCTCTTCATCACTTGCGTGACGCTCAGCCGGCGTGTCTTTACCGTCATCCAAAAGACCATTGATCGCAGGTACGTCAACTGGGGATGGCAGGTAGTCAACTACCGCATCCAGCATCGCCTGAACACCTTTGTTCTTAAATGCAGAACCACAGGTTACCAAGATGATTTCGTTGTTCAGAACGCGCTGACGCAGAGCTTTTTTGATCTCTTCTTCAGTCAGTTCTTCACCACCCAGGTATTTCTCCATCAGGTCTTCTGAAGCTTCTGCTGCAGATTCGATCAGGTTCTGGTGCCATTCATCAGCCAGATCCTGCATATCAGCTGGGATCTCTTCGTATTCGAAGGTCACGCCCTGATCGGCATCGTTCCAGTTGATGGCTTTCATTTTCACCAGGTCAACAACACCGGTGAAACCTTCTTCAGCACCAATTGCCAGCTGCAGCGGAACAGGGTTCGCGCCCAGACGGGATTTGATCTGACCAACAACTTTCAGGAAATTCGCACCCATGCGGTCCATTTTGTTAACGAACGCAATGCGTGGAACTTTATATTTGTTTGCCTGACGCCATACGGTTTCAGACTGCGGCTGAACACCACCAACTGCGCAGTAAACCATTACCGCACCATCCAATACACGCATGGAACGTTCTACTTCGATAGTGAAGTCAACGTGCCCTGGGGTGTCGATGATGTTTACACGATGCGGTTCATACTGCTTAGCCATACCAGACCAGAATGCAGTAGTCGCTGCGGAAGTGATAGTAATACCACGCTCCTGCTCCTGCTCCATCCAGTCCATGGTAGCTGCGCCGTCATGAACTTCACCGATTTTATGGTTTACACCAGTGTAGAACAGAATACGTTCGGTAGTAGTGGTTTTACCGGCGTCGATGTGCGCACTGATACCAATGTTACGGTAGCGTGCGATGGGTGTTGTACGAGCCATTTGTATCCTCTGTTTACTAGGGCGTTCAATTTAGTTAACCCAAGCGGGTTGGCTATTTTTAGCGCCCGCTTGGTTAGCATGACTACAACGAAGGGATTACCAACGGTAGTGAGCGAACGCCTTGTTAGCTTCGGCCATACGGTGAACGTCTTCACGTTTCTTAACAGCAGTACCTTTGTTCTCTGCTGCATCAGAAAGTTCGTTCGCCAGGCGCAGAGCCATAGATTTATCACCGCGTTTACGAGCAGCTTCTACGATCCAACGCATTGCCAACGCATTACGACGAACCGGACGGACTTCTACTGGTACCTGATAAGTAGAACCACCAACGCGGCGCGACTTAACTTCGACAGTCGGGCGAACGTTGTCCAGAGCTACTTCAAAAGCTTCCAGATGATCTTTACCAGAGCGCTGAGCCAGGGTCTCCAGCGCGGTATAGACGATTGCTTCAGCAGTAGATTTTTTACCATCTACCATCAGGATGTTTACAAATTTGGCCAGCAGTTCTGATCCGAACTTAGGATCCGGCAGAATTTTACGTTGACCAATGACGCGACGACGTGGCATGGAAATACTCCGTTGTTAATTCAGGATTGTCCAAAACTCTACGAGTTTAGTTTGACATTTAAGTTAAAACGTTTGGCCTTACTTAACGGAGAACCATTAAGCCTTTGGCTTCTTCACGCCGTATTTGGAACGGGATTGCTTACGGTCTTTAACACCTGAGCAGTCCAGCGCGCCACGAACGGTGTGGTAACGCACACCTGGCAGGTCTTTAACACGACCGCCACGGATCAGGATCACGGAGTGCTCCTGCAGGTTATGACCTTCACCACCGATATAGGAGGTAACTTCAAAACCGTTGGTTAAACGAACACGGCATACTTTACGCAGTGCGGAGTTCGGTTTTTTAGGGGTGGTCGTATATACACGGGTACATACGCCACGTTTCTGCGGGCATGCTTCCAGCGCCGGAACGTTGCTTTTAGCAGCCTTCAGGGAGCGTGGTTTGCGTACCAGCTGGTTAATCGTTGCCATTCAAAAAGCTCCTGGGTTTTGCTTCGTAAACACGTAATAAATCGCCTCATGTTTGCGCAAGGCAAAGTATGAGGACGCAGAATTTTAGGGCTGGCAGTGGAAGGAGTCAAGAAATATACAAAAATTCGGCGTTACCACGCGAGTTGCTGCGGGTGCTCCACTGTCAGTTGAACAAACTGATTATAGTCAATGAGTGTCACATTGTTTGAAATTTGTTCATCCATTCCTCTTGCCGCTGTATCAGGCTGGAGCGCGTAGAGAAGAACAGCTGAATCAAGAAGGCGCTGAATAATATCTCCACCAGCTAGCGCAGCGATAACACCGTCTTGCAATAAGACCAACGCATCCCCCTGACCCAAACTGAGCAGAAGTGCATCTAGGTCAATGTGATAAGGAGAACGTGAGAGCGTATGCAGCATATAAAAGGCGAAATCCGTCGCTAGAATGAAAGGATAGAATGATAATCGGCCAACTTACTACGCCATGCTTGCGGCGCTAATAGCTCCACATCCAAAACCCAGTCTGTTTCTATACTCAACCCACGCTGGCGCACAGAAGTCTCGCACAGATAACAAGCTTCGATATCGTACAACGGCAGTACACCAAACGTTGCGATGTAATTACGCATCAAAATCTTTTCCGGCTGTTGATGCGGCAGCAGTTGAAGTACGCCATCGCCAACAAAAAATACGCCAATCTCTTGCGTCAGTGCTGACATCGCCAATAGTGCATCCAGCCCCTCTCGCCCAGCAGCACTCCCATGTGGAGAATGCGTAAAAACAAATGCGACTCGCTTCATAACGCTACCTTAAAACTGAATAACCCGATCGCAGGTCAGCACCGATTGCGCCAGTTCACCCAACCCGCTCAGAACAAAACCAGGTTGCAGATTCGCGCCAGCAAGGTTGAGCTGAGTCGCTTGCTGTGCATCGGTCACACCTCTGCGTAATGCCGCGGCGACACAGACATTCAGCGCCACCTGATGCATTTCGCCCAACTGCTTCCAAGCGCGAACAAGATCAAACTCATCATTAGCGGGTGACGTTAGCTGGTTGGCATTTAGCACGCCCTCGCGATAGAAGAACACGCTTTTCAGTCTGTGCCCTTCAGCCAACAGCGCCTGTGCAAACTGCAACGCGCTGCTCGCTTGCTGTGTGCCATAAGCCGGGCCAGTCACCAGCAAACAGTAACTCAGCATTAACGTTCGTGCCCGCTGAAGTCGCCGCTTTTGAATTGACGGATATAAAGGTAGACCGTGTGTTTGGAGATATTGAGACGTTCGGCGACCTGGTTGATGGCGTCTTTAATATCAAAGATGCCTTTCTCATACAGGCTCAGTACGATTTGGCGATTTTTCGCATTATTGGAGACGTTGCGATCCGCGTTGACTTCCTCAATCGAAAATTCCAGCGTTTGTGCCACGAGATCATCAACGGATGACGCAAAGTTGACGGAAGAGGCGGCATCATGCGTTTCAGGTGGAATAAAGGTCTGCACAATCTGGGAGAAAGGCACATCCAAATTCATGTTGATACACAGCAGCCCAATCACGCGCTGATCGCGATTGCGAATGGCAATCGTCACTGACTTCATCAACACACCGCTTTTTGCGCGGGTAAAATAGGCTTTCGACACGCTGCTATCTTCACCTGCCATGTCATGCAGCATGCGCAATGCAAGATCCGTAATCGGCGAGCCAATCTTCCTGCCGGTATGTTCCCCATTCGCAATACGCACGGCGGAACATTTAAGATCCTCAAGCGAGTGCAATACAATCTCACAATGCTCGCCAATTAACATGGCCAAGCCATCAACCACCGCTTCATACGATTTCAGGATCTCATAGTCCGTTTGACTAAAAGGACGTTCATCCAGCAAATCAAGCTCATAAGATTCGCCAGATACAAGCGAATTAGACATGGCAGACACCACCCTCAACGTCATCTATTTATTTTGTATTGACAGGGGACACAGTCTAGCAAATGTCCACACTCGCGTCCCTGAATTTAACGGGCTACCTCTTAAGGTTGCATTAATTTAATCCCGCTAGAGTCAGCGTCTTCTTTCCTCTCCATCATGGAAATCACGAGAGACGTGTATGAGAAAACGAATACCGATGGGCAGACCACACCTGAGCAGCATCACGTTCGTGCTGATCTTTTCTGCCTTTATTACCCTGGTCCAGAACATTGCCTACTACCGTCAGACGCTGCAACTGCTGGATATGACAGACTGGGTTACTATCCCTTTCTTTCTCAGCATGCCCGTTGTGATTTTCGCGGTGCTGAATATCATTTTCACACTTCTGGCAGTACCTTATCTGCGTAAGGCCATCATTGTTCTTTTCCTGCTGACCGGTGCCGCAGCACAATACTTTATGCTGAACTACGGCATTATCATTGACCGAACCATGATCCAGAATATCCTAGAGACAACCGCTGGCGAATCCTTTTCACTGCTTACGCCACAGCTTGTCGCCTGGGTATTCTTTATTGGCGTCATTCCTGCGGCACTCGCCGTCTGGATAAAAATAAAACCCGCCAAGCCGACAACGCTCTATATTGGCATGCGCTTTCTTAGCGTCATTATTTCGTTATTCGCTATTTTATCTATCGCGGCATTCTTTTATAAAGATTACGCCTCGTTCATGCGTAATAACAAAGAGTTGGTAAAAGCAATTACGCCCAGCAATATTGTGGCGGCCAGCTTGTCCTACCATAAACATAGTGTGCTGGCTAATTTGCCTCTGGAGCAGATTGGTCTGGATGCCCACAAAGCGGCTCCGCCATCTCCGACGGCAAAAAAGAATCTGGTTATTCTGGTAGTTGGCGAGACATCCCGGGCACAAAATTTTTCGCTGGGTGGCTACGGGAAAGAGACCAATCCGCTGCTGGCAAAAGATAACGTTATCTACTTTGAAAACACCTCATCGTGTGGCACATCAACAGGCGTTTCCGTTCCCTGCATGTTTTCCAACATGCCGCGCCAACGCTTTAATGGTGACGTAGCCAGCCATCAGGAAGGGTTGCTGGATATATTACAGCGGGCAAAAGTTAACGTGCTCTGGCAGGAAAATGATGGCGGCTGTAAAGATACCTGTACACGTGTGCCAACGGTTGATGTGACATCGCTGAAACTACCGGGACTATGCACCAACGGAGAATGCCACGATGAAGCGTTATTCCACGGCGTCGAAGACTATATTAATAAACTCGATAACGACGGCATCATCGTATTACATACGATAGGCAGCCACGGCCCGAGTTATTACCAACGCTATCCTGACGCCTTTAAGAAATTTACGCCAACGTGTGATACCAATCAGATTCAGACCTGTACGCAGGAAGCGCTGGCCAATACGTATGACAATACGATCCTGTACGTCGATTTTTTTCTGGATAAAGCGATCGATTTACTGAAACAGCATCAGGATAAATTTAATACGTCATTGGTTTACCTGTCTGACCACGGCGAATCGTTAGGGGAAAACGGCATCTACCTGCATAGCATGCCCTACTCTATTGCACCGAAGCAGCAAACGCACGTCCCGATGTTTATTTGGTTATCAACGGGTTATCAGCAACAACAGGTCATTCAGGACTCCTGCCTGCGCCAGAACGCGAAGCAGCTGGATTACTCGCAAGATAATCTTTTCCATACCATACTGGGAATGTTTACTATCACCACGAAAGAATATCAGCCTCAGCTCGATATCCTTCAGCCGTGCAGGGATAAGGCAACATGAAATTATTGATTGTTGAAGACGATAAGCTGTTGCAGGAAGGATTATTATTAGCGTTGAGTCATGAAGGTTATGCCTGCGATTGTGCAGGCACAGCCAAAGAAGCAGACGCGCTCATCAGCAGCGCACACTACAGTCTGGTCATTCTCGATCTTGGCTTACCGGATGAAGATGGGCTCGCTCTGCTCTCACGCTGGCGTAAGCATCATTACCAGCATCCCGTACTCATCTTAACGGCGCGGGATAAGGTAAACGATCGCGTCAGCGGGCTGGATGTCGGCGCAGACGATTACCTTGCCAAGCCTTTCGCTCTAACGGAATTACAGGCACGCGTACGCGCGCTGATTCGCCGCCATCAGGGTTCAAGCAACAGCTTGATACAGGTCGACAACATTACCTTGGATTTAAACAATCAACAGGTGTTACTGGACGACAAACCGGTGGTACTGACGCCGAAAGAGTTTGCGATACTATCCCGTCTGGTGTTGAAAGCAGGTTCCCAGGTACATCGCGAGGTTCTGCATCAGGATATCTACGCCTGGAACGACGACCCGTCCTCCAACTCGCTAGAAGTGCATATCCATAATCTGCGGCACAAGATAGGGAAAGAACGCATCCGAACCCTGCGTGGTTTTGGCTATCTGCTGACTAAAGGCGAACAGCCATGAAGAGCGATGCCGACACCGTCACCAGCATGCGTCGTCGTTTGGTGCTGGCACTGGGCGGCATCCTGCTCGTCTGTCAGATGATCAGCGTATTCTGGCTTTGGCACGAAAGCGAAGAACAGATCGGCCTACTGGTTGATAAATCCCTGAGCGCCAGCGCCCAGAACATACAGATCGATCAAGAGATCAATGAGGCGATCGCCTCACTCAGCATCCCAAGTCTGGTGATGGTCATTCTGACATTGCTCATGTGCTTTCAGGCGGTCAGTTGGATCACGCGTCCGCTTTCACGCCTGCAGGAAGAATTACAGGATCGCACGGCGGAAAATCTGGAACCACTGCCACAACAGAGTGACATTAAAGAAATCGCTGCTGTCACCCATACCATCAACCAGCTTTTTCAACGTCTGGACGAAACGTTGAAACGCGACAGGCAATTTACTGCAGATGTCGCTCATGAATTACGTACCCCGCTAGCTGGAATTCGTCTACACCTTGAATTACACCAGCAGCAACATCAGATTGATTGCAGTTCGCTCATCAAACGCATTGATAAAATGGTGAAAACGGTGGAGCAGCTTTTGCTGCTTGCGCGTGTCGGGCAAGATTTTTCTGCGGGTCACCACCCGCATGTCTCATTCCTGAAAGACGTCATTTTCCCCATGCAGGATGAACTGGCCGAGATGCTGCAAAAGCGGCAGCAGACGTTGAAATGGGTATTACCACAAGAAGATGTCACTCTCCGTGGGGATGCCACGCTACTCCAGTTACTGTTACGCAATCTGGTAGAAAACGCCTATCGCTATAGCCCGCAAGCAAGTCAGATCACCGTGAGCCTGAGCAAGCTGCCACATATTGAACTACAGGTTGAGGATGAAGGATCGGGTATTGATGAAAGCAAAGTCGGTGAATTGAGTAAGGCGTTCGTTCGCATGGACAGCCGCTATGGCGGTATCGGCCTCGGGCTAAGTATCGTGACGCGCATTGCTCAGTTGCACGATGGAAAATTTTTCCTCTGCAACCGGCCACAACGTTCCGGCGCCCTCGCTCGCGTGGTACTCACCGCCCCTGACGAATACCTGGATGAAAAAAACTAGCGGGTCTGCGCCGAAATAATACAGGTCCTGTGCGCAAACCCACATGTCTTATCAGTACGCTGGATAGCGATTCTAGTGTGTCGACGTCATCAGGTTCATCACTCTGCGGTGCTGGTTTTATTGGGCCAGTAGTAGCCTTGTTGGTTTGTAGGTGACCAATGACCGACCACTGTAAGTCGGCTAAGTCCTGCATGGCTTCCCATTTGCGGTACGCCTCCTGCACCTTGTTCTCGCCCAATACTCGGCAACCTGCCGTATGAGCCATACGCAGGCGATTTTCAGGCTTGGTCTTGCTGACAGGCAGCAGTCGCACCGTTGCAGGATAGCAGCCGTGCCTGTCGTGGCGAGTCGGTGTATCGGAAGGTATCAGCATCAGCTTAACTCCTGACGAAGAAGATGAATGGATTGTGAAACGTATTTATAGATTTAAAATAGCTGGATATTACCCACCATTTTCCCGATAAGAGGCAGACCAATTGTTCAAACACGCCCAGCTTGAATCGGTCAAGGCCTGGATTGGCGACCCCGCGCACGGTGCCTTACCCCTGCACGCCCGTATCCAGCGAGCGATTCGCCAGTTAATCCTCGATGGCGTTCTTGATGTGGGCAAGCCCTTACCTGCATCACGTGCGCTGGCGACATCACTGGGAGTATCACGTGATACGGTCGAGTCGGCTTACAGCCAGCTGCATGCAGAAGGGTTTATCGAACGTCGCGTCGGCAGCGGCAGTTTCGTGTCGGAGCGGGCAAAGCGTCTGCCGGGGCGTGGCAAAGCCAGAAAAACGGGAGATAGCAAAGCAGAACTGCGCCTCAGTCAACGCGGCAGCGCTATGTTCCAGAATGGTGGGGTGCGCGACTTCATCATCCCGCGTGCGTTCGCGCCCGGCGTGCCGGAAACCCGCAGTTTTCCCCTCCAGACATGGGAACGACTGGAACGGCAGGTACTAAAAGAATATGGCACGCGGGCGCTGCTGCACAGCCCACCGCAGGGCATGGAAGTGCTAAGGCGCGCCATCGCAGATTATGTCAATCTCGAACGGGGAGCTCGTGCCACGCCCGATCGCGTACTGGTGCTGACCAGTTCCCAGCAAGCGCTCACCTTGTGTGCGACGGTATTGCTGGATGTTGGCGATCGGATCTGCCTTGAAGATCCCGTATACCACGGCGCCCGCAAGGCGTTCGAGGCGGCCGGGCTCGCGTGCGTACCGATACCGTTAGATGCCGATGGTTTGCAGATTGATCACCTGCTTGAGGCAAGCAACAAACATAATGTGCCCGCTAAAGCCGTGTTCCTGACGCCCTCACACCAGTTTCCCACTGGCGCAACGCTGGCGCTGGATCGGCGTCTGGCCGTGATTGAATGGGCATGGCAGCACCAGAGCTGGATTATTGAAGATGATTACGACAGCGAGTTTCACTACGCGGGCAAACCTACCGCCTGCGTTCAGGGGCTCGACCCACACGATAGAACGATCTATATCGGCACCTTCACCAAATCTCTGTTTCCCGGCCTGCGCATCGGCTACATGGTACTGCCGCCGCAGCTGGTTGCCCCCATGACCGTGGCACGCACGCTGATGGATGGACACAGCGCGCCCATTCCACAGCTCACGCTGGCGCGTTTTATCGAAGGAGGCCACTTCGGTGCCTATGTACGCACGATGCGTACCGTTTATGCCGAACGCCGCGATGCGCTGGCACGGCTGGTGCGTCAGCATCTGGCTGACTTCGTAGAGCCACGGGTGCCGGTCGGAGGCATGCAGATGCCCTGTATCTTTATCCGTGACATCTCTGAACACGACGCGGTGGAATCTGCACGCCGGGCTGGGATCGATCTGCTGGGGCTGACAGCAATGTATGCGTCGGGCCACCATAAAGCAGGCTTCCTCATGGGATTTGCCGCACACGCTCCGCATGAACTGGAAACGGCGGTCAAGACGTTGGCGAAGGTACTCGCACGCTGTGCTGACGATGGGTCGCGGGTAGTGGATGACAGATAGGCCGTCACAGTTAACGGGAAAGGGATTCAATTGCAGGGAAGTGATGGTGAAACAAACAAAAAAAACCGCAGGCCAGTGCCTGCGGTCATATTGCGACTATCGAGATGCTTACTTAGCGGCTTTCTCTTCGGCTGCTGGTTTTTCAGCTTTCGCATCATCCGCTGCTTTCAGGTCAGCTTCAGATTTAATGTCCAGCAGTTCAACGTCAAACACCAGCGTGGAGTTAGCTGGAATGCCAGGCACGCCATTTTCGCCATAGGCCAGTGCAGGTGGGATAGCCAGCTTGATTTTACCGCCTTTCTTAACGTGCTTCAGACCTTCAGTCCAGCCTGGGATCACGCCGTCCAGACGGAAAGAAAGTGGCTCACCGCGTTTGTAGGAGTTGTCGAACTCGCTACCGTCAACCAACGTACCTTTGTAGTTAACCACTACGGTATCGCTGTCTTTCGGCGCATTGCCGCTACCTTCTTTCTCAACCTGATACAGAAGGCCAGATTCCGTTTTCTTCACGCCTTTTTCTTTGGCGAAGGACTCAAGATACTTGGCGCCTTTATCCGCGTTATCTTTCGCATCTTGCTTCATCTTGGCTTCAGCTGCGGCTTTCACTTTACCTTCAAAGCCTTGCAGCGTTTTCTCGATTTCTTCGTCAGTCAGCTTGCTCTTATCAGCAAAGGCATCCTGAACACCAGCAATCAGCTGATCCTTATCCAGTTTGATACCTAATTTTTCTTGCTCTTTCAGAGAGTTATCCATATAACGCCCTAAAGATGCACCTAACGCATAAGCCGCTGCCTGCTCATCGTTCTTGAATTTGGCTGCCGCAGTGGTGTCAGATGCCTGCGCTTTGTCTGCCGCCAGAGCCTGGCCTGCGTTCAGAGCCAGAGCCATCGTTGTTGCTAACAGCGTTACTTTAAACAGTGATTTCATCCATTTCTCCAGCATCTGGAGCGACGCGCTCCAGCCATCATTAAAATACATTCGCGCCTACTATAACTGTGCGGACGAAGACAACACAACGACGCACGCGACAATCCTTTGATAAAAAACGTCAGGAAGCTTTTCCGACATCATTTGTGTCGTCCTAAGGCCTTCTGACAACGATTTGCCCCATTCCGGATGGTGCATTGCGCCCTAGTGCGACCGTTTTTACTACCAGAAGTTTCCGCTTTCTGACAAACTCGCGGGTAACAAGAAGTAAGGGGAATACCGATGTCACCATCAGCACTTGAAGAACGGCTCGAACAGTTGGAAAGCCGACAGGCTTTTCAGGAATTAACCATAGAAGAACTTAACCAAACGGTTATTCAACACGAGCGGGAAATTAGCCGCCTGCGTGAACATGTCCGTCTACTCACCGATCGGCTGCGCAGCCAGCAAACCTCGCTCGTTGCCCCCCAGTCGGAAGAAACGCCGCCACCGCATTACTGAGATTCGCGACCCGTTATGCCGATGCCCACCATCGTCCAGATATAACAATAAATAAAAAAACCTCAGGCGATCTTCATCAACCTGAGGTTTCTTTTATGCGTATGCGCTACGACTCATTAGTGGCAGCCGCATCCACCGTTGCCGCCGCAGCCGCCTTTACCGTGCTGGTGACCGTGGTCGTGATCATGGCCGTGACCGCCACAGCAGCCGTCACCATGGTCATGTTCATGATCGTGCTCACCGTGAACGTGACCGTGCGCCAGCTCTTCTTCCGTCGCTTCACGGATAGCCACAACTTCAACGTTGAAGCTCAGGTTTTGGCCTGCCAGCATGTGGTTGCCGTCGACAACAACATGGTCGTCTTCAACTTCGGTGATTTCAACTGGCACTGGGCCCTGATCGGTCTCAGCCAGGAAACGCATGCCAACCTGCAGCTCGTCAACGCCCATAAAGACATCTTTCGGTACGCGCTGAACCAGATTCTCATCATAGTTGCCGTAAGCGTCGTTTGAACCGATGTTCACATCAAACTTCTCACCTGCTTCACGGCCTTCCAACGCGTTTTCCAGACCAGAAATCAGGGAACCGTGACCATGCAGATAGTCCAACGGCGCGCTCACCGGAGACTCATCAACCAACACACCGTCTTCTGTACGTACCTGATAGGCCAAGCTGACCACCAGATCTTTTGCTACTTTCATGATATCTCCTACCGTTGGAAATCAAACTGGCGCAAATTGTAGCTGAAAAATATCCCTATGTACCGTCTGGAATCAAAAAACGTCAACGGTTGGTGACAATGCCACCACGACACTCATCCCTCATTCTGGCCGGAAGATCCCGATAATCTCGTTAGCCTGTGGGACGGATGCCGTCGTGGGCTCATCTGCCTGACTTTGGCGATATCCGCACTTCACACACACCACAACCTCGACATCATCCTCTCGTCCAACTGCCAGCGTGTCCTGAGCCTGACACGTCGGGCACACGGCCCCTGCAATAAAGCGTTTACGCATGATAACTCCAATTTATCGCCGTTCTAAAACCTAGAACCTGGAATCTAGAACCTATTCTACTAGGCGTTATTGGCGCAGACAGTTTGGACTCGGACAGCGCGCAGAAACCGGAGCGTACACGTAGTACGTGAGGATTTATTCGCTTCGCTCACCCTACGGGCCGCCCCAAGAGGCGTTCAAACGCAATTGCGTTTGTGCGAGCACTGCCCAGGTTCAAAATGGCAAGTAAAATAGCCTAGAGAATAGGTTCTTACTCGTCGTCTTCATCCCACACACTAGGCCGACGGCGCTCGCGCAGCATTTCCCGCTGGAAAATATCCTCTAGCTCACGGCGTGCCTCTTTCACACGGGAGATTTGAGCGACATCCCCCGTCAATTGCGGCATCAATTCACGCAGCATGCGCATATCCAGACGGCGGAAATGCTGTTGCGCACGCATCGCCTGATGGGGGTGCATGCCGACCGTCACCAGCGTTTTCCGCCCTAGCTCCAGCGCGCTGGAAAAGGTTTCGCGCGAGAAATGTTTTACACCTGTCTGTAACAACTCATGGGCTTCAACACGCCCGCGTGCCCGCGCCAGAATCTCCAGATTTGGAAAGTGTTGCTGGCATAGATGCACAATCTCCATCGTATCTTCTGGTGCATTACAGGTGATCACGATTGAGCGCGCTTTATCCGCCCCCGCCGAGCGCAGTAGTTCCAGCTCCGTGGCATCGCCATAATAAACCTTATAACCATAGCTGCGCATCAGGCTCACGGCACTGATATCGCGTTCCAGAACGGTAATCCGCATTTTGTTCGCCATTAATAAGCGACCAATCACCTGTCCGAAACGCCCGAAGCCCACCACGATCACCTGCGGTTCGTCATCCTCGACATACGGTTTCTCATCCGGCACATCCTGCACGTTATAGCGACGCACCAGAATGCGGTCGATCAACTGCATCAGCAGCGGCGTCGTCATCATTGATAGCGTCACTGTCACCAGCAACAGCGGCAGTTGCTCACCTTTCAATACGTTGAATGAAGCCGCCGCGGAAAACAGGACGAAAGCGAACTCGCCGCCCTGACTCAGTACCCCAGCAAACTGCAAGCGCTCGGAGCGGCGCATACGATTAATCCGCGCAAGGACATACAGTACGGCCGCTTTCACCGCCACCAGCACCAATACCGCAACCATAATCTTCACGATGTGGGTGTAGAGGATGCCGAGATTCAGCGCCATTCCTACAGAGATAAAAAACAGGCCAAGCAGCAAACCTTTGAACGGCTCAATCGCGATTTCCAGTTCATGCCGATACTCACTTTCCGCCAGCAGAATACCGGCGATAAAGGTGCCTAACGCCATGGAAAGCCCTAATGCTTCCATAAACAGCGCAGAGCCGAGCACCAGCAACAACGCGGCGGCGGTGAACACCTCGCGCACGCCGGATGCCGCAATAAAACGGAACAGCGGACGCACCAGATAGCGGCCGCCGATTAACATCCCGAGAAACGCAGCGACTTTCAGACCAATCCGCTCCCAATCGCCAAAATCACCCTGCACACCAGCCAGAATCGGAATCAGCGCTAACGCAGGGATAACCGCCAAATCCTGAAACAGCAGAACGGAGAAACCTAATTGCCCCGATTCATTGCGGTTCATGCCCTTTTCGCGCATCAGTTGCAGCGCCATGGCCGTTGACGACATCGCCAACCCCACGCCACCAATCAGCGCGGACTGCCACGAGAAATCCGTCAGATACAGGGCGCCGCCTAAAATCAGCGCACTCAGTGCGACCTGAGCCGCCCCCACGCCAAAGATCGAGCGGCGCAGCGTCCAGAGCTTGGACGGATTCAGTTCCAGACCAATGATAAACATCAGGAAAACGACACCCAGCTCCGAGAAATGCAGGATGGCTTCCACGTCACGGATAAAGCCAAGCCCCCACGGGCCAATGGCGATCCCAGCGATCAAATAGCCCAGTACGGCACCAATCCCTAATCGGGCAGCGATCGGTACGGCGACTACCGCCACAAACAAAAATAAGACGCTGGCGGTCAGTAGCGCAGAACTTTCCATACTAGCGCTCCTCTTCAGGTAAAGGGGAGGATAGCCATTCACCGTAAGCTCTGGCTTGACTCGATAACACATCGGGCTGTAAACGACGTGCCCAGTAAACAATCATGGGGCGCATCCAATGCATACGGCACAGGGCGGCCGTCAGCTCAAACGGGCGGAGCAAATCATCCATGGGATAGCGATTGTTACCATCAGCATGATAGGCATCTTCCGGTTCACCGGTTGTAATCACCGAGCGCCAGTATTTCCCCGCCAGCGCATTCCCGCCGATCCCATTCGCGAATCCGCGCGATAACACCCTATCGAGCCACTCTTTCAGCAGCGCCGGACAGCTATAGGTGTAAAACGGATGTTGGAAAACAATGACCTGATGCTCACGCAGCAACTGTTGTTCGTGATGAATATCGATAAAAAAATCAGGATAGAGTGCGTAAAGATCGTGCACGGTTACATTCGCCAACTGCTGCGCCGGTTGCAATAAGACCCGGTTTGCTACCGAGTCCTGTGGTTCCGGATGGGCATACAGCAGCAAAATCTTCGGTGGCTGCGACATCATTCCCCTCCAAAGCGTCGTCATAATAATCGTTTTCCGTTACCATGCAGCGCAACGACTAAAAACAGGACACCGCGTGTCCTGAGATGTCCATAATTTAACATACTCTGAACATACGGCGCTTTATGATTGTTTTCTCTTCGCTGCAAATTCGACGTGGTGTACGCGTTCTGATCGACAACGCGACAGCAACGGTTAATCCCGGCCAGAAAGTCGGTCTGGTTGGCAAAAACGGCTGTGGTAAATCTACGCTGCTGTCATTACTGAAAGGCGAAATCAGCGCCGACGGTGGCAGCGCAACCTTCCCGCAAAACTGGTCATTGGCGTGGGTCAATCAGGAAACGCCTGCGTTGGACAAACCCGCGCTGGACTACGTGATTGACGGCGACCGCGAGTTTCGCCAACTGGAAGCCGCGTTGCAGACCGCCAACGAAGAGAACGACGGTAACGCAATTGCCACGCTGCACGGTAAGTTGGATGCGATTCAGGCTTGGACGATTCAGGCCAGAGCATCAAGCCTGCTCAATGGGCTAGGATTTTCTCAGTCACAGCTACAACAGCCCGTCAGCGCCTTTTCCGGCGGCTGGCGGATGCGTCTGAATCTGGCACAGGCGTTAATCTGCCGTTCAGATCTGCTATTGCTGGATGAACCGACCAACCACCTCGATCTGGATGCCGTTATCTGGCTGGAAAAGTGGCTGAAAAACTACGCTGGCACGCTGGTCCTGATCTCGCATGACCGCGATTTCCTCGATCCGGTGGTGACCAAGATTCTGCACATCGAACAGCAGTCGCTCAACGAGTACACCGGTAACTACTCCTCGTTTGAACGCCAGCGCGCCACTCGTCTCGCACAGCAGCAATCGCTCTATGAGCATCAGCAGGAGCGCGTCGCGCATCTGCAACACTATATCGATCGCTTCCGCGCACAGGCGACCAAAGCAAAGCAGGCGCAAAGCCGGATAAAAATGCTGGAACGCATGGAGATGATTGCGCCGGCGCATGTCGACAACCCTTTCCGCTTCAGCTTTCGCGCTCCGGAATCGTTGCCCAATCCACTGATGAAGATGGAAAAGGTCAGCGCAGGCTACAACGACAAGCTGATTCTGGAATCCATCAAACTCAATTTAGTGCCAGGTTCCCGCATCGGGCTGCTCGGTCATAACGGCGCAGGCAAATCCACGCTAATCAAGCTGCTTGCTGGCACGCTCGCCCCACTGAAAGGGGAAATTGGGTTGGCGAAAGGCGTGAAACTCGGTTATTTCGCCCAGCACCAGTTAGAGTTTCTACGTGCGGATGAATCGCCTTTGCAGCATCTGGTGCGTCTGGCAGAGCGGGAAACGGAACAGCAACTGCGCGACTACCTCGGCGGCTTCGGTTTTCAGGGCGACAAAGTCACCGAGATCACCGAGCGCTTCTCCGGCGGCGAAAAGGCCCGTCTGGTGCTGGCGCTGATCGTCTGGCAACGCCCGAACCTCCTGCTGCTCGACGAACCAACCAACCACCTCGATCTGGATATGCGTCAGGCACTGACCGAAGCGTTAATCGATTTTGAAGGCGCGCTGGTTGTCGTCTCGCACGATCGACACCTGATCCGTTCTACCACCGACGATCTCTATCTGGTACACGACCAGAAAGTAGAACCGTTCGACGGTGATTTGGAAGACTACCAGCAGTGGCTGGTCGGCCTGCAACGTCAGGAAAATGCGGCTGATGAAATGCCAAAAGAAAATGCCGCCAACAGCGCGCAAGGTAGAAAAGATCAAAAACGCCGCGACGCCGAGTTGAGAACGCAAACGCAGCCGCTGCGCAAACAGATAACCAAGCTTGAACAGCAGATGGAAAAGCTGGGGGAAACGCTCGCAGCACTGGAAGCTCGACTGGCGGACAGCGCCATCTATGACATCAGCCGCAAAGCCGAACTCACCGACTGCCTGCAACAGCAAACCAAAGTCAAAATCGAGCTGGAAGAAACAGAACTGTCCTGGCTGGACGCACAGGAACAGCTAGAGCAGATGATGCAGAACGATTCGCTTTAAGATTTGTGTCCTGAAAGGCATAGCGAGCGGAAAGCCGCTCGCTATACTCGTGAACGAAGCCTTAATGCCAAATCAACAGCACGCAGGCGGCGGTCAGCAGCCCCATTGACACATTGAAGATAATCCACGCTTTCTTACTGCGCAGCAGTCGCCCAATCATCGTGCCGAACCCGAGCCAGATGACGCCGGACACCAGATTAACCAGCACAATCCCGATGCTTATGGCGATCACAGACTGGTTATAACCTTCCCCCGCCAGACTAAAGCTGGCAACGGCACCCAGCGCCATGAGCCACGCTTTCGGGTTCAGGAATTGCAGCAACCACCCTTGATAAAGCCGGATCGGCTGGGGCGGCGCAGCGGAGGTTTCCAGACGTTCGTAAGCCGCCGTGGCGATTTTCCACGCCAGCCAGAGCAGATAGGCGCTACCGAGGACTTTCAGGATAAAATGCAGCGAAGGGTAAATCAGAATCAACCCACCAACACCGAATGCCACCAGCAGCAAAATGCTCTGCATGCCCAGCATGATGCCAACCATCAGCCACAGTGAACGCATAAAGCCGAAATTCGCGCCCGAGGTGGTCAATAGCATATTATTTGGCCCCGGCGTGATGGCTGCTACCCACAAAAATCCCAACATCGAAAGAAATAAACTCAGTTCCATTATTTGTGGGCGCTCCTGACCCAAATGTCGTACCAACTGGCAGCATTGAAGCTAACAGTGTGATATTGATCGTACAAGAGTCGACAACAAGATTTCCATATCCTTTATGCATAATCACTTTCGTCCGCTGAGCGGCGCCCATAACCCACATCTGCAAACGCTATTGCCGCGTCTGATTCGCCGTCACGCACAGTTCTCGCCAGTCTGGCAGTCACTGGAATTACCGGACGGCGATTTCGTCGATCTGGCCTGGAGCGAAGCGCCCGAACAGGTGCGACACAAACCGCGCGTGGTGCTGTTTCACGGGCTGGAAGGCAGCTTTCACAGCCCTTACGCCCACGGTCTGCTACATGCCTGTAAGCAACGCGGCTGGCTGGCCGTCATCATGCATTTTCGCGGATGCAGCGGTAAACCCAACCGGATGAAGCGCATTTATCATTCTGGCGAAACCAGCGATGCCAGCTATTTTCTGCACTGGATGCAAGAGACGCTGGGCGATGCACCTACCGCCGCCATCGGCGTATCTCTCGGCGGTAACATGCTGGCCTACCTGCTCGCTCAGCAAGGCGAAGCCTGTTCCCTGTCCGCGGCCGTCATTGTTTCCGCGCCACTGATGCTCGAACCCTGTAGCCGCAGGATGGAACAAGGTTTCTCCCGCGTCTATCAGCATTACCTACTGCGCCTGCTGAAACAAAACGCCGGTCGCAAGCTGGCGGCTTATCCAGATACACTGCCGATTCAACTGCCGCAGTTGAGGCGAATCCGCCAGTTGCGAGAGTTTGATGACGTCATTACCTCACGCATCCACGGCTTCCGCGATGCGGCCGACTACTATCGACGTTGCAGCGCTCTGCCGCTGTTGCCTCAGATACGTAAACCGCTGCTCATCATCCATGCGAAGGACGATCCTTTCATGACGTCAGAGGTGATTCCCGATCTGTCGCAGTTACCGTCTAATATTGAGTATCAACTGACGGAACATGGTGGGCATGTCGGCTTCGTCGGAGGAACGTTGCTGAAACCGGAAATGTGGCTGGAACAGCGCATTCCCAACTGGCTTAGCCCATTTTTGGACCATGCCACCGATTCTTTTTCTTCAGGCACCGTTTTTACTCAGGCACCCTTTGAATCAGGAATTTTTTATTCAGGAGAGATCGCGTGATTATTCCCTGGCAACAGCTCGATCCAGAAACTCTGGATAGTATCATCGAATCTTTCGTCCTGCGGGAAGGCACCGATTACGGCGAACAGGAGCGATCGCTGGCGCAGAAAGTGGAAGATATCCGTAGCCAACTTCAGTCTGGCGAGGTGGTATTGGTGTGGTCTGAGTTACATGAAACCCTCAATATCATGCCGCGTAACCAGTTCAACGCCGGAGGACATGCCCCTTATTGAGCACGCCGAAAGTCGTGAAAGAACCCGTCAAACATGCTAACAATGATGATAATTACGTCTTTTGGGAGGATGCGCGCAGGCTTTCGGTCTATGCAGGCATCGCGATCACGGAGTCACGCACCTTATGTCACATCAGCATCCGATCATTGCGGTTACCGGCTCCAGCGGAGCGGGAACCACGACAACCAGTCTGGCCTTCCGTAAGATTTTCCAGCAGTTTGATCTGCGCGCAGCCCAGTTAGAAGGTGATAGCTTTCACCGCTATACCCGCCCGGAAATGGATATGGCGATTCGTAAAGCGCGTGATTCAGGACGCCACATCAGCTATTTCGGCCCAGAAGCGAATGATTTCAGCCTGCTGGAACAGTCGTTTATCGAATATGGCCTGCACGGGCGCGGTCAGACGCGTAAATACCTGCATACCTATGATGAAGCCATTCCCTATAATCAGGTTCCCGGAACGTTCACGCCGTGGGAACCAATGCCGGAACCCACCGACATCCTGTTCTATGAAGGATTGCACGGCGGCGTGGTCACTGAGCAAAACGACGTGGCACAGCATGTCGATTTACTCGTCGGCGTGGTGCCGATCGTCAACCTGGAATGGATTCAAAAGCTGATTCGTGACGTTAATGAGCGCGGCCACTCGCGTGAAGCGGTGATGGATTCCGTCGTCCGCTCAATAGAAGACTACATCACCTATATCACGCCACAGTTCTCTCGCACACACATCAACTTCCAGCGTGTGCCTACCGTGGACACCTCCAACCCGTTCGCCGCTAAATCGATTCCGTCACTGGACGAAAGCTTCGTCGTGATTCATTTTCAGGGATTGGATAATATTGATTATCCCTATTTGCTCGCCATGTTGCAGGGTTCATTTATTTCGCACATCAACACGCTGGTCGTTCCCGGCGGGAAGATGGGATTGGCGATGGAGTTAATCATGGCACCGCTGGTGCAACGGCTGATAGAAGGGAAAACCATCGAATAAGCATCGAGATACGCGGTGCGACCACAGGGGTGAGGCCTCCCTACGTCAACCTCCCCCTGTGTTTCCCCTAATAACAGGTTTAAGTGACCAGAATGAGTGCCCAGAGAAAGAGATTATTCCAGCACTCTAATTTCATGGCTGTGCGTCACCTCAACGGCTTTGCCCAGCATCAGTGCCACAGAGCAGTATTTTTCCGCCGACAGGGCGACGGCTCGCTCGACAGCGTTGTCGGTCAACCCTTTTCCCGTCACGATAAAATGCAGATTGATGTGGGTAAATAAACGCGGTGCGTCAGACCGACGCTCTGACGTTAATTTCACTTCACAATCCGCTACATCGTTGCGGCCTTTTTGCAGAATCGATACCACATCAATCGCGCTGCATCCCCCTACAGACATCAACACCATTTCCATCGGACTGGGCGCTTTATCACCGGAATTGCCGTCCATCACTATCTGATGCCCTGATGCAGATTCGCCCAAAAACGTTAAGCCTTCAACCCATTTTACCCGTGCCTGCATGATGCCTCTCCACTAAAAATTTTTTGAAAATTTATACCGTTACTGTACAAAAACCAGCGTTAATCAGCGCTTTGTCATGCTGAAGCGAGACAACACAAGACACGTCCTTCAAGCTGTGTTAAAACGAAAACAGAATAGACCTTTTCTGGACAAACCCAGAAACGAAGAAGATGATGGCCTGGCCAGACAGACCCCAGCCACGTTTACGGTGCGGCAAGGCAGCAACCGGAAAATCAAGGGTACAGTGGTTTCAGTATATTCCCTGACGTCATTCTGCCTAGACTGAATTTTATTTTTTTAGCAGTAAAACACGCCGTACAGGGAACTCTGACCCCTGTAATTTGCGCAGTGAATTACAACAGAGGATGATAGCGAATGGTTCTCGGCAAACCGCAAACAGATCCAACTCTCGAATGGTTCCTTTCCCATTGTCATATTCACAAGTATCCATCGAAGAGCACGCTGATTCACCAAGGTGAAAAAGCAGAAACGCTTTACTACATCGTGAAAGGCTCTGTCGCAGTGCTAATCAAAGATGAAGAAGGCAAGGAAATGATTCTCTCCTACCTCAATCAGGGCGATTTTATCGGCGAGCTCGGCCTGTTTGAAGAAGGTCAAGAACGTAGCGCTTGGGTTCGGGCAAAAACCGCCTGTGAAGTGGCCGAAATTTCCTATAAAAAATTCCGCCAGCTCATCCAGGTTAACCCAGATATCCTCATGCGTCTGTCTGCACAAATGGCAAGCAGACTTCAGGTGACCTCTGAGAAGGTCGGCAACCTCGCCTTCCTTGATGTGACCGGCCGTATTGCTCAAACCCTACTCAACCTGGCCAAACAACCTGATGCTATGACGCATCCAGATGGCATGCAAATTAAAATTACCCGTCAGGAAATTGGGCAAATCGTTGGCTGCTCGCGTGAAACCGTGGGTCGTATTCTGAAAATGTTAGAAGACCAGAACCTGATCTCTGCACACGGTAAAACGATTGTCGTTTACGGCACTCGCTAACCCCCTGTCGCGGTACCCTACCAATAAAAAAGCGTGAAGCCTCGGCCTCACGCTTTTTTATTACATTGATCTTGTCAATGCGCACTCGGTTCGTTGCGTTAGCTAGCCGCTAACGACCTGCGCGACGGCTTTAGCAAATTTTGCCATCCCCTGCGCAATATCCTCTTCATCAATGATCAAAGATGGCACAAAGCGGATTACGTTCGGCCCAGCCATCAGCACCATAAGCCCCTGAGCCGTTGCCGCAGCCAGAAACTCGCCCGCACGACCGTGCCATTGCGGTTTCAGTTCAGCCCCCAGTAACAGCCCCATACCGCGGATCTGTTTGAATACATCGTACTGCTGATTGATTTTCTCAAGCTCACTGACAAAGCGATCGTGACGATCCGCTACACCTGATAGCACGTCCGGCGTATTGATAATATCCAGCGCGGCTTCCGCCACTGCACAGGCCAACGGGTTGCCGCCATAGGTGGTACCGTGTACGCCAACCGTCATGGCCGATGCGATCTCTTCCGTCGTCAGCATTGCGCTAATCGGGAACCCACCGCCCAGCGCCTTAGCCGTTGTGAGAATATCAGGTGTGATGCCATAGTGCATGTAGCTGAATAATTTACCAGTACGCCCCATCCCGCTCTGCACTTCATCAAATACCAGCAGCGCCTTGTGCCGATCGCACAGATCGCGAACGCCTTGTAAAAACTCAGGCGTCGCAGGTGTAATCCCGCCCTCGCCCTGAATCGGCTCCAGCACGACCGCACAAGTGTGATCGTCCATCACCGCTTTAACAGCGGCCAGATCGTTGAAGGGAACATGAACAATATCGGCAGGCTTCGGCCCGAAACCATCGGCATATTTAGGCTGTCCGCCGACTGAGACGGTGAACAGCGTCCGACCATGGAATGCATTGTAGAAGGCGATGATCTTGGTTTTATAAGGACTATGGCGTTTAACCGCATAGTGACGCGCCAGCTTAAAGGCAGCTTCATTGGCCTCAGCACCGGAGTTAACAAAAAACACACGGTCGGCAAACGTAGCATCAATCAATTTACTGGCAAGACGTAGCGCAGGCTCATTAGTGAAAATATTGCTGGTGTGCCACAGCTTTTCACCCTGCTGCTGCAACGCGTTCACCAATGCAGGATGACAGTGACCCAGCGCTGTAACCGCAATACCGCCGGAGAAATCGATATACTCGCGGCCATCCTGATCCCAGACGCGGCTCCCTTTACCTTTCACGGGTACAAACTTCGCGGGTGCATAAACTGGCAAAATCACTTTATCGTGAGTATCCCGTGTCACTGCTTTCTGCTCTGCTGCCATTTGCTGCCTCACTCTGCTGTCCATCATATCGGAATGAAAATATAGTCAATAAATATGCATAAAAAATCAATTTCAGGCAATATTAAATCGGCTACTGAGGAGAATAACTTTCTATATAGCTAAATTTTAAGGAAATTATCCAAAAGCTGATGCCCTTGCTGGCTAAGAATGCTCTCTGGGTGAAACTGCACCCCTTCCAGCGGCAATGCGCGATGGCGAATCCCCATAATCTCATCACGCGTTCCTTCATGTTCGCTCCAGGCCGTAACTTCAAAGCAATCGGGTAGCGAGGCGGAATCAATAATGAGTGAATGATAACGGGTGACCGTCAACGGCTGTGCCAGCCCCGCGAAAACTCCCGTATCGCTATGCGCAATCGCTGAGGTTTTGCCATGCATGACCTGTCGTGCCCGCACCACGCGCGCGCCGAACGCCTGCCCCATCGCCTGATGCCCAAGACACACGCCCAAAATAGGCAATTTATTGGCAAAGTGACGGATTGCAGCCAGTGAAATGCCCGCCTCGTCCGGCGTACAAGGACCCGGTGAAATAACCAATCGCTCAGGCGCAAGCTGTTCAATCTCACGCAGCGTCAGTTCATCATTACGCTTCACCACAACCTGTGCACCAAGCTCACAAAAGTATTGGTAAAGGTTGTAGGTAAAGGAGTCGTAGTTATCGATAATTAGCAGCATATTTAACTTAACTTATTGATAAATAATAAACATGTTATTTAATTTTTCTGTCCATACCCGCATTAATACCCGCAATTTTTTTCTATACATGCTTATGGGATAAAGCGAGAAAGGCCATTGTACCCGTCTCCAGCATGAAAGGGGTGTGTCAGATGTATGACACAGCAGTTGAGGTGCATGTCTCATGGGGATAATGGGGCCTTCGGCTGCGGCGTCACTTTCATCCGTTGATACGGAAAAAGTGACGCCGGTGCAGACGCAAATCATTGATGACGAGTAGCGCAATAACGCGAACTTACGAGGATAAGCGCTGTTTAAGCCGCTGATGAAGTGAAATCACCACAACGATAAACGTTGCAGCTACGGCCAGTCTCCTACGGTATGGAAGCCGCTCTCTGACTGGGTATAGTGAGCCCACGGCAATGTTGGGCTTGAAGTAAAGTAGTCAAAAGGAACCTGCATCACCACGTTCGCAACGGCGTTCAAGCTACTCGGTGATATCTGCTTTCAAAGGCTGTCAGATTTACTACACGCAACTGAGCGTGTTTTCCCTTGCAGGCTACGGAAGTGTTTGTGGTCGCCCGAAGGCGTTTCTCACAGGTCACTCGTATCATCCCGATACTGGAAACATTGGTGGCTGTCATCGACAGCAGGGGTTCACGGTCAAAAATACGACAAAGTTTTGTAGACTTCAAGCGCTTTGACTCTGCCAGAAAAGGGAGTAATCTAGCACTAAGTGCTATAGTTAAGGTTACAGGATGTCGGCCTGATGCGTGTATTCAAAACCAAATGGTTTACTAAGGCGGCTAAATACCACTCCATCAAGGATAGCGAGTTATGTGAAGCTATTGAGGCGGTGATGCAAGGGAAAGCTGACGATCTCGGCGGCGGCGTTTATAAAAAGCGGCTGAACCAGAATCGCGATCGCGCCATCATATTAGCGAAAGGTGGACAGCACTGGTTTTACACTTTCCTATTTGCCAAGCAGGATATGGCAAATATCGATAATAGCGAACTGGCCGGGTTCCGCGAGTTGGCGAAGCACTACGCAACCCTTGCCGATGAAAAAATTACGGCACTGATTAAGAGTAAAGAACTGGTGGAGATTTGCCATGACCGCAAAAAGTAAATTCAAGAGTCCTGCATTTGAGGCTATCCATAGCGCGGCTTCTGGATTATTCAGTGTCGACGCTATTCCACAGGAAACCATGCGCAACTTTGACAAAGCGTGTCTCAACAACGTGGACGATCTTCAACCCATTGAGATTAAGGCACTGCGTGAAAAGCTGAACGTAAGTCAGCCGGTTTTCGCCCGTTACCTGAACACCAGTGTTTCGACAGTGCAGAAATGGGAAAGCGGCGCAAAACGCCCTAACGGGTTATCGCTGAAACTGCTTACCGTGGTGCAGAAGCATGGGTTGAAGGTGTTGGTTTGATTTATCGGAAGGGTTATTTTGGGAGATAGACTGGTGGTTGGCGGATTCAACTCCGAAGTGCAACGGTTCTGACGAACGTCAGTAACATCAATTCTAATGCGATCACCGTGGTTCGATAGCCACCATAACGATTCAGTGCCTGCATGAAATCCGCATCAGGTACCCCCCCTCGTTACCATCAAAGACAAAGGGGTCGCTCTCGCTGTTTAAGAAATTAGCATGGTAATAATTTCATTGATCATAAATCATTTATTTCATCAGCAAACCTCTTTATTAATAGGCCTTATTTATTATCCCAATTCACAGTAAACGATTACATTGAAATTATTTTTAACAAAAAAACAGCAACTAAAAATCGCCTATGAATTAATTCAGTTTTTTAAAAAGGAGAAAAACCAAGGACGTCATGTCTAAAATGAGATTTTTTGACGGAGATCACAATTACTAAAAAAGAGAATAAACCATACATGTAAAATGGATAAAAAAATAAAGAATCCAGATTGAAAAAACAACGATAAAAAACATAACACAATGAATAAAAAGGTTTTAAATAGAAATTAGTTTCTATTTAAAAATAATAAACACAAATCCTCTCAGCGGTCCTCTGTTATTTAATATATATATTTAACGCCCCATCTTGTATTATTTATTTTTTCTGTTAACACTTAGCTTGGCCTATAGACAAACCTTAATTTCATTTTTGTTGAAACTGCCTTTTATTACACAGGGTGTGTAGTGATCAATACCCAAAAAATTCTATGTCAAGGAGAGTACATACATGAAATACCTACTGCCTTCTGCAGCCGCTGGGCTGTTGCTGCTTGCTGCCCAACCGACAATGGCCGCAAATACGGGGGGTTATGCCACCACTGACGGCGGCGACGTTTCCGGTGCTGTGAAAAAAACCGCACGCTCTCTGCAAGAGATCGTCGATATCATTGAGGCCGCAAAAAAGGACTCAAGCGGTAAAGCGGTCAAAGGTGGCGCCTACCCGCTCGTTATTACTTATAACGGTAATGAAGATGCGCTAATCAAGGCCGCTGAAGCTAACATCTGCGGCCAATGGAGCAAAGATCCGCGCGGTGTAGAAATCAAAGAGTTCACCAAAGGGATCACTATCCTCGGTACCAACGGTTCTTCCGCTAACTTCGGCATCTGGATGGTTAACTCTTCCAACGTTGTCGTGCGTAACATGCGCTTCGGCTATATGCCTGGCGGTGCAAAAGATGGCGATGCCATCCGTATTGATAACACGCCAAACGTTTGGATCGATCACAACGAGATCTTCGCCAAAAACTTCGAATGCGACGGTACACCAGACAACGACACCACCTTTGAATCAGCGGTTGATATCAAGAAAGCCTCAACCAACGTCACCGTGTCGTACAACTATATCCATGGCGTGAAAAAGGTAGGGTTGAGCGGTTCAAGCAACACGGATACTGGTCGTAACCTGACTTACCATCACAATATTTACAGCGATGTTAACTCACGTCTGCCGCTGCAACGTGGTGGTCAAGTGCATGCTTATAACAACCTGTATGACGGTATCAAAAGTTCAGGCTTTAACGTCCGTCAGAAAGGGATCGCACTGATCGAAAGTAACTGGTTCGAAAATGCACTCAACCCAGTGACCGCACGTAACGACGATTCCAACTTCGGTACCTGGGAACTCCGTAACAACAACATTGCCAGCCCATCTGATTTTGCTAAATACAACATCACCTGGGGTAAACCTTCTACACCGCATATCAATGCGGATGACTGGAAAAGCACTGGCAAGTTCCCAGCTGTCCCGTATAGCTACTCTCCAGTTTCTGCACAGTGCGTGAAGGATAAACTGGCGAGCTATGCCGGCGTAGGTAAAAACCTGGCGGTACTGACAGCAGCTAACTGCAAATAAACGCGATCAGGCTTTCCCTGTCGAATCAAGACAGGAAGCAATAAGCCTAGATATCCCGCGGCCGTGACTCTTCACACAGAAGCATGGTTCTACCCAAGCGAGCGCTAAAAGCTCGCTTTTTTTTATGGAGCCTACGCATGAGAGTGGATAGGTATTCCTAAATAACATGCACAAATTAAATATCAGGCTAATTATTAATTATGTAAATTAATAGCTTGATTTATTAATGGAGCAAAAAATTCTTTAATTAAGAATTAATCGATATAAATAACAACAGTCCATCAACACGCGATTAATTAATAATTTGATCAGCATCAACTATTTCTGACTCCATCTTCTCAATGAGGGGATTTTACTTATTTATTGATGTCGCTCACAGTTATCGCCTTTATCAAATCTCATCCAACAACGCGTAATAAAACGAAATATAATTTTATTTTTCATAAAATTCTCAACACCCTGATTTTAGAAAAAATGAAAAAAATATTTTCATTTAAAATAGGCACTTATTAGCCCTTGAGGTTTCCGCCGTTATTCACTCTATATATTTAATGTCGAAATATTGAATTCTTTTTCTTTTATGGTAAAAATTAATTGGGATTTCAATAAACCTTGATTTTATTTTTATTGAAACACCAAGACAATATAATCTGGGTTATGTGGATCATAAATGCCCAAACAAAAATTCTATTCCAAGGAGAGTACCCTAATGAAATACCTACTGCCTTCTGCAGCCGCTGGGCTGTTATTACTTGCGGCCCAACCAACGATGGCGGCAAATACGGGGGGTTATGCCACCACTGATGGCGGTGACGTTGCTGGAGCTGTGAAAAAAACAGCACGTTCCATGCAAGATATCATTGATATCATCGAAGCCGCGAAGCTGGATTCCAAAGGTAAGAAAGTCAAAGGCGGCGCTTACCCGCTCGTCATCACCTATAACGGTAATGAAGATGCGTTGATCAACGCCGCTGAGGCTAACATCTGCGGCCAGTGGAGTAAGGATGCACGCGGTGTAGAAATTAAAGAGTTCACCAAAGGCATTACTATCATCGGAACCAACGGGTCTTCCGCTAACTTCGGGCTCTGGATGGTTAACTCTTCCAACGTTGTCGTGCGTAACATGCGTTTTGGTTACATGCCGGGCGGCGCGCAGGATGGTGATGCTATTCGTATCGACAACACACCGAACGTCTGGATTGACCACAACGAGATCTTCGCGAAAAACTTTGAATGCGCAGGTACAAAAGACGGTGACACAACATTCGAATCCGCGATTGATATCAAGAAAGCCTCTACCAACGTGACGGTGTCGTACAACTACATTCATGGCATCAAAAAAGTGGGGCTGAGCGGCTTCAGCAGCAGTGATACGGGCCGTGACCTGACTTATCATCACAATATTTACGACGATGTTAACGCTCGCCTCCCACTGCAACGTGGTGGTCAGGTTCATGCGTACAACAACCTGTACACCGGCATCACAGGTTCTGGTCTGAACGTGCGCCAGAAAGGGATTGCGCTGATCGAACGTAACTGGTTTGAGAATGCGAAAAACCCAGTGACCTCACGTTATGACGGTTCCAACTTCGGTACCTGGGAACTACGTAATAACAACGTCATGAGCCCAGCCGATTTCGCTAAGTACAACATCACCTGGGATAAAGATACCAAACCCTACGTGAATGCCGAAGACTGGAAAAGCACTGGCACATTCGCTTCTGTTCCTTACAGCTACTCTCCTGTTTCTGCACAGTGTGTGAAAGACAAACTGGCGAACTATGCTGGCGTGAACAAAAACCTTGCCGTGCTGACAGCAGCAAATTGCAACTAGTTGCAATGTGTAAAGCGTGAAAGTTCAATAAGCGAATTGCAGGCCCCGTCCCTCATTGTCCGGTGCTAACCGGAGCCTGCAAGCGAGCTTAACGTCCGTCGGTTTATCGTTCGGGCAGCACTTGAGCGAGTCCTAAGGGCTCGCTCATTTTTATCGTTAATATTCAAGGAAATGAAATGAAACGTTCTCTTCTGTTCGCCGCACTGTTCAGCACTGGATTCGTATTTAGCGTCGGCATACCGATGGCAAGCGCCGCCACACCGGCTGCACCAGAGTTGAAAGGATTCGGGACTGATACCGTGGCAGGCAGCGGTGGGCGCATTATTCGCGTCACCACGCTGGCCTCTTCTGGGGCAGGTTCACTCAGGGAAGCGCTGGCCGCTAAAGGGCCGCGCATTATCGTTTTTGAGGTTGGCGGCATTATCGACCTGAATAAAAGTGACCTCCGGTTAGCAGAACCGTTTGTCACCATTGCCGGCCAAACCGCCCCCTCTCCCGGTATCACCATCATTCGCGGCGGAATGGGGATCAGCACACATGATGTGCTGATGCAGCATATTCGTTTTCGCATCGGCGATGCTGGTACGGGTAAAAAAAGCGGCTTTGAACGCGATGTTTCCATCAACGGCAAAGATGCCTACAACGTGGTGATCGACCACAGTAGCTTTGCCTGGGGTACAGACGAGAACCTGTCTATTTCCGGCCCGCGTTATGACGGGCCACAAGGCACCGCACACCGTATCACGCTTTCGAATAATATCGTTGCTGAAGGCCTATACGATTCGGCTCACACCAAAGGTATTCACTCGATGGGGACGCTGGTTCACGATAACGTGACCGATGTGTCGATCGTGGGCAGCCTGTATGCGCACAACAACGAGCGTAACGCCTGGTTCAAAGCAGGTTCTACGGGTGTCATGGTCAATAACCTGATCTACAACCCCGGCATTTGGGGCGTTCGCGTCGGTGGCGTAAAAGCGGAATGGGAAGGGAAAACCATGCCTGCCAGCCCACGCGTCTCCGTTGCAGGTAACGTGATGCACTACGGCGCGAATACCAAAGCCGGTTTAGGGCTGGTAGGAAGCAACAGCTCCGGCGATGTCTGGATGTCAGATAACCTCGCGTACGATGCCCAGGGGAAAGTGGCGCCGCAAACGTCAGGCAGCGGGATTAATTTACTCAAAGTGTCCCCTATTTGGCCTGCAGGCTTAACGGCATCACCGGCCAGCGCCGTCACCAATCAGGTACTGCAAAGCGCGGGAGCGCGTCCTAAAGATCGTGATGCCGTTGATAAACGTATCGTGGATAATTTCAAACAGCGGAAAGGTGGCTTCGTGAACAGCCAGGAAGACGTCGGCGGCTATCCCGTTGCAACAGCGACCTACCGTCAGCTAAACGTACCGAGCACTGGCGTAGATGCCTGGCTACAGCAGATGGCCAACGCGCTGGAATAACGCGGTAGTCGAGACGTTAAGATCGCAAAAGGCCACATCAGTGGCCTTTTTAATATTCTCGTTTCTTTGCTTATCTATTTTGCCAATCCGGGCAGCACTTTCGCGGACTGAATCACGACTGGCGTAGTCGGCACGTTCTGGTAAGGCCCAACATTTTTCGTTGGCACCTGAGAGATCTTATCCACAACGTCCATGCCCTTCACGACTTTACCGAACACGGCGTAGCCAAAATCACGCTGGCCGTGATCGAGGAACGCATTGTCCGCGATGTTGATAAAGAACTGGCTGGTCGCACTGTCTTTATCAGACGTGCGCGCCATCGCAATCGTGCCGCGCTGGTTACGTAAACCGTTATCGGCTTCATTCTTGATCGGCGCATTCGTCGCTTTTTGGCTCATTTCGCCAGAAAAGCCGCCGCCCTGCACCATAAAGCCAGGGATCACACGGTGAAATGTCGTCCCGTTATAAAAACCGTTGTTAACGTACTCGACGAAATTTTTTACCGAAATCGGTGCCTTTTGATTATCTAAAGACAGTTCGATATTGCCCGCAGATGTCGTCAACAGCACACGCGTGGTGGTGTCGGAAGCCGCAAAGGCGGGAGAAAATGCCGTCAGTGAAATAAGGGCTGCCGCAGCAACCAGAGTACGCTTGAACATGAGAATTCCTTTTTGAAGAGGCCGACTACAGAAAGCGTAATGATTGTAAGTATCCACACCCTTCAACGCTACCCATTTACCTTTTTTTACGTATAAAAGTCTGTTCGTAACCCACTGTGAACGAAAACCTGTGCGTAAGATAAAAAAAGGGCCGATTGCTCGGCCCTCATCATGATGATTATCGCGCAGCGCGACGAGTCCATACGTACTTAGTCTATAAATACCTAGCCCATACGCTCCGAACGCACCGCCAGATCGCGGCTGTACTGACGACTAGCGTCCACCAGCATGGCAGTATACGCGTCCTTAGGTACATCGCTGGTCAGGTCGTCGGTTTCCAACGTTTCCAGTATTTTACCGTATTGCATCACCGCCACTTTATGGCACAGGTGGGAAATCACGCCCAAGTCGTGCGTCACCATCAGGTAGGTCAGCTTTTCCTGCTGCTGCAACTCCGTCAGCAGGTTAAGAATTTCCGCCTGCACCGACACATCCAGCGCCGACGTCGGCTCATCCAGCAGCAGCACTCTCGGCTCCAGAATCAGCGCTCGGGCAATCGCCACACGCTGACGCTGTCCACCCGAAAGCTGGTGCGGATAACGCCGGCGGAAGGGCGTTCCCAGCCCCACCTTCTCCAGCAAGGTATCGATACGATCGTCACGATCGTCAAAGCGGTGGATCGATAGCGGCTCTTCCAGAATCGACTCCACGGTATGACGAGGATGCAGCGATCCGTACGGATCCTGAAACACCATCTGTACCCGGCGACAGCGCGCCTGATCGATGCGGTGTGCCAGTTTCTTCCCGTCAATATGCAGCGAGCCTTCCCAATGATTAAAAAGCCCAGCCAGACACTTCAGCACTGTGGTTTTACCGGAACCCGATTCCCCTACCAGACCAAAGATATCGCCGTCGTTGACGGTAAGATTCACGTCGTATAATACCTGATTCGCCGTGCTGCCCTGCCCAAAAGAGAGATTCAGGTTATTCACTTCGATCATCGGCTTGCGCTGACTCATTGCTTCAGTTGCCATGATTATCCCCTTTATCCATTGATCCAGGCTGGATCGCGATTCATCACCGGCAAACGCGGGCGTCGATGATCGATATCCGGCAGCGAATTCAGCAACCCACGCGTATAAGGATGCTGCGCGTTGTCCAGATCGGCGGCAGCAATGGATTCCACGACGCGTCCGGCATACATCACCAGCACCCGATCGCAGAAGCTGCGTACCAGATTGATATCGTGACTGATGAAAATCAGCCCCAGACCGCGCTCGCTGACCAGATCGTCCAGCATTGCCAGCACCTGCAAACGCACGGACACATCCAGTGCTGAGGTCGGTTCATCGGCAATCACGATTTCAGGTTCAGTAATCAGCATCATCGCAATCATGATGCGCTGCCCCTGTCCGCCCGAGATTTCATGAGGGTACAGATTGTAGACACGCTCTGGTTGACGAATACGTACCACGTCTAGCATCGCCATGACCTTTGCCTTCGCCTCACGGTGCGACACCCGATGGTGCGCCAGATAGGCTTCGGCAATCTGATCGCCAACGCACACCACCGGATTCAGCGAATATTTTGGGTCCTGCATAATCATGGAGATCCGCTTGCCGCGGATCTGACGCATCCGCGCCTCATCCGCTTTCAGCAGGTCGGTATCACCGAAGCGCAGTTTATCCGCCGTAATCCGCGCGCTGTGCGGATGCAGTTGCAGCAACGCACGGCCGACCGTCGATTTACCGGAGCCGGATTCGCCGACAATCGCCAGCTTTTCACAGCCAAGCGTGAAGGAGACGCCGCGCACGGCATCCGTCACAGCACCACGGTTCACGAAGCTTACCCGCAGATTTTCCACTTCCATCAAGGGCGAGCTTCCCGGCGCACGTTGAGAAGACTTATTCAGTTCTGGGATCGAGGATGTCACGTAGGCCGTCTCCAAGGAAGTTGAACGCCAGGCTGTTAATCAAAATCGCCAGCCCAGGAATAGTTACTAACCACCAGCACTCCATCATGTAACGACGACCCGCAGAGATCATCGCGCCCCATTCAGGATCGGGCGGCTGTGCCCCCAACCCCAGAAAGCCCAGACCCGCTGCTGTCAGAATGATGCCCGCCATATTCATGGTGATACGAATAATCACCGACGGCAGACACAGCGGCACAATGTGGTGCAGCAGGATGCGGATAGAGGATGCGCCTTGCAGCTTCACCGCAGACACAAAGTCCGCGTGACGCAGCGACAGCGTCTCCGCCCTTGCCAGACGGGCAATCGGCGGCCAGGCCGTCAGCGTAATCGCGATCACCACATGCTCCAGACCTGGGCCAAGCGCCGCAACGAACGCCAGCGCCAACACCAGGCTAGGGAACGAAATGAAGATATCGGTGATGCGCATCAGGATGGTATCGACGATCCCGCCGTAATAGCCTGCAACGACACCCAGCGCCAGCCCGATAGGCCCCACGGTGACCGACACCAGCGCAACGATATACAGCGTGATGCGTGAACCATAGACCAGACGGCTAAACACATCGCGCCCAAACTCATCGGTGCCAAAGTAGTGCGCCGCACTCGGGGCCTGTAATGCATTAGCCAAGTCCTGTACCAGCGGATCGTGCGTGGCGATCCACGGGGCAAAAATGGCGACCAAAATCAACATCAGCACAATCGCAGAACCAATCGCGGTCAGCGGATTACGCAGCATCGTCAAGAGAAACCCGCCGATTCGCGCACAACGTAGCCGCAGGCGGCTCACCCGTTTTTCCGGCGGTGTTCGCATTACCGATTCACGACTGACCGACGGCTCAGAGGAAATATTCATGCGTTCGTCCTCGGATCAAAGATTTGATACAACATGTCCGACAGCAGGTTAAGCGTCACGAAGATCAACCCGACTAGCAGCACACATCCCATAACCGCATTCATATCCCCCAGCAGCAGGCTGCCTGTCAGATAGGAACCAAAGCCTGGCCATGAGAAGACCGTTTCGATCAGTACCGCTCCTTCCAGCAGCGAGCCATACGCCAGCGCCACCACCGTCAGAAGCTGAACCAGAATATTGCGAAACGCGTGCGCCCAGACAACGCGGAACTCAGACAACCCTTTCACTCGCGCGGTAATGATGTATTCCTGCGAAAGCTGCGCCAGCATGAAGCTACGCGTCATACGGCTGATATAGGCCAGCGAGTGGAAACCGAGAATCGTGGCGGGCAACACCAGATGGTTCAGCGCGCTGCGGAACACCTCCCACTCGCCCGCCAGTAGCGAATCCACCAGCAGCAGGCCGGTACGGTTCTCCACCAGACCGTCGTAGGCCATATCAACCCGTCCGGCACCGCCCACCCAGTTTAGCCAGGCGTAGAACACCAGCAGCCCCATCATCCCGACCCAGAATATTGGCGTGGAATAACCGGCCAGACTGATAAAACGCACCACATAATCCGCCCACTTGCCGCGTCGCGCCGCAGCCAGCACGCCTAATGGCACGCCCAGACCGGCACCCACGATAATCGCCATGGTGGCAAGCTCGATGGTGGCAGGGAAAACGCGGATAATGTCATCCACGACCGGTCGCCCGGTCAGGAGGGCATTGCCCAAATCCCCATGCATCAGTGAATTGAAGTAAATAAAGAACTGCACATACAGCGGCTTATCCAACCCCAGCTGTTGGTAAACCTGTTGATAGGTACTTTGGTCGGCATCCTGTCCGACAATAGCCAGGACTGGATCGATTGGCATCACGCGGCCGATCACGAAGGTCAGGATTAATAACCCGAACAGCGTGACGACGACCTGAAACAGACGTTTTGCCAAACGACGCAATACTCCACCCGGCTTGATCCAATCAGAGAAAACCATGTTCTTTCTCCTGATATCCCGGTGAGCGGCGACAGCAAACCACCACTCAAGCGGTTATCTCTTTTTAACGTATCTGATCGGGATGATTAGCCGAGAACGTATCGACTACTCATCCGGTTTAACGTGTGGACACTAGCGCTGCTTATACACCTCACGCAGATGCGTCGTAGAAGACGGATGCGGCATATAGCCTTTCACGTCCTTACGCAACACCACAGAATCGATCATCTGCGACACCGGAATGATGGCCGGGAACAGTTCTTCATAGCGATTCTGCGCGTTGATATACATCTGCTTCTGTTTCTGAGGATCTTTCTCCAACAGCGCCTGATCGATCATGTCGTTCAGAGGCTTGTCGTAGAAAGAGGTGCGCCAGCCCTGGAAGTTGGTCAGTTTGGCTTCGTCGCTGTTATCCGGGTTATAGACAACAGAACGCAGGCTGGAGTGAGGATGCGGATCGACGCCGCCACCGCCGCGGCCGACTAGCATATCGAAGTTACGATCGCGCATCGCGCCGTAAACCTGATTACCGGTGCCGGAGATGATTTTGGCTTTGATGCCCGCCTGTGCCAGCGTGGACTGTACCGACGTCGCCAGATTCAGGAACGGCTGATCGGACAGGACACGCAGCGTGGTTTCAAATCCATTCGGGTAGCCCGCTTCAGCCAGCAGTGCTTTAGCACGTGGCACATCAAGCTTGTAGCCAGGATCCGGCAACGTCGCATCCATCCCTTTCTGGATAGGGCGCTGATGATAGAAACCATAGCCAGGCATCACCGTCTTATTCACGCCATCGTAATCGATCAGGTAACGAACCGCTTCGCGCACTTTCGGTTTAGCGAAATACTCGTTTTTCAGGCTCATGGCAACGTAGTACAGCGTGCCTTTTTTCACCTCATCAACCACAACGTCCTTATCTTGTTTCAATGCATTGATATCCGGCACCGACATCCCAGAGGCAACATCAATATCGCCTTTTTCAATCATCAGGCGCAGCGCCTGTGACTCGGTCATGTGACGGAAAATCACGCGACGCATTTTCGCATCGCCCTGCCAGTTGTTCTCAACTTTACTGATGCGCAGCACGTCTTTCGCCTGCCACACGTCCAGCTTGAAGGGGCCGGAACCCGCTTCGTTCGTGGTCAGCCAGCCGTTACCCCAGTCGCCGTTTTTCTCATGCTGCATGACCGTTTTGCTATCCAGCACCGAGCCGCTACCCAGCGTCGCCAGCGAGTAGATCACCAGTTTTGGATCGTTCGGTTTTGGCAGTTCGATTTCAACGGTGTGAGCATCTTTGGCACGGATCATTTTCTCCACGTTTTCCGCGGTGAAGCCGTAGGATTTCCAGGTCGTGGCCTGTGCCATGTTGAGGTTAAGCAGACGCTTCATCGACCAAGCGAAATCTTGCGCCGTTACGGGGTTACCGGAATGGAATTTGGCGTTATCCACCAGATTGAAGGTAATGACCTTACCATCATCACTGACGCTCCAGCTTTTCGCCAGAGAAGGCTGGATGTTACTCAGATTGGCGGGATCCAGCACCACCAGCGAGTCATAGAGGTTGACGATAATGCCCACCACTTCGTTACCGGTCATGGCGGCCGGATCGAGTGAGAGCATGTTGTTCATGTTCATCCCCACGATCAGTTGATCGTCAGGAGTTTTTGCCGATAGAATGGCCGGCGTAGCGGCCATGCAGAGTGAACTTAACAGCAAGGTACGGAGTATTGCGCGTGCTTTCATCATTATTCTCCAGGTGTGGGAGCATGGAAGACGACAACTTTTTATTTTTTAGGTAAGGCTATCTTTCAGATCGAACAAAACTATTCATATAGAACACAACGCTATTCTTTACTTAGGGTATGCTCCTCAATCCAGTC
Organism: Pectobacterium aquaticum; assembly: GCF_003382565.3. Lineage (NCBI taxonomy): Bacteria > Pseudomonadati > Pseudomonadota > Gammaproteobacteria > Enterobacterales > Pectobacteriaceae > Pectobacterium > Pectobacterium aquaticum. The sequence goes on from NZ_CP086253.1 coordinate 3,992,729, forward strand.
AAAATTAATATCTTCTCCCAGCCCTGGGCGTTGCGGCAGATGCACAAAGCCCTCATTGTCCATCGGATCGACAATCGAATTCAGATACGCAGCAGGTTCGTCATAATCGAGAAAAGGATGTAGCAGCCCGCGCTCATACCAGCGGCAGTTTTTGATCGCCCCCACGACGTTGAGGTTTGGTGCACCGTTACCGTGAACTTCGCAATCCATTCCGAAGGATTCTGCCAAGCTCGCGACCTTCATACACGGCCAGAGACCGCCCACGCCTTGCACGCCCGCACGTAAAATGTCGCATGCGCCTTCTTTAACCCAGTCAGCACGGCTGAAGTATTTGCCTGACAGGCTTTCTGGCCCGATAACATCGATATCCAGGCTCTTGGTCAGCCAGCTGTAAGACGCCATGCTCTGTTCTTCCATCGGCTCTTCAAACCAGGTGAAATCGAGCTTTTGCAGTTCACGGCCGATATACAGCGCATCGCTACGGCTGTACCAGTGGTAACCATCCAGCATCAGACAGATATCCGGGCCAACCGCTTCACGGACTGCCGCACAGGCTTGTACGTCAATCTTCGGGCTAGGCGCGAACGACACCGGTGGCATCCAGGTATGCAACTTGATGGCTTTATAGCCGCGCTGCACCAGCTTTTCTGCGAACTGGCCGTATTCCTCTGGCGTAGATAAGCCACCTTCCAGCTCGTCACCACACATGGTGCTGCCGTAAGCAGGGACTTTCTCACGATAGCCGCCGAGCAGTTTATGCACTGGCATATTCAGCACGCGACCTTGCAGATCCCACAGTGCGGATTCCACAATCGACAGCGCGCGGTCGGTCAGTTGGTTGGCGCTACCGCGCTGCCAGTGCACCAGATCCTGCCACAGGCGCTCACGGTCGAACGGGTTTTGCCCAATCAACACCTTGCGGAAGAAAGCATTCACGATATGAGGACGAATCACTTCCGGCGGCGCGAAAGCGTAACCTTTTTGACCGTCATCTGCCGTGATGGTTAACAGCGCCATCTTGGCCTGATTTTCAGGTCCCGGGTGTGAATGACCCGCACTGTCGGAAACCCGGCGTGTGGGATAAGTGAAGACGGTGACATCAATTGATTCTATTTTCACGTTGTTACCTGCCTTGATGTTTAACACAACTCATGTACAAGATTGACGAATGTAAGCCGTATAAATAATTAAAGAATAACCCCACTGACTGTGTTGGCCTTGTCGCTAAAAAACACCGCTATTTTTCTGGTACGACCTTATAAATCGATCAATGTCACAGAAAAGGAATTGCGTGCTAATTAAAAAAAAATGCTGTTTTATTTTCAATTATTAAGGTTGTGACGCCGTTAGTCATTAGGCAATTTCTTCCATATGATGAAATTATGTCACTGATAATTGTGCAATTGCACACAAACCTGTGAGCATTATCACCAGAACATTTCATATCCTTACTAAACAAATGGATAATCCCTTAGTTTTATTTTTAAACGCTCAGGAACGTGAATGATTGACGAGAGGGACGATTACTCTGATCGCGGATTGCCCGCTAACCAGTCGGCTTCTGACCAAAAGCGTGCTATAGGTCTCATTTTTGTCAGTCGCTAAAACCCCAACAAAAACCAATACTTAATAAAAAATAAGTAAAATCATAAACATACTCATAAAGTAGTATATAAAAGACTATTTGATGTACATCAATAAGCGCCCAGTGTGGAGCGATAAGGTAACCTCAGAAGACGCAATTTTGAGGCAAAAATGAACAAAGTCAGACTCGCTGTTATCGGTAACGGGATGGTTGGCCACCGTTTTATCGAAGAGTTGCTGGATAAGGCTCCAACGTCCACCTACGATATTACCGTTTTTTGTGAAGAACCCCGCGTTGCCTACGATCGTGTCCACCTCTCTTCTTACTTCGCGCACCACACGGTAGAAGAGCTCTCTTTAGTACGCGAAGGCTACTACGAAAAAAATGGCGTTAACGTCTTGCTCGGTGAACGCGCCATCACCATCAACCGCAGTGAAAAAGCCATTCACTCCAATTCCGGCCGTACCGTGTATTACGACAAGTTAGTCATGGCAACCGGCTCCTATCCGTGGATCCCGTCAATCAAAGGATCAAACGGGCAAGACTGTTTCGTGTACCGCACGATTGAAGACCTGAACGCCATCGAAAACTGCGCACGCCGCAGCAAACGCGGCGCGGTAATCGGCGGAGGTCTATTAGGTCTGGAAGCCGCTGGCGCACTGAAACACCTTGGCGTGGAAACGCACGTTATTGAGTTCGCCCCGGTGCTCATGGCCGAACAGCTGGATGCACAGGGCGGCGCCCTGCTGCAACGCAAGATTGAAAACATGGGTGTGCGTGTGCACACCAGCAAGAATACGCAGGCCATTCAGCATTCCGGTCTGGAAAACCGCAAGACGATGGTGTTTGCCGACGGCAGCACGCTGGAAGTCGACTTCATCGTGTTCTCGACCGGTATCCGCGCACAGGACAAACTGGCGCGTCAGTGTGCGCTGGAAATCGGCCCACGCGGCGGTATCGCGATTAACGACTGGTGCCAAACCTCCGACCCGGACGTCTACGCCATTGGCGAATGTGCCGCCTGGCAGGGCCGGCCATTTGGTCTCGTCGCCCCCGGCTACAAGATGGCGCAGGTTGCCGTCGACCACCTGTTAGGGCATGAAAACCGATTCCAGGGTGCCGACATGAGCGCCAAGCTCAAGCTGATGGGCGTCGATGTCGGCGGGATTGGCGACGCACACGGCCATACGCCGGGTTCTCGCAGCTACATGTGGCTGGATGAAAATAAAGAAACCTACAAACGCCTGATCGTCAGCGCCGACAATAAAACGCTGCTCGGTGCTGTGCTGGTCGGCGACACGCGGGATTACGGCAACCTGCTGCAATTCATGCTGAACAAAATCCCGCTGCCGGATTCTCCTGAAGCGCTGATTCTTCCTGCGTCCGCTGGCAGTGCCAAACCGACTCTAGGTGTCGATGCTCTGCCAGAAAGTGCGCAAATCTGCTCCTGCTTCGACGTATCCAAAGGCGACATCATCAAAGCGATTAACGGCGGCTGTCATACCGTCGCGGCGCTTAAGGAAACCACCAAAGCCGGTACGGGCTGCGGCGGCTGTATCCCGCTGCTTACGCAGGTGTTGAACGCGGAACTCAGCAAACAGGGGATCGAAGTCAATAATCACCTGTGTGAACACTTCGCCTATTCGCGTCAGGAGCTATACCACCTGATCCAAATCGAAAAAATCAAAACGTTCGATCAACTGTTGGAGAAACACGGTTCAGGCTACGGCTGTGAGGTCTGTAAACCGACCGTGGCGTCCCTGCTAGCTTCCTGCTGGAACGAGTACGTGCTCAAACCGCAGCATACGCCGTTGCAAGATTCCAACGATAACTTCCTCGGCAATATCCAGAAAGACGGCACTTACTCCGTGATCCCACGCTCCGCAGGCGGGGAAATCACACCGGATGGCCTGATCGCCATTGGTCGCATCGCGAAGCAATACAACCTGTACACCAAAATGACTGGCTCTCAGCGCATGGCGCTATTCGGCGTACAGAAAGACGACCTGCCTGACGTATGGTCTCAGCTCATCGAAGCCGGGTTTGAAACTGGCCACGCTTACGCCAAGGCATTACGTATGGCAAAAACCTGCGTCGGCAGCACCTGGTGCCGCTTTGGCGTCGGCGACAGCGTAGGCTTTGGCGTCGAGCTGGAAAACCGCTACAAAGGCATCCGCACGCCGCACAAAATGAAGTTTGGCGTCTCCGGCTGTACACGGGAATGTGCAGAAGCGCAGGGTAAAGACGTGGGGATTATCGCCACCGAAAAAGGCTGGAACCTCTATGTATGCGGCAACGGCGGGATGAAGCCGCGCCACGCCGACCTGCTGGCCGCCGACTTAGACCGCGAAACGGTAGTCCGCTATCTGGACCGCTTCATGATGTTCTACATTCGCACGGCCGATAAGCTTCAGCGTACGTCCGTCTGGCTGGATAATCTCGAAGGCGGCATCGACTATCTGCGCAATGTGATTGTGAAAGACAAACTGGGCATTAACGATCGGCTTGAAGCGGATATCGCACGGTTGCGAGAAGGCTACGCCTGCGAATGGCAGGCGACGCTGGAAGATCCGGAAGCACAGAAACGCTTTGCCCACTTCATTAACAGTCCGGTACGTGACCCAAACGTGCAAATGGTGAGTGAACGTCAACAACACCGTCCAGCACGCCCTGCCGAGCGTATTCCGGTGAAACAGATTGAACTGGAAGGGGAAAGCGCATGAGCCAGTGGACAACCGTATGTAAATTAGACGACATCCTGCCCGGCACTGGCGTTTGCGCCCTCGTCGAGCAGCAACAGATTGCCGTGTTCCGCCCACGTAACGATGAGCAGGTTTACGCCATCAGCAATATCGACCCGTTCGCGCAGGCGAGCGTATTAAGTCGCGGGATAGTGGGCGAGCATCAAGGCGATCTTTGGGTGGCAAGTCCATTGAAAAAACAGCATTTCCGCCTTTATGATGGCTTCTGTCTGGAGGATGGAGCCTATTCTGTTGCAGCTTATGATACTCAGGTAACAAACGGTAATGTGCAAATATCCATCGCAGACCGTGACATCGCGGTTGATAATAGCCAACCATTACCCTAATAACCTGAGCTTTCAAGAGGCGTTACATGGATTACCTGCCAATATTCTGTCAGTTGCACGATAAACCTTGTCTATTGGTAGGAGGGGGGGAAATAGCCGAGCGCAAAGCCCGGCTATTGCTGGATGCTGGCGCAGTGATTACCGTCAATGCGCTCGATTTTAACGATCAATTTCGGGCGTGGGAGCAGGATGCTCAATTAACGCTGGTACAAGGCACTTTCGATCCCACGTTACTGGACGCGGTGTGGCTGGTGATTGCCGCCACTGACGATCAGGACGTCAATAACCATGTCTATGCCAGCGCCAGTGAGCGCCGGATTTTCTGTAACGTGGTGGATTCACCAGAACGCGCCAGCTTCATTATGCCGTCGATCATCGACCGTTCACCGCTGATGGTCGCGGTGTCTTCTGGCGGTGCCGCACCGGTATTGGCTCGACTACTGCGGGAAAAACTGGAAAGTATTCTGCCGCAAAATCTCGGTAAGCTGGCGACATACGCAGGTGAATTGCGCAGTCGGGTCAAAAGCCGGTTCCGCAATATGAGCGCACGCCGCCGCTTCTGGGAAAAGCTCTTCGTACACGATCGGCTGGCGCAGGCGCTGGCCAATGACAATAGCCAGAGCGTTCAACAACTGACGGAACTGCTTTTCTCCGCGCCGCTCGATGACCGGGGTGAAGTCACGCTGGTCGGCGCAGGGCCGGGCGATGCGGGATTGCTGACGTTGAAAGGCCTACAGCATCTCCAGCAGGCCGACATCGTCGTTTACGATCGACTGGTGTCGAAAGAGATTCTCAACCTGTCACGCCGCGACGCCGAGCGAATCTTCGTCGGCAAAGCCTCTGGCTATCACAGCGTTCCTCAGGATCACATCAATCAACTGCTGGAAGAAAAGGCACGCGCCGGTCATCGGGTCGTTAGGCTGAAAGGCGGTGACCCCTTTATCTTCGGCCGTGGAGCCGAAGAGCTGGAGCACCTGCAACAGGCAGGAATACCGTTCTCCGTCGTGCCCGGAATTACGGCCGCGTCGGGCTGTTCAGCCTACAGCGGTATCCCGCTCACCCATCGCGATCACTCACAGGGCGTAAGGCTGATCACCGGACACGTCAAGCATGATACCGATCTGGACTGGTCCAGCCTCGCCGCGGAAAAACAGACGCTGGTGTTTTACATGGGGCTTCAGCAGGCTGAGCACATTCAAAGTAAGCTCATCGAACAGCAGTTACCGGAAACCGTGCCTGTCGCGATTATCGAAAACGGCACTTCAACCAAACAGCGCGTTCTGAGTGGACAGCTCTCCCAACTGCGCGAATTAGCGCAGCAGGCCAGCAGCCCGAGTTTGATCATCATCGGCAACGTTGTCGGGCTGCGGGAAAAATTGAGCTGGTTCTCTGACCAGACAGCATAATCCTCTCCCTATCGCACTACTCACCCGCTATCCGCTCTGCCGGATAGCGGTTATTGCACCATCATAATGCAATACCCCGTCAGATAGCATAACAATGCACTATTTTGAACATACCCCCTTACAAAATGTCACTTTAATGCTTTACCGCAGGCCACATCTGCCTTATTTTGACTAGGCCGTGTCCCTTAACTTAACAACCGTTTTAAAAATAACCTGATCGCTCCCAGTTTTAGCATACTCAGGTAGTTTCTGGCTGTTTTCTCCGAGCGGGTGGCAATACGGCGATTTTCTTTAAGTATCGCAAAGCAGCGCTCCACGACATTGCGTTTTTTGTACAGGCGCGTGTCGAGGGGGCGACGTCCGTCCTGACTGGCCTTCTCATTCGATTTAAACGGAATAACCGCTTTTATTCCTTTCATTTTCAAATGAATGCGAAGGTTTTTACCTGAATAACCCTTATCCGCCAGCACCGCTTTCGGACGTGATTTCAGGTGCCCGCTTTTTCGGATAATCCCGACCCGGTTGAGCAACCTTTCCGCGTATCGGCTTTCGTGGGCCTGTCCACCGCTCAGGCAAAAACTCAGTGGTAATCCTGTGCCATCTGTCGCCAGATGGATTTTGGTGCCAAAGCCGCCGCGAGAGCGACCCAGCCCATGGTCCTCGCATTCATCGGGATGTTTTTTTTCGCACCCGCGGCCGCTTTCAGGGCGCGAACGTTACTGCCATCCAGCGCGATAACATCCCAGTCAATCAGCGCTTTTTCATCCAGAATCTGGAGTAATTTATTGAAAATGCTGTTCATTATTCCGGCTTTAGACCACCGATTGAAGCGGTTGTAAATGGTTTTCCATTGACCATAACGCTCAGGTAAATCCCGCCAGGGTGCGCCAGAGCAAAGCACCCAAAATATGCCATTCATGACATGTCTGTGCGCAAAATAAGGACGCCCGCCTCGGGAAGAGCCTCTTTCAGGTGGCAGCATGGGAGAAATCAACGCCCAGGCGTCATCGGGAAAATCGTAACGAGCCAAATTAAAGGACTTTTTGTGGTGAAATCATGTCCCTGATTGTACAAAAAATAGTTACGGGACACACCCTAGGTGAATTCGGCGAAGGTCTGCCGATTATCGCCATTCTGGGTGAATACGATGCGCTGCCGGGCCTGAGCCAGCAGGCGAATGTCGCTGAGCCAAAACCGCTGGAAAACGGTGGCAATGGCCACGGTTGCGGGCACAATCTACTCGGTACCGCAGCGCTACAGGCGGCAACGGCAGTGAAAGATTATCTGCAAAAGCACGCACTGGCTGGAACCGTGCGCTTTTACGGCTGCCCTGCGGAAGAAGGCGGATCGTCCAAAGGTTTTATGGTTAAGGAAGGCGTTTTTGACGACGTCGATATCGCCCTCTGCTGGCACCCAGCAACCTTCACCGGCGTCAACAGCCCGGTCTCGCTGGCCTGTAACGAACTGAATTTTCACTTCAAAGGTCGTGCAGCTCATGCCGCCAGCAGCCCACATCTGGGACGCAGCGCGCTGGATGCCGTGGAACTCATGAACGTTGGCGTGAATTACATGCGCGAGCACATGCCGTCCTCCGCCCGCATCCACTATGCGATTACCGACAGCGGCGGCCACGCCCCGAACGTCGTTCAGGCCAACGCTACCGTGCGTTACCTCGTACGGGCACGTCAATTGCCGGAACTGCACCAGTTAGTCAAACGCGTGAAGAAAATTGCCGAAGGCGCGGCGCTGATGACGGAAACCGAAGTCCGCAGCGAAGTGATTAGCGGTGATGCCAATCTGCTGGCGAACCCGCCGCTGGAAGCGCGTATGCACGAACATCTGCTGGCGCTCGGCCCGATACCGTTCGATGACGAAGACCGCAAAATGGCAGCGATGTTCCAGACCGCGCTGAGCGCCGAAGACATTGCCGAATCCTACGCGCGTTTCGGCGTTAAACCGCAGCCGGGTTTAACGCTGCATGACGGAATTTATCCTCTGTATAGCCCGAATGATGCTTTCATCGGTTCTACGGACGTGGGGACGGTCAGTTGGGTTGTGCCAACCGTGCAGATTCGCAGCGCCACTTACGCCATCGGCACACCAGCGCATTCATGGCAGTTGGTCGCACAGGGGAAAACTGGGGCCGCACACAAAGGCACGGAATACGCAGCGAAAGCAATGGCCTCACTGGCTATCGATCTGCTGGCCACGCCCGAACTGATTGCACAGGCAAAAGCCGACCACCAGAAAAGATTGCAGCAGACACCGTTTGAGAACCCGATTCCAGACGACGTATTTCCGCCTATCCCACGGGGATAAGAGGCCGATTCGCAGGGATAGATAAGCAGTAGCAGGAAACCGTCAGGAGAGAGCCTCCTGACGGTAATTAAGAGTTACGGACGGCCAACAAAACCGATAGCGTCGTAGACTTTCTTCAGCGTTTCCTGTGCGCGAGCACTCGCTTTGTCAGCCCCTTCGCGCATGATCTGTTGCAGGAAAGCCTCATCGTTACGGTAACGGTGATAACGCTCTTGCAGCTCAGACAGCATACCGGATACGGCATCCGCCACCGCGCCTTTCAGGTGACCATACATCTGGCCGTTAAATTCCTGCTCCAGCTCAGGGATGGTTTTTCCCGTCACGCCGGACAGAATATCCAACAGGTTGGATACCCCAGCTTTATTCGCAACATCATAGCGCACGACTGGCGGCTCATCGGAATCCGTCATCGCGCGTTTGATCTTCTTCGCCACCGCTTTCGGATCTTCCAGCAGCCCGATAACGTTATTGCGATTATCGTCAGACTTTGACATCTTCTTGGTCGGTTCTAGCAGCGACATCACGCGGGCGCCCGATTTCGGAATGAACGGCTCTGGTACTTTGAAAATGTCGCCATACAGACTGTTGAAACGCTGCCCGACGTCACGGCTCAGCTCCAGATGCTGTTTCTGATCTTCACCCACCGGCACCTGATTCGTTTGGTACAGCAGGATATCCGCCGCCATCAGCACGGGATAACTAAACAGGCCGGCGTTGATGTTCTCTTCGTAACGCGCGGATTTATCCTTGAACTGCGTCATGCGGCTCAGTTCGCCGAAATACGCGTAGCAGTTCAGTATCCAGCTCAGTTGGCTGTGCTCAGGCACGTGCGACTGAACAAAAATGGTGCTCTTTTTCGGATCGATGCCACAGGCCAGATACAGCGCCAGCGTATCCAGCGTCGCTTTTCTCAGCGCCTGCGGATCCTGACGTACCGTGATGGCATGCAAATCCACAATGCAATAGATGCAGTCGTAATCGTCCTGCATGTTGACCCACTGACGTAACGCCCCCATGTAGTTACCAATGGTCAATTCACCAGACGGCTGCGCACCGCTAAATACAATGGGCTTGCTCATACTAAGGGTTCCTGATTGTGTGAAGAAGAATGCCCGATCAGGGGCAAAATATCGGCAAAACGATCCAGAACGATATCCGGCTGACTCAGCTCGATCGCTTCACCATAGTTATAACCATACGTCATGCCGATACTGCGGCAGCTCGCCGCCTGTGCCGCCTGAATATCATTGCGGGAGTCGCCGACGAACAGGAGTTCGCTGGCACGCAGCCCCAGCTTACCGAGTACCAGATAGAGCGGCGCAGGATGCGGCTTTTTCACAATAACGTCATCGCCACCGATGATCAGCGAGAAATAGTCGCCAATCCCTAGGCCTGCCAAGAGCGGGGCAACGAACGGCGTGGGTTTATTGGTCACCACCGCCATCGGAACGCCCTGCTGCGCCAACTGCGCCAGCGTCTCTTTTACCTGTGGAAACAGCGTGCTGCCACTATCCACCGTCTGCGCATAATAGACATCGAACCGCTCACGGGTTTCTTGCAAGCGTGCACCTGTAGGCTCAACACCAGCCCAGCGCAGCGCCCGTTCAACCATCACATCCGCGCCGTTACCAATCCAGGTTGCGACACGCGCTTCACCCGCGGCAGGCAACGACTGCGCCACTAAGGCCTGATCGATCGCCGCCGCCAGACCCGGTGCGCTGTGAATCAGCGTCCCGTCCAAATCAAAAGCTAATCCGCGAACTGCGGTTAATTCAGTCATGTGTCGTCCTTGAAATTTCACTACGCATTTGATCAATGACGGCACGGTAATCTGGATGACCAAAAATAGCCGAGCCCGCCACAAACATATCGGCGCCCGCTTCAGCAATCGCGCCGATATTTTCTACTTTTACGCCGCCATCAACTTCCAGTCGAATGTCGTAACCGCTGTCGTCGATCAAGCGACGAACCTGACGCAGTTTATCCAGCGTGCTGGGAATAAAGGACTGGCCGCCAAATCCAGGGTTAACCGACATCAGCAGAATGATGTCCAGCTTATCCATGACGTAATCGAGATAACTTAGCGGCGTCGCTGGATTAAACACCAAACCAGCTTTGCAGCCGTGATCTTTAATCAGCTGCAATGAACGATCGAGATGATCCGTGGCTTCGGGATGAAAGGTAATGAAACTGGCACCCGCGTTGGCGAAATCCGGGATGATACGATCAACCGGTTTCACCATCAGGTGAACGTCAATCGGCGCGGTAATGCCGTAATCGCGCAGGGATTTCAGGACCAGCGGGCCAATCGTCAAATTTGGCACATAGTGGTTATCCATGACATCAAAATGGACCACATCCGCCCCAGCAGCCAATACGTTAGCGGTATCTTCACCAAGACGGGCAAAATCAGCCGACAAAATGGACGGCGCGATTAAAAACGGTTTCATTCATTTCTCCAAACGATAAAGTCTGAATGCCTGCGGGTAACCTCTTCCCGGCTAATAACGCCTCTCAGACGGCATTAGCCGATTCACCGCGCTCTGTTTACCCCAAACGGTATTACCGATATAGGGCTAATAACTCGTTTACTTTACTACGCCCTAAAATATTACGGCTAATCGTTCTGCGCGCTTTAACAACATAGAGCACCGCTTCCTGATACCACTCACGGGTCAGCAAGGTGTCATGATTGGAAATCAGCACCGGAATCTGGCTTTCTGCTGACAAACGACGTGCCAATTGCGCCAAACTTTGCTGGTCAGCACGGCTGAAATTATTGGTGTGATAGGCCGTAAAATTCGCGGTCGCAGACAGCGGCGCATAAGGCGGGTCGCAATAAATAACCGATCCCTTCTCTGCTTTTTCCAGCGTGTCCTGATAATGTTCACAAACGAAAGTGGCATTTTGCGCTTTGAAGGCGAACCAGCGAATTTCTTCTTCAGGAAAATAGGGCTTCTTGTAGCGCCCGAAAGGAACATTGAATTCACCGCGCATGTTGTAACGGCACAAGCCGTTATAGCAGTGGCGATTCAAATAGAGAAACAGCAGAGCGCGCCGATAGGCATCGCTGCAAAGGTTAAATTCTTCACGCAGCAGATAAAACGTCTCTGACGTGTTGACCTCATCCGTAAAAAGTTTACGGGCATCGGTAACAAACTCATCTGCGTTCGATTTAACGATATTGTAGAGATTAATCAGGTCGCTATTAATATCAGCCAGTATGTAGCGATCGTATTCCGTATTCAGAAATACGGAACCCGCACCAACAAAGGGCTCAATAAGACACTCTCCTGCGGGTAAATAGCGACGAATTTCTTCTACCAGCGGGTATTTACCACCAGCCCATTTTAAAAAAGCGCGGTTCTTCTTCATGCCGTCGTTAGTTACTCATACGTTTCAGAGCCGCGGATTGTACTCTGTGTCAGACAGCACATCAGGGCTAAAATTGGTGTTACTTATTCAAGTCCTGCTTCACCTGGCGGATCGGCTTAACCCATGGTTTTTTCGCTTGTACCTCTGCGGGCAACGCGGCAATCGCCTGTTTCGCTTCCGCAGAAGAAGCATAGACTCCGGTCACTAACACATACCAGGATTTTCCGTCTCGTTTCGTTTCATACACCCACGAATGGGCGAGATTATTTTGTTTTGCGTAGGTTTTCAGCGTATCCGCGCGTGAAGCGCTGCTCAATTGCAACGTAAAACTGCTGGCAGGCGCATTCTGTACGGAGGCGTTCTGCCCGGCCACCGCAGGAGCCGCTTTTGCGGTAGCCGCAGGTTTACTTGCTACTGGCGCTTTTGGCGCGCTGTTCGCAACAGGCTTAGCGTTGCTAGCGTGCGCAGTCGTCGTATTGTGCGTATTCTTAGCGGATGTCGCCGCAGGCGTTTTCCCCGTTGGAGCAACCGTCGCAGGCGCCGTTGGCAGCGTCGAGTTTCCTGCCGCACCCTGAGAGAATTCGCTAACACGCCCTTGCTGTTGCGACAGCGCATCGGTGATATTGCCCGGCAGCTCAATACGCTGCTGGCCTGCCACCGGCGGTTGAATCTGTGCATCCGTCGGCGTACCGGAAATCGGTGGAGCACTTAATGTCTGAGGCGACGTCGGCGTTTGAGAAGACACCTGCCCTGGCATTTGACCATGACTGGCCTCGCCGGAAACGGCCGCAGGGCTTTCACTCGGTGAGGAAGGCTGCGCGCTCTGGGGCATTGCGGACGAGGAAGAGAGATCGATATTGCGCTCGCCACCCGCTTGATTCTGCGTCTGTGATGTCTGTGGCTGAGAAGGTGCCTGCAAAGCCGATCCAATACCCACGATCAGCAACACCAGCACCACGATCCCGATGCCAATCATCAGGTGCTGTCTGGAAAGCGCGATCTTAGGTACTGCGAAGTTGCTGCTTTTCTGCTGACGAGTAGGTCGACGGTCACTGGTATCAGGCTTCAGCTCATCTTCCGGCTTGAACTCATCCATTTAACATCTCCCCCACTAAAAAGCTTGAATCCGCCACGCAGTCGCCAAGGCGAATCATTGAATCGTAACGCATTGTATTTTATTAACCATAACCCATCAGGGCGTGTCTGTCGTTAATACTTATCTTTCATAACGGATAGTCTTTCATAACGGATTGTCTTTCATAACGGATTGTCTTTCAGAACGGAGCGTCTTTCAGAACGGAGCGTCTTTCAGAACGGAGCGTCTTTCATCACCCGATAGCATTACGCATCAGGCAAGACAATCAGCTATCGAAGCCAACACCATGTCATGCGCGACGCCACCACGGACTTCTGATTGACCAATCGCCGTTGGCAGCACCAAGCGTAACTCACCCGCCAGTACTTTCTTGTCGCGCATCATATGAGGAAGATAGGATTCAGGTGTCATTTGCGTCGGGCCGTTTACCGGCAGCCCAGCGCGGATCAGCAAAGACTTGACTCGCTCGACATCCTCAGCGGAGAACTGCCCGAGACGACGTGCCGTATGCGCAGCCATCACCATGCCTGCCGCAACCGCTTCGCCGTGAAGCCAGTTACCGTAGCCCATTTCTGCTTCAATGGCATGCCCGTAAGTATGACCCAAGTTGAGCAACGCACGCATACCGCTTTCACGTTCATCTGCTGCAACCACCGCCGCTTTAATCTCGCAGCAGCGACGAATGCAGTAAGCCAGTGCGTCATGCTGTAGCGCACGCACGGCTTCAATGTTTTCTTCGAGCCAAAGAAAGAAATCGCGATCCAGAATAATGCCGTACTTGATGACTTCCGCCAGCCCGGATGACAACTCCCGTGCGGGTAAAGATTTCAGGCAGTCCAGATCGATCACAACCGATACGGGTTGGTAGAACGCCCCGATCATGTTTTTACCCAATGGGTGATTGACGGCGGTTTTACCACCGACGGAAGAATCTACCTGCGATAACAGCGTTGTCGGCACCTGGATAAACCGGACGCCACGCTGATAACTGGCCGCGGCAAAACCGGCTAAATCGCCGATAACACCGCCACCCAAGGCAACAATCGTCGTATCACGACCATGCGGTTTCGCCAACAGCGCGGTAAAAACCTGATCCAATACGGTCAACGATTTGTACTGCTCGCCGTCAGGTAAAATCACCTGATCGACATGCACGCCACTGTTTTCCAACATACCACGAACGCGGTCAAGGTACAGAGGAGCCAACGTCTGGTTCGTCACCAGCATGGCCTGCTCCCCCGCTTTCAACGGCATAAAAGAAGCCGAATCATCAAATAATCCAGCGGCTATCGTAATGGGATAACTACGTTCCCCTAGTGTTACGGTAATTCTTTCCATGCGCGTTAAACAACCCGTTCAGGATCCGCTCAATACGGATTAAAGTATGCTCTTAGTTACTTTCCAGCATATTGATAATCTGGTTAGCAACGACCTTGGCACTTTGCTCGTCAGTCCGAATGGTCACATCAGCGATTTCTTCATAAAGCGGGTTCCGCTCTTTCGCCAACGCTTCCAATACCTCACGTGGAGGGGTTTCAACCTGAAGTAACGGACGCTTCTTATCACGCTGCGTGCGGGCCAGTTGTTTCTCGATTGTCGTTTCCAAATAAACGACAACGCCGCGCGCGGAAAGACGATTGCGCGTCTCACGTGATTTGACTGAGCCACCGCCTGTCGCCAGTACGATGCCTTGCTTTTCCGTCAATTCATTAATGACTTTCTCTTCACGATCGCGGAAGCCTTCTTCGCCTTCCACATCGAATACCCAGCCCACATCAGCCCCAGTGCGTCGCTCAATTTCTTGATCGGAGTCGAAAAACTCCATATTGAGTTGTTGAGCTAACTGACGGCCAATAGTGCTTTTGCCGGCACCCATAGGCCCAACCAGAAAGATATTGCGTTTCTCTGCCATGTTTTTTGGTATTACTAAGACAATTCGTTAATGATAACCCGCCCCGCCAATTAACCCAGCGGCGGGACCTAAACTGAAACCTCATGAGCGATAGTGCGAGAATCAGACAAAAAATTATCTCAAGACTCAGGGTAGTTTGGCAACCGAATAAAATGTCACACCGACCACAGGTGGCCAATGTAGTATGTTTTATCGACATTTTCGGTGGAACAACACTTCAGTGCTCAATTCGCTAACCCTTGTAAGCTAAATCCGCCGCAGCGTCAAACTCATAAGCGACGAACGTGACAAAATATTGCGCCCAATCCGAAAAAAAAACACCGTATAACATCAGAGCCTGCCTGGGTTTACTCATGATGACACGGGTATCAGCGTCGGCGTAATGAAAATGACCAATTCTCGTCGCGTATGCTGCTGAGTATGGTTTCTGAACAGATGACCAAATACGGGAACCTCACCTAATATTGGCACCTGTCTGTCACTGTTCTTTTTTTGCTGCTGGAAAATGCCGCCTAAAACGATGGTTTCACCATCAGCGACTGTCACCTGGGTTTGGATTTCCTGTTTATCGATCGCTAACGCTTCGCCATTATCGCCCTGCTTAATCGTCTGCCCCGGCATGTTTTGGCTGATTTTCAGGTTCAGCGTAATCCGCCCAGCACGCAGAATGTCCGGCGTCACTTCCATCCCTAATACCGCTTCTTTGAACTCGATAGACGTCGATCCGCTGGCACCGCTGGAAACCTGATACGGAATTTCCGTGCCTTGTTTAATACTGGCGGTCTGCTGGTGCGCAGTAAACAAGCGAGGGCTGGCGATAATCTCGACCTGACTTTCCTGTTCCAGCGCCATTAACTCCAGATCCAGCAGGCGGCCATTCAGTCGCGCCAAATGGAACCCGGCATTGATCGCTGGCGTATCCACTGGCAGGCCAACGTTAAAATGATTCAGCCTGAGCGCCTTGTTCGCCACGTCCCCTTCTCCCAGTCCCCAGTTTACGCCCAACGCTTGCAGGTGCTCGCTGCTGATAGTGACGATATGCGCCGCCAGCTGTACCTGTGCTAAGGGTAGATCAAGCTCCTTCACCCACGGTTCGAGCTGTGCCAGAGCCTCTTCCGTATCGCGAATCAATAAGGTATTCGTTCGTTTATCCACGGTTACGCTGCCACGCGTAGACAGCAGCGTCCCACGCTGAGCCTGAACGCTGGCCGCCACGTCCGTTGAATCAGCATACTGCAATGCAACAGAGATATTATGCAGCGGCAATTTCTGCGCCTGTTCCGCTGTGTGTTCGTCCCGTTCTTTCTGCAAGGACTCAAGGTGCCCGGCAGGGAAAACCATCAGTACGTTGCCGTTACGCTCGACGCTAAGTTTCCCCATGCGTAACACAATATCCAGTGCCTGCTGCCAGGGAATATCTGCCAGCCTCAGGCTAAGGTTCCCCGTCACCCCCGGCGCGATCACCACATTGAGTTGCTGGTGATCCGCTAACGCCTGTAGCACTCGCGATATCGGTGAGTCTTCAAACGCCATCGATACCGAACTTTCCGCACTGGCCTGAAACGGCGCGGCGAGAAGAAGTAACCCGCTCCACGCCACCAATCGACATAACTTATTCATATTCATAACTTTCCTTGTTATCGAGACATGCTGTTATCAACATTGTTTTCAACGACCGGTTGTCCAAAAATTACGTTCAAAATACGTGTCGCCAGACAAATCTCACCTATTCCGCAGGCTTAGTGATAAACGGAGAAACCAGCAGCAGGCTATCTGGCAGGCCATCACAACCTGCCTCACGCGCTGTCGGGACAAGTTTGGCCCCTGATTTATCCAATTGGCTGACGAGCCAGTACCCCGGAGGAACCGTTTCACCACTTGTCAGCTTGATCCAACCAACCTCCGGCTGTGCTAGCCAACCAATCCAGCGATCGCCAGAGCCAATCACGCCTTTTAGCTGCCACGGTGGCAATGTCGCGGACGGCAGACAGCGCGCAGCAGCCAGAGGCTGAAAAGGGTCGATGCGTTCTGCGAGCGTTTCTGCCTGCACACTATGGGGTACGAAGAGCAGCATCAATGCGATACAACGTGTTATATGGCTCATGGCATTCCCTCCGGTCTGACTAGCGATAGCTCAACCTGTAACCGCGGTATTTCTGACGGCGATTCCGTTGGCACGGCATCAGGCTTTATGGTCAGTTGCGTTATCCGCAGCACATAAGGTAGCGCCGCTAACTCACGCAGCACCTGCAACACGCCCGTGTAGTTCGCGCTAAATACCAGTTGCCAACGTTCCTGATGGAGCTCTCCCACATGGGGCAGCGCGGGCTGCCACGATAGAAGCGAAGCCCCTGCCTGCGACAGAGGCTCGACGATAAGCTGTGCCAGCCTGTCAGGCTGAAAGGGAGCGTTTTGCACGGTTTTCTCCGCTAATTGCTCGCGTAGCACCGACAGTAACGGCATCGCATCGAGCTTTTGTTGGACGTCCTGTCTATCCAGACGCGCCTGAACGGTTTGCTTTTCTATGCCAATCACGGCCCTACGAACTTCACCGATGAGGAACCAACCAGATAGCAGCCCGGCAGCGGCGACAAACGCCAGTTGAAGCACCAACTGCTGCCAGAGCGGTTTATTCACTAGCCCAGGCTGATTCAGCACGACGTCAGTCAAAACCGATGGATTAATCATGGTCTTCCCCCGGTAAGGAAGCGCCTGTATCGCGCCAGTTGGCCTGAAAGGAAAAGCGCAGTTGGGTATTCACACCACGCTCTCGGGACGTCTGCAGCAGTTGTACGCGTTCGACGGAAACATGGCGTAATAATGCATTCTGTAACGTAATGATATCGTGATAATTTTCACTTACACCAGAAAGCAGCAGATACGAGCTACGGTCGGCGATTTCCGTCAGCCACAGACGCGCGGGCATCATGCCTGCAAGCTGGGCTAACAGATGGAGATTACGATGATTGTCATACTGGACTATCGCCTCGGCGCGTTCCTGTTCCAGATAGCGACGCAGCGCTTCCCGCGCCTGATGCGTTTGCTGATACCGCGCCGTCAGTTGCTGCTGTTGGGCCAGCACCGCATTGAGTTCATCCTGCGCGCGTTGCTGTTTGTGCTGCCAAAACAGATAGCTCGCGGCGATAAGGCATAGCATCACCCCCGTCTGTAGCCACAGCAACCCTAACCAACGACGTGCACGTTGGCGCATCTGGGTTTTACGCCAAGGTAAAAGATTAATCAGCAGCATAATCAGGCATCCTCAGGACGCAATGCCAACCCACCTGCAATCGCAAAAGCCGAGGGGAAACTCGGCAGCGGCGGCTGCATGTGATGAAACACCGTTAACGGCGACCACGGCTGTAATACGTCGGTCTGCTGGCGGGGTAAATCGGGCGAGATGCTAGAGTAATAGGCTATGTCATCGACATCATGCTGATAGCGAGTGCTTACAATCGATAAGATATCCGTCTCGTCATTCAGCTCATCAAGGTGTATCACGCCTGAGTGAAAAACGTGGTTCACCGGGGAAACCCACAGCCAGCCATCCAACAAGCGATGCACCAGCAGACGGTTAGCGTCAAGCTCAGCTCGCTGCGCCATCGCTCGAAGCGCACAGGTTGAGATCTCAAGCACATCGGGGTGCAGCCCTGCGTTATTCAGACATGCCAGCCATTTATCGATCTCCTGTCGACGTGCGGCGGTCACTAGCAGCGAACCCTGCCTCTGCGGGTCTTCCCGATAGTCGATCGCCAGCGATTCGCTACCGATCGGCAGCTTACGTGCCGCTAGGGTTTCGATGTAGAGGCTACGCTCCGGTTCCTGTAAACGCCGGTCAGGCATCGGTAAATGCTGCTGTAAAATCAGCTGAGCAGGAAACCCCACCCGTAGCGAAATGTATCCGGGCAGTAAACGACGCCATGTTCGCAAGGCCTCACAAAGCGCCTCAGTATGGTGTAGACTACCCGTGCGTAAGGTGTCGTCGGGTAGCGGATATTGCCACCAGTGACGAAGCTGCCAGCCATGGCGGCGGCGTTGAACCGCCAGTGCGCGCATGAAGCCGTTTTGTATATCTACTCCAACCTGCCAGATGTGATAAGCCATGTTCAACCCGATTTCCTTATCCAATAAACGTATCCACAGTGCTGGCTTACCTTTATACTAGCGCCCGATTGTTTATAAACTGTCCAAACGCTACTGAATGGAAAATCCCAGGTGAAGTTCGTAAAGTATCTATTCATCCTTGCAGTCTCTTGCATTCTGCTGGGAGCTGCCTCGATATACGGTTTGTACCGTTATATCGAACCCCAACTGCCCGATGTCGCCACGCTGAAAGACGTGCGACTGCAAACGCCTATGCAGGTCTACAGCGCCGATGGCGAACTGATCGCTCAGTTTGGTGAAAAGCGCCGTATCCCGCTAAAGCTGGACCAGATTCCCCCTGAATTGGTACACGCTTTTATCGCGACCGAAGATAGCCGCTTCTATGATCACCACGGTGTCGATCCCGTCGGGATCATCCGTGCTGCATCCATCGCGCTCACATCAGGTCACGCCTCTCAAGGGGCAAGTACCATTACGCAACAGCTCGCCAGGAACTTCTTCCTGAGCCCAGAGCGCACCTTGATTCGTAAGATCAAGGAAGTGTTTCTGGCTATCCGTATTGAGCAGTTGCTGACCAAGGATGAAATCCTTGAGCTCTATCTGAACAAGATTTACCTCGGCTATCGCGCCTATGGCGTTGGTGCGTCGGCACAGGTGTACTTTGGCCGACCTGTTGACCAGTTGACGCTAAGCGAAATGGCGATGATCGCCGGTCTGCCGAAGGCGCCATCGACGTTCAACCCGCTCTATTCCTACGACCGTGCCGTTGCCCGTCGCAACGTCGTCCTTGCGCGTATGAAGGATGAAAACTACATCACACAGTCACAATACGATGCGGCACGTAACGAAAAACTGGTCGCGAATTACCACGCGCCGGATATTTCGTTCTCCGCACCGTATGTCGCAGAAATGGCACGACAGGAGATGGTCAAACGCTACGGCGAAGATGCTTATAACGACGGTTATAAGGTCTACACGACGGTCACCAAAAAATTGCAAACCGCCGCACAGGATGCGCTGCGTAATAACATCCTCGCCTATGACATGCGCCACGGTTACCGCGGCCCGAGCAAAGTGCTATGGAAAGTCGGTGAAGGCGTTTGGGATCAGGCGAAGATGATTGCCGCCCTGAAAGCGTTGCCAGTCTACGGTCCGCTCTCTCCGGCCATCGTCACCAGCACCACGGCGGACAACGCGATTGCGATCCTCTCTGACGGCAGCAATATTGCCCTGCCGATGGCGGGCATGCGCTGGGCACGTGCATACCGTTCCGATACGCAGCAAGGGCCGACACCGAAGCGCGTCACAGACGTGGTACAGGCAGGCCAGCAGGTCTGGGTACGTAAAGTGAACGATGATTGGTGGCTGGCACAGGTGCCGGACGTCAACTCTGCGATTGTCTCACTTAACCCGAAAAACGGTGCGATAGAAGCACTGGTTGGCGGTTTTGACTTTAACCAAAGCAATTTCAACCGTGCGACGCAGGCACTGCGCCAGATTGGTTCCAACATCAAACCGTTCCTGTACACCGCTGCGATGGACAAAGGTTTAACGCTGGCAACGATTCTGAACGACGTCCCGATCACGCGTTGGGATGCAGGTGCAGGATCTGACTGGCGGCCGAAAAACTCCCCAGCAACCTATGATGGCCCGATCCGTTTGCGTCAGGGGCTGGGTCAATCCAAAAACGTGGTGATGGTGCGTGCCATGCGCGCAATGGGCGTGGACTATGCAGCGGATTACCTGCAACGCTTCGGTTTCCCAGCGCAGAATATCGTCCATACTGAATCGCTGGCGCTGGGTGCCGCCTCGTTTACACCGCTACAGGTCGTACGTGGCTATGCCGTCATGGCAAACGGCGGCTATCTGGTCGATCCCTATCTGATCAGTAAGATAGAGAGCGAGGCAGGCGGCACGGTATTTACCGCTACACCGAAAGTAGTCTGTGATACCTGTAATCTCCCGCTGGTCTACGGTGAAACACCGCGTTCTCCAGTGTTAGCGACTACTAACGTTGAAGATGTTGCCACGTCAAACGAAGCACCACCGTTAGGCTTGCCGCAGCCCGAGCTGGAGCCCGTCACACCAAAGGCTGCACAGCAAAACGCCGCACAACCTTACGCACCACACGTGATCAACACGCCGCTGGCATTCCTGATTAAAGACGCGCTGAACAGCAACGTCTTTGGCGAACCGGGCTGGATGGGGACGGGTTGGCGCGCAGGTCGTGAGTTGAAACGTCGTGATATCGGCGGTAAAACCGGCACAACGAACAGTTCCAAAGACGCTTGGTTCTCCGGTTATGGCCCGAATCTGGTGACGTCGGTCTGGATTGGCTTCGACGATCACCGCCGCGATCTGGGTGCCAGCAGCGCATCTGGCGTCATCAAAGATCAGATCTCCGGCTATGAAGGCGGTGCGAAATCAGCGCAGCCTGCGTGGGATGATTTCATGAAAGCCGCGCTGGATGGCGTACCGGAGCAACCGCTGACGCCGCCAGCAGGCATCGTCAGTGTCGTCATCGACCGCAGCAGCGGCAAGCTGTCTAACGGTGGCGGGAACAGCCGTTCCGAATACTTTATTGATGGAACGCAGCCGAAAGAATACGAAGTGCATGAAGTCGGCACTACGTTGATGGATAACGGACAAAGCGAAGAATTATTCTAGCCAGCGTTCGATAGCGTTACACTTACAAAGAAGGCACCAGAAACGGTGCCTTCTTTATTTGGCTATGATGAATCAGGAAATTAGCGAGGTGTGCGACGCAGCCAGTCGTGGGCCAGAAACAGCGCGCTGACATTACGCGCTTCGCGGAAATCAGGCTCTTGCAGCAGCGACATCATGTCATCTATCGGCCAGCGGACTTGCGGCATCGGCTCCGGTTCATCGCCTTCCAGGCTCTGCGGATACAATCCGCGTGCTACCACGATATTCATCTGGCTGGAAAAATAGGAGGGCGCCATCGTTAACGTAGCCAGCAATTCCAGCTTTTCCGCCCCAAAACCGACTTCTTCCATCAGTTCTCGGTTAGCGGCTTCAAAGACCGTTTCGCCGGGATCGATCAGCCCTTTGGGAAAACCCAGTTCGTATTCCTCAATGCCGACGGCGTATTCACGGATCAACAACAGTTCATCATCGATGATCGGAACGACCATCACCGCCTGTCGGCCGCTTGAACGCATCCGCTCATAAACCCGGCGAACCCCGTTGCTAAATTCAAGATCAACGGATTCCACAGTGAACAAGCGCGAACGCGCTACCGTTTCTACCTTGAGGATTTTAGGTTTTTTCAGGTGATGACTCATTGATGCCCCCAGAGAGTTACGACCAGAACGGCACCTTAGCCCAACTCGCACAGAGAGGTTACGTTTACCGCGACCTGAATACGGCATGCCGTTGAATAAGAAGAGATCGACAATATTCTTTTTTGATCCTGTTCACATTGTGCGTTAACAGTCCCCCTCGCTGCAACTATCGTGACGATGAATTTACGTGCAGGCAACATGCAGGACACACTCTGTATGAGAAACCACCGCTAAAAGTCAATAACTTAAAAAAAATAGGAATATCCTCATTTAAGAGACGTTTTTTGCTTGTTACTATCATCACCTTATGCGATTAATTCTATTCACAATTATGTTATTAATCTAAGAAAACAATGCCATACGGGTTATCATCGATTGTATAATTTTGTTAAACTCGGACGAAAACAAGGAGCATCGTGTTTTGGAATGGAGATGACATGAGCACAATATTTACCCTATTGGCGATATTGCTTGCCTGTCTGATCGTTATAGGAGGTCTTGTCGGCTACCGTATGCGTCACCTATTCCTGTCCGCTCCGCCGTTACCCGTTTCGCAATCGCTTCCCAGACGGTTAACTGAAGACGAACGGATCGCTGTTGAACGCTATCTGGCTCAGGAAAACAGCCAGCAAACTACGCCACTTAATACCCCCAATGCGCAGCCTAAACTACCGCGCTCCCTGCAAAGTAATCGGGTTTACCCCATCACTCATACGATTACACGCTACGGCCTGAGCACCGATGTTCAGAATAAGTGGCGCTACTATATCGATACACAAGAAATCCATCTGCCGCCCAGTTGGGAACCGTTCATTACCGAAAATAACACCGTCGAACTGATTAAGACACGCTCGATCCCGCTGGTCATTTCCCTAAACGGGCACTCGCTAACTGAATGTCTCGACGATCGTCCACTCGCTCCACTGCCGAGCGAAGTCCCTGTTGCGAACGCCTCCATCCGTCAGGAAGACAGTGAGCATGCCGAGCTGGTCACTATCCGTAAGGAAACGCGTGAAGAACACGCCATGCACCACTCTGGGGGCTTGAAGGAAACGGCCGTGCTCTGCGTGTCTTTTCTACTTTTGTTCATTAGCCTGAATAGCCCTATCGCCCTGCTCCCCTGGCTGATCGGTACCGCAGCATTATTAGCAAGCTGGAGCCTGTGGCAGCTTTTCCGCTCGCCATCCGCTCAGGAACTGCGCGATGTGCACTGCCTTCACGGCACGCCGCAAGGCTTGGGTCTGTTTGGCGAATCCAATCAGGGGCCGCTCGGTAATATCTCGCTCGGTAATATCGATCTGATTTACCCACCGCACTGGCAGCCCTATATCACGCAGGATCTCGGGCGAAAAACGGATGTTGATATCTATCTCAACCGACAGGTGATCCGTCAGGGAGAGCACCTGTCGCTGCACGATGAAGTGAAATATTTCCCGCTACAGCGCTGGAGCAGGAATCTGCTGCTGGCCGTGGGTTCACTGCTCAGCCTGATTTTACTCGTCACTAACGTACAGCTTGAACTGCCGCTCAAGCTCAGTCTGGCTTGGCTGCAGGGCGCACAGCGTATTCAGGCCACGCAGGTCAGCGATCTGGAAACCGCCCAGCTCCGCATTGGCGACACACTGGCTGTCCGTGGTAACGGCATGTGCTATGTGCCCGCAGGTATTCATCCCGTCTCCGCACCGTCGCCCTATGTGTTTAGCCCTTTCGACTGTTCCGCTATTTACTGGAATAAAGCCGCGCCGCTGCCATTGCCGGAATCCGAGACAATAGAAAAAGCCTCTGCCCTGCTGAAATCCGTCAACAACCAACTTCATCCGCAAGCGGACAAAGAAGGTCAGGTTAACTCTCAGTTAGCGTCTACGATCCAGAAATCAGGGCTGATTCTGATGAAAAACTTCGCTGAAGTTGTTCTGAGAACACAAGATTTGTGCAGGCAGGAAAACGATTGCTCCCGCCTGAAAAATGCGCTGGTGAACCTGAGCGACGTCAAGAACTGGAATACGCTGGTAAAAGATGCCAATTCCGGCAAGCTGAAAGGGATGAATGTGGTGCTGCCCGCCGTCAGCGCAGAAACGCTGGAGTCATTGGTCAACAGTTCCACCAATCAATTCTTCTATCAGGAAATCAATCATGCGACAGAGTCGCTGAACAGCCCGCCGCCCAGTGGATTCCTGATTCGCAGCGACGAAGGCCGACAGTTCGTTAACCACCCGCTCCCGCAGATGCCGCTGAATGAATATCGTCCCTCGGATCAGTGGCAGGAACTCCAGCGGCTTGCCGCGATGCTGTTGCATACGCCGTTTAATGCCACGGGCGTTATCACGCAGCTTAATACCGATGCCAACGGGACCCAGCACATCAGCCTGCACAGTGAACCCGACGTCATTACCGTCTGGCGCTATCTCGGCACGTGTCTGTTGCTGCTGCTCTTTTCTGCGACGTTTACCGTTAATGCGGTTCTGACCGGCATTAAGATGCGTAAAAGCCAGAAGCGAGTGACCGATATTCAGCGCTATTACGCTTCACGGTTCAATATGATGACGAATTCGTTCCCAGACAATCGTCCCCAGCTCCCCCGCTAACGGCATCGTGCCCGCTCTGCGGTTATGCTAACCTAGCGGTCGTCACTCTTGTCACTATTGCATTGTGCGCCTTCTGTTACATCACCCTATAGCACGGCGCGACATCTGGAGTCGTTATGAATCCCCACGTTAACTGGCACGACATCGACACCGTGATACTGGATATGGATGGCACGCTGCTCGATCTGGCGTTTGACAGCTATTTCTGGCTTCAACTGGTGCCGCAGTCGCTCAGTGAAAAACGTCGCATCAGCCTTGAACAGGCGCATCAGCTTATCGAACAGGAGTACCGAGCCGTTCAGCACACGCTAAGCTGGTACTGTTTCGATTACTGGTCAGAACGTCTCGATCTGGATATCTATCAAATGACGACGGATATCGGCACGCGAGCCCGATTGCGCGATGACACGACGCCGTTTTTAGCGGCACTGCGCGAGTGCGGTAAAGAGACAATTCTGCTGACCAACGCCCACCCACACAGTCTGGCAGTAAAAATCGAACACACGGGGCTGGATCAGCACCTTGATTTATTACTTTCCACCCATACTTATGGGTATCCGAAAGAGAATCAGCGCTTGTGGCAGGCCGTACAGCAACAGACTGGCTTCGACCCCGCCAGAACGTTATTCGTGGATGACAGCGAACCGATTCTGGATGCCGCGAAAACGTTCGGCATCCATTACTGTCTGGGTGTGCGTAATCCCGATTCCGGCCAGCAGGAAAAGGCATTCCTGCAACATCCGTCAATGAACGACTACCTTGCGCTGCTACCCGCCCTGCGCCACTCCGTTAACGCAGGGTAATGTAAGGTGGCCAGAGGGGGAAACACGGTGATGAGGTTCCGCAGGGATGCCTCGCACCATGGTCACCCAGTAACGCGATCCTTAAACGATCGGCATTAGGGTAATCAGGGGGATTGATGGTGAAAGCTACCGAGCAGGCCGACGACGTCGTTCGTCTGGATAAATGGCTTTGGGCCGCCCGTTTCTATAAAACTCGGGCGATAGCTCGCGAAATGATCGACGGCGGCAAAGTGCACTATAACGGGCAACGCGGTAAGCCGAGCAAGCAGGTCGAACTGAATGCCGAGATCAAACTGCGTCAGGGCAATGAGGAACGCACTGTTATTATTTTGGCCGTCAGCGGCCAGCGCAGAAGCGCAATAGAGGCGCAGGCGCTGTATCAGGAAACAGCCGCAAGCATTGAGAAACGAGAAAAGCTGTCGCAGGCGCGGAAAATGAATGCGCTGACGATGCCACACCCCGATCGCCGACCGGATAAAAAAGAGCGACGCGATCTGATTAAATTTAAATACAGCGATCGAGAATAGCACGCCGGCCTTCAGATAAGCCCCAGCGATCGCCGCACGACTTATTCGCCGTACCACTCATCGCGCACTACAACGAGAAAACATTATGGCTCACGACCAACTACATCGTTATCTGTTTGAAAATTATGCCGTTCGTGGCGAATTGGTGACAGTTAACGAGACGTATCAACGTATTTTGACCAACCACGACTACCCAGCGGCGGTACAAACGCTGCTAGGCGAAATGCTGGTTGCCACCAGCCTGTTGACGGCCACGCTGAAATTCAGCGGCGATATTACCGTTCAGCTTCAGGGCGATGGCCCACTGAAACTGGCGGTGATTAACGGTAATCACCAGCAGCAGATGCGCGGCGTTGCCCGTCTGCAAGGGGATATCACTCCGGGGAGTTCGCTGAAAGAGATGGTTGGCAATGGCTATCTGGTCATTACCATTACGCCGACTGACGGTGAGCGTTATCAAGGCGTCGTCGGTTTAGAAGGTGAAACCGTTGCCGAATGTCTGGAAAGCTATTTCCAGCAGTCCGAGCAGTTGCCGACACGGTTGTTTATCCGTACCGGACAGCACGAGGGCAAGCAGGCCGCCGCTGGCATGCTGCTACAGGTATTGCCCGCGCAGGATACCGATCGTAATGATTTTGATCATCTGGCCCAGCTCACCACAACGGTCAAAGCTGACGAGCTGTTTACCCTGCCCGCCACCGAGGTACTGTACCGCCTTTACCATCAGGAAGAGGTAACCGTGTATGAGCCTCAGGATGTCGAATTCCGCTGTCACTGTTCGCGCGATCGTTGCGCAGATGCATTAATGACGCTGTCCGATCAGGACGTGAATGAGATGATCGAGCAGGACGGTGAAATCGATATGCACTGTGATTATTGCGGTACGCACTACCTGTTTAATTCGCTGGACATTCGCGCCATACGGCACGATTCATCAGGAAATCTGTTGCATTAATTTTTCTAACGGGTACGAAAGTACCCGTTTATTTTGCTTATTTTCCCCACCAGTAAACCACCGTGATTATTTTTCAAACACCCTAAATAAGCAAAGTTATTAATGAATTTATTTAATTTTATGATTGTTATCGCGGTTAAAATAAGCTCACTCCCTACAATGTTTAGTAGTACGACTATAACTTGAGGAGTAGCAACATGCAGATCAACGGTATTACCCCGCAAGCCCTGGCTGCTTATGGAATCCATGATGTCCGCGATATTGTCTACAATCCCAGCTATGAACTGCTTTTTAAAGAAGAACTCTCTCCTACCCTACAAGGCTATGAACGCGGCATCGAAACCCAACTGGGTGCGGTAGCCGTCGATACCGGCATCTTTACCGGCCGTTCCCCGAAAGACAAATACATCGTGCGCGATGACGTGACCCGCGACACCGTGTGGTGGTCCGATCAAGGCAAAGGTAAGAACGATAACCACCCGTTGAGCCAGGAAACCTGGACGCAGCTGAAGCAGCTCGTCACCACACAGCTGTCTGGCAAGCGGTTGTTCATCATCGATGCCTTCTGCGGTGCCAACCCAGACAGCCGCCTCAGCGTACGTTTCGTCACGGAAGTGGCGTGGCAGGCGCATTTCGTCAAAAACATGTTTATCCGCCCGAGCGATGAAGAACTGGAAGGCTTTGAGCCGGATTTCATCGTGATGAACGGCGCAAAATGCACCAACCCGAATTGGCAGGAACAGGGGCTGAACTCCGAGAACTTTGTCGCATTCAACCTGACAGAGCGCATTCAGCTGATTGGCGGCACCTGGTACGGCGGCGAAATGAAGAAAGGGATGTTCTCCATCATGAACTACCTGCTGCCGCTGAAAGGCATCGCTTCCATGCACTGCTCGGCAAACGTCGGTGAAAAAGGTGATGTGGCGGTCTTCTTCGGCCTATCCGGTACGGGTAAAACCACGCTGTCCACCGATCCGAAACGTCAGCTGATTGGCGATGACGAGCACGGTTGGGACGACGATGGCGTCTTCAACTTTGAAGGCGGCTGCTATGCCAAAACCATCAAACTGTCTAAGGAAGCAGAGCCGGATATCTTTGGTGCCATCAAACGCGATGCGCTGCTGGAGAACGTCACCGTGCTGGCAGACGGTACTGTGGACTTCAACGACGGTTCCAAAACCGAGAACACTCGCGTTTCTTATCCGATCTACCACATTCACAATATCGTTAAACCGGTCTCCAAAGCGTGCCATGCCACGAAAGTGATCTTCCTGACGGCGGACGCGTTCGGCGTGTTACCACCGGTTTCTCGCCTGACGTCCGATCAAACGCAGTATCACTTCCTGTCCGGCTTTACCGCCAAGCTAGCAGGAACCGAGCGCGGCGTGACGGAACCCACACCGACCTTCTCCGCCTGCTTTGGCGCGGCATTCCTGATGCTGCACCCGACGCAGTACGCTGAAGTGCTGGTGAAACGCATGAAGGCGGCTGGCGCACAGGCCTATCTGGTGAACACGGGCTGGAACGGCAGCGGCAAACGTATCTCCATTAAAGATACACGCGGGATTATTGATGCCATTCTGAACGGCAGTATTGATGATGCAGAAATGCAGACGCTGCCTGTCTTCGACTTGGCAATCCCAACCTCGCTGCTTGGCGTCAATCCTGACATTCTCGACCCACGTGATACCTACGCGAGCGCCGAACAGTGGCAGGAAAAAGCGGACGATCTGGCACAGCGCTTTATCACCAACTTCGATAAATACACCGATGCTCCGGCAGGCGCAGCGCTGGTGAAAGCAGGACCGAAGCGGTAAATACAGGTAAGAAAACCATTATGAAAAAGGCGCGGATTCCGCGCCTTCAGATCGTTGACAACCTATTTGCCGAATGAAAACGGGAGTAACGGAATAGAAGAGTAAAGCGTTTGCGCCACGGATGGCGCAAGCCGAGCGTACATGGACGTATTCACAGCGTCTTTACGATCTATCCGTTACTACCGCTCGATGGTCTTTGTCGTAATCTAAGAAAGGCGCGGAATCCGCGCCTTTCTTATTCATGCCAGTGCTGCACAAAATGCTTATGACTCCTTCGCAGCACCCGCATCCGCTACCGCGACGTCCGAGAGCAGCGGCAGATAGGCGCGGACACAGAGCCCACCGCGTTCGCTGCTGCCGACATCCAGCACGCCATTGTGCGCATCGATAATACGCTGCACAATCGCCAGCCCCAGCCCTGTACCGCTGGTGGTTCGCGCGCTGTCGCCACGCACAAAAGGTTGGAACAGGTGCTTCAACTGATCGGGCGCGATGCCTTCTCCGTCATCTTCTACCTGAAACCAGACGCGCTGTAGCTCACGCCCAGTACTGACTTTTATCCAGCCGTTCCCGTAACGCGCCGCATTCACGACCAAATTCAGCACAGCACGTTTTATTGAGAGCGAGCTGATACGCACCAGCAGCTCGCCGGTAGCAAACTCGCTGTCGATCTGGCGTTCATAACCGCTTTCCGATGCCACCACTTCGCCCATAATGGCGTTCAGATCGGCCATTTCCGTCTGCATTTCCTGACCGGTACGCAGGTAGTCGAGGAACTGCTCAATAATCGCATTACACTCTTCAATGTCCTTATTAATCGATTCCGCCAGATAGTCATCTTCCTTGCTCATCATTTCGGTCGCCAGACGAATTCGCGTCAGCGGCGTACGCAGATCGTGGCTGACGCCCGCCATCAGCAGCGTGCGGTCATCGGCCAGCAGCTTCACGCCGGAGGCCATCTGGTTAAAGGCACGCGTCACAGAACGCACTTCGGAAGCGCCATACTCACGCAGCGGCGGCGGAATAATGCCTTTACCGACCTGCAAAGCCGCATGCTCCAGCTCAACCAAGGGTCGGTTCTGCACCCGAATAAATAGCCACGCGCCGCCAATCACCAGCAGCATTATCGCCAGCGTATAGCGGAAGAGCGGCGAGAAATCGCCTTGATGAATTTCAGTGAGGGGAACGCGCACCCAGATATCCGGTGACAGCCAGGTTTTCAACCACACCACCGGCGTATTCTTGCTGACCTCAACCCGCACATCCGTCGGGCCGCCCAGCTGTTGTGCCATCTGGTCACTCAAAAACTTGTAGTGCTGGGCCCAACGCAGGCCGCTTTCTTCCGCCGCCGCATTGGTGTACAGCGATATACCCAATTCGCGGTAAATCTCACGCCGGAACGCAGGCGGCACCTCAAGCGTGGAGCCATCTTCCAGTTGCAGACTGTCCGTCATCAGCATTCTTACTTCGTATGCCAGCACTTTATTGAACTGCTGCAAACTCGGCAGAATCGCAAAGTTGAGCACCACCAGATAGGTGGTGACCAAACTGACAAACAACAACGTGACAATCAGTAGCAACGTCCGTGCAAATGAGCTGCGCGGAGAAAAGCGCCATTGCATCATGCCTTACTGCCGTCCGGGACAAACACGTAGCCAAGACCCCACACGGTCTGGATATAGCGCGGGTGCGCCGGATCCTCTTCCACCATGCGGCGCAGACGAGAAATTTGTACGTCGATGGAACGCTCCATCGCGCTGTATTCACGACCACGGGCCAGATTCATCAACTTATCGCGCGACAGAGGCTCACGCGGGTGGCTCACCAGCGCCTTAAGCACGGCAAACTCGCCGCTGGTTAACGGCATCGGTTCATCATCACGGAACATTTCGCGCGTGCCCAGATTCAGCTTGAATTTGCCAAACGCAATAATCGCTTCTTCTTGCGATGGCGCGCCCGGCAGTTCATTCGCCTGACGACGCAGCACCGCACGGATACGAGCCAGCAGTTCACGCGGGTTAAAAGGTTTAGGAATATAATCGTCCGCGCCGATTTCCAGCCCGACGATACGATCGACTTCTTCCCCTTTTGCCGTCACCATAATGATCGGCATTGGGTTGCTCTGGCTACGCAAGCGACGGCAGATGGACAACCCATCTTCGCCCGGCAGCATCAGATCCAGCACCATAAGGTGAAAGGATTCACGGGTCAGTAAACGGTCCATCTGTTCAGCATTGGCTACGCTACGTACCTGAAAACCCTGCTCCGTCAGATAACGCTCTAACAGCGCCCGCAAACGCATGTCGTCATCTACAACCAGAATTTTATAGTTTTCTTGCATTCTCTTTCTCCAAAGGCGTAATAGCGCCGACGCTGCTATTGTTCAGAAACATACGAATTACTGACAGTCGTTTCTGGTATACATTCTAGGCAAAATTGTTACAAAGCATATTAAAACGCGTGTAATCAATCATTTCCTTTGCCGTCAGTCATAAAATAATCAGTGATTTGTGAACGTTGTGGGCGGTGAAGTGTAGTTGTGCACGAGTAGTTGTGCACGAAGAGTATAGTAACGCGGCCATCAATAAAAAGGCGCGAGACGGCAAAAGCCGGAGAAAAGCTAAGAGAGAGGGCGTTCTCACCTGAATTCAGCGCGACAACATAAAGCGGTTAACGCATAAGCTCATCCAGCACAACACACGGGGATCATCATAATCCCCGTCTCTTTCTCTATCTATCGGTGCCAGAGCCCGCCTGCTAGTAGCTTACTGCGCAAGACTGACGAAATAGCCCGGCTGGTAATCAACCGGCAGGAACTGCTGGTGAAGCTGGCGGAAGGTGTCATCCGCGTTGAGATCGCGGAATAAGTCTGGGTGGAACCACTCGGCCAGTTGCTGAATGGCGATAAAGTCATACGGGCCATTGTAAAACTGATGCCAGATGGCATGAAACGCTCGCTGCTGCTTGGCGACGCTGTTGGTGTAGGCCGGACGCCCCAGAAACCATTCGAGACGCTTACGTCCTTCCGCCCTATCCTGCCCCGGCCCCAGACCAATCCAGCGTCCGCCGGGCACGAAGGCCTCAAAGTTACCGCTGGTGATCACCACAATTTCCGGGTTTTCCACAATCACCTGTTCAGGGTGCATCTGCATAAAAGTGCTCGGCGCATTCTTCGCCGCAACGTTATCGCCACCGGCCAATTGCACGAATTTACCGAAGTTATCCGGGCCGAACGTCAGGCAGCATTCATCGGTGTAGCCACCCAGTCGCTCAATAAAAACGCGTGGGGAACGCGGTTTTTTCGCCGCCAGCACATCGGAAACGCGTTTTAGCTGCGCCTCACGGAATGCGAGAAAGGCTTCGGCACGTGCTTCCTGATTAAACAGCTTGCCGAATAGACGCATGGTAGGCGCGGTGTTTTTCAGCGGGTGATAGCGAAAATCGACATACACAATCGGAATGCCGACGCTGTCCAGTATCCGGTCATAACCCGCATCGACAATCGACCGCTGCGCCTCAATGTTCATAATGATGACGTCCGGCTTGAGCGACACCGCCTGCTCCACGTCAAACGTGCCCTTTTCCGTGCCGTCAAACGTTGGGATTTTTGCCAGTTGAGGGAAGCGGTCACGATACTGGTGCCATGTTGCCGGATCCGACTGAATCAGATCGCGCTTCCAGGCGACAATCCTTTTCGCCGGATCTTCGCGATCGAGCATCGCGACCAGATACAGCTGACGCCCCTCTCCCAACATGACGCGCTGCACCGGTGTGTTGACTCTCACCTCGCGCCCCAACACGTCCTTGATGACAGTGGAGGTTTGCGCGGTTTGCTCAGCCTGCCCCACCAGCGGCGACAGGCCGACCATCAACAGCGCACTCAGCAATAACCGACGGCAATGTTGCCGCGTCCAACGATTACACATTTTCAATATTTCCCTTCGTCGAGAGAGAGTCATGTTTTTCCGCCTGTATCCGCAGGCGTCGTAGCAGCATCAGCGAGACCAGAAAGGTCACCAGATACGCGGCACCAACGCAGAAGAACAGCGAACGTAGTCCGGGGGAGTAAAGAACCCATCCCCCCAAAGAAATGCCCATAATCGAGGCAAACTGGCTGACGCTTTGCGCCACACCGAGTATGTAGCCCTGCTGCCCAGCCCCCGCCGCACGAGAAATCAGCGCCATCAGAACGGGCGTCGTCGCCCCCAACAGCACGCCCCACAGGAAATAAAGCGGAATGAAAATCGCAATATTCAGAATCGTGGCGGCCGTCAGTGTCACGATGGTGCAGGCCAGCATCACCACACACAGGCGGCTCAGCGTTTGCGACAGCGAGAGGTTTTCAAAATAGCGCGCCCACAGCGACGCAGAGACAATCACGCCGGTCGCCTGTAAGCCATAACACAGCCCGATAACCCACTTATCCACCTGAAAGACGCCGTTCAGATAGAGGGAAAACGGCGTTTGCGGGATCATGCGGCTGGCCAGCAGCAGGCCGGAAATCAGCAGTAAACCGGGAATCGGCGACAACGCCCAGAGCCGCCTGCGGGGAAGTGCTTTCGCCTGCGCGTCCGCTGGCGGAGCAGTAGGAGCCTCGGGGGCGACATGTGGCAGGAACAGCGCCACGGTAATGCCGCACAGCGCGCAGAGGATCGCCGCACTCAGGTTGATCCAGAAGAAGTTCAGGTAATCGAGGATCAGCCCGCCGACAATCGCTCCCAACAGCGATCCCACGTTGGTAGATACCTGAAGCCAGGCAAACAGCCGTGTGCGCTGTAGCGGACTGACCACCGCGACGCCATACGCCTGCGCGGGCGCAATATAGCCCGCACAGGCACCCTGAATAAAACGTAGGGCGACTATCGTCCAGATGTCGTTTGCCCACGCCAGCCCGAGCTGGGTTAACGCCAGCCCAAACAGCGCGCGGATCATCATGGCTTTGTTGCCCAGCCGGTCGCCCATCCGTCCCCAGAAGGCGCTGGTCAGCATAATGCCCAGCATCGGCCCGACGTACACGGCAATCCCCGCGATACTCAGTTCCGCGCCGGATGACATACTTTCCAGATGCAGCGGCCAAAACGGTCCGCTCATCTCCATCGCTCCCATCGCGACCAACTGTACGACAAACATAAAGTGGATGATGAACGCGACCTGTCCGCTCAAGCGCATGCGTCAGCTCCTTCTGATTCCACGGCGTCACCCGGCCTCATTCCCGCTACGGTCATCACGTCAATTCATCTCATCCGTCAGCCAGTGCGGCGGGAAATAGTCGGGACGATCCTGCGTGGAGGTTCCCATGTAATCGCTGCACCACCGGTAGACTTCCTCAATGTACGGCACGCTAACGGCCAGATTCTCCGCAATCGTCACCAGCAGGCTCAGGCCGTAGGCGATATCCTCCTGAAACACCCGATGCTGCGTATCAAACACATACCCGCCAGCGCCATACTTTTGCAACGGCAGACCGATGCCGTGATAAGCCTGATTGGTGCGTAGCACGGAGAGCATCGTGTGCGCATCAGCAATCTGATTGCCATAGGCATCGATAATCTCCTGCTTGAGCGGCAGCACGGAATCCAGCCGCACGCCAAGCCGCGTCTCCAGCGCGGCGCACAGTTGCTGGTTCTCTTCATCCATGCGTTCCAAATAATAGGCGCCGAGTTCCGGGCAATCATTCCACCAGCATAGCGGCTGCGAGAGCGGTCGGGCGTGCCACTGCCCGTAGGGGCCGATCAGGCCATAAATCACCGCACTGTGCATAATCGGGTTACCCGGCGTCAGCGTGATTTCCAGATAATCCGGCAATAGCACCACGGGCGCAGAATAGAGCCGTTGCAGCAGCACCATCAGCGCCTGCTGGCTCGCAGCGGTTTCGCGCCGGTGTGTGGCGACATACAGCGTGGCCTTTTCGCCGCCCATTTTGATCGACTGACCCGGCAGCAAATCAAACGCAATGTGCGCGACGTCCTTCATTCCCCAAATCACCGCGTTTGGCCGCGCGGCCAGCTCACGTTCAGCCAGCCAGTCAAAGCCGCAAAAACCGGGAATTGCGCCAACGTACACCGGCTTGTCGGCAGGCAGATGGGGAACGATCCGCGCCAGAAGATCGGCGCGGAAGTTGGCGGGAACGGTGATGATAACGATATCCGCATCGCGGCAGGCTTCCGCCGGATCACAGGTCACACAGTCCGGCGTGGCCGTCAGCGTCTCACCATCCGGCAGCAATGCGTGTAGCCGCTTACCGTGCTGCTGATAGGCTTCCGGCAGACGAGGATGGCTACCCAGCAGCGTCACCTTGACGTCCGGCAGTTGTTTAAACAGCACCGTGGCGAGATGGCCGGTCTTGCCGGCCCCGCAAATCACCACGTTAAGCGGCTGCCCGCTTAGCGTTTCGATCATCCTTGACTCCTTAGCTTGCCTGCTCCAGAGAGATCGCGTTGCCCAGCCAGCGATCCAGATCGTGCCACACGCCGCTATCAATCAGGTTACGCGCCGCCAGCCACTCTTCGTTAAACACCGTGTGCAGGTATTTCTCCCCGCCGTCGGCAATGGCCAGCACGACGTTGCCGCCGATGCGATCCTGATAGATCAGCTCCAGCGCTTTATAGATCACCCCGCCCGTCGAGCCGCCGACCAGCAGACCGTAGTGCCGTGCGATATAGCGTGCCGTTTCAAATGCCTGCGTATCCGAAACCTGCTCGCCACAGTCGATGCAGCTGTAATCCAGCACCAGCCCTACGGTATCCCCCGCGGGTGTCCCCGTGCCGGATTGATAGTAAGGTTTGCCGGGGTGGCCGAAGACGATAGAGCCCACCGGTTCAACGGCAATGGTCGTGATATCTGGGTTATGGACTTTCAGACCGTGCGAAATACCGGTCATCGATCCGCCAGTGCCCACGCAGCCGACAAACGCGTCGATCTTACCAATCTGGCTGAACAGCTCGCGGACAAAATCGGCATAGCCACCCGCATTCGCCGCGTTGTCAGACTGGTTCATAAACACCGCGCTGGGTATTTCCTGCGCCAGCTGTGCCGCCATGCGCTGACGCTCCACCACCGCGACTTCATCTTCGCCGTAGTCGCCGGAGACGTAGCGAATTTCCGCGCCGAGTGCGCGCATGATGGCAATTTTGTCCTGTGCCGCGTGATGATCGACCACGGCGATAAAGCGCAGGCCGTATTCAATAGACGCCAGCGCCAGCCCGATACCGGTATTCCCCGATGACGACTCGACAATGGTGCCGCCGGGGCGGATTTTGCCTGACTTCAGTCCGGCGACAATCATGTTTCGCGCCATGCGATCTTTCATGCTGCCGCCGGGATTGTTCTTCTCTACTTTTAAAAATAAACGCGTATCCCCATAGGGAACCGGAATTTGTATAACGGGCGTATTACCAATCAAATCAGTTACTTTATTCAGGATCATGGTTCTGCTCCATTCAGTTATCACTGGAAAAAATCAGCTCACCTTTCTTACCTTTAAACGCACACAGGCGCGCAGGCAGCGGATGCCGATGAAACGCGTTTTCCAGCAGGTCCATCTGGTATCCCGCCGTATTCGCGTAAATCAGTAAGTCGCCAGGCTGCGGCACGGTTCGAAAATGAATCAATCGGTTCGTAATGACATCGTCGTCCAGACAGCTGTGTCCGGCGATCCAGGCTTTGCCCGGCGTCGGAGGTGTGTCTTTTTTGACGGAAAAAACATGCAGAGGATCAATCAAAAACTCAGAGTTAAACCAGGTTTCACACGCGCTAAAGCTGCTGCCTTCCACAAACACGACGTGGTTGCCATCCGGCTGGCGGCGCGTGCGCGTGACGCGAAACACGGTAATCGCACTTTGGTCAGCGAGACTGCGTCCCGGCTCTATCGCCAGAATCAGGTCATGCTGCTTGAGCACGTCCGCTACGCGATCCTGTCCAATTGAGGCGGACAGGAATGCCTCAAGATAGTCGACTGCCGAACGCTCGCCGCCATACGGGTAAAACGAGGTCGGCACCTGACCGTGGCGGTAATCCGCCCCATTCTGCTTCACTAAATAATCCTGATAGCGTGAAGCCGAAAGATATTGAATCGGCAATCCTCCGCCGATATCAATAATCGCGGGCTGCAATCCCTTTGAGCGTGCCCGCTCCAGTAATGGCAGTACCTCAGCAAATGCCGCCACGCGAGTCTCAGGCTCATAGCCGCCGAGATGGAAATGGAAGCCTTCCAGATGAAGCACAGCCTGTCTGGTGCTCAACGCCTCCAGACAGATTGCAACCTCATCGGCCAGCATGCCAAACCGACTGGCCTGCGCGAACGACGGGCGATAGCGCAGCAGAACCCGCACGGGCTCCGTCACGCGTAGTAAATCCGCCAGCGCGAGCACCTCGTCGAATTCTTCCAGTGAATCCAGCACGATAAGCGCGCGATGATGAACCAGCGCCGTCAGGAACTCACGCGTTTTGGCCGGACCGGTGGCGCACAGCCGCGCGCCGTCACAGCCTGCCCGCAGCGCATCTTTCAGCTCCTGTAAGCTGGAAACATCCACGCCGACGCCCGCGTTAACCGCCGCCTGAACTAAACCCGGCGACTTGTTCACCTTCGCGCCGTAATACAGGCGGCAGTCCACGTCGTGACGCTGCAACACTGTCCGCAATACCGCGATATTGTTGGCTACGGTGTGCGGCCAGACAATATTCAGCGGCGATCCATACTGCTCAACCAACCATGACAGCCTTTGCGGCGAGTTGAAAACAAACTGCTCAATCTCACTATCCAGATAAGGCGTCAGTCTCTCAGGCCAGTGGGCCTGCGCGACAGGGAGGGAAGACACTGCGGCAAAGCTAAACAGGTTGCTCATCGCTATCTCCTTAACGTTCGGTTCCTGAAAAACACATATCCTTAGAAATCAACCGCGACGGACAGCATCAGCGTCCGCGGCGTTCCTTGCGATACCGTGCTGAACGACGTCACGCCAGACCAGTAATTGCGGTCAAAGGCGTTAAGCACATCGGCACGGAACGTGGTGGGCGCGTTATAGATTCGTGTCTTGTAACGCGCGCCGAAATCAACGGTGGTCCAGGAAGGAATTGACTGGGTATTGATGGTGTTGACGTTCTGCTTCCCGTTATGAGTAACGTTGGCGTTGAGCGTCAGATCGCGCAGGAACGGCAGATCATATTCCACTCCGGCATTCGCCTGAAAACGCGACGTGCCCGGCGCGCGTTTGCCCTGTGCCCCCGGCGTCACGCTTTTGGTCAGCTCGGCATCCAGCAGCATCACGCCGCCGGTCAGGCGCAGATCCTCCAGCGGTGAACCGACCACATCCAGCTCGATACCCCGATTGCGCTGCTCGTTAGCATCAACAAACGTGCCGTTAATCAGTGCACCGCTCGGCTTGGTGATCTGGAAAACGCTCAGCGTGGAGATCGTCCCCAGCGCGTCCACTTTCACCCCAGCTTCGTACTGCTTGCTCTTATACGGCGACAGTACCTGCCCCGCATTGCTCGCCGTTGAGGGTGCCACATCCCCTTTACTCAGCCCCTCAATGTAGTTGGCATAGAGCGAGACGTGCTGCCAGGGTTTAACAATCACCCCGAGCATCGGGGTGATTGCGCTCTTATCATAGGAAGAGCGCGTCCCAAAATCCGGTCCGGCGAAGTTATCCGAGTTGATCTGCTGATAACGCAGCCCACCTGTGACTTGCAGCGCATCGTTCCAGAAGCCGAGCGTATCCGCCAGCGCGATACCTGACAGCGCAGTGGAAGAGCGTTTATACACGCTTGGCGGAGCGGCGATATTCTGTGCGGGGGAAGAAACCGGATTATAAATATTCGAATCAATCGCGGTTCCGTTAACGATGCCGCTCGCCTGACGATCGCGGTAATAGCTGGTCTGAGCCGACAGCTTGTGCGTCACCGAACCCGTTTCCACATCCGCACGAATGCCGGTCGCCAGCGTGTAGCGACTGGTAGCAAAACGATAATTCCCCACGCCGGAACGAATATCGCCATTGTTATTCGTGACCTGCGGCACCTGCTCCGACAGTCGGCTTACGTGTGCGCTGGAACCGCCCAAATCGGTAAACCAGGTGACGTTATCCGCCAGATCGTATTCGGTATGCAGCAGCACCGACTGGTCTTTGGAATGCCAGAATCCCCACGGCTGGGAAATATTGTTATTGCCATCCGGTGCATCAGGCACGGTCACGCCGGCCGCAAACGAATAGGGTCGCGATGGCGCACGCGTTTTCAGGTGCTGAGTGATGAGATCTAACGTGGCGCGGAAGCGTTCTGACGAGAAATCCAGCCCGAGCGCACCAACCTGTGTGCGCTTGTCGCTACGGTCCCACACCGTGTCGCCGTAGCCATAATTGCCGTTAAAACGCACGCCGAGCAGATTATTATTATCCAGCGCATAGACGCGGGAAATATCCGCATGCTGCGTGAGCTGGGAATCAGACTGCCAACTGGTCGTGAGGCGGGTCAGATTGCCGACGGTGGTCGGGCGTTTGGTGACAGCATTAATCACGCCGCCCACGCTGCTGTTAGGCGACAGCCCATACAGCAGCGCCGACGGCCCTTTCAGCACTTCTACCCGCTCGATGTAGTCGGTCATCAACTGATAGTTGGGCGCAACACCGTAGACGCCGTTCATGGCGATGTCGCTCAGGTTTCCTTCATTGAGTGGAAAACCGCGAATGTAGTAGGAATCCAGCAGACCGCCCTGAGAACTGCTCACCCGAACC
Organism: Pectobacterium aquaticum; assembly: GCF_003382565.3. Classification (NCBI taxonomy): domain Bacteria; kingdom Pseudomonadati; phylum Pseudomonadota; class Gammaproteobacteria; order Enterobacterales; family Pectobacteriaceae; genus Pectobacterium; species Pectobacterium aquaticum. The sequence goes on from NZ_CP086253.1 coordinate 4,032,336, forward strand.
GATGCGTCATGCGCGACCACCTGCCCCAGCGTCTGTGCTTGTTTATTTTCAATAAACGATGAGGTCATGTTGCTGACATTAAACGGCGTATCCATCACGTCCTTTTTGCCCAGCAGTCCGGTGCTGGACGACCGCGCCGACATGCCGCCCGCGACCAGTCCCTGTACGGCATCCGCGTCTTTAGCTTCCACCACGATAGTGGAATCATCGCGCTCGCCCGTTGCCGACTGGGCGGGTATCGCGATGCCGCTTAGCACCGCCGTTACGGCGATGGCCAACGCGGAGGGAATAGGAAAACGAGTCTTCCCGGTAGGTGGAGTGAAGTTCTTCCTGGCGTTCATCAACAAAGTTATCCATCTCAAAATGAGGAGTGAAAAAGATGCTCCCGTTTTCAGCCTGTGAGGCAGGAGCATCGCCATACATCACGATCCGATGCGGGTTTCTTCCTCTTCAATGAGGAAGGGATTACTCAGACCGTGCTGAATTCGGTAGTCGCGATATTCCTGGATATGCATGCGCAGCAGCGAACGCGTATACCAGGGCTGCGTCAAAAACATGTCGCGTTCGGTCTGCCACAGCTCGTCATCAACGCGCGACTTCACGGCGTCAAACGCCGCGGCGGTTTCTTCTTTCATCACCTGCCACAGCCGGGCATCGGCAAAGCCGTATTCCGCGCTGAGCGCCAGCGCCAGTTCGTGCAGGTGGCTGACAAAGCAGGCATCGACGACAAACATCCGCACTGGCTCGATGTCGTCTTCAAAGACCGTGGGCAGAATGCCGGGCCAGACGTAGGGTTGCAGATGGTGACCGCGCTGACGCAGCAGCGGCGCATAGGTACGCCCGTCGCCGAAATCACGGATTAATAATCCCTGCGCGACACCTTCCGGTGAAAAGAGGATCTGGCTGTTCTGCTGATGCGCTTCCAGCCCGATGCCGTACAGCAGATAGATCGCGATAACAGGCCGGGTAACGGCACGGACGTATTGGCGGAACCACGCTTCGGGGCCAAGCCCAGACAGAGTCACCAGCTCGGTGAACAGCGGCTGCTCGCGGTGAGGCAGTGCCGTAAACAGCGTGGCGACGGTCACGGGCAGCGCGCCGTCGGTGCGTTCATAAATTCGAGCATCGCGGAAAACGACGGAGAGATGTTTGCCCGGCGCGTCATCCTGATGCACCGCGTGCTTGTAGTGGAACGCCGTCTCTTCGCGGAAAAACGCCAGCCGCTGCTCAAACCCGCCTTCCTGCGCAAGAATCGCTTCGATAATGGTGCTGATACGTGGCCCCATGTGGATGGATTTCGCCTGTAGGCTGCGCATTTCGCTAGTCATCCAGATGGCGACGGGCAGTTTGATGAAAGGGGAAGCAGCCGGTTCTACGGGCAAAACAGTACGGAACGACATACCCGGTAGCGTGATGAGATCGGGGCCGTCGGTAAGCAGAATCCCTTCGGCAATTTCATCCGCATAGTGGGATTTCACCCAGTTTTCCAAATGCCAACTGTGGATGGGCAGCGGGAGCCACTGCGTCTCATCCAGCCCCTGCTGATTCAGGCGCTGCTTCCAGTCCTGCCAGAGCGCAGGGAATGCCTGAGCAAACCACGAATGAAAATCATCGACGTGCGGCATGGATTCGACATACGCCATATCGCGGCGCAGCGCGGTAATACGCAGCGGCACGCGGGCGTTAAATTCGGGTGACAGCTGCTGGACGTCTTCGTCACTCAGTCCGGGGCGGGATTTCCAGGTCGGGTAGTAAGGGTGGCCTTCCAGCGATCCCCACTGATCGAGAAACATGGCGGCATCGCGAATGCTGAGCTGCCGACGCAGCCACGGCGTGAAAGCGTTCTGCCCGTCCTGCTGCATGGCATCGGCCACCTCAGCACGCCACTGGCAACGATAGCGCCGGGCATTGGTATCATTACGAATGCTGTTACCGACGTCTTTTTTCAGGCCACTGATGCCGCTCTCGTCAGGATGAAAATCGAAACTGTCGCGAAGTAAATCAATCAATCGCTCGTGGCCGGTAACGGGAAAAGACGTTCCATCTGAATGAATGAGATAAATATTTCCATTATTAATATAGGTGTTTGCCGGTGCTGGCGAAATATCATCAAATTTCAATATACCTTTGCCACCCTGCAAAGCTAGCGTTGCTGCCCTGGAATTACCCTCAATAAATCTCAGGTTATTTTTATTCAAAATTCCTTCTGCGAAAAAGCAGCGAATCAATCGCCTTAACGCGTTTTTATTTGAGTAATCAGAGAGAAAATCATCTACATCCTGATGTATATCCCTGTGTTTAATTTCGTCAGCCTTGATATTCATAACCACTCCTCATACCGATAAAACAAGTAAAAACCGATTGCAGTAACGTATAAAAGGGTGCCGTTAAATCTCGGGTTAACACGTCCCGAAACGTAATGAAAATGTCGTGATAGATGGATTGAAAAATAATGAACGGAAAGCTAGCATATTAATCACTGCAATGTAAATAGCTATCATTCTTATTCGCAATTAATGAGTTACATTTTAATAAAACTGCATTTAATCAATTAATTAACAGAAGGAGAGCAGCATGGAACACGCTAAAACCTATCTCTTTGTGCATGGTAATGCGCCCCAGCGCTTTCAACAAGCCGTCTGCTGCGGTGCCGATGCCGTGATATTTGATTTAGAAGATGCTGTTCATCCTGATGAAAAAACCAGGCTAGCGTAAATATTATACAATGGGATAAAAACGATACGCCCGTCTCTGAAATGAATCGCAAAAGATATATACGTTTAAACAAATTTGGTTCTGTGGAATTCAGTGAAGATATCGAGTTTCTGAATAGACTTAATAATAAAGAAAAATTAAGAAATAACGATCCATCCAAACATAAAACAGCCAAATGGGGAATTTTTACCTAAAATAGAATCCGCAACAATGCTGCATGACGCGCGGGAAATGATAAATTCCAATAGATTAGAAAACGTGAACATCATTGCGATTATTGGAACCGTGCGGGGTTGCATCATGCAGAAGAGATTTGTGCAGCAGGGGTAGATAACTCAGCCCGTTGCGCCGATAGCTCGCAAAAGAGGGATGTTTTTCCTCAATAAAAGTGCGTTTGCCCGGTTTGTCGCACACATGCAAATTTCATCTACATGTCGCTACCGGGCCGCTTATTACTTAACGTACTCAATAGAATTAACAAACCACTCACGCGGGCCGTCTGGCGTGTTCACGATGAATTCCTCATCAACCGCTTTTTTCAGCATGGCGCGCGCCATCGGCGAATCGATCGAAATATAGTCTTTATTGTCGCCGTAGATCTCGTCCGGGCCGACAATCCGCAAACGCTTCGTCTCCCCTTGTTCATTCTCGATCTCAACCCAGGCGCCAAAAAATACGCTGCCATCCTGCTGCGGCGAGTAATCAACGATTTTCAATTCCGTCAGGCATTTTCTCAGGTAGCGCACACGACGATCGATCTGGCGCAATAAACGCTTGTTATAGGTGTAGTCCGCATTTTCTGAGCGATCCCCCAAGCTGGCCGCCCAGGAGACAATTTTGGTAATTTCTGGGCGCTTTACATTCCAGAGATGGTCATGCTCTGCCCGCAGTTTGTCATACCCCTCGCGGGTAATCAGGTTGGTTTTCAAGTCAGTAACCCCGTTAGGCTCTTAGTGCGTAAGCTGTCCGGTGTGCCTTCAAAAATAAATACATTTAAGGAAACACAAGACTTTCGTTCTATTAATAGGTCATATTGGCAGACTATGCCTTATTAATGAAACAAGGAAAACAACCCTGCATTGAATAACAGTAACAACAGCCTGTCCTAGCGAACTTTTTCTACAGCTAATCGGCATGTTGGGTTGGTAATAGCCCGAAAAAATCGTGCGTTCATTACACAGATTTACAGTTTTGGCTAATAATCTATCAACAGACATAAATATGTCATTTCTATCCCGTACTTTTAGCCACAGAAAGCTACGGAGAACGATTTATGTTTAGCTTAGACGCCATTCTGCAAGATCTTGTCCCGCATCGCCATACGCCACCCTGGCAGAAGACGGTTTTGCGTTCTCTGCTATTTGAAAATGAAATGCAGCAATTTGCGCGGCATTACCCACATTTGAAAGGATTGGATCTGGTCGAACAGATTCTTGATTACTTCAACTTCAATTGTGAAATGGTCGAAGGGGATTTAGAAAATATCCCCAGCCAGGGGCCAGTGGTGTTGGTTGCAAACCATCCCATTGGCTCACTGGACGGTCTGGCGCTACTGCGTACCGTCGCCAGCGTCAGGCCCGACGTCCGCATCGTCGCCAGCCAGCTACTCTCTTATGTCGCCCCGCTCAAAAATCTGTTTTTTTCCGTCGACAACTTTAATAACCGCACCAAACGCCAGCAAATCAGCGCCATCCAGCGGCATCTGGAAGGCGACGGCGCGATCATCGTCTTCCCGGCGGGCGAGGTTTCACGTGCCAGCCTACAAGGTATTCGCGACGGTCACTGGCACAACGGATTCATCCGCATGGCAAGCAAAGCCCGCGCGCCCGTGGTCCCTATTCATATCGGCGGACGCAACAGTGCGCTGTTTTATCTCTCGTCCATGGTTTATCGCCCGCTCTCCACGCTCCTGTTGGTGAGAGAAATGTTTGGTCAGCGCGATCAAACCCTCAAGCTGCGTATCGGTGCCAGAATTCCCTATGCGTCCTGGAGTCAGGGTGACTGGAACGCTAACGATTTGGCGGCCCGATTCCGGCGTCACGTTTATCGCCTAGGGCAAGGAAAGCCCGGCTGTTTTACCGGTGAAAAGCCCATTGCGCTGGCCGAAGATCGCGTGCTGCTGAAGCGCGCGCTGTCAGCGTGCGAAACGCTGGGCACCACGCCGGATGGCAAGATTGTCTATCTGTATCGTCGCGGTGAAGAAGATTACGTGCCGCTGTTGCGCGAACTCGGACGCCTGCGCGAAATTGCTTTCCGGGCTGTGGGCGAAGGATCCGGCCAACGCCGCGATCTGGACAGCTATGACGATGACTATCTGCACCTGATTCTGTGGGATGACCGCGAGCTAGAGATTGTCGGTGCCTATCGCTTTGTCTCGACAGCCAGTTTGATCGCAGAAAAAGGGAAAAGCGGCCTCTACAGCCACAGTCTTTTCCAGTACGGCGACGAAATGGATCCGATACTGGCATCCGGCATTGAGCTGGGACGCAGTTTCATTCAGCCCAAATACTGGGGTAAGCGCGGACTGGATTATCTCTGGCTGGGTATTGGTGCCTATCTGGCGCGCTATCCAGAACACCGCTATCTGTTCGGTCCGGTGTCGCTTTCCGGTACTTTGCCGCCGAATGCGCGCGATTTGCTGGTTGCGTTTTACCGCTTGCACTTCACGCCCGATCAGCCGCTGGCTACGTCGCGCCGCCCTTATCCAGCTTCGCTGCCTGACGTGCTGAAACAGTTTGAAGGAACGGACTACCAGCAGGATCTCACGCGGTTGAAAAGCATGCTCAGTAACATGGGCTGTGCCATCCCCACGCTCTACAAGCAATATTCGGAGCTGTGTGAGCCGGGAGGCGTGCGGTTTATCGACTTCGGCATCGATCCTGATTTCAATAACTGCATCGACGGTCTGGTACTGGTCGACCTGCAACAGCTGAAAGAGTCACGCTATCAGCGCTATATCGCCCCTTTTACCAGCGACAGCGTTTCTTGATCGATCGGTGCGTTAACGTCTAAAGGGGTTAACGCACCACTCTCCCACGTTTTTCTCATTATTCCCATTCGCCAACGCCATACCCGCACGCATTTTGTCTCTCAGATCACACATTTCATACGAAATCCCATTCGCCGTAATTTACGTGATCAAACGAACGCTTTTCTTGCCGATATTGAAGATATTCTTATCTATACATTTTTAAATACGGGAGTCGACGATGTATCCCGGAAACGAAGATTATGGCAATAAAACCTTGTCATTACTTGTATCGATTACGATAGCAAGCCCCCTCCGCTGTGCCTTCATAGCATGTCAAAAAATTAAGGATGTTTATGAATATGCTGAACAGAATCAAACTCGGTAATATGCTAGGAATGGGATTTACTCTGGTTATCATGATCAGCCTGATGGTGGCATTCTTTGGACGACTCCAACTGGTTGGCTTGGGTAACGACATCAACCGGCTTTCCGGTACCACATTAGCGAATATGTTATTGATTCAGGAAGTGAAAGCTGGATTTGATGCGAATGCCCGTTTAATCCGTAACATTGCGATCAGTACCGATCCTGCGCAAATCCGGCAGGAAAAGCAGTTCGTCGACGAGCAAATCGCCCGCAATACTGCCAACCTGAAAAAGCTGGGGCAACAGCTCGATACCGAAGGCACCCGCGCGCTGCTCAAACAGTTTCAGGACACTCGTCCGCCCTACCTTGCAGCCTTTTTGAAAGCGATGGAATTGGTGCAATCCACCGATCCACAGCAGCGTCTGCAGGGTAACGCCATTATTCTCAATGAGATGCAGACGGCACAAAACGCACTGTTCAAAGTGCTGGACGCGATGATGGCCTCGCAGCAGCAGGATACCAACAAAATTGTCAGCGGGGCGCAGCAGGATGCACAGTCCGGCAGCGTCATCATGCTGATTCTCGCGCTTGCCGCCGCCGTCATGGCCGCTGCCGTGGCCTGGCTGATTACCCGCACGCTGAAAAACCAGTTGGGGGGAGAACCGCTCTACGCCACTCACGTTGCCCGTCAGGTGGCCGATGGCGATCTGGCCGTTGATATCAATATCAAGCCGAACGACCACAGCAGCCTGTTAGCCACCATGCGTCATATGAGTCATAACCTGGGTGATATCGTCGAACAGGTACGGCAGAGCAGCGAAGCCATCGCTTCCGGTTCCAGCCAAATCGCCGCAGGCAGCGAAAACCTGAGCCAGCGTACGGAAGAGCAGGCCGCCAGTTTGCAGCAAACGGCTGCGTCAATGGAGCAGATGAGTCAGGCAATTCGTCAAAATGCGGAAACCGTCCGCAACGCCACTCAGCTTGCCAGCCAAACTAGCGAAACGGCGACCAAGGGCGGTGAAGCCCTCAGCGATATGGTCATTACGATGAAAGAGATCTCCACCAGTTCACACAAAATCCGCGACATCATCAGCGTCATTGATGGCATCGCCTTCCAGACCAATATTCTGGCGCTGAATGCGGCGGTCGAAGCCGCGCGCGCGGGTGAGCAAGGTCGCGGTTTCGCCGTGGTGGCTGGGGAAGTACGTTCGCTGGCACAGCGTTCCGCCTCCGCCGCGAAAGAGATTGCGGTGTTGATCAACACCAGCGTCGAAAAAGTGGAAGCGGGGAATCGTCTGGTTGAAGACACCGGCAGCACCATTGATGATCTGGTGCGTCAGGCGCGCAGCGTGGCAGATTTAATCAATGAGATCGGAACGACAACGCAGGAGCAGGAGTCCGGCATTTCGCAAATTCATGATGCCGTGAACCAGCTCGATCAGGTCACCCAGCAGAACGCAACGCTGGTGGAAGAATCCGCCAATGCGGCAACCAGCCTGCGCGAGCAGTCCTCTCATCTGGTGACGCTCATGAACCATTTCCATCTACGGGGGATGCCAGCAGCGCGCCCAGCGCCGATGGCGAAGAAAGCCCAACCGACTCGTTTAGCGCTCGCGCCGGCCGGCAATGCACAGGATAACTGGGAAAAATTCTAGGCTTATCCTGCCCGCAATACTCTAAATAATTCGAGTTTCAGGAAGGCGGCAAGAGAAGGAATCCCGATGAGCTTACACAGGTAAGTGATTCGGGTGAGTGAACGTAGCCAACGCACATTTAACTTGAAGTATGACGAGATTCACCATGATGCCGCGACATAGGCATCATGGTGATAATTGCATCACTCTTTCAGCGCGGAAACATAGTCCCGACGCGGCGGTTCGGTATAAATCTGACGTGGACGGTAGATCCTGATTTCATCCTGCTTGTGCATCTCATCCCAATGCGCAATCCAGCCGATCGTTCTGCCGACGGTAGGTAAATTTTGTTGCACTGAACAACGCCAGATCATCCGCGTTTTCCAGACGGCGGCGGCTGGCATTTTGCACGCTCAATCCGTATAACTGTCCTCACTGGTTTCACTCACTACTTAATTCCACTACCTTTTATTCCACTAATTTGACGACGACTGATATCAGACCTATGAATGATTCATTAAGCCACATTATCGCCAGCGAATTGCAGGCGCGTACGGAGCAGGTAGACGCCGCCGTCCGCCTGCTGGACGAAGGAAACACCGTCCCTTTTATCGCCCGTTACCGTAAAGAAGTGACCGGCGGGCTGGATGACACCCAATTGCGCCAGCTCGAAACGCGCCTCGGTTACCTGCGTGAACTGGAAGACCGACGCCAGACTATTCTGAAATCCATCGACGATCAGGGAAAGTTAACCGCGCCGCTCGCTACCGCCATAAAAGGCACGCTGAGCAAAACCGAGCTGGAAGATCTCTATCTGCCGTATAAACCGAAGCGTCGCACGCGCGGACAAATTGCGATTGAAGCCGGTCTGGAACCGCTGGCCGACAGCCTGTGGCAAGACCCGAGCCAGGAGCCGGAACTGACGGCACAGGCTTATGTCGATGCCGAGAAAGGCGTCGCGGACGTGAAAGCCGCACTGGACGGCGCACGTTACATTCTGATGGAACGCTTTGCCGAAGACGCCACGCTGCTGGCAAAAGTGCGTAACTACCTGTGGAAAAATGCCCATCTGGTTTCTCGCGTCGTAGAAGGGAAAGAGGAAGAAGGCGCGAAGTTCCGTGACTATTTTGATCATCACGAGCCGATTGCTCAGGTGCCTTCACACCGCGCGCTGGCAATGTTCCGTGGCCGTAACGAAGGCGTGCTACAACTGGCTCTGAACGCCGATCCGCAGCACGAAGAAGCGCCGCGTGAGAGCTACTGCGAACAGATCATTATCGACCATCTGAACCTGCGTTTGGGGAATGCGGCAGCGGACAGCTGGCGACGCGCCGTCATTAGCTGGACGTGGCGCATTAAAGTGCTGCTGCACCTTGAAACCGAACTGATGGGCAGCGTGCGTGAAAAGGCCGAAGACGAAGCAATCAACGTTTTCGCCCGCAACATGCACGATCTGCTGATGGCCGCTCCGGCGGGCATGCGCGCCACTATGGGTCTCGATCCCGGCCTGCGTACTGGCGTAAAAGTTGCGGTGGTGGATGCCACCGGCAAGCTGGTCGCGACCGACACCATTTATCCGCATACCGGTCAGGCGGCTAAAGCGGCTACGGTTGTGGCCGCACTGTGCCTCAAACATCAGGTTGAGCTGGTGGCGATTGGTAACGGAACTGCCTCACGTGAAACCGAGCGTTTCTTCCTCGACACGCAGAAGCAGTTCCCGGATATCAAAGCACAGAAAGTGATCGTCAGCGAAGCGGGCGCGTCGGTGTACTCCGCGTCCGAGCTGGCCGCGCTGGAATTCCCCGATCTGGATGTCTCGCTGCGCGGTGCGGTGTCTATCGCCCGTCGTTTGCAGGATCCGCTGGCGGAGCTGGTGAAGATCGATCCGAAATCCATCGGCGTGGGTCAGTATCAGCATGACGTAAGCCAAAGTCTGCTGGCGAAGAAACTGGATGCGGTGGTCGAAGACTGCGTAAACGCCGTCGGCGTTGATCTGAATACCGCGTCCGTGGCGCTGTTAACGCGTGTCGCCGGGCTGACGCGCATGATGGCGCAGAATATTGTGACCTGGCGTGATGAGAATGGCCGCTTCCATAACCGCGAACAGTTGCTGAAAGTCAGCCGTCTGGGGCCAAAAGCCTTTGAACAGTGTGCGGGCTTCCTGCGCATCAACAACGGCAACAACCCGCTGGATGCTTCTACCGTTCACCCGGAAGCCTATCCGATCGTGGAACGCATTCTGGCCGCGACCGAACAGGCGTTGCAGGAGCTAATGGGGAACCCTAACGCGCTGCGTAACCTGAAACCCTCGGATTTCACCGATGAGCGTTTCGGCGTACCAACAGTGACCGACATCATCAAAGAGCTGGAAAAACCGGGTCGCGATCCACGTCCTGAGTTCAAAACCGCCAGCTTCGCCGACGGCGTGGAAACCTTAAACGATCTCCTGCCGGGTATGATTCTGGAAGGTGCCGTCACCAACGTCACCAACTTTGGTGCGTTTGTGGATATCGGCGTCCATCAGGATGGCTTAGTACACATTTCATCACTGGCCGACCATTTCGTCGACGATCCGCACAAGGTCGTGAAAGCAGGCGATATCGTCAAAGTGAAAGTGATGGAAGTGGATCTGCAACGTAAGCGTATCGCGCTGACCATGCGCCTTGATGAGCAGCCGGGCGACACCGCATCACGTCGTGGCGGTGGCAGTGCGCGTGGCGATAGCAATACGTCATCACGTCAGCCAGCCGGTAAATCACGTCCTCGTCCCGCTAGCGCCCCTGTCGCAGGCAACAGCGCGATGGGCGACGCCCTGGCCGCCGCCTTTAAAAAGCGTTAACGCAGCCCCCACTATTATTTAAAAGATGCCTGACCTCGTTTTCATAAGGTCAGGCATCTTTCCTGCCAAAATACCGCTATTTTGTTTCCCTAATAAAACTACGTTTCATTTATATTGAAATATTCAACCACTTCACGAGTGTTTTGTGATCTGCATCTAGGTAAATAAATTACCGTTGCGTTATTATTGTTCTATATAGGAAACCATAGTTTTATATATAGAACACCATGAATATATTCCAACAGCTCGAACACAGTAAAGCGCCGGCAGCCGTCCGTTTAGTGATGATTATTGACTACATCGCCAAACATGACGAAGCCAGCTTCACTGAGATTTGTACGGATCTGTCTATACCCAAAAGCAGCGTACATCATCTGCTGGAAGTGCTGGTGGTGACGCAATTGTTACGTCAACGCGCTGACGGTCGTTATGTTTTGGGGTTAAGACTGTTTGAGCTTGGCGGTCTAGTAATAAAGAATATTGATCTGCGTAAAGACACGATTAACTTTATGCATGAATTAGTCAAAGAGACGGAGTTGACCTGCCATCTTGGTATTATGGACGGCGACAACGGTTTCTTCCTGAGTAAAGTGGAATCGCCCAAGGCCATCGTAAAAACATCCTGGGAAGGTAAGAAAATTGTATTTAACCGTATGTCTCTGGGGAAAGTATTATTAGCCTGGCTGCCACAGGAAAGAATTGACGCCCTGATTGCTGATTGCACTTTTGAGTATTTGACCCCTCGGACAATTACCAACAAAGAAGATTTTCTACAGCACCTGAAGACCGTCAAGGAACAAGGCTGGGCAATCGATGACGGCGAAGATATAGAAGAGATCTGCTGCATGGCCGCGCCGATTTTTAACCAAAATGGTGAAGTCATCGCCGCGATCGGCGTTAACGGTATGCAGTCGCAATATGCTAATGGAAAAAAAGAAAAGCATCTGGCAAGCCTGATTAAAACCAGCAAAGCGATTACCGCTCATATTAACAGCCGGAATATTGATAGTAGATAATATATTTAGTGAAAATAACCCTAGTGAATTTCATTTTGTGATTTATTGAAATTCATCATAGTCGCGTAAAAATAGCGTGACGGATATATCACGATATAATGACCTGTAAACGCTAATTAAGCATTACGGGAAGACCAACTATAACTAAAAAACACATTACAGAAGTCATCATTAAGATGAAAAAAATTATTAATTATCAATTTTATAATGGGGACAACCATCTTCACTAGTTAATGAAATCGGGTAATAACCCCTTGGGTTTTATTCCCCCCTATTTATTACTAAATACCAATACTCCATCTGCTTTCACTGAAAGCGGGCTGAACATGCTTTTATCTTTTAATGAGGTCTTTTATGAAAATCAAACAAGCTATTGATAAAATCCCTGGGGGATTAATGCTGGTGCCGCTCTTTTTGGGCGCACTCTGTAATACCTTTACGCCAGGAGCAGGGAAATTTTTAGGTTCTTTCAGTAACGGCCTGATTACTGGCACCATCCCGATTCTGGCGGTCTGGTTTTTCTGCATGGGCGCGTCTATTGAATTTAAAGCAACGGGAACGATGCTGAGAAAATCAGGCGTTCTGGTGGTCACCAAAATCGCCACCGCCTGGATTGTGGCACTGATCGCGGGCACGTTCCTGCCGGGAGACGGCATCCAAAACGGGATGCTGGCGGGGATCTCCGTGCTGGCGCTGGTCGCAGCAATGGACATGACTAACGGCGGTTTGTATGCTGCACTGATGAACCAATACGGTTCGAAAGAAGAAGCAGGCGCGTTCGTACTGATGTCTCTGGAATCCGGCCCGTTGATGACCATGGTCATTCTGGGTGCCAGCGGTATCGCGACCTTTGAACCTCAGTTATTTGTCGGTGCCGTACTGCCTTTCCTGATTGGTTTTGCATTGGGCAACCTGGACCCGGACTTGAGAAAGCTGTTCGGTAATTCAGTACAAACGCTGATTCCTTTCTTTGCCTTTGCATTGGGTAACACCATTAATTTATCAGTGATCCTCCAGACCGGCTTCGCAGGACTCTTCCTCGGCCTGTTGGTGATTGTTGTTACAGGTATCCCGTTAATTCTGGCGGATAAATTTATCGGCGGTGGTAATGGAACCGCAGGCGTGGCCGCATCCAGCAGCGCCGGTGCCGCCGTCGCCACTCCCCTGTTAATCGCGAATATGGCTCCGGAATTCGCGCCGGTCGCTCAACAGGCAACAGCGTTAGTCGCCACCAGTGTGATCGTGACATCAGTACTGGTACCCATCCTTACGGCAGTATGGGCAAAACGCTTTTCACCTAAAACCGCATAAGAAGGTAGCAAAATGGACGTACGACAAAGTGTACACAGTGAACATGCGAAAACGCTTGATACCACTGAGCTGAGAAAGAAATTTCTTATTGAGCAGATATTTACGCCAAACCAATACACCATGACCTACAGCCACATCGACCGTATTGTGGTGGGCGGGATCATGCCGGTGGACGGCGAGATAACGTTTGATGATGGCATCGGCAAACAATTTGGCGTGAACTATTTTCTTGAGCGTCGCGAGCTGGGGCTTATCAATATCGGTGGCCCGGCAAAAATCGTCATCGACGGTACAAGCTACGAGGTTGGCAATGAGGAAGCGCTCTATGTCGGAAAGGGAGCCAAAGCCTTAGCGTTCAGCAGCCTGGACAGCGCCAAGCCAGCGAAACTGTATTATAACAGCGCACCAGCGCATGCCGTTTTCCCGACACGTATCATTACGCAAGACGATGCGATCAAAGCACCGCTGGGCGACGTCAAGACCTGCAACAAACGGACGATTTGCAAATATCTGGTGCCGGAAGTGGTGGAAACCTGCCAGCTGAGCATGGGATTAACGCGTCTGGCGGAAGGCAGCAACTGGAATTCCATGCCGACGCATACCCATGAGCGCAGAATGGAAGTGTACTTCTATTTTGACATGGCGGAAGACACCATTATTTTCCACATGATGGGTGAACCACATGAAACGCGTCATCTGGTGATGCATAATGAACAGGCGGTGATCTCCCCGAGCTGGTCGATTCACACCGGCGTCGGCACTAAAAACTACGCCTTTATTTGGGGCATGATCGGCGAAAACCTGACGTTTGACGATATGGACCATATCGCGATGTTGGATTTACGCTAATCCCCTCTGGCATCACGCCAAGAGAGTAAAATGCAGCAGGGTGAACGATGTTCACCCTGAGGTTGCTGACAAAGTCGTAGAGCGGGAATAACGGATAGATCGTAAAGACGCTGTAAACACGTCCCTGTGCGCTCGGATTGCGCCATCCCTGGCGCAAACGCTTTACTCTTCTATTCCGTTATGCCCGTTTTCATTCGGTAAATAGGTTTGTCAACGGTCTGAGGGTGAACCACGTTCACCCTGTTTTTTATACAGAGTCGGTAAGACGTCGAATGACGTCATTCAAGATTATCGGCACAGGTTTCCCTCTCATTCCATTCACTGCCACCGTGCTCACCATTGCAGTGCAATACAGCCGCCAGCGCCCCACGCTGTGCACCAAAGCAAAGACTCTCCGTGATTAATTAGCAGGGTAATAGATGAATAAGCATTGGTATAGAAGTTGCTTTTGTTCTTGTATTCCCATACCAAAAAACAAGGACCTGCCAATGCAACTTTCATTTATCGCCCGCACCATCACTGCCGCTTGCCTGATGCTGTCGTCCCATGCACTGCTGGCCGATGACGCCAAACCTGGCGTCACGATATACGCGACGGGGGGGACCATCGCCGGAAAAGCAGAATCCAATACGGCCACGACAGGTTATCAGGCTGGCGCGATCGGCATTCAGGAACTGTTGAATGCGGTGCCAGCCATTGGCGATGTTGCGACGGTGACAGGCGAGCAAATCGCCAACACCGCCAGCGGAAATATTGATCAGGCCATTCTGTTGAAGCTATCCAAAGCGATTAACAAACAGTTAAGCGATGCAAACACGCACGGCGTCGTCATCACTCACGGCACCGATACGTTGGAAGAGACTGCGTTCTTTTTGGATCTGACGGTAAAAAGCGAGAAACCGGTGGTTATCGTTGGCGCGATGCGTCCCGCCACCGCCATCAGTGCGGACGGTTCCATGAACCTGCTGGAAGCCGTCACGCTGGCGACCAGCAAGAACGCGGAAAAACGCGGCGCGATGGTGCTGCTCAACGACCGCATCGGCTCCGCCTTCTACACCACCAAAACCAATGCCACGTCGCTGGACACGTTCAAAGCCAATGAACAAGGCTATCTCGGTGCCTTCTACGGTGGCGTTCCGCGCTTCTTCTACCAGCCATCTGCTCCCGAAAACAAACCGTTCTTTGACGTAAGTAATAAGGAAACGCTGACGAAGGTCGACATTCTGTACAGCTATCAGGATCAAGACAGCGGCCTGCTGAATGCCGCGATTGAACAGGGCGCAAAAGGGATCATTATCGCGGGTAGCGGTAACGGTTCTACACCAACGCGTATCAAAGAAGACATCAAAAAAGCGGTAGCCAAAGGTATTCCGGTGGTGATCAGCACACGCACCGGCAACGGCTATGTAACGGATAAGAAGAAAGACGGTGCTATTGGCAGTGGATTCTACAACCCGCAGAAAGCCCGCATTCTGCTCTCTCTGGCGTTGTCTAACGGCGACGGTATCGAGAAAATCCGCAGCTATTTCGAGCAGTAATAACAGGATTAGACGGTAATAATAAAGTATCCCGCAGTGTTAACCTGTCGGGATACCTTTTCAAAACAACGAATTATTTTCACTATGGATGTCGATGTGTGCCATCATTTCCGACGGCGCACACCGTTATTCACCGCATTTATTCCCCACGTAGCGCCGTTGCAGGAGATTGACGGTAAGACAGCATCGCGGGAATAGTGAGTACCACGGCGGCGACCAGCAACAGGAGCAGGACGACGTGGATGTCTTCCCATTCCAGCGTCACCGGCAGGACGAAGCCGCTTTTCTCACTCATGACCACCGCAATCGCGCGTGCGGCAAGGTAGCCCAAACCGACACCCAACAGCACACCGACGCTCACCAGCGACATCAACCCGCTCCAAATCAGCGTGAAAATGCCGTAGCGCGGTGCGCCAAAGGCACGCAGTGCGCCAATCTGTTTCTGTCGCTGCCGCAGGTGGATAACCGCCACCATCGCCACCGCGACGCCGACTAGTCCCTGCGTTCCCAGCGAGATATAGGTCAGCAGTTCACGAATGTCGCCCAGCATCGAGTAGAGCTTCACCAGCACTTCGCCGGGGAACACCGCCAGCGTCGTGTTGCTGCGATACAGCGAACGCAGTTGATAAGCACCTGCGATCGTTTTCGGTTTAACGACAATAGCGGGCAACCCCGCCTGATGTGCGTGTCCATGCGCATCTTCCTCGCCATGCTCGTCATCATGTGACGCCGTTACCGGCTGAGCGACAACAGCATGATGATCATCACTTTCCGCGCTTTCCGCTGGATGAAAGTCGTTGTGATGCTCATCGCCATGCTGCTCACCTTCCGCATGCGTATGGCCGTCATGTTCACTTTCATGATCATGTTCCCCCTCATGCTCATTATGGTCGTGATCATCGTCCGCACCATGCGGTGGATGGATACCGTGTACTCGCCACACCGCGTTCACTGGTACCAGAATCGCTTTATCCCACGCGCTGCCGTCAGCAGGTAACACACCGACTACGGTGTAGGTGACGTCATCGTGCGCGTGCGCCCCTTCCGTACCTACCTGACCGTGAATCGGGCTAAAGGTACTCCCCACCGTCAGCCCCGTTTGCGCCCCTACCACGGCCTCAAAACCGTCGTTGAACACGCGTCCGGCGGTGAGCTGCCGCTTACCGTTATCGGTGACCAGCGGCGGCGTGGTCCCGACAATCGGCATCCCCTGATAGAAATCACCAAACGCAACCGGTGCCGCCCAGGCGACCAGCGGGTTCTTCTCCAAATCGGTCAACACCTGCGCAGGAATCAGCGTCAGCGCCGACGGTTGCAGGAACACGGACGACAGCACCAACTGGGTTTCACTCCCCGGCGCGCCGATCACCAGATCGAAACGGTCAGCCGCTTTGGCGCTACCCATGCGCAGCGCCCTTTCCTGCAAACTCACCGAAATACTTAACGCTGTCGCCGTCGCGATCAACAACACCACGACCAGCACACCCGGCCAGAGCCGACGCCAGTCGACCCAGATAAGACGCCAAGGAATCATGCGCGATCCTCCTGATACTGTGTGTCCGCCACGAGGCGTCCTTTTTCCAGTTGAATACGGCGCGACATCTGCGATGCCAGACGTGCATCGTGCGTAATGGCGATAAGCGTCGCCCGGCTATCGCGCGCCAGCGTCACCAGCAGATCGGCAATCTGTTCACCGCTCTGCGCGTCCAGACTGGCCGTCGGCTCATCGGCGACGATGATGTCTGGTTTGCTGAGCAAGGCTCGCGCGACGGCAACCCGTTGCTTCTCGCCGCGTGATAACACTTCAATCGGACGTTTCGCGGTATCCAGCCCAACCTGCGCCAGCAGATCTGCCGCCCGCTGCCTGAGCGCCGCGGGGATCCGCCAGTGGTGAAACTGCGCAGGCAGTAAGACGTTCTCTATCGCACTCAGGCCGGGGAACAGGTGGAAATCCTGCATCACCAGCCCGATATGCTGCGCCCGCCAGCGGTCACGCTCCGCTTCGTTCATCTGCCAGATATCCTGTTTTTCCCACTGAACACAGCCCGTTCCGCTGTGATCCATCCCGGTGATGGCATTCACCAGCGTGGTCTTACCGGAGCCAGAAGGCCCCATCACCGCGACTCGCTCGCCAGAACGAATAGACAGCGCAGGAATATCCAGCACCGCCTCGGACGTATCGGGAAAGGTCACACTCAGGTGTTGAATCAATAACTCAGCCATCAGCGCTCCTAAAGGGTATCGAACGTGGCTTCACGCAGTCGCAGCAGGCTGACAAAACCCGTTTCCGGGTCGGTCCACGATCCGTGCTCCAGCACGCCTTCCACCTCAATCATGGTGTTGTTCTGTACGAAGGTCTGACGTTTGGCGAGGTAAACAACGAGGATATCTTCAGGCCAGTCCGCATCAGACGAACAGAAGGGGCACAGCGCCATCGGCATTTTGGTTAATACAAAGAATTGTGACTCCGCCTTGAGCGGCGGTGCCATAAAGCCGCGCATCTTGACCCGTTTACCGGAGAGCGCTTTAACGTCATTGGAGAATTCCAGACCCAGCACGCCGTAAGAGGCGTACAGCTTATCGAAGGAGAGTTCAGGCTGCGCAGCGTTTACCGGGGTGATGCCACCAAGGAGGAGGATCACCAGCACCGCACGCAACCAAGAGAATAAAAGCGGGGTCGCCCCCGCTTTGCTGCATTTCGCATTATTCATAGCGTCGTAGGATTACTTTTTGTCCTGCGGTTTCACCGCCAGTGCATCAACAATCACCCGGAACAGATCGGTGTTTTCCATGTAACCACGGATACGCTCTGCGCCTGGGCCGCTCGCCTGAATCACCATATCGTCAACGGCATGAACACCCGTATCGGAAGAGCGTGGCAGAATCCCTTCGCGGAATACCGCACCCTGCACTTTCTCGTAGGCTTTGTTAGCAACGTATTCATCTTTTTCGTTCTTGATAGCAGGAACGAACTGACCATCCAGTTTCGGACGGAACGTCTCGTAATAGTCCGGGAAGTTGTTGAAGAACACGGCCAGACGTTTAGAAACGTTCAGGTCATCCGGATAGCCGTCTTTGTTGGCATCCTTATAGTTCGGGTAGCCCGCATCTTCATACACGCCGACCTTCTCACGCATCTCGGTGCCCGGTTTGTTGTCATCAATGGTTCCGATGATAGACAGGCCGTGCGTATGGTCGCCCGTCACGATAATCATCGTATCCGGGTTTTTCTCGGCGAATTTCTTGGCGATGGCAACAGACTGATCCAGCATGATGGTGTTAGTGAAAGCGCGTTCCCAATCCAGCGGGTGAGACGCTTTGTCGATCAGCGCAGATTCCACCATCAGGAAGAAGCCGTCTTGGTTTTTGGACAGCACATCCAGTGCCGCCTGCGTCATGTCCGTCAGGTCAGGCTGGTTCGGGAATTTCTTGGCAACATCGTTTTTCAGGAAACGACGATCTATCACGCCATCCATGTTGCCGGTGTGGAACAGCCCCAGCAGTTTGGTAGCCTGCGCCGCGTTTTTCTTCAGTGAATCTGCGTCGGTAACCAGTGAATAACCCGCCTGCTGGAATTTCTCAACGTAGTTGGTTTCATCTTTACGCTTCGAACCCGGCGTGCTTTTCGGCAGGAAGTAAGCAGAACCGCCGCCCAGCATGACGGTAGGCTGCACGTTGTAGAACATCTCGACGATTTCAGCTTTATCCGCACGACGGCGAGTATGAGAGACAACTGCCGCTGGCGTGGCGTCCTGAAGTTCAGCATCGCTGACTACACCGACAGACATCTTGGTAGAACGGGTCAGCAGTTCACCCAGCGTTTCCTGCTTCGGGTGTTCCAGTGAATTTTTGCTACGGCTGACGTACACACCCAGTGCGTTCACACCGGATTTGTGACCGGTCATGTAGGCACTCATGGTGTTGGCGCTGTCGGCCGCGATAGAGTCGGTACTGGACGTACCGGCAAACGCCATATATTGCAGGTCATCAATTGCCAGACGACCGTCCGCTTTCCCTTCCGTCACCCCTTGAGACAGGATGCGTGCGCCAGTACGGTGCGCCACGGACAGACCATCGCCGATAAACAGAATCACGTTTTTAGCTTTACGCGTGCCGGACGCGGAATAAACGTCCCAGTTCACCTGCGTCTTTTTGCCTTTGGCTTCCGCCTCTACCACATACTTGCCGGCTTCAGGCAAGTTCACGTCGCGCAGCCAAATCGTGGACGCATTACCGCCATCCTCACGCTCAACAAACGAGGCCGTTTTGCCCAGCACCTGCTGGTAATCCTTGCCGTTGATCAGAATACGGATATCTTCCGGCTTAAGTACTTCATCAAATTCGACTTTAAAATCGAATTTTCCGCCTGCCAGCATGGTGGCGCGGTCAATGGGATAAATGGCCTGAGCCTGAACCATCCCCGGCAACGCAGCAGAAATCAGTAAAGGCAGTAACCAGCGAGCTTTCATTGTTATGTCCTTGGTTGCGTCATTTAGCAGGACATAACGTAGTTACCTTTGTTTACAGTTTGATGAATTTCCCCATAAATTATTGCGTCTGTGTCTCAAATAAACATCATATCAATGCACCAGCAAGCCGGTAGCAAGTCACACCAGAATGCTCAACGACACCTGCCAGACCAACCCAGTACGCTGGTATCCATCACTTCTTGTATTCGACTCGACCCGTAGACGGCACAGACGACTTGGCAGAGCGTTCAAGGCTTTTCGTCTCCACATTTGGATTCATTTTACGAAAGAACATCCGCCGATAGTCAGAGGGCGACGTGCCTAGCTGAGCGCTAAATTGCTGCCTTAAAGATAAGGGGGTTCCAAAACCTGCTTCACCCGCAATACATTCAATAGGCAAATCAGTCGTTTCCAATAGCTCTTGCGCTCTGACAACTCGCTCAGCGTTTAGCCATTTAGTTACCGTACTCCCCGTGGACTCGCGGAAGCGACGAGTAAACGTTCGCCTGCTCATCTTTGCCCTTTCAGCAAGGAGATCAAGCGAAAGCTCGCTGGCCAGATTCTGTCTCGCCCATGTCAACACATCCGACAGATGGGCCTCGGTAGCAAGCCGGGGGACCGAGTGTTCAACATATTGCGCTTGTCCCCCCTGCCGATGTGGAGGGGTCACAAGGAGCTTTGCCGTGCGATTTGCCGTTTCAGCGCCATACCGCTGCATCACTAAATGCAAACAACAGTCAATCGCTGCCAGGGTTCCCGCAGAAGTCATGATGTTGTCGGTACTGGCGTATAGCACCTCGGGCCGAAAACGAGCCTTCGGGAATCGTTGTGCAAAAATATCGCGCGCGATCCAGTGCGTAGTCGCCTCTCTATCATCAAGTAAACCGGCATCGCCGAGCACAAACGCACCTAAACATAAACCCACAATCAGCTTGCCTTGGGTATGGGCGAGTTGAAGTGCTTCCATCAGTTGTGTTGATGCCACAACCGCAGGATTGCCCCAGGCCGGAATGACGATGACATCAGATTCCCGCATGAGCTCAAGCCCGTGCAGAACGGTTATAACGATGCCCTGGTCGCTCTCTATCATGCCCGGTACTTCAGCGCAGTAGTTGACCTCGTACTGAGGCTCATTCTGCACGGTTTTAACGGTTCCAAATACCAGCCCAGGCACGGAGAGATGGAACAGGCTTACACCATTGAAGGCGAGCACCGCAACACGTATAGAAGACATAGGTTAGACCTTGCTTGAATCTTGATGGCCCAATTCTATCTAAACATGTCATTTAGGTCACTGTTTAACGTTTGAAGATTGAGCAAAAATAGACGCCTTGAATAATCAACAGGACTAATCAAATGAAATTCAAAACGCTTCCCCTCGTACTCTGCATCGCTTTTGGCACAGTCGCCGCACCTGTGTTGGCAGGAGAAAACGATACCCAAGCCTCCGCTGCAACGCATAAAGTAGAAATGCAGCAGATTCGGAATGCAACAGTGAAAATCACTTACGCAGGCACGACCTTCTTGATCGATCCGATGCTAGCTAAAAAGGGCGCTTACCCTGGGTTTGAAGGTACCTATCGCAGTCACCTCCGCAATCCGCTGGTGGATTTACCCGAATCAGCAGATAACGTCATCTCCGGTGTTGATGCCGTCATCGTGACTCATACCCATCTTGACCACTGGGACGATGCGGCACAAAAAGCATTACCTAAAGATATACCACTGTTTGCGCAGCATGAGGCCGATGCACAATTGATCCGCTCTCAGGGTTTCAAAAACGTACGCGTACTGACTGATGAAGCTGAATTCGGCGGCGTCAAGATCACCAAGACCGGTGGTCAGCATGGCACAGACGCAATGTACGCTGTTCCCGGCCCTGCAAAGCTTCTTGGTGAAGCCATGGGCGTCGTTTTTCAAGCAAAAGGCTATAAGACCCTTTACTTGGCTGGAGATACTGTCTGGCGTAAAGAGGTAGACCAAGCCATTGATACATACCACCCCGACGTCATCGTACTCAACGCCGGCAAAGCGAAACTGACCGGCTTCGAAGGGTCGATCATCATGGGAGAAGAAGATGTGCTGCGCGCATCACAGGCTGCGAAAAACGCGAAAATCGTCGCGGTGCACATGGATGCAGTTAATCACATGTCCTTGACCCGTGAAGAATTACGGGCTTATGTCAAGAAGCAAGGTATTGAGAGCCGCGTTGATATCCCAGAAGATGGCGCTTCATTGGCGTTTTGATTTAAATCACATTGCACAGTAGTAGTAGGCCGCAAGGGATGACCCACAAACTATTTGGTGCTCAGTTAGGGGAGTGGATGAGTAAACAACCCACTCCTGCATACGCTATGTGTGGGGCCAGCGAAAGTCTCTGCCTTCACAAAACATCACGTTGATAATTTGACTGGAGATCGTTTATGAAACGAGGCCTTGTAGTCGTTGATCTGCAAAACGAGTATCTGCCCACTGGAAAATTGCCGTTGTCCGGTATCGAAGCCGCTGTAGCGAATGCTAGCAGGGTAATTACCCATGCACGACATACTGATATTCCCGTTTTCCACATACGCCACGAAGCTGATAGCAACGATGCCGGGATATTTCTCAAGGGATCCGACGGTGCCCAGATTCAATCAGCCGTCGCGCCAGATGGCAAAGAACCCGTCATCGTCAAAAAATACATCAACGCCTTCCGAGAAACGGATCTCAAGAAGCAGTTAGATGCTTTCAATATTCAAGATATCGTCGTCGTAGGAGCAATGAGCCACATGTGCATCGACGCTGTAGTCCGTGCGGCAGTGGACATGGGTTATCCGGTTACTGTGCTACATGACGCCTGCGCCACCTTGGATCTTACGTTTAATGGCGTGACCGTGCCTGCCGCTCAAACACATGCGGCGATGATGGCCGCGTTTGAGTTCGGCTACGCTACCGTTAAGTCTGTGGAGGACTACCTCTCGGCATAACGCCCGATGGGGCCATTTTCATCATGAACATGACCCCATCATGCCTTCTCCTTTAACGGAAAGCGGCGGCGCACGACGACAAAGAACAGCGGCACGAAGAAGATGGCGAGGAAGGTCGCGGCTAACATGCCACCGATCACGCCCGTTCCCACAGCATGCTGACTCGCCGAACCCGCGCCGCTACTGGTCGCCATCGCGTAACTTAAATTATTTAGAATATAGGGTAAGCAGGAAAATTCAGAGAACCTACAACTTCAAGTATGATGGGGATAAAATAAAAAACCAGCACTGTCGTTATATTTCTCCTAATCAAGAGCGACTGCCGCCATAATAATTTCTTTTTTATCAGGGTAGACACTCAGATAAACGTCATATTCACTATAAGACAGCGAACGCCAGCGGAGAGTATTAGCATCAATATTTTCAGGAATAAACCCTTTAGCTATCAAATATCCTTCCAATTTTGATTGGTCAGCTGTTCCCATAAAAAATATTATATTTGTCTCAGGTTTGTTACCATCATGGGCTGAATAGGTTATGTAATAATTTTCAGAGACAAGGGGAGTCTGCCTTATAACTTCCATTGAGAAGAAATGGTCATAAAACCAATTTTCTTTTGTATAAGAAAGACTATCAATAGTCATTAATTTAATTAATGCACATACTGCCATCGCTATAAAAGCAAAAAAAAAAATCGCCTTATTAATCCCCATAGACCCTCTTATTGTTTAAATACACTCCAAAATCACTATCATTTACAATTACGACATCACCAGAATCGAAATTTGAATATGGCTTCACTGATTTCATAAAACTGGGTAATTCACCTAGATAAGGCCTTGCGTTTGGTGATTTTGATGGATCAGGAAACAACAAAGGCCTAAACCCTTTATTCTTAAAGTTGCCAACAGCGCCATAATAATCCCATCGTTTAATTGACTCACTCTTGCTAACAGGTTTTAAGTCAGAAAGATAATTTTTACCATGGATTGCTCGATAAAAACCAAGCAAATCGGACACGAGGTCTTCTCCACTAAAGCCACTGTCTGTAGCCCAGCTAAAAGGCCAACTATCTTGCATTCCTTCAAATGCTATGCCCGTTCTCATCATCATAGCAAGAGCGATACTATGGCGTTCAGATAGTAAGCGTCCTCGACGTATTTTCCAAAGACTGTACTTAGCAGTACCTGCCAGTTTTCGTTTAACGAACATGTTTTGTTCATAACGAATATGATAAAACTTATCGAGCTTACTTTCACCTAATTCCATTTGAGACAAAACACTCCTGATGTCATCACCTGATGCATGCCCCAAGTCTACCCAACCTAATATTTCGGTGTAAATTATACCGTACTTCGCTGATATTACCTGATTGACATCCAATATTTCTGATCGCTTACTCATTTACTTTATCCGTCCTTGGATTTCTAAAAATTAATAAATTGAATCACTCCATAGCATATAACTACTCGTTCGAGAAATAACATGCTCCAATGTTATTGATGAAAATTTAAATGATACATTTTCCTGAGGTTGACCATCATTATCCGTCAATGAGTGGGGATAAAAATAACGAATATCGTTAACAATCGCATCTTTTAAAGATATTTTAAAAAAAACTTCATGCCCACCCAAGGATGACGTTCTATACAATAAAAATTCGCAATTTAATTTTTCTTTATCATTCAAAGCCTGAGCTAAAAGCGGTGTGGATTTATCTATTGGTTTTCTTATATCAACAGGATGAAGAGATACATTTTCAAGTCGCGTAAATTGATTCATTAACTCATATATGAAAATTTCATCCTCATGCCCTGATTGATATTTATTACCAATAGAATCTACCGAGGATGCGCCTGCCGATATGAGGCCTTGTCTCTCACCGTTAATTTTTAAATAGATAATACTAGCCATTTACTACTCCTATTCATTCCATTGAAAGTTAATACATCCTAAATAAATTTCTATCATAAAATATTTTAAAGATCAAAGGTAATATCATTACTACTTTTACTTAGCAGTCGCATATTTAATTTTTATGATTATGAAATATTGAATAAATAATTTCACACCTATTTATTTGGTAGCACGCTGTAATGAATCTACTCGCCAGTTTCAGGTTAATTGCATCACACACAGACGATAAAATTGTTGTCTGACCACGCACCGTCAAGAGAGTAGTCAGATAAGTGCATTACTCGTCTTTATTAATGACGAAGGCAACCACTATAGCTCCATCATGCCTTCTCCTTCGGCGGAAAGCGGCGGCGCACGACGACAAAGAACAGCGGCACGAAGAAGATGGCGAGGAAGGTCGCGGCTAACATGCCACCGATCACGCCCGTTCCCACAGCATGCTGACTCGCCGAACCTGCACCGCTGCTGGTCGCCATCGGCAGGACGCCGAAGATAAATGCCAGTGACGTCATCAAGATCGGCCGCAGGCGCTGACGGGAGGCTTCCAGCGTGGCCTCAACCAAGTCCTTCCCTTTTTGGTTCATCTCGTTGGTGAATTCCACGATCAGGATGGCGTTCTTCGCCGATAGCCCGACGACCGTCAGTAGCCCAACCTGAAAATAGACATCGTTTTCCAGACCGCGTGCCCAGGTCGCTACCAGCGCCCCCAGCACGCCCATCGGCACCACCAGCATGACGGAGAACGGCACCGTCCAGCTTTCATACAGCGCGGCCAGACACAGAAACACCACCAGCAGGGAAATCGCATACAGCGCCGGTGCCTGCGCCCCGCTCAGACGCTCCTGCAACGACATGCCCGTCCACTGTAATCCAAAGCCTTCCGGCAATTGCGCCACCAGCGACTCCATGATATCCATCGCCGTACCGGTACTGACGCCCGGCGTCGCCTCGCCGACAATTTCCAGCGAGGAATAACCGTTGTAACGCTCAAGGCGCGGCGATCCGGTTTCCCAGACGGTTTGTGCAAAGGCGCTGAACGGCACCATGCCACCGCTGTTGTTACGCACATACCATTTACTGATGTCGTCCGGCAGCATGCGGAACGTCGCCGCCGCCTGAACGTAAACTTTTTTCACACGACCACGGTCAAGGAAGTCATTCACATAGGTCGATCCCCAACCCGTTTTCAGCGTGCTGTTAATGTCATCCACCGACACGCCCAGCGCCTGTGCTTTGCGCTGATCGATATGAATCCGCAGCTGTGCGCTATCATCCAGACCGTTGTGGCGCACGCGCGTCAGTTCGGGATTGCTGTCGGCCATGTTTAATAGCCGATCCCGCGCTGCCATCAGCGCGTCGTGCCCAAGCCCACCGCGATCCTGTAGCTGCATACCGAAACCCGCGGCACTCCCCAGCCCGTTAATCGATGGCGGGCTGCTGGCGAACACGCGCGCTTCCTGAATCTTGCGGAAGGCTTTGGTCGCGCGTTCGATCACGGCAAACGAGCTGCTCTCCGGCGTCGTGCGTTCATTCCAGTCTTTAAGGCGCACAAACAGCCGCGCGACGTTCTGCCCATTTCCACCCGGCCCCGAGCCGATGGTGGAAAACACAGACGTCACGGTATCTTTTTCCTGCGTGAGATAGTACTGCTCGACCTTGTTGACCACCTGTAAGGTCTGCTGCTGCGTCGAGCCCGGTGGGAGCTGTACTTGTGTCGTGAACACGCCCCGATCTTCCTGCGGCAAAAACGAGGTCGGCAGCCGGAAAAACAGAAAGGCCATAATCCCGATGATGCCCATATACAGCAGCAGCCAGCGCCCGCTGCTGATTAATATCTTGCCGACACCGCGTTCATACTTCAGCGACGTGCGGGTAAAGCTCTGGTTAAACCAGCCGAAGAACCCTTTGCGGCCGTGGTGTTGGCCCTTGGCGAGCGGTTTGAGCAGCGTCGCACACAGCGCAGGCGTCAGCGTCATCGCCACCAGCACTGACAGGATCATTGAGGTCACAATCGTGATGGAGAACTGACGGTAGATCGCTCCCGTGGTGCCGCCAAAGAAGGCCATCGGCACAAACACGGCGGACAGCACCAGCGCGATCCCGACCAACGCCCCTTGCACCTGCCCCATCGATTTTCGCGTCGCATCCCGTGGCGAGAGCCCTTCCTCGCTCATTACCCGCTCTACGTTTTCCACCACTACAATAGCATCGTCAACCAGCAGGCCAATCGCCAGCACCATCGCGAACATCGTCAGGGTGTTCAGGCTAAAGCCGAAGGCATACAGCACGGCAAACGTGCCGAGCAACACCACCGGCACCGCAATCGTGGGAATCAGGGTGGCGCGGAAATTCTGCAAGAACAGGTACATCACCAGAAAGACCAGCAGCACCGCTTCAAACAGGGTTTTCACCACATCGGTAATCGAAGCTTTTACAAAGGGGGAGGTTTCGAAGGCAATTTTGGCTTCTAGCCCGTGCGGGAAGTACTGCGACAGCTCCTCGATACGTTCTCTGACGCGCTTATCCGTTTCCAGCTCATTCGCGCCAGACGCCAGCGTCACCCCCAGACCGGAGGCGGACTGACCGTTGAAACGGCTGAGAAAATCGTAGCGTTCGGCACCAAGCTCGACTTCTGCGACATTGCCGAGCGTCACGGCAGAGCCGTCTTGATTGACGCGCAGCGTGATATCACGAAACTGCTGTGGCGTCTCTAACAGCGATTGTGCGTTGATCGTAGCGTTCAGCGCCTGATTATCCACCGACGGTACACCGCCAACCTGCCCTACCGAGACCTGACTGTTCTGCGATTCGATGGCCCGTACCACGTCGCTGGTGGTCAGCGCATAATCCATCAGTTTGACCGGATCCAGCCAGATGCGCATCGCATACTGCGATCCATAGGCAGAAACCTCGCCCACCCCGCTGATGCGGCTGATCGGCTCCTGAATATTGGTGGCGACATAATCGGCGATATCCTGTTTGTCCATACTGCCATCGGTAGAGACAAACGCGACCATCAGGATATTGGTATCGCCAGTTTTACTGACGGTGACGCCCTGCTGCTGGACTTCCTGCGGCAGCTTGCGGGTGGCGGACTGAAGCTGGTTTTGCACCTGCTGGCGGGCTTCATCGGGATCGGTGCCTGCCTCGAAGGTCAGCATGACTCTGGCTTGCCCGGTATTGCTGCTGTCCGAGGACATGTACATCAGGTTATCCAGCCCGGTCATGCTCTGTTCGATAACCTGTGTAACGGTGTTTTCCAGCGTCTGCGCCGATGCACCGGGGTAGCTCGCCGTGATCCGCACGCTGGGCGGTGCCAGATCGGGATACTGTTCCAGCGGCAATGACTTGATGGCCAACATACCGCACAGGCTGAGAAGGATAGCCAGCACCCACGCAAAAATGGGACGGTCGACAAAAAAGTTCGCCATCTCTCCAACACTCCTCAGACATATTTTGGTGGCTGCTTCACGAGCAGCCTACTTATTATCAACCGGAATAGATTCACTCACCCCAGAGAAAAACCCTGCACACAGGATAATACTGGTCACTTAAGCCCGTTATTAGGGGAAACACAGGGGGAGGTTCCCGCAGGGACGCCTCACCCCTGTGGTCGCCCCGTGTATCTCGATGCGTAAACGATCGGCATTAGCGCATAAGGTGCCAAGTTACCTTAACTGTCGACGTCGGCTAAATCGTGGAGAAATTGAGGAGAAAATGTAAATTATCGTCGGCTAGGCCTGAGCGAATGCGACCACCTGCTCGATAAAAGCATCAGGATGCGAGATAAACGGTGCATGCGCAGCCTTTGGAATCACTACCGAGGTTGAGTCCGACCACTGATCATCCAACAACCCAGCCACCTTGCGTGGTACCAGCCCGTCTAAGGCACCATAGAGCCGCAGGAATGGCACAGCCAAGTCAGCTAACGGCTGGCGTAAATCCGCTTCACGCAAAATGGCCAGCCCGCCGTTTAATACCTCGACTGACGGCATCGGCTGTTCCAGCACCACACTTTTTAACAGTCGGGCATCCTGCCGTGCGCTTTCCGTTCCCAGTGTTTGCAGCGCCAAAAACCGTTCGACCGTACGCTGGAAATCTTCACTGAGCTGCTGTTGAAACCCCAGCAAGACGTCTGGCTTGATGCCCGGCCAGCCATCCTGTGCGCCGAAACAGGGCGACGACGCCACGGTAATCAGCTTTTCCACCCGCGCAGGGGCGCTCAACGCAATCTGGCTGGCAACCAGTCCACCCAGCGACCACCCTAACCAGACGGCACGCTCCGGTGCCTGCGCCAGCACGTAGTCCGCCATGTCGCTCAGCGACATCGGCCCCAATCCCTGACTTCTGCCATAGCCCGGCAGATCGACCAGATGCAGGCGAAAATGCGGAGCGAGTCGCGCAATCATGCTTTGCCATACCTGCGCATTCAATCCCCATCCGTGCAGCAACACAAGATCCGTATTTCCTGCACCTTCGGTCTGCCAATACAACGCCGCCATCAGTTATCTTCCTTTCTCAGGGAACCCCTTAACGCTTGCATGGGGTCAATATATTTCAGGGAAAACCGTATTTAGGGAAAACGATCGTTAAGGGAAATAATGTTAACCATCTCCGCACGCTGCTGGCTATGCTTATTGCCGCTTCATCACAGCCGGCAGGGAATTTGTTCGTACTGCCAGCGCCATTTGCCCCGCTTGCCCCTCTGCTGCCCGCGCTGTGGTTTGCCCTCAGCCGACACCACACAGCAGTGCGGGCGCTGCCTACAGAATCCGCCGCCCTGGCAATCGATGACCTTTATCAGCGACTACGCGCCACCGTTCAACACACTGCTGAAACATTTCAAGTTTCACGGTAAAACCGAGCTGGCAGTGGTACTCGCTCGACAGCTGTTACTGCGCTGGCAGATGACCTACCGCGAACGAAAGCTCACCGGACACGTTCCTCTGTTTCGCCCTGACCGCCTGTTTACCGTTCCCCTGCACCGAAACCGCCAGTGGCGGCGTGGCTTCAACCAGACCGAGCTGCTCGCTCGGCCTCTCGCCCGCTGGCTGAACTGTACTTACGAGCCACGCGAATTGCAGCGTACCCGACGCACGCCGCTACAGCAAACGCTCAGCGCCAGCGCGCGACGACGAAATCTGCGGGGGGCATTTTCCTGTGATGTCTCGCTGTCTGGGCAACAGGTGGTTTTACTGGATGATGTGGTCACGACGGGCAGTACCGCAGCCGAAATCAGCAGGCTACTGCTGGCTCAAGGCGCGGCAGGCGTTCAGGTCTGGTGTTTGTGCCGAACCTTGTAGTCGGAGGGAGGATGGGCGTATTATAACCGATAAGTGCAGTCAACTATCGAGCTTACTCTTATGATCCGTATTACCGATGCTGCTCAGGAGCATTTCCTGAAACTGTTGGCAAAACAGGAAGAAGGCACACAGATTCGCGTATTTGTTATCAATCCAGGTACGCCAAACGCCGAGTGTGGCGTGTCGTATTGCCCGCCGGATGCCGTAGAAGCCAGCGATACCGTACTGAAGTTTGAGAAGATTTCCGCTTACGTGGACGAACTCAGCGCCCCTTATCTGGAAGACGCTGAAATCGACTTCGTGACTGACCAGTTAGGTTCTCAGCTCACGCTGAAAGCGCCAAATGCTAAGATGCGTAAAGTGGACGACAACGCCCCACTGATGGAACGCGTGGAGTATGTGCTGCAATCGCAGATCAACCCACAGCTGGCGGGCCACGGCGGCCGCGTGACGCTGATGGAAATTACCGATGACGGCTTGGCGATTCTGCAATTTGGCGGCGGCTGTAACGGTTGTTCTATGGTTGACGTCACGCTGAAAGAAGGAATTGAGAAAGAGCTGCTGCAAACCTTCCCTGAGCTGAAAGGTGTGAGAGATCTCACCGAACACCAGCGCGGCGAGCACTCCTACTATTAATCCTCTCCCCTGTTGATTTATCTTTGCTTTTCCTCCCCGACTCAGGGGAGGAAGAGTATTTGTTCTGTTGTCAGGCTTTCTGCGCTTTCATCGGCGCACCGCGACGCAAATCCACATCCCGAACCAGTCGCTCAAGGCAGCGGTCAGCGAAGATCGACTCCAACGGACGCGTGAGCTTACGCCGCCAGTTAGGATATTCGCGGTTGGTGCCCGGCACATTGACCGGTGTCGCCATATCCAACCAGTCTTCCAGTTGGAATCCCACCAGTGCGCTTGCGCTGTCGGCGACATAGCGATGAACGCCACGACTTAGCGGTGCGCCCATTGTCGTCAGCGATGAGTTGCGGCCAACCCGCTGCGGCAATAGCCCGAACTCGTGTAACGCATTAAGCAGCCCCTGTTTCGCTTTCTCACGCTGCTGCATCTGCTCCTGCAACAACGCCTCCGTAGGATACAGACCTAACTCCCGCCCAAGCGATAAGTCCACGGTTTGCCAGTAGCCACGCAGCGTCGGGAGGTCGTGAGTGGTGATGGTTGCCATCGCCTGCCGCGGATAATCTTCCGGTGCGCGGAAGTGGTTCGCATCGTCTTTTTCAAAGAACAGCACCTTGTAAGAATAGATACCGTAATCATGCAGCTTGCTGACAATTTCTGGTGGCACCGTGCCTAAATCCTCACCGATAATCAGGCAGCGATGACGCTGACTTTCCAGCGCCAGCACCGCCAGCAGATCGTCGACCGGATAATGCACGTAAGCCCCGTTGCCCGCCGATTCCGCCTTGGGGATCCACCACAGGCGCAAGAGCGCCATCACGTGATCGATACGCAGCGCACCACAGTGCGCCATGTTGCTGCGCAGGACGTCGATAAACGGTTGATAGCCACGCAGTTGCATCATGGCGGGATTCATCGGCGCAAGCTGCCAGTCTTGTCCCTGTGGCCCGAGCGGGTCCGGCGGTGCGCCGATAGAGGCATCAAGACAATAGAGCTGCCGTTCGTCCCACGTTTCCGCGCCACCTTGTGCAACGCCAACGGCTAAATCACGATACAGGCCGAGCGGTAAGCCAAGCTGTTTACTGTGCGCGTAGCACTCCGCGAGTTGCTCGTGCGCCACCCATTGCAGCCAGCTGTAGAACGTAATCTCGTCGTGGTATTCACGGCGGAAGGATTTTACGGTTTCGCTGTGTACATCATGATAGCTGGCCGGCCACTGGTGCCAGTCCGCATAATTCTCGCCCTGTTTTTTCAGGTGAGCCTGCAACGCATCAAACGTCGCCTGAAGCTGTAAACTCTGCCCGCCGCTGACGACAAACTGACGAAAGGCGCTAATGCGCGGGTCCAGCGCACTGCGTGTCGTAAAGTAGCGGAAAGCCAGCCGTAAAGCGGTCAGCTTAAGCGCCGTCACCGGTTCATAATCGACCCAGCGCCCCGCTCGCAGCGAAACGATTGCGCTTTGCGTATCCTCACGGTGCCACCATGCCTGCGCTTCCCCGCTCTGCTGAAAATCATCGATCCAATTGACATCGATATAAATAATGTTCAGCCAGTGTCTGGATGAAGGACTGTAAGGGCTCGCAGCCTCTGGCAATGCGGGATACAGCGAATGCAGTGGGTTCAGCCCCACAAAGGCACCGCCGCGTCGGGCAATTTGCTCCACCAGTTGGCGCAGGTCGCCAAAATCCCCGACGCCCCAGTTGTTCTGCGAACGTAAGGTGTAAAGCTGGACGGTAACACCCCACCAGCGTTTACCCTGTAGTAAGGCTTCGGGTTCATAGCAGCGATGCGGCGCGACAATAATCCGGCAGCTCCAGCGCTGGTCAGCCTGCGTCAGCGTCAGGTAGTGGTAGCCCAGCGGCAGCACACCCGGCAGCGCCAGCGTTGAGCCGCCCGTTATCTGTCCTTGAATTTGACCGCCGTTTTCATACATCAGCGTCCAGAGGAATTCACCGTGACCAGCAAGCTCGATGACCGCATCCCGGCCTTGCAAAAAGACACAAACAGGCGGTAGGGGCGCATTGCCGCTATCAGAAACGTCCATCATTGCCTGAATCTGGTCTCTGATTGCGGTCGCAACTCTGTGCTCTTTGCCATACGCATCGGTATAGCTTTCCGCGATGCCTGTCTGCTGGCTTGCCAGTTTATCCACCTTGAATACCCTCTCCTTTTCCTAACGATGCGCCTGCCAAATGCGCGTCTGGTAATCATGAATCGCCCGGTCTGAACTGAACATCCCCATTCTGGCGGTATTCAGCACACAGCGGCGCGTCCATTCATCCGGCTCACGGTAAAGCGCATCAACACGCTGCTGCACCTCACAGTACGGTGCAAAATCGGCCATTAACATATAGGGATCGCCCAGTTTCAGCAGGCTATCCAACAGCGGGGCAAACGCATTTTTATCCCCCTGACTGAACGCGCCGCTCGCTAGCTCGTTCAGCACTTCACGCAGCAGCGGCGTCACAGCAAGGTAGTCAGACGGCTCATAGCCCTGCGCCTGTAGCGCTTTGACCTGTTCGACGGTGTGACCGAAAATGAACAGATTATCTTCACCAACCTGCTGCGCCATTTCTACATTCGCCCCGTCCAGCGTGCCGACGGTCAGCGCACCGTTCAGCGCCAGCTTCATATTGCCTGTGCCGGACGCTTCTTTACCTGCCGTTGAAATCTGTTCAGACACATCTGCGGCAGGAATCATCCGTTCGGCCAGCGAGACGCGATAGTCCGGCGGGAAGACAACCTTCAGGCGATCGTTAACACGGCGATCCTGATTAATAACCGCAGCGACCCGGTTAATGGCATAAATGATGTTTTTCGCTAATACATAGCCCGGCGCCGCTTTGGCACCGAACAAAAAGACGTGCGGCACTATATCCAGATGCGGATTGTCACGCAATTGACGATATAGAGCGAGGATATGAAGCAGATTCAAATGCTGGCGTTTGTACTCATGCAATCGTTTGATTTGCACATCAAACAGCGCGTGCGGATCGATCACGAGGTCGTACTGCTGACGCAGATAGGCCGCCAGTTGCATTTTATTATCGGCCTTGATTTGTCGATAGCGCTCACGAAAGCTGGCATCGTCAGCATAGGGTTCCAGCCCTTGCAGCGCGGGCAGATCATTCACCCACGGCGTAGGTAGCGTGTCGTCGATGAGCGCGGACAGCGCCGGATTACACTGTTTTAGCCAGCGGCGTGGCGTTATACCGTTGGTGACGTTATGGAATTTGGTCGGCCACAACTGATGATATTCAGGAAACAGATCTTTCACCACCAGTTCCGAGTGCAGCGCCGCCACGCCGTTGACCGCGAAGCAGCTGACGACACACAGGTTTGCCATGCGAATCTGGCGCTGGTGGCGAATGGCGAGCTTCGCCCATACCTGCCGATCACCAGGCCATTTCTGCTCGACCTGCGCTTTAAACTGCGCATCAATTTGCCGAATGATGGACAGGTGGCGAGGAAGCAGGCGGCTAAACAGTCGTTCGTCCCAGCGCTCAAGCGCTTCCGGCATCAGCGTATGATTGGTATAGGCGAAGGTACGTCCGGTTATCGACCAAGCCTCATCCCACGGTATCTGATGTTCATCCAGCAGCAGACGCATCAGTTCGGGGATCGCCAACGTAGGGTGAGTATCATTAAGCTGGATGACTTCATAATCCGGCAGCGTGGACAGTGCGCGCCCCGCCTTAAGATGGCGGCGCAGAATGTCGGCCACCGAACAGGCACAGTGGAAATACTGCTGCATCAGGCGCAAGCGTTTGCCCGCCGCGTGGTTGTCATTCGGATACAGCACGCTGGTCAGGCTGGCGGCAGAGATGCCCGCCTGTGCCGCACGCAGATAGTGCCCTTCGTTGAATAGCGTCAAATCAAACGGATCGCGATGCGTCGCACGCCACAAACGCAACGGCTGTGCAGCGCCATTGTGATAGCCAATCACTGGCAGGTCACAGGCTTCACCTCTGAAAACGGTATCAGGCAACCAGCGCAAGGTTCCGTCAGTTTGGGGTTGCAGACGCCCGCCAAACCCGACATCCACCGCCAGCTCCACACGCGGCAAAAACCACGGATAGGCATCGCGCTGCCAGTCATCAGCGGTTTCTTGCTGCTTTTCTTGCGCAAAGTGCTGACGGAACAGGCCATACTGGTAGTTGAGGCCGTACCCCGTTGCGGGCTGCCCCACCGTCGCCATCGAATCCAGAAAGCAGGACGCCAGCCGACCTAGTCCGCCGTTGCCTAAACCCGGATCGGTTTCCTGTTCAAGGATATCGCTTAGGTTCAGGCCTTGCTCGGCCAGCACGGCGGCTACCGCGTCATACCACGCCAGATTCAGCAGATTGTTGCCCGTCAGACGACCGGGCAGAAACTCCATCGACAGGTAGTTCACATGGCGCTGAGGTGTAATGGCGGTGGAAGATGTTGGCGACGCGGTGTACGTCAGCAGTTGTTCCGACAGCGCAAGGCTGACGGCGCGCCAACACTGCACTGGCGTCATCGCCTTCAGGGACGCGACACCACCGAGCCGCTGCTGGCGAAGCAGCGCAGCGGCAAACTGTGACGCATCAAAGGCGATGGCAGGATGGGCGGAGGAAACGGGCTGCGTTAAAGCCTCTGGCTTTTTTGCGGCCGCTGAACGTTTTGGCGATCCGGATACTTTTGCAGAACCCGACTTTCTTGAAGAATCTGACATCGTGCCTCCTCCTTTGTCCATCATGGAAAAGGCACATCGAGTTCAACACAACTCCAACTGTACCTTATGTTGTTCAATGATTTTCAGTACGCTGGGCGGTGGTGACTGATCGGTAAAAAGATAGTCGATCAAATCCATGTTACCCAAATTCACCATCGCATTACGGCCAAACTTGGAATGGTCCGTCACTAGCATGACGCAGCGAGAATTTTCAATAATCGCCCGTTTTGTGCGCACTTCATGGTAATCAAACTCCAGTAATGACCCATCCATGTCAATACCACTGATGCCCAAAATGCCGAAATCCAGACGGAACTGAGAGATAAAATCCAGCGTCGCCTCACCCATAATACCGCCATCGCGGGTACGCACTTCGCCACCGGCCAAGATCAGGCGAAAATCCTCTTTTGCCGTCAGCAGCGTTGCTACATTCAGGTTATTGGTGACGACACGCAGATCTTTATGCTGCATCAGTGCATAGGCCACCGCTTCAGGCGTGGTGCCGATATCGATAAACAAGGTCGCGCCGTCTGGAATCTGGCTTGCCACCCGACGGGCAATGCGCGCTTTTTCGTCCGACCACATCATTTTACGGTCATGGTAGGCCGTGTTAACCGAGCTAGACGGCAATGCCGCACCGCCGTGGTGGCGATGGATTTTATTCTGCTCGGCCAGATCGTTCAGATCGCGACGAATGGTCTGCGGGCTCACCGCAAAATGCTCAACTAGCTCTTCAGTACTGACATAGCCCTGCTGGCGCACCAGTTCAATAATGGCGTCATGCCGTTGTGTCTGCTTCACATTTATCCCCTAAGACGCCCCGATTTACTGGGGGTTTGTTTTATTATACGTGTCCCAAAAGGCCATCAATAGCCCGACAACCAGACCGGCCACATGCGCCGCATTCGCGATCGACATGCCTAAAATATCGAAATATCCGGCGACCAGCCACAGTAAAGCGAAGGCCATCAAACTGCGCGGCAGGGATAAATAACCGTCAGGCTCTCGTTCCCCCCGCAGCCAGACATAACCCATCAGGGCATACACCACGCCAGACAGACCACCAAAATGGGTGCCGCTAAACCAGGACTGCGCCCAGCCGCTCACCAGCGCGGAAACCAGCGTGATGACCAGCAACTTTCCGGTTCCCAGCACTTTTTCAACTGGGCCGCCCAGATACCACCACCACATGAGATTGAACAAAATGTGCAGCAGGGAAAAGTGCAACAAAACATGACTGAACCAGCGCCACACCTCGATCTGTTGCCCCTCAGTTGGGAACGCCAGCCATACCATCACGCTCTCATAGCCCGCGATTTGCATCAGGATGAACACCGCGATCGTCACGACCATCAGGGAGAGCGTCAGCGGGCCTGCCTTCTGTTTCAGCGTTTGCAGGTAAGAATAACGTTGGTATTGGATGCCCGTATCCATCGATCCCGTTTGCCAACTGGCCGCCAGATAGCGCGGGTTTGTCGGGTCACGCAGAAAAATCTCCAGCGCTTCCTGAACCTTGCTCAGTTGAGTTTCATCCTCCAGCCACAGTTCAGCTTCATGTCCCTGAGGCCGCATGTCCAGATGCACCTGCTGCGTATGCATGTAATCAACAAATGCCTGAGCCAGACGCGGGTTGGAGAGAGCAATAACGCGAATCATCATAGCGGGAAGCGCCAGTGGGTAGGTTGAGTTAGGAACATGATAATAAAAATTCTGTTATCGTCATGCGATCAGGCTTGCGCCTGCGTGTCTTGCGGGTAGCGATTTTGCCAGGCTTCAAAGCCGCCATCGATACTGTACACTGAATCAAACCCCAGGCTAATCAGGTACTGTGCAGCATTGCGGCTGCTAATGCCGTGGTAGCAAATCACCATGACCGGTGCTTCAAAGTCAGCGCCGCGCACAAAGTCAGATAGCGTCTCGTTCGTCAGGTGCGTCGCGCCGGGAACATGGGCTGCGGCAAAGCTCTGTGGATCGCGAATATCAACAACAACGCCCCCTTCCTGCCAGCGGGAATGGGCTTGTTCAATACTGATAGCTTCAAATTGTTCCATCGAAAGTGACAACCTTGTTAATAATGGACAGGATGTTAGTAACCACTGACGTCATGGCAACCCGAGGCGTCATTGTAACCCGCCTTCAACGGCATAAAACCCAAATGATTATACGGTTATTTATAAAAACAGTGCTTCACTAACGTAAGTCGTGGCGACAAAACAGCACAATGCCAGCCCAATATCCCTTCTTTTAATGTGACAACTATCATCATATTGTTAGGTTCGTCACGCATAAATGTTTTTATTTGGTTAACCATTGGCTGATTTGTTTGTTTTCGATTATCATAATGCTCGAAAACGAACATTTTGATTTATTCGAGGGTGGAGGAAGAAACGTGGAAACCAAAGATCTCATCGTTATCGGCGGCGGAATTAACGGTGCAGGCATCGCCGCAGATGCGGCTGGGCGAGGGTTATCAGTCCTGTTGTTGGAAGCACAGGATCTTGCCTGTGCCACGTCCTCAGCCAGTTCCAAGCTAATTCATGGTGGCCTGCGTTACCTTGAGCACTATGAGTTTCGTTTGGTCAGCGAAGCGCTGTCTGAGCGCGAAACGCTGCTGAAAATGGCCCCGCACATTATTTTCCCTATGCGCTTTCGTTTGCCCCACCAGCCGCACCTGCGTCCGGCCTGGATGATTCGTATCGGCCTGTTCATGTACGACAACATCGGCAAACGCGTCAGTCTGCCTGCCAGTAAAGGACTGAAATTCGGCGCAGATTCCGTGCTTAAGCCTGAATTGAAGCAGGGCTTTGAATATTCTGACTGCTGGGTGGACGATGCTCGTCTGGTGGTGTTAAACGCGCAGGAAGTGACAAAACGCGGTGGAGCAGTCCGTACCCGCACCAAAGTGACCCGCGCTCGCCGTGAGCAAGGCGTATGGATTGTGGATGCGGTTGATTCACTGACCGGCGAAACCTTTACCTGGCGCGCCAAAGGTCTGGTGAACGCCACGGGTCCGTGGGTGAAAGAATTCTTTGATGACGGCCTGCAACTGAAATCGCCTTACGGCATCCGTTTGATCAAAGGCAGCCACATCGTGGTGCCAAAAGTGCATAACCAACCGCAGGCGTATATTCTGCAAAACAAAGATCACCGTATTGTGTTCGTCATCCCGTGGCAGGACGATTATTCGATCATCGGCACAACCGACGTGGAATACAAAGGCAATCCGCACGATGTGAAGATCGATGACAACGAAGTCAGTTACCTGCTGGATGTGTATAACGACCATTTCAAACAGCAACTTACGCGTGACGATATCGTCTGGACCTACTCTGGCGTGCGCCCACTGTGTGATGACGAATCCGATTCTCCACAGGCAATCACGCGTGATTACACGTTGTCAGTCGATGATGATAACGGTCAGGCTCCGCTGCTTTCCGTTTTCGGCGGCAAACTGACGACATATCGTAAGCTGGCAGAGCACGCGCTGGACAAGCTGCACAAATACTACCCGCAAGCGGGTAAGGCCTGGACGAAAGGCGCGGTACTGCCGGGTGGTGATATCGCTGGCACGCGTGATGACTACGCCGCTGCGCTGCGTCGCCGCTTCAATCTGCCTGAATCACTGACGCGCCGTTACAGCCGCACCTACGGTTCAAACAGCGAACTGATTCTGGCAAACGTGAAAGGCCTCAGCGACCTGGGTGAAGATTTCGGCCATGATCTGTACGAAGCGGAACTGCGCTATCTGGTCGAAAAAGAATGGGCAGTTATGCTTGATGACGTCATCTGGCGCCGCACCAAATTGGGTATGCGCTTCGATGACGCCCAGAAACAACGTATCAGCGACTGGCTGGCAAGCTACCGCCAACAGCAGATAGCAAAAGCGGGTTAATCCGCCTTCTTTTGCTATCCTTCTATCATATGAGATACCCTTCCCTTAACGATGTAGGGTTGCAGGATCCCCAAAGAAACTTACTCAAGTAGGTTTCTTTGGGATATAGGGAAATAGATAATATGTCGCTTGGAGAATGATGAATATTATGCCTGAGATAAACAGGTATTATAAAGCACGGTGGGATTAGTATTTTATACATTACCCCACTGTTCCAATCTTGAAATCCATTCATTGAATTTTGGACACTCTTCGCGTATTTTAGCCAAACCTATTTCCTCAGCTATAATAGGCCCATGCTCTGTTTTATTGTAAGACCCATCACTAAATATTGATAATATTCTCTTGGAAGGTGCGGTTTGCGGGCTATTATTGATGTTTTCTGGCGTATCCACACTGTTATATACTGCTTCGAGAGCGTTCCTGACAATACGATTCCAGCCATCAAGAACATATTCAAATTTTTCAATATCGGAGAATAATAAAGCCTCGAATTCATACATTTGCACGTATGGAAAAACAAATCGTTCATCATACCCTGTTGTTATTTCTGCTACTCTTTGACGAATAGCATTTTCCAATTCAACACGATTTCGACCATCAGCGTCCTGAAAACCATAAAAATCAACCAATGATGTAATACGATCGGTCGCATGATATTCATGAGACATATGTTTTGCAATTCTCTCCACCGTTACTCTTCCTCCTCGACCACGGCCTGAAGGCGATTGTAAAATAGAGGGATAAGCACAAACATTATGCTTTATTAAATAAGGGGAGATACATTTCCGAATGAATTCAACCTCAGTTTGCCCCTCACATATAATACAAATCCTAATCATTCACTCTCTCCAATTGGGGATTTTAACCAAATATCTGAGAGTAAATAATCATCATCCAACCATTCCTGATATTGAGCACGCTGCAAGTTTCGTAGTTGTGTTGCCCCATTCTTAGTTTCAGCAACAATAATATTCTCCAAGTCAAAACAATCAACCATATAAGGCGATTGTGTTGCAATAAATATTTGCCGAGACTGAGAAACTCGCTTCATCATTTCAGAGACCAGAACAATTGCATGGGGATGCAACCCCAATTCTGGTTCATCAAAAAACAGCACATTAGGTAATCGTTCGTTTGATAAACTGAGCAAAGTCAGCAAGCAAAATAATCTTAATGAACCGTCAGAAGTCAAGTGTGCACCAAACATTTTATCGCTGGTATTACTCTTCCAACGTAATAAAACTTTTCCCGCATTGGGTTCCAGTACAAAATCAGCAAAGTGGGGAAGCACTCTCTGAATCTGACGAACGATTTGCTTGTAGCGGACATGTTCGTTTGTCTGCAAGTCTAATAGAACAGCAGCAAGATTACCGCCGTCTGAGCGCAAACGAACACAGTCTGAAATATCCCAATTTTGGCGAATAAACGCATTAGCAGAGGTATCATGAAACTGATAGGTATAGCATTGTCGCAACAACCCATAAATAGTTCGCGCAGTAGGGTTCTGCTGATCAGGCAATGCAGACTCTTTACTTACTGTGTTCAAATTCGTCCATTTAGCTTGCGTAGTTTTCTGTTTGGCTGAATAACGATAAGCCTCCCGAGTAACCATTAAGGTATCACCAGCAGACAAATGAGAAAGTTCAAACTGGTAGTCATTAAACCCAATATCAGTCTCAATTCTCACTTCAGCATTAATTGAGGGTGTACGACGAGAACCCATAAAAAATTGATCGTCTCCTCCACCTTGCCGTAGCACAAACTCTTGCAAATTCTGCGCTCTTAACATCCAGCCTAGCATCTCAAAAAAACGGATAAAGCCAGATTTCCCAACGCCATTTGCTCCAATCAGCACCGTCAACTGAGGCAACTGCAACTTATCTATATCACGCAAACTCCGGAATCCCCGAATTGTCACTTCCGTGATACGTCCTTGTAAGCGCTTAGTATTCCCTGATTCATTCATTACGACACTCCGCTGAATGTATGTCACCAATAATCAATTGTCGTCATAATACCGACTAATTAGAACATTGCTATATTCCTTCTTAGCGCCGCCCATCACAACCGTATCGGTTTGATATTCCAGATATCTTCTGCATATTCGCCGATGGTGCGGTCGGACGAGAAATAGCCCATATTAGCAATATTCTGGACGGCACAGCGCGCCCATTCGTCCTTGTTCTCATACAGCTCATCCACCCGATCCTGCGTATCCACATAGCTGCGATAGTCCGCCAGTAGCTGGTAGTAATCGCCAAAATTCACCAGTGAATCAAACAGATCGCTGTAGCGTCGGCTATCATCAGGGCTGAAAACTCCCGTGGCGATTTGCGTCAGCACGCGGTGCAGCTCCTCATCCTGATCGTAATATTGCCGTGGGTTGTAGCCGTTCTTACGCAGCGCTTCGACCTGATCGGCCGTGTTGCCGAAGATGAACATGTTCTCTTCGCCAATATGTTCCAGCATTTCGACATTCGCCCCATCCAGCGTGCCAATCGTCAGCGCGCCGTTAAGAGCAAACTTCATATTGCTGGTTCCGGAGGCTTCCGTCCCCGCCAGCGAGATCTGTTCAGAGAGATCCGCCGCTGGGATGATCAACTGTGCCAGACTCACGCTGTAGTTGGGAATGAAGACGACTTTCAGCCGATCGTGCAATGCCGGATCGTTGTTGATCACCTTCGCGACGTCGTTGATCAAGTTAATAATGTGCTTCGCCATGTAATAGGCTGATGCGGCTTTACCCGCAAAAATGACAACACGCGGCACACGCTCGACCTCGGGGTCATCCTTAATGCGGTTATAGAGTGTGATGACGTGCAACACGTTCAGCAGTTGCCGCTTGTATTCGTGAATACGCTTAATCTGCACATCAAACAGCGATTCCGGGTTAACCACAATATTCAGGGTTTCCGCCATATAGGTCGCTAAGCGCACTTTGTTCTTCAGCTTCACCTTGCTGATTTTCTGCACAAATGCGGGATAATCGATGTGTTGTTTCAGTTCGCTCAATTGGCTCAGATCGGTGCGCCAGTTGTGGCCAATGGTGTCATCCAACAGCCTAGAGAGCGATGGGTTGGCCAGCGCTAGCCAGCGCCGCGGCGTCACACCGTTGGTTTTATTGCAGAAACGGTTGGGGAAGAGACGGGCGAAATCGGCAAACAGAGATTGCACCATCAGATCCGAATGCAGCTCCGATACACCGTTCACCTTATGGCTGGCAACCACGGCCAGCCACGCCATACGTATTTTACGCCCGTGGTTTTCATCAATGATGGAAACCCGCGCCAACAGCTCGTTGTCATCAGGGACTTCTTTCTGGACGTACTCCAGAAAATGTTCGTTAATTTCGAAAATCAATTGCAGATGGCGCGGCAGGATTTTACCCAGCATATCAACCGGCCAGGTTTCCAGCGCTTCCTGCATCAGCGTATGATTGGTGTAGGAGAAGACTTTTCTCACCACCGTCCACGCCTCTATCCACTTGAATTTATGCTCATCGATCAGCAAGCGCATGAGCTCTGGGATGGCCAGCACCGGGTGCGTATCGTTCAGGTGGATGGCAAATTTTTCCGCCAGATTGGCATAGGTTTTATGCATCATCCAATGCCGACTGAGAATGTCCTGCACCGTCGCGGAAACCAGAAAATACTCCTGACGTAGGCGAAGCTCACGGCCAGAATAGGTGGAATCATCGGGATACAGCACGCGCGACACGTTTTCCGAGTGGTTTTTATCTTCCACCGCCGCAAAATAGTCACCCTGATTAAATTTACCCAGGTTGATTTCGTTACTGGCCTGCGCGCCCCACAGACGCAAAGTATTGGTGGCATCCGTATCAAAACCGGGAATGATTTGGTCGTAGGCACAGGCAATCACTTCTTCCGTTTCAAGCCAACGTAACTTGCTACCTTCCTGCTGGATTCGGCCACCGAAGCGCACTTTGTAGCGCGTGCTGTGGCGCGGGAATTCCCACGCATTACCGTATTCCAGCCAGTAGTCGGGCGATTCCGCCTGTCTGCCGTTAACGATATTCTGTTTGAACATACCGTATTCGTAGCGAATGCCGTAGCCGCGCCCCGGCAGCGCCATCGTCGCCAGCGAATCCAGGAAACAGGCGGCCAGACGCCCCAGACCGCCGTTCCCTAAGCCGGGATCGTTTTCTTCCTGTAGCAGATCGTCCAGTTCCAGCCCCATGCCATCCAGCGCGGCCTTCAGATCGTCATACAGTCCCATCGCCAGCAGCGCGTTCGACAACGTCCGCCCCAGCAAAAATTCCATCGACAGGTAATAGACCTGCCGCACATCCTGCGAAAGCTGTGCCCGATTCGAGCGCAGCCATCGCTCCACCATCCGGTCACGCACGGCCAGCAGCGTGGCATTCAGCCAGTCATGTTTATTCGCAATGGAAGGATCTTTCCCTACGCTAAACATGAGCTTATAAGCAATAGAGTGTTTCAGCGCTTCCACACTGATCGTTGGTGAAGTATAGATAAACGGCGAGTTCATAATATTCATTCCCAAGTGAGTGTTACCTTACCCTGTCGTTTCCAGATTGCACGAGGATGACGCGCAGTGGGAAAACTAGTGGGTATACAAGCGTTGATAAAGCGCACCATAAGCCTGAGCAGAAACCTGCCAACCAAAATCCATCGCCATCGCCTGGCGCTGCACATAGCGCCATAGCGTGGGTCGGGACCACAACACAAACACACGACGAATTGCGCGGGATAGCGATCCCACACTGCAATCGTTAAAGACGAACCCACTTGCCAGCCCATCCGCCAGATTCTCCAGCGAACAGTCCGATACCGTATCCGCCAGCCCGCCGGTTCGGCGCACCAGCGGCAACGTGCCATATTTCAGGCCGTAGAGTTGCGTTAACCCGCAAGGTTCAAATCGGCTCGGCACCATGATG
This sequence comes from Pectobacterium aquaticum, assembly GCF_003382565.3. NCBI lineage: Bacteria > Pseudomonadati > Pseudomonadota > Gammaproteobacteria > Enterobacterales > Pectobacteriaceae > Pectobacterium > Pectobacterium aquaticum. Next base: position 4,076,372 of record NZ_CP086253.1, read on the forward strand.
ACATCCGCGCCGCCAATAATGCGGTGTGAGAAGGACTCGTGATAGCCAATCTGTACCCCAACCTGACCGTGATATTCCGCCGCCGCCGCCAGAAAGCCCTCCTGTAAATCGGCATCCCCTGCGCCCAGCACCACCAGTTGTCCGCCCTGTTCCAGCAGGTCCGGCACCGCGCTTAGCGCGATATCAAGCCCTTTCTGGCTGGTCAAGCGGCTGACAATAGCAAAAACCGGTGCTTTGTCGTCGACCTTCAAGCCCATCGCTGTTTGCAGATGCCGCTTGTTTGCGGCTTTGTCCGCTAAAGCATCTCGGGAGTAATGGCTGGTGAGTAGCGGGTCGTGCGCCGGATTCCAAATTGTTTCGTCTACGCCATTGAGAATGCCGGACAGCCGTCCTTCTTCTTCCCGCGTTTTCAGCAAGCCTTCCATGCCGTAGCCATAAGCCGGTAGCGTAATCTCGTGCGCGTAGGTTGGGCTCACGGTCGTAATATGGTCAGCGTAGTACAGCCCCGCCTTGAGGTAGGAAATCTGGCCGTAAAACTCCAGACCGTACACCTGAAAGAAATCACTCGGCAAGTGGATATTCGGCATATGCCGAGCATCAAACAGCCCCTGATAAGCCAGGTTATGAACGGTAAAGACCGATTTCGCCGGACGGTTGCGCGCCGCTAGGTAGGCGCAGGTCAGCCCCGCGTGCCAGTCATGGGCATGCACAACATCAGGTCGCCAGTAGCGATCCAAACCGCATGCCATTTCAGATCCCATCCACCCCAGCAACGCAAACCGCAGGTAGTTGTCGGCATACGCATAAAGCGCTGGGTCGTGATAAGGGCTGCCCGCGCGTTCATACAGCTCAGGCACGTCAATCAAATAAATGCCGACGCCGTTAAAATGGCCAAACAGCAGCGTGACGTGCCCGGCGAAGGTATCCAGCTCACGCACGACCTGTAGATTGGCGACGCCTTTTTTCAGATCGGGGAAGGCAGGCAGGATGACACGGGCATCCATCCCCGCCGCAATCTGCGCGCCGGGCAACGCACCAGCCACATCCGCCAGTCCACCGGTTTTCAATAGTGGAAATAGCTCTGAACAAACATGTAAGACCCGCATTATTACTCCCGTTTTGTTCCGATGGTGTTTACAGCTTTTCCAACATTGATCGCGTGACCAGCACGATCCCCTCTTCCGAACGGTAAAAACGGCGGCTATCCTCTTCCGCGTTTTCACCAATCACCATGCCTTCCGGCAAGTGGCAGGCGCGATCGATCACACAACGGCGTAAACGACAGGAGCGCCCCACGTTGACATCCGGCAGGATCACCGTCGAATCGATACTGCAAAACGAATTCACCCGCACACGCGGGAACAGCACGGAATGCGTGACAACAGAACCGGAGACGATGCAGCCCCCAGATACCAGCGAGTTCATTGTCATGCCGTGACTGCCGGAACGGTCTTGAACAAATTTGGCGGGCGGCAGCGATTCAATCGCGGAACGAATCGGCCAGTGCCGATCGTACACATCCAGCTCCGGCGTAACGGACGCCAAATCGAGATTGGCGCGCCAGTAGGCTTCCAGCGTGCCAACATCCCGCCAATATTGGTGTTCATCTTCACCCGACGTGACGCAAGACAAGTTGAAAGGGTGCGCCCAGGCCAGACGCTGCGAGACAATCTTCGGGATCAGGTCCTGCCCAAAATCGTGATTAGAGTCCGGTGCGTTACGGTCTGCTTCCAGTAATTGATAAAGATAGTCCGCATTAAAAACATAGATCCCCATGCTCGCAAGCGCCATGTCCGGGTTATCTGGCATCGGCGTTGGGTTATCCGGCTTTTCGGCAAAATCGAGGATGCGATGCTGTTTGTCCACGCTCATGACGCCAAAGGCGCTGGCTTCTTCCAGCGGCACGGGCAGGCAGGCGACCGTACACTCCGCGCCCTTCTCCACGTGATCGATGAGCATACGTGAGTAGTCCATCTTGTAGATGTGATCGCCGGCGAGGATCACCACATACTCCGCATGATAGCGCCGAATAATGTCAAGATTCTGACACACCGCGTCTGCCGTTCCCCGATACCAGTGATCGGTCGAATGGCGCTGCTGCGCAGGGAGCAAATCGACAAATTCGTTCATTTCCGCATTCAGAAACGACCAGCCGCGTTGAATATGCTGCACCAGCGTATGCGACTGATATTGCGTAATCACGCCAATGCGGCGAATACCGGAATTCAGGCAGTTAGAGAGCGCGAAATCAATAATGCGAAATTTGCCGCCAAAATGGACAGCGGGCTTGGCACGCAATGCCGTCAGCCCTTTCAGTCGCGTTCCACGACCTCCAGCCAAAATTAATGCCACGGATTTCAAAGGGAGTTGTCTTGCCAACATCAGAGGGTCATGCTTGTCGTTATTTACCATGGCTATCTCCTGATTATTCTTTTAATGGCTTGCGCTTAGGCAGTCTGTTTTATCAAGACGCCTACCGCCTGCGCGTGTCCGTGCCAAACTCCACCCTCAGGCGGATTCGTTTCATCAAACGGCGGTGAAACCTGCCAGTGGCCTTCTGGCAAAATGAATGCTCCGGCATGCAAGCTGGCGTTAAACAACACGAGCCAACGACCGGAAAGTAAAATCTGTAGCTGATGCTCCCCCTGCTCCCACTGTTGCGGTGTCAAAGGCTGCCCTTCTCGGTTCAGCCACTGCACCGCGCCATCCCCTTCTTGCCACCACGTTGCCTGCTGTAATGCCGGAATCGTGCGACGTAACTGGATCAATCCGGCGACAAACTCACGCAGGGTGCGATCCGCATTGTCCCAGTGCAGCCAGGTTAATTCATTGTCCTGACAGTAGGCGTTGTTGTTGCCCTGCTGACTGTGTCCCAGTTCATCACCTGCCAGCAGCATTGGCGTTCCCTGCGACAGAATCAGCGTCGTCAGCAGCGCCTTCTGGCTGACCAGTCGGCGTTGAAGAACGTCGTCGTCCGCTTCCAACCCTTCCGTGCCATGGTTATTACTGAAATTGCTACCTGTGCCGTCGCGGTTACCCTCGCCGTTGGCGTCGTTGTGCTTGTGGTTGAAACTCACCAGATCGCGCAGCGTAAAGCCGTCATGGGCCGTCAGTTTGTTGATGGAGGCGTAAGGTCGGCGGTCGCGCTGTTGGAAGATGTCGCTGGAGGCAGCAAAACGGCGGGCAAATGTGCCAAGAGAAATGTCACCATGCAGCCAAAAGCGGCGCATGTCGTCACGGTAGCGGTCGCTCCACTCGGCAAACGGTGTCGGGAACTGACCGAGCTGATAACCACCATGCCCAATGTCCCACGGTTCGGCGATCAGCTTGCAGCCCTGTAAACGGCTATCATTTTTCATGGCAGACAGCAGCGGCGCGTCGGCGGTAAAATCCGGGGTACGTCCTAGCACCGTTGCCAGATCGAAGCGGAAACCATCAACGTGGCAGACCTCGCGCCAGAAGCGTAGACAGTCGATCACCCAATCCATCACCGCCGGATGATTCAGGCGCAGCACATTGCCACAGCCAGTCCAATTAGGGTATTCGCCGTCTTCACCCAGCCAGTAGTAGCTACGGTTGTCGATGCCTCGCTGGCACAGCGTGGGCCCTTCGACGTCCAGCTCGGCGCTGTGGTTAAACACCACATCCAGAATGACCTCGATGCCCGCGTGATGCAGCGCTTTGACCGCATCCCGAAATTCATTCAGTGCGTCGTCACCCGCGGCCAGGCTGTTATCGACAGCAAACGGCAGCAGCACGTTATAGCCCCAGTAATTACGCAGCCCCAGTTGCTGAAGCTGGGGTTCATCCGCATGCTGCTGCACTGGGAGCAACTCCAGCGCCGTCACGCCCAACGACGTCAGATAATCAATCATCACCGGATGGCCTAACGCCGCATAGCTACCGCGAATGTCTTCGGGAATATCGGGGTGCAGTTGCGTCAGCCCACGAACGTGCGCTTCATAAATCACCGTCTGATGCCAAGGCGTTTGCGGATGCTGGTCATCCTTCCAGTCGTAATCCTCAGCCGTAACGACGCACTTCGCCATGATGGCAGCGCTATCGCGTTCATCTCGCTGGTCAATCCCGCCTTGCAGACAGGCGTCATCCACCACCCAGCCATCAAGCTGGCGGGCGCACGGATCCAACAGCAGTTTATGCGGATTGAAGCGCAAACCCTGCGACGGCTCGAACGGCCCATCGACCCGGAAACCGTAGCGTAGCCCCGGCTGTGCATCAGGGAGATAGCCATGCCAGATATCGCCGCTGCGTGCAGTCAGCACGATGCGTTGTTCCTGCTGATGTTCATCAAATACACACAGTTCGACTCGCTCGGCATCCGCCGAAAACAGGGCAAAATTCACGCCATGTCCATCAAAACTGGCTCCCAGCGGCGTCGGCTTGCCCGTTTGCAATTCCGACATTTACGCCTCCTTCACCAGATACAGCGTGGCAAGCGGCGGAAGGGTCAGAACGAGAGAATGCTGGCGCTGGTGGCTGGCCTGCTCCTCGCTGTAAATCGTCCCAGTATTGCCCAAATTGCTGCCGTTGTAGTAGCCAGAATCCGTGTTCATCGCTTCTCGCCAGCCGCCAGGCTGGTTGATGCCGATTCGATAGCCATAGCGCGGCACTGGCGTGAAGTTACTGACCACCAGCACTTCATTGCCTTGCTCATCACGCCGAACAAAGGCAAAGACTGAGTTTTCCCGGTCGTCCACCACCAGCCATTCAAAGCCCTGCGACTGAAAATCTAGCTGATATAATGACGGCTGCTGGCGATAGTAGTGGTTGAGATCGCGCACCAGTGTTTGCACGCCACGGTGCCAGCCTTCCGCTTCATCTAGCAGATGCCAGTCCAGACTGGCATCGTGGTTCCATTCACGCCCTTGCGCAAATTCGCCGCCCATAAATAGCAGTTTCTTGCCGGGATACGCCCACATAAAGCCGTAATACGCGCGTAAATTGGCAAACTTCTGCCAGACATCGCCAGGCATGCGATCCAGCAATGAGCGCTTGCCGTGCACCACCTCATCGTGAGACAGCGGCAGCACGAAATTCTCGCTATAGGCATACAACATGCCGAATGTCAGCAAATCGTGATGGTATTTACGGTGAACCGGATCGAGCTGCATATAGGTCAGCGTGTCGTGCATCCAGCCCATATTCCACTTGTAATGAAATCCTAAGCCGTTGCAGTCTGGTGGCAGCGTGACGCCCGGATAATCGGTGGACTCTTCGGCCAGCGTGATCGCCGCAGGAGCCGCATGACCCAGCATGTGGTTGGTGTAGCGTAGGAACGAGATGGCTTCGAGGTTCTCTTTACCGCCGTAATAGTTCGGCACCCATTCGCCTTCGCTGCGGCTGTAGTCGCGGTAAATCATGGAAGCCACAGCGTCGACCCTCAGGCCGTCGATGCCATAGCGCTCCATCCAGAACAGCGCGTTACCCGCCAGATAGTTACGTACTTCATGGCGACCATAGTTATAAATCAGCGTGTTCCAATCTTGATGGTAACCTTCGCGCGGATCGGCATATTCATACAGCGCGGTACCGTCAAACTGTGCCAAACCGTATTCGTCGCCGGGAAAATGTCCCGGCACCCAGTCCAGCAGAACGTTGATGTCCGCCTCATGGAGCGCATCAACAAACGCTCTGAACTCCGACGCAGTACCGAAACGGCGCGTTGGCGCGTACAGCCCCAGCGGTTGATAACCCCAGCTACCATCGAACGGGTGTTCGTTAATTGGCATCAGTTCCACATGCGTGAAGCCCATGTACTGCACATAATCAATCAGTTGATTCGCCAGTTCCTGATAGCTAAGCCAGAAATTGTTATCCGTATGCCGCCGCCAGGAACCCAGGTGAACCTCATAAATGGAGATCGGTGAACGCAGGCCGTTCGCCTCACGCCGAGCGTCGCTGGTTGGGACTTTCTCTGGCAGCGGTGTAATCAGCGATGCGGTATCTGGGCGCATCTGCGCTTCAAACGCATACGGGTCGGCCTTCAGCCGCACGCTCCCGTGGCTGTCGAGCATCTCATATTTGTAGAGCTGCCCCGCTTTCACGTCCGGCAGAAACAGTTCCCAAATACCGTTTTCCTGTCGCAACCGCATCGGGTGACGTCGGCCATCCCAGAAGTTGAACTGCCCCACGACTGAAACACGCTGGGCATTCGGTGCCCAGACGGCAAAGCGCGTGCCTTCAACGCCGTCCAGCGTTTCCAGATGTGCGCCTAACCGCTCGTAAGGTCGCAGGTGGGTGCCTTCAGCCAAAAGCCAAATATCCATATCCTGCAACAGCGGGCCAAAACGGTAGGGATCTTCAATCACCCAGGTTTCTTCGCGCCAGGTCACGGCTAATTGATAGTGAAAAACCTTTTTCCGACGCGGCACCAGACCACAAAAAAAACCGCGACCATCCACACGTTCCAGCTCGACGATTTTTCGTCCATTGCTGGCATCCACAACCCAGACTGCCTGCGCATCCGGCAGCAGTGCCCGAACTTCAAGACCTTTGGAGGAATGATGCATACCTAACAGCGAAAACGGGTCGGCATAGTGCCCGGAAATAAGTAAATTAATCGCCTCAGAAAACGCTGGCATGGTATTCATCCTCTGATAAACCATTTAAATTAAATAATTTATATAATAAAAATCACAAGATCGCACTTACATTCAAACAAAAAACCCAATAAAAATAATAAGTTATTAGCACGCTAACAAATAATGATAACGTGTAAGAATAATCAATATTATGAAAGCATTCTTGCACAACACCCTCCTTAATTAAGCGTAGTCAAAGAGTGGAGAAATATCAGAGACATTGATTAAATTTTTCTGTGTATATTTATATGAATAAGTTATGACGCAAGACAATTAGCATTATTTGTTTAATATCGATTCGTTAATAGGGAAAAAGCAGTACAATTTAATGGATTTCGTGTGAAGAGACCCCGCCCATGGTTAGCCAGGTTGATCTGATTCTTTCCCTGTTACAGCAGATGTGCGTTTATCTGGTCATCGCCTATCTGCTCAGTAAGACACCGCTGTTCATCCCGCTGATGCAGGTCACCATCCGTCTGCCGCACAAGCTGGTCTGCTATCTGGTTTTTTCCGTGTTTTGCATCATGGGAACCTATTTCGGTTTGCATATAGACGATTCGATTGCCAATACCCGCGCGACGGGCGCCGTGCTCGGCGGCATGCTAGGCGGCCCTTCTGTCGGTTTTCTCGTCGGGTTAACGGGTGGATTACACCGCTATTCGATGGGCGGAATGACCGCGCTGGCCTGTATGTTATCGACGATTGCCGAAGGCTTGCTCGGTGGGCTGCTACACCGCTATCTGGCACGCCGCAACCGCATCGATTTGCTGTTTCAGCCCCTCGTCGTAGGGCTGACCGCGCTGGTTGCGGAGATACTACAAATGGCGATTATCCTGCTGGTCGCCCGTCCGTTTGATAATGCCGTTGAACTGGTTCGAGACATTGCTTTGCCGATGATGATCACCAATACCATCGGTTCTGCCATGTTCATGCGTATCCTGCTCGACAGACGTGCCATTTTTGAAAAATACACCTCCGCGTTTTCCGCCAAGGCACTGCAAATCGCCGCCCGCGCCGAAGGGGCACTGCGTCAGGGATTCAACCCGCAAAACAGTATGCGCGTTGCCCGTATTTTGTATGAAGAGTTAGGTGTGGGTGCCGTAGCCATTACCGATCGTGACAAGCTGCTGGCCTTTATCGGACTGGGCGACGACCACCACAACGTCGGCGCGCCTATCACGTCATCACATACCCGTCGGGCGATAGACAACAATCAGGTGGTGTACGCCGACGGCAACGAGGTGTCTTATACCTGTTCGGTTTCATCACACTGCAAACTCGGCTCCACGCTGGTGATCCCGCTGCGCGGTGAAGATCAGCGCGTTGTCGGCACGATCAAGCTTTATGAGCCCAAAAATAAGCTATTTTCCAGCATTAACCGCACACTAGGGGAAGGGATCGCCCACCTGCTTTCCGCACAGATTCTGACGGGCCGCTTTGAACAGCAGAAACAGCTACTGGCCCAGTCGGAAATCAAGCTGCTACACGCGCAGGTCAACCCGCATTTTCTATTTAACGCACTCAACACGCTGTCCGCCGTGATACGGCGCAACCCCGATCACGCTCGCCAACTGGTGCTGTCCCTATCGACGTTTTTCCGTAAAAACCTCAAGCGCAGCAACGATGAAGTGTCGCTCAATGACGAGCTGGAGCACGTTAACGCCTATCTCGAAATCGAGAAAGCGCGCTTTGCCGATCACCTGACGGTAGACATTTCGCTGCCGGAAGCGCTGCGTGAAGCGCGATTACCCGCATTTTCCCTGCAACCGATTGTCGAAAATGCGATTAAGCACGGTATCTCGCAGATGATTGAAAACGGGCACATCCACATCAGCGGACGCCTGCACGCCAACACGCTGGAGCTGTCAGTGGAAGATAACGCCGGCACCTATCAGCCCCGCAGCGGTGGCGATGGGCTAGGCATGAATCTGGTCGACCGCCGTATCAAAGCACGCTACGGCAACCGCTATGGCATCACAGTGGTCAGCGAAGCGGATAAATTCACCCGTGTCGAAGTGCGCGTTCCGCTGATCTCACCTCATCAGGCACTGGAAAAGCTGGATAGCGTGGCGTGATGGGTTAGATAAAGGCGTTGCGGGTTGGATACGTAGACAACCATGACGTCAGACTGAATCATCACAATTGCGAAAAATACGTATTGCGCAGTCGATCACGTACGCTTAATAGAGGGGGGACGACTCTTAATCTAACGGGTTTACTAAAGCCGGATGGATCTTTGATTGATACATATCAGGACGAGTAATCGCCCAAACATAGTTTTCTTTGTTAACCGGAGAATATCCTGCTTTTTCATAGAGCCATGGTGCAGTTGATGTCAGTAACATAATACGCCGCAACCGCTTAAGCACTGGGTGGTCAAGGCAGCATTCCATTAACCAGCTTCCCAATTTTTGCTGCTGATATTCTTCCAGTACATAAACATCACAGAGATAACCGAAAGTCGCAAAATCCGTCACTACACGTGCTAACCCAATCTGCTTACTTTCAGTGAATAACCCGAAATTAAGGCTGTTAGCAAGGGATTCCTGAACGGTATCAATATCAATGCCCGTTGCCCAGCTTGAACGCGTTAAATAGCAATGTATGGCATCAATATCCAGTAGATCGTTATTCGTTGTTACAACGAATTTCTGATTTCTCCAGGTCAATACCTGCGGCATCTCCTCTTCACTGTCGGCATTCATTCATTTCTATTTCCGATATAACGTGAGTATGAAACTGACGCAACACCAAACGATGTTGCGCCAGAAAAGCAGCAGAACGATAGCAAGATAACTAACTACAGCAGGATGCGCAGCATACGGCGCAGCGGTTCAGCGGCTCCCCACAGCAACTGATCGCCGACCGTGAAGGCGGACAGATATTCCGGCCCCATGTTCAGCTTACGCAGACGACCCACCGGCGTGGAGAGCGTGCCCGTTACCGCAGCAGGCGTCAGCTCACGCATAGTGATATCGCGATCGTTCGGCACCACTTTCACCCAGTCATTGTGGGTTGCAAGCAGTTGTTCGATTTCCGGCAGCGCCACGTCTTTTTTCAGTTTGATGGTGAACGCCTGACTGTGGCAGCGCAGTGCGCCGACGCGCACGCAGAGGCCGTCGACAGGAATGACGCTACTGGTGCTCAGAATCTTGTTGGTTTCCGCCTGACCTTTCCACTCTTCGCGGCTCTGGCCATTATCCAACTGTTTGTCGATCCACGGAATCAGGCTACCTGCCAACGGCACGCCGAAGTTATCCGTCGGCAGCGAACCGCTGCGGGTCAGCGCGGTCACTTTACGTTCGATATCCAGAATCGCAGAGGCCGGATCCTGTAACTCTTTCGCCACTTCACCATGCAGCGCACCCATCTGGGTCAGCAGCTCACGCATGTGGCGCGCACCGCCGCCAGAAGCCGCCTGATACGTCGCAGCAGAAACCCACTCCACCAAGTTGTTCGCAAACAGGCCGCCCAATGACATCAGCATCAGGCTGACAGTACAGTTGCCGCCGGCAAAGGTTTTGATGCCTTTATCCAGCCCCTGTTGAATCACCCCGTGGTTAACCGGATCCAGAATAATGATCGCGTCATCTTTCATACGCAGTGAGGACGCGGCGTCGATCCAATAGCCCTGCCAGCCACTTTCACGCAGCTTTGGGTAGACTTCATTGGTATAATCGCCGCCCTGACAGGTAATGATGATGTCCAACGCGCGCAGTGCTTCAATATTATAAGCATCCTGCAACACGCCTTGATGACCACCCAGTGCGGGTGCAGGCTCGCCATGCTGAGAGGTCGAAAAGAATACCGGGTGAATCACATCAAAGTCGCGTTCTTCGACCATGCGCTGCATGAGAACCGAGCCGACCATACCGCGCCAGCCAATAAAACCAACATTTTTCATGGTAACTGTCCTGCTTTGGGGGTAACAAAAAGAATTCTGGCTAACGTCGATAGCGCTTAGTGATTGCTGACTCAGTGATCTGCCGCAGAGGCTTGCGCGTGTCGTGTCGTAAACCCGTAAATAATTGTGTCGTTCAGCCTTACAAAATGTACATCAAGTCGCAAGTGAATTTATTCGATAGTACGCCGTTTTTCAGCAGTCATTCTAATATCATCAACCTGGCACAGGATAATCACGTTGGTCAGCCCATGAAGATGGCCCCGGTCAGGAAACAAGGTTTTGGGAGTAACAAACCAACATGACAGAAATGATCTCCGCAACGGTGCTGCTGTTGCTCATTATGGATCCACTCGGCAACCTGCCGATTTTTATGTCCGTGCTCAAGCATCTTGACCCCAAACGCCGACGCGTGGTGTTGATCCGTGAAATGCTGATTGCGCTCGGGCTGATGCTGATTTTTCTGTTCGCCGGTGAACGCATTCTGGCGTTCCTGAATCTGCGCACCGAAACCGTGTCGATTTCCGGCGGTATCGTGCTGTTCCTCATCGCGATTCGTATGATTTTCCCTTCGCAGGAAGGCAACAGCAGCGGTCTGCCAGCCGGAGAGGAACCGTTTCTGGTGCCCATGGCGATTCCGCTGGTTGCGGGGCCGTCGATCCTCGCGGCGCTGATGCTGCTGTCTCACCAGTATCCCAATCAGCTACCTCATCTGACGCTGGCACTGTTTATCGCCTGGACGATCTCATTCATCATCCTGCTAATGTCAGATGTGTTCTTGCGTTTGCTGGGTGAGAAAGGCGTGAGTGCGCTGGAGAAATTGATGGGATTGATTCTGGTGATGCTATCGACGCAGATGTTCCTCGACGGCGTGCGTGCTTATATGAAGTTATAGCTACGCAGTTACCCCCTCTGTCTTATACATAAATGCGCAAATTATTATGGGGTTGACGTTATCCGGCGTAAAAATTATGCAGCGGTGGGCATGACCACCGAGTGAGCGGCAGGGACGCCGCGAAAGACGATGCCGCGCCGGACAAAAACGTCAGAGACGTTTTTGAACAGCACTTGTGCTGGCCCGAAGGGCGAGCCCCGTTTATGGGGCGAGTAAGCGCGTCACCGTCGGCTCGAAAGGTGGTCATGAACGCCGATGGCACCGCGTAGCGGCATAATTTAGCCAGAAGCCTGGGGTCATGGGGCGAGCGGCGTTTGAGCCGCCCCATGTCGGGCGCGTGCTACGAAGTAGCATGAAAATAACGACATTATCGCGCACGAAACCATCTCTTAGTCGGCATAAAAAATGTGACTAAAAGCCCCCTCCACAAGGAAGGGGGTTAAACACATTAGAGAAGAATACTTCCCACTAACGCCAGCAAGAACGCGATGGTGCCGAGCAGCGTTTCCATCACCGTCCAGGTTTTCAGGGTCGTTTTCTCATCCATTTCAAGGAAACGACTGACCAGCCAGAAGCCCGAATCGTTCACATGTGACAGCACAGTCGCCCCACCCGCAATCGACACCACAATAAAGCAGAGATCGAACTGGCTAAGGCCGGGGGTCGCCGCCACTGTGGGCGCCATCAGCGCTGCCGTCGTCGTCAGTGCCACCGTTGCAGAACCCTGTGCCACACGCAGTGCCATCGACACCACAAATGCAGCAACGATAACAGGCAAGCCTGTATCTGCCAGTGCACCGGACAGCGCGTTGCCAATTCCGCTGGCACGCAGAACACCACCGAACATGCCACCTGCGCCAGTTACCAAAATAATGGCACAAATCGGACCTAACGCGCCGTCACAAATCTTTTCAAGATGTGCTCCGCTCTTACGACCGCTAAAGACCATCAACGCAAAGAACACCGTGATCAGTAATGCAACTGGCGTTTTACCCAACATGCGTAAGAACTGCACCACGCCGTTATCACCGCTCACTATTCCCATCACCGTTAGCGTATTCAGCCCGGTATCGAGAAAAATCAGCACTAATGGCAGCAGCAGAATACTCAACACCACGGAAAAACGTGGTGGTTTAACGGCCGTATCCGTTTCAACCGCAGACAAGAAGCTTGCAGGCAGTTTGATGTCGAATTTTTTACCTGCGTACAACCCATAGAGGTAGCCGCCGAAATACCAGGTCGGTAGCGCGATGATGCCCCCGATAATCACCAGCAGCCCGATGTTAGCACCTAACAATTCACTCGCAGCAACGGGGCCAGGATGTGGCGGTACCAGCGCATGCATAGCGGCAAACGCGCCCGCCGCAGGAAACGCATATTTTAGCGTCGAGCCACCGAAGCGCTTTGCCACGCTGAAAATAATCGGCAGCATAACAACCAGACCTGCATCAAAAAAGATCGGGAAGCCGAACAGCAGAGAAGCAACCCCTAACGCAAAAGGTGCACGATGTTCGCCAAATTTATTGATTAGCGTATCCGCCAGCACATTCGCGCCGCCGGTCACCTCTAACAGGCGGCCAATCATTGCCCCTAGTCCAACCAGCAGGGCAACGGATGCCAGCGTACTACCGAAACCACTTAGCAGCGTCGGCACAATCTTTTCGTAAGGTGTTTTTGTTACCAATGCTGTTACCAGACTGACGAGTGTCAGCGCCAGGAACGCATGGATTTTAAAGCGCATAATCAGCACCAATAACAGTGCGACTGCACCAGCGGCAATGGTCAACAACACACTGGCGCTATAGGCGGAGGTGATTTCTGTCATCGTTAATAATCTCTTTAGGGCACTCGGTCTGGGTTGGCTAATTGTTTGTGAGGTGTATCACATCATCATTTGATACCGGTAACATGATACGGGTAACATGTTAAAGTATGGAACCATTAAGTATCATTTAATTTACAGTTTGAGATAGAGATCAAATTATGTCAGGTCGAAGCATTATTCTGATGGGCGTATCAGGCAGTGGAAAATCCTCAGTTGGCGCTGAACTTGGCCGCGCCATTCAGGCAAAATTTATTGACGGCGACGATCTGCACCCGCGCGCGAATATCCAGAAAATGGCCAGCGGTACGCCATTGAATGACGACGACCGCGCACCATGGCTGGAGCGACTCAGCGATGTCGCCTACAGCCTGGCGCACAAAAACGAGACCGGCATCATCGTCTGTTCCGCGCTAAAAAAGCGTTACCGTGACCGCCTGCGCGAAGGCAACGAAAAGATGGTGTTTATCTATTTGAAAGGTAGCTTTGAGCTGGTTCTGGAGCGTCACAAAGCCAGAGCAGGCCACTTCATGCCGACAGAACTACTGAAAAGCCAGTTCGATGCGCTGGAAGAACCGGGTAGCGATGAGCCGGATGTCCTGAAAGTCGATATTGACGGCACCCGGGAAGACGTCGTGCAGCGCTGCGTTGATGCACTGCGCGCGGCAGGCTAACGCAGCGGCTTAGAGGCTTTCGCCGTCCAGCACGGTAAAGCCGACATCGACCCTCTCCTGCGTCACTGGCTCACCCCGCAGACGAGCCAGCAGTTGTTCGGTGCCGATGCGTCCCATGTGTTCACGCGGTGTCAGTACGCTGGCCAGTTTCGGCACCATCGCCTGACCAATGTCGTGCCCGTGGAAACCGGCTACGCCAATGTCATCCGGCACGCGCAACCCCTGCCGCTGGCATTCGAACATCGCGCCGACGGCTAAGTCGTCATTGGTGCAAAACACGCTGTCGACCTGCGGGTATTCCGCCTGCGTCTGCCGCAGCAGTTCGCCACCAAGCGAATAGGAAGACGCCCGCTCACTCATCACGCAATAGCGCTTAAGCCCGCTTTCCCACATCGCTTGCTCGTAGCCCTGACTGCGCATAATCGTACGCTCATCCTGACGCGCACCGAGATAGACGATATGACGATGCCCCAGCGCGACCATACGCAGCGTCATCTGTCGAGCGGCCTCAACGTTATCAAACCCGACAGCCATATCCAGACAGGGCGAGACGGAATCCATCAGTTCGACGACCGGAATACCAGCAACGTCCAGCATCTGGCGCGTTCGCGGCGTGTGAGTACGTTCGGCCAGAATAAGCCCATCGATATGATACGACAGCAGTGACGTCAGACGCTGTTCTTCTCTGTCAGGATGATAGCCATAATGCGCCAGCATGGTCTGGTAGCCGTGCGCTTCCGCCGTGCGTTCAATCCCGCGCAAGACTTCGGCGAAAACCTGATTGGTTAATGACGGCAGCAGCACGCCAATCGCTCGGCTGGTGGCGCTGGCGAGCATATTCGGCGCGAGGTTGGGGATGTAGCCCAGCTCATCCAATGCAATAGCGATCTTTTCCTGCAACGCGGCGGACACTTGAGCGGGATTACGCAAATAGCGGCTTACCGTCATTTTGGTAATCCCAACACGGTCAGCAACGTCTTGGAGAACGGGTCTTTTTTTCTTCATCGTCGACTAAAATGCCTGAAAAACAGTAATCTAAGTCTAACAAAAAAAGCGTCAGGAAAGTAAAAACTGAGGGCAGAATCTGAATGATGTAATCAGGTCGTGATAAATAAAAAACCCGCGTCTTTTCCTACGCGGGCTTCTTCACTTTTTTCATTCGCCGTTATACTGGCGGCAGATCAAACAGCAGGATTTCGCTGTCCTCGCTGGCGTGTACGGAGATCGCCGTTTCGTCCCAGACCGCGAAGGCATCACTGGCTTCCGCTTTCTGGCCGTTAATCTCTACCGTACCGCGCACCACCTGAACCCAGACGCGGCGGTCAGCCTGAATCGGGTACACCGATTGCTCCTGCGCTTTCAGCGCCCAGCGCCACAGCGTCATGTCCTGAAAGACTTTCAGCGAGCCTTCACGCGCATCCGGGGACAGCACCAGCTGACGCCCTTGCTGCACATCAAAGCGTTTCTGCTCGTAGCGCGGCGTCAGCCCAGTTTTTTCTGGGATAATCCAGATTTGATACAGGTGCAACGGTTCGTCTTTGCTGGCATTGTATTCAGAGTGACGAATGCCCGTTCCCGCGCTCATAATCTGGAACTCGCCCGCTGGCACCTGCTCTTTATTTCCCATGCTGTCCTGATGTTCAACCGCACCGGACAATACATAGGTCAGAATTTCCATATCTTTATGCGGATGCGTGCCAAAACCCTGACCGCCTTCGATAACGTCTTCATTAATCACGCGCAGTGCCGAAAATCCCATGAAATCAGGATCGTAATAATCGGCAAATGAGAATGTGTGCCAGCTGTCGAGCCAGCCGTGATTCGCATGTCCGCGATCTTGCGCTTGACGTAAATAGATCATGTTATTTCCTCCCACGTTTTTGATAAGGAAAGTGTAACGGGCGGCGATAAATAAGATAGCGCAAAAAACTCACCGCTCTGTTCGAAAAATCAGAACGGGATGACGGGCTGGAAGGAAATTGCAAAAAAAAAAGCCAGCACCCGAGCTGGCTAAATAATACTGGAAGCAATGTGAGCAATGTCGTGCCTTCACAGGGAAGCCGGATCGTCATGAACACCATCAATAACTAATACAGGCGCATGGCATCGTCCCCTAGAATGCACGACAATAATAATCATTATCATTCGCACTTGTAAAGTGCTTTTTGCGATAAGTTCTTATTCTCAACAAGAGTAGGGAAATAATCTGTTTTGCTTAACACCCATCGTTTCAAGATCGAGATACCGGGGCTACCACGGTGCGAGGTATCCCTACGGGAACCTCATCACCGTGTTTCCCCTACGTTCACGCTTAAGCGATTGGCATTACACGTTTTGCTCCCTGCCACCTTTTACTCTGGCTGCGCCAATGCCCTTGCCAGCAGGGTGATCGGGTGTTCACACTTTTTACTGGTCGACATCTCAATCTGCCATTTACAGGTTTCGCAGTCCGTCACCACGATATCAACTCCGCTCTCTTCAATCTGCTGAAACAGCGGTGCGCCAATACCTTGCGACGTGGCGTAATTCTCTTTCTTGAAGCCGTAGGTACCCGCAATGCCGCAGCACTGGGAATCCAACATCACCAGCTCAAGACCGGGAATGCGTTGCAGCAGCGCCAGGGTATACGCCGTCCAGCCCATTCGTTCCAGATGGCAAGGCGTGTGATACGCCACCCGCAGCGGCAATTTACCCAGCGGCAGCGTTCGCCCTTCTTCTTCCAGCAGACGGTAGAGCTGACGCGTCACCAGTTCGACACCATCGCGCACGTGACCGTTATCCACGCCCAGCAGATGTGGATACTCGTCCCGCAGCGTGAACGTACAACTGGACGACGTCGCAACCACCGGCAGGGATTTCTGATTAATCGCCTCATCCAGCGAGTTGATATTCGCGTGCGCCTGCTTTCTGGCCTTGTCGTGAAAACCATTGGCGATCAGCGGCACGCCGCAGCACTTCTCTTTATTCAGCAACTGGACGCCAATGCCCATCGCGTTAAAGACCTGAACCAGATCTTTACCCAACTGTGGATGGTTGTAGTTCACATAGCAGCCGTGGAAGTAAGCGATCTGCTCATCATAGGCCTGCTGTTTTGCTGCCTGTTGGCGATACCAGCGCCGGAAGGTGCCGAACGAGTATTTCGGCAACTGGCGACGGTGGTCAATTTTCAACGCCTTATCCAGCAGTTGGCGCACCGGTTTCAGGCTAGTAGCCGTATTCACCAACGGCGCAAACGGTGTGGCAATCGACCCCATGAAGTCGGTATGACTCAGAATCGCATCACGCAGCGTCGGCTTGTGGTTGCTGTGCGTCGCCTTTGCGCGCTGAATAATATCGCCAATTTTAACATCCGACGGGCACGCGACTTCACAACGTTTGCAGTTGGTGCAGTATTTCAGCGCATCATCATACAGTGCCGGATCTTTACGCCGCAGGCGTTCGCCATCTGGGCCAGCCTGTTTCGGGCCGGGATAAAGTGGGTTCACGCGTGAAACCGGGCAGTACGTGGTACAGACCGTACACTTGATGCAATCTTCAAAACTATTATCGCTAAGCAGGCTCATGGGTTGCCCTCCTTCAAAATCTGTTCGGCAACATGAAGTGCGCTGAGCAAAGAAACCCCCGCCCCACATCCCTGCACAATGGGGTCGAAACCTTCCAGCACCGCGCCAATCGCGAACAGGTTGTTGACCGTTTCGCCCCCAATGCGCGGATGCAGATGTTCATCGACAATCGCACCAAATTGCAGATACGGCTGCGGCGCAAACACATCCTGCTGGCTCCAGCCCTCGCGCTGGTCTGCAAACCGAACGTCCAGCCCAAAGACCGGTTCGGTCACGCGATCAAACTGCGTCACCAATCCGTTACTGAAAAAGCTGCCGCTCGCGAGCACCGCATGCTTCGCTCGCAGCGGAATATCGCGATGATGGTGGCTATGAATCGCAATCTCTTGCGGCGACAGCGAGGCGCGCACCGCACGATCGCCCGGCATCACCATGCCACCCAGTTGACGAAAGCGCTGCGACAGCGCCTGATGCAGGCGTAAGCCGAGCAATGACGGCGGCAATGTCGGTAACAGCAGCACCGGTTTACCTAACGCATCAGCGAGTTCATTGATGATTTCAGGGCTGTCCAAGCCCAGACAGGCTGGCATGATGATGGCATCGTTACCGTTAGCCAGAAGCGACAATTCCTCCAGCAGCGCCGAGCGATTTTCCGGTCGGTCGAGCACGCGGGCGATATTGACCGCACGGAATTCGCTGGGGTTATGACGCAATCGATCCAGCACGGGCAGCTTGAGTTCATCACTGCGTGCCGCGATCCCCTGCGTCTGTAGCGTGCCGGCCACAATACGGGACTGAAAATCCAGAAAACCTTCGATACCGGCAATCAGCGGATTATCGCCAAAGCGAGCATCCGGTAGACCACGCGTTACGCCATCGACCGGGCTCAGCCAGCAGGCGCGAAACTTACCTAACGGCGTCATGCGCCAGTGGTTCTGCTGATAATGGCCTTGCAGGGTGATATTGCTGCGTTCCAGCAGCGCCTCAACTTGTGGCAACAGGGCCGCCACTGCCGTCGCGCCCATACGGGAATAAGGATGATGAGGAGCCTGACGCGCCAACTCATCCAGCGCATCGAGCGGCTGGCTAACGGGCTGTCCGTCAGGGAGATGGGAAAGTAAATCCAGCGCACCGGAAGAAAAATGCAGCGCATTCTGCCCCGCGCTGACAATCGCACAGCGTTTTCCCTGCTCCGCTAAGCGAATGCCGCAGGTCAATCCCGCCAGCCCGCCACCGATAATCACAACGTCATAGCGCATGACGATCCTCCTGACTGTCGCTGGCCGTCAGGCCGCACAATCCCTGATAAATCCAACTGGTAAACTCGCTTTCGCGCAGCGCATTGCCCCACGCAATCGGGCGAATCCCTTTCCAGCGTTCGTTCAAAAACTGGCTGAGCTGCGTGAGCGACTGCTCCGGCGTCGCAGTACCCAGACGGCACAGCAGACCCGCCGCACGACAGGCGCACAGCTCGCCCTGACAGGTGCCCATACCCACGCGGGTGCGCCGACGTAAATCAATCAGGTTATTCACCTGCAACGACTCAACGGCGTAGCGCACTTCCCCCGCCGTCACGGCCTCACATTCGCACACCAGGCTGCGGTCCAGACGCTCACCGGACAGCATTCTTCCGGCACGTTCACCGTGGCGATAAATCGCCGAGCCGCGCAGCGGCGCAGAGAGCGGTTTTGCCGCAGGGTAAGCAGACAGGGGGTGAGGAGCGGATTTCACCTCCTCCAGCGATTCAGAACCGGGCAGCGGCGTCTGTGCCGTCGAGCAGGCCACGTCATGACCCAGCTTTTTGCAGATGGCGTCAGTCACCCATTCCGCCATCAGGCGGTAGGTCATCAGCTTGCCGCCGGTGATGGTAATAAATCCTTCCAGCCCGTCGCGGCTGGCATGGTCGAGCAGCACAATGCCGCGACTCACGCTGCGTCCGCTGGGGTCACTATCGCTGGCAACCAGCGGTCGAACGCCCGCATAGGCGCGTAGAATGCGCGTACTCGCCAACGTCGGCGCCAGCATCGAGCCTTCCCGCATCAGCGTTTCCACCTCAGCAGGCGTCACGAGCATATTGTCTATTTGATCGTAATCGATGTGGGTTGAGGTGGTGCCAATCAGCGAAATGGTATCGCCTGGCACCAGAATGTCGGCATCCGCCGGTTTACGACAGCGGTTGATCACCATGTTATTGATGCGATGTCCAAGAATCAGCAGCGCGCCTTTTGCCGGAAACATACGCACGCGCAGATCGGCATATTCCGCAATGTGTTGCCCCCAAATACCGCCCGCGTTGACCACCACCTGTGCATAGATTTCTGTTTCTACACCTTTTTTATGGTCGAAAACGCGCACACCGGTAATACGATCGCCCTTGCGAATCAACCCGATGACCTCGTGATAGGTCAACACTTCCGCGCCGTTCTCGCAGGCATCGATCATGTTGGCCGCCGTCAGGCGAAAGGGATCGACCGAACCATCCGGCACGCGCACCGCGCCAATCAGCGTCGGATTTGCTGCCGGTTCCAGTCGTAACGCTTCCTGCGGGTCCAACGCCTGCGCGCGAATTCCCGCCTGCTGACAGGCGGTAATAAACTGCGCCTGCCAACCGAGATCGTCTTCTGGCAAGGTGATAAACAGACCGTCGGTAGGCTCAATACAGTGGCGAGCTATCCGCCGGAGAATCTGGTTTTCTTCAATACATTCGCGGGCAGACTCGCCATCGGTTACTGCATAGCGGGCACCGCTGTGTAATAAGCCGTGATTACGCCCGGTCGCGCCGGTCGCAATGTCATAACGTTCAAGCAGCAGGCAGCGCAGTCCACGCAGGGCACAGTCTCGTGCCGTACCCGCTCCCGTCGCACCACCGCCGATGACAACCACGTCAGTTTCACGCCAGTTCCCCATGTTTTTCATTCTGTTCTCACTTCAGGCGGAGGGTATACATGTTGCTATTGGGACACAGAAAGAAGGGTCAATGTTTGATAAAGAGCAAAAACGAGCACAAAACGAAAATAAAGGGGTGTCTAAAAACAATAAGTGTGATTTTCATCACTAAAACCACACTGTGGAATTTTCCAATTCTGTTAACATGAGCGCAAAAATCGTCACAGTTTCATAAAAGTGTAACATTAGCGTCATGAATCACACTCATTTGTACGCTAGCCCCATACAATAGCGTTCGTAATAGAACAAAAAAGCTCTCGTTTTTTTTCGCATTGGAGATATCTATGCTGAGTATTTTTAGGCCCGCCGCCCACCAGCCACGCGTGTCGCAAGAACACGTCGATCCGCTCTATCGCCGCCTGCGCTGGCAGATTTTCATGGGGATCTTTTTTGGCTACGCCGCCTACTATCTGGTACGTAAAAACTTCACACTAGCCATGCCTTATCTGATTGAACAAGGCTTCTCGCGCGGTGACCTTGGGTTCGCGCTGTCGGGTATTTCCATCGCCTACGGCTTTTCCAAATTCATCATGGGTTCGGTATCTGACCGCTCCAACCCACGTGTATTCCTACCTGCGGGTCTAATTCTGGCAGCAGCCGTCATGTTATTCATGGGCTTCGTACCCTGGGCAACCTCTAGCATTGCTGTCATGTTCGTCCTGCTGTTCTTGTGCGGTTGGTTCCAAGGGATGGGCTGGCCACCGTGTGGACGCACCATGGTTCACTGGTGGTCACAAAAAGAACGCGGCAGTATCGTGTCCGTATGGAACTGTGCTCACAACGTCGGCGGTGGGCTTCCGCCTCTGCTGTTCCTGCTGGGTATGGCCTGGTTTAACGACTGGAAAGCCGCACTCTACATGCCGGCCTTCGCCGCTATTCTGGTTGCGCTTATCGCATTTGCACTGATGCGTGACACACCGCAATCCTGCGGTCTGCCACCGATTGAAGAATACAAAAACGATTATCCTGCTGATTACAATGAAAAAGCGGAAGAAGAACTGACGGCTAAGCAGATCTTCATGCAGTACGTTTTCCCCAACAAACTGCTATGGTACATCGCGATCGCCAACGTTTTCGTTTACCTGCTGCGTTACGGCATTCTCGACTGGTCCCCGACCTATCTGAAGGAAGTTAAACACTTCGCACTGGATAAATCTTCCTGGGCTTACTTCCTGTACGAATACGCGGGTATTCCGGGCACGCTGCTGTGCGGCTGGATGTCCGACAAGGTCTTCAAAGGCAACCGTGGTGCAACAGGCGTGTTCTTCATGACGCTGGTGACAATAGCCACCATCGTTTACTGGATGAACCCAGCCGGCAACCCGGGTGTAGACATGGCCTGTATGATCGTTATCGGCTTCCTGATTTACGGCCCAGTCATGCTGATTGGTCTGCATGCACTGGAACTGGCACCGAAAAAAGCAGCTGGTACCGCAGCGGGCTTCACCGGCCTGTTCGGTTACCTCGGTGGTTCCGTTGCCGCTAGCGCCATCGTCGGCTACACCGTTGACTTCTTCGGTTGGGACGGTGGCTTCATGGTGATGATCGGCGGCAGCATTCTGGCGGTACTTCTGTTGGTTGTTGTTATGCTGAATGAGAAAAAACATAAAGCAGAGTTAGCCAGTGGCGCCTAACCCGCTCTTGTAGCATCCCTCTGGCGGCGTCCTGATGACGCCGCCTTCGTTTGTGCCATAAATCACAGCACAACCTCAGCGCTGATTACTTCAGAAACAGTTCACGCAGGTAATTCGGCACCGCGCTGTCCGCATTAGAGCCAATCACTTCGCGATCCGGCAGCATATCTTTCAGGCGCTGATGCGCGTTCTGCATCACACAGCCTTTTCCGGCCATCGACAGCATTTCGTAGTCGTTCATGCCATCACCAAACGCCACACATTCTTTGAGCGAGAAGCCGATAATCTTCGCTACCTGCTCCAGCGCATGGCCTTTAGACACGCCGCCCGCCATCACTTCCAGACAGGTAAGCGTCGAAAAGCTCACGTTGACACGGTCGCCCCAGCGCGCGTTGATCGCTTCTTCCAACGGCAACAACTGTTCATGGGAATCGCAGGTAAAGAACACCTTGCTGACGCCATCGGTCTCAAGCAGTGCAGGCTCAAAGAGCTTGTATTTAAAGATCGATTCTTTGAAGAAACGCTCTTCTTCCGCACGCGGACGGTTCATAAACCACTCATCATCGCGGTAAACGTGCGTCAGCATATCGGGGTTATTGTGTACGACGCTGTAAAGGTCGCGGGCAATGTCCTGATCCAGATTGTGGCTGAAAATCAGCTCACCCTGCGAGTTGTGCACACGCGCACCGTTCGAGGTAATCATAAACGCGCTGATACCGAGATTATCGCGGATCTGCGCGACATCCATGTGATGCCGTCCGGTAGCGAACACAAAGTGAATCCCTTTTTCCGTCAGCAGCCTGAGGGTTTCTTTCGCATACGGGGACAGCGAATGGTCAGGTGACAGCAGTGTGCCATCTAAATCGGAAGCAACGACATGGTACATAGCGATGAGATCTCACTTCTGGTGTGTTGTGGCGGCACGCGCCGCAAAAAATTAACGAGGTTGCTGGCAGCGTCCGTTGAACGACCTGCCAACAGTCTAAAATTAATGATAACGCGCAAAGTGCGCCAGAATCAGCGCAAATGCCTGAGCGCGGAGGTTATCCGTTTCAAAAAGAATTTCATGCCGCGCACCGTGGATAACCTGTAAAACGCCGTTTGAATTGGCGTTACCGCTCTGTGCCAGTGCCTGACAAAACGCATTCTGGCTGCGGTTATCCACCACGCGCTCTTCTCCCGCCTGTAACAGTAGAAGCGGCGTGGTGACGGCACTGGCCTGAGCCAGTAGCTGTTTCCCCGCCTGTATCGCCTCGCGCACCCAATGATAGGTGGGGCCGCCGATGCGTAAATCCGGAGAATCCGCATAAAAGCGAATGCCACGCTGGTAGCGTTCACGGCTGTGCGTCAGCACATTCATCCGGTAAGGCAAAGGACGCCATTGCCCTGTGCCGATGGCGTAGTAATCGCGTATCGTCGGGCGGCGCTCCGCCCAATCGACGATCCAACCAGCAACGCAGTGAGGAAGCGGCAAACGAATACCAAACATCGGCGCGCACAGCGCCACGGCATCAAACGTTTCAGGTTGGCGAATCAAAAGCTGCGCCAGAATCGCGCCCCCCATTGAATGCGCTAAGGCAAATCGGCGGGTATAGTGTTTCGGGCCAATATGCTGCTGACACAGCGTTTCGGCATCATCGACATAATCGCTAAAGCGCAGCACGTGTCCGCGGTGGCCGTCTTGCAACACGCGACCCGATCTCCCTTGCCCACGGTGATCCATGATGAGCACATCATAGCCGCTATGAAAGAGGTCGTAAGCCACTTCGCTATATTTGACATAGCTTTCGATACGACCTGAAAAGACAACGACAATCTTGTCGTGCTGGGGCGCGGTAAAGCGAACGAACCGGATCGGCACATCGTCTACGCCAGAGAATTCGCCCTCTTCGCGCTGACGCCAGAAATCCAGTAATTCTCCGGTAGCAAAAGCGGCAAACTGCGCTTCTCGCGTTAACAGGTTCGAGGTTAACCCTTCAGGCGTTAACCGTTCAGACGTAAACAACGTGTTGTGGCGTTGAATCATCACACCTCTCCGGTGACGCGGGAAAACAAAGCTAGCGGAAGAACATGACAAGCAGTGGAGCACAAGCGTATTGTGACATAAAAAACAGACAGACTCTCGTAATACAGAACGTGATTCAGGGGCATGCTTCATGACATTGGACTGGTGGTTAACCTACTTACTCACAACGCTTATTCTCAGCCTGTCGCCCGGCTCTGGTGCCATCAACACCATGAGCACCGGAATTAGCCACGGCTATCGCGGCGCGGCGGCCTCAATCTGTGGTTTACAGGTTGGGCTGGCGATTCATATCGTGCTGGTCGGCATTGGGTTAGGCGCGTTGCTTAACCAGTCGGTACTGGCTTTCGATGTGTTGAAATGGCTGGGCGCGGCGTATCTGATCTGGCTGGGAATTCAGCAATGGCGCGCCGCAGGCGCACTTGACCTTCAGGCGATCGCCAGCGCCATGCCGCGTCGTAGACTCTTTAAACGTGCGGTGCTGGTAAATCTGACCAACCCGAAAAGCATCGTGTTTCTGGCGGCGCTGTTCCCACAGTTCATTATTCCCCACCAGCCGCAGGCCGCACAGTATCTGGTGTTGGGCGTCACCACCATTGTGGTCGATATTATCGTGATGATTGGTTACGCCACGCTAGCCACACGTATCGCCGGATGGCTGAAAGGCCCACGGCAGATGAAGACGCTCAACCGGATATTTGGTTCACTGTTCGTGCTGGTTGGCGCGTTACTTGCCACCGCGAGAAAGACCTGATTAAGGCAGTGCGCCGTATCGGCTAGCGGTGCACGCCTATCATTCAGAGGGAAAGGTTAACGAGAGAAAATCAGGTGCAGGCCGAACCCGGTAAACAGCACGCCCGCCACACCATCCACCCATTTCGCCAGACGCTGATAGCCACGACGCATTGCCGGTAGGGCGAAAACCATCGCAACCAGGCTGAACCAGATCAGCGTTTCAATCGAGATCAGCGCGAACAAGCCCCAACGCGTACCGCTGCCGACGCTGTCGCCCACAAACAACGAGAACACGCTGCCGAAATAGATCAGCGCCTTCGGATTCGCCAGATTCGTCAATAGTCCACGCATGAAGGTTTTGCCGCGCTGAGGCAGTACTACCGCCTTCTCCTGAGTGGTTTCAATCTGTGCTTTACTGCGCGCGGAGCACAGCATCTGCCAGCCCATCCAGCACAGGTACAGCCCGCCGCCGACGGTAACTGCCGTATGCAACCAGGCCATTTTTTGCAATAGCAGGTGCAGCCCCAGCAGCGCGATAGCCGCCCAAACCATCACGCCCAGAGAAATACCTAACACGCCCATCATCGCTTCACGGCGGGAACGGCTGGCCGCCGTTTGTGAAACGAAAAAGAAATCCGGCCCCGGGCTCATCAGAGCAATGAAATGCACCAGCGCCACCGTCATAAATAGCATCAGCATGTTGGTTCTCCTGTTTTTTAAATGCGGTCAGACAAGACGAGCATCACTCGTCATCATTATTATCGACATGATCGCGAATCATGTTCATGAAAGGCGCACCGAAACGTTCGAGTTTACGGTGTCCAACCCCGTTGATATTCAACAACTCACTGGCAGTGATCGGCATCAGTTCCGCCATCTCCAGCAGCGTGGCATCGCTGAACACCACGTAAGGCGGAATATTGTCTTCATCCGCGATGGATTTACGCAGTTTACGCAATTTGGCGAACAGCTTGCGGTCGTAATTTCCACCGTACGATTTTTGATTGGCGCGCGGTTTCAGGTTAATCACACGCGGCACGGCCAGCTGTAGCGGCATTTCTCCCCGCAGTACCGGACGCGCAGATTCGGTAAGCTGTACCGCAGAATGCATTGTGATGTTCTGGTTCAGCAAACCCAGATGAATCAGCTGGCGCAGCACGCTAACCCAATGCTCCTGCGATTTCTCTTTACCAATACCGTAAACCGGCAGTTTGTCATGGCCGAAGTCACGGATACGCTGGTTATTCGCCCCACGCAGCACCTCGACGACATACCCTAAACCAAAGCGCTGCCCAACGCGGTATACGCAGGAGAGTGCCTTTTGCGCGTCTACCAGCCCGTCATAGCGCTTCGGCGGATCGAGACAAATATCGCAGTTGCCGCAGGCCTCTTGGCGTCCTTCACCGAAATAGTTCAGCAGCACCAGACGGCGGCAGGTTTGCGCTTCGGCAAATGCGCCCATCGCATTGAGCTTATGACGCTCGATATCCAACTGCGGCCCAGCCGGTTTCTCTTCCAGACAGCGGCGCAGCCATGCCATATCCGCCGGATCGTAGAACAGCGCGGCTTCGGCAGCGAGTCCATCACGTCCGGCACGCCCCGTTTCCTGATAGTAGGATTCGATGTTGCGCGGAATATCAAAGTGCACCACAAACCGCACGTTAGGCTTGTTGATACCCATACCAAAGGCGACGGTCGCCACCACCACCTGAAGATCGTCGCGCAGGAACGCTTCCTGTACCTGCGCACGCCGTTCGTTATCGAGACCAGCGTGATAAGCGCCTGCGCTCAGTCCACGAGCCTGCAAGCGTGCGCAAATATCTTCCACGCGGGAGCGGCTATTGCAGTAGATGATGCCGCTTTTTCCACGCTGCCCCTGCACGAACATCCAGAGCTGGTCGAGCGGCTTGAACTTCTCCACCAGCGTGTAGCGAATATTCGGACGGTCAAAGCTGCTGATCTGAATCAGCGGCGACTGGAGATCCAACAGGCGAACGATATCGTTCCGCGTGGTCTCGTCGGCAGTAGCGGTCAGCGCAATAAAAGGAAGATGAGGGAAACGCTGTTTAATCTGCCCCAGCGCCCGGTATTCAGGCCGGAAATCGTGCCCCCATTGGGAAATGCAGTGCGCTTCATCCACCGCGATCAGGGAAATCTGCCAATGGGCAAGATGATCGAGGAAGCTGTCCGTCGTCAGGCGTTCAGGCGCAATATAAAGCAGCTTGATTTGACCGGTACGACAACCGGCCATCACCTCAAGCTGCTGCTCGCGCGTCTGCGTCGAATTCAGGCAGGCTGCCGAAACACCGTAGGCCTGAAGCTGATCAACCTGATCTTTCATCAGTGAAATCAACGGGGACACCACCAGCGTCAGCCCGTCCATCACCAGCGCGGGGATTTGATAGCACAGCGATTTGCCGCCGCCTGTCGGCATGATAACCAGACAGTCCTGCCCACTGAGCGTCGCGCTGATAATTTCCTGCTGACCCGGTCGGAATTGCTGGTAGCCGAACGTGTCCCGCAGAACCTGAACCGCCAGCGCTTCCTTATTCAATACTTCCGCCGTAGACACGCCGTCCCCAATTCAATGAAATCAAACAGGCGCTATTTTCAGCGCCGTTGGGTAAAACTGCAATCGTTAGTTTGGTAAAACGACAGAGCTAAAGCGGTAATCGCTAAAACACCAGTCACTGAAACACGATCGTTAGAACATGTCGTTCAGCGTCACACCAACGCCAAAGCGGGTCTGACGGTGGTTGTAATCAATCAGGGATTCGCCATAGCCGCTAAACACCTTAGTGTAGAAACGGACATGACGTGTCAGCGGGTAGCTCCAGCCCAACTCACCGCCGCCGTAGCCGCTGTTCCAGTTATAGCGCCCTTCTGCGCTAAACACGCTGTCGCCCCACACATAGCCGACGCGTAAGCGGTAATGACCCATGTATTTGGTGATATCAGGGTTATCGTCCTCACTATCGGAGAAACGCACCCACGGCTTCACATCAACCTGCCAGTTGCCGTTCTGCGCCATCAGGCGCACATAAGCGCGATTCCAACTGCGCGACGTCGGGTCAGAGCGGCCATTAGACTGGTGATTAAAGCCCGTTTCCACATCCCGCAGCGTCCAGCCTGCTAATGTGTAGTTCGTTGCCCAGCCCAAAAAGACCTGTGGCTCATAGTTGGTTTCACGGAACGGAGAAGACTCGCTCTTATTAGACAACTGCCACCACGAGCGTTGCGTATAGGAAGCCCCCAGTAACGAGTTATCACCCAGAATGCCACGCCAGATCGGGAACCCCAAACTCAACTGGTAATGCACTTCATCTTTACGTGCATCTTCACCCCAGTTATAGCTCTGTATCGCCGTTTTATTGATGTTGCTGGTATAGGTATACAGTAGGTAGTTGCTCTCGTAAGGATAGAGAACAAACGGGGTATTATGCTCTTCTAACAGGCTGGCAATAATGCTGCCACGCACCGCAGGTTGATTTGGTGCAGGTGCGTTTGTTGTGTCTTCGGCATGAGCCTGTGCTGTCAGTAATGCTGCCAGTACGAATCCGATTTTATGCATTCATTTTCTCCGACATGTTTTTCTCCAGCATGCTTTTATCCAAATAAAATCTTTTATCTAAATAAACTCATTTATCTAAATAGTGATAAGCCTTCCCCACGCAAGCCGGCCATTCTACACAGTTCAACGACGTTTGAATTATCGTTCTCCCGTTTCTTGGCCTTTTCTGGAAAGAAACAAAATAAATGCATAAAATAAACATCTACACAACGTAAATGCATCAAATAAACCACATTTAATGTGTATCTCTTATCAGAGCGGGAAACCACTATGGCTGACGTACCATCATTTCAGGGAACCACACTAACCAGAGAGACCGTGCGCCAGCTCGTTGGCGAGATTTTCATTTACAAGATGCCATTCAACATCGAATTAGGTCTTGAATTACAGCAGTTTGAAGCCGACAACGCCGTCTTGACGTTCGCTCGGCAAGATAAGCTCATCGGCAATGCGGCACAAAAGATTCTGCATGGCGGCGTGATTGCTGCTGGGCTGGACGTTGCAGCCGGATTGGTCTGCGTTGGCAACACGCTGCTGCGCCATGAGACGATCAGCGATCAGGAATTTCATCACCGGCTCGCACGCATGGGAACGATTGATATGCGGGTGGATTATCTGCGGCCGGGCTATGGAGAACACTTCACCATTACCAGCACGCTGCTGCGCGGTGGCAATAAAATCGCCGTCGCCCGTGCCGAATTGCATAACGAGCAGGGTTCGCATTTAGCCAGCGCCACCGCAACCTATATTGTCGGGTAACCTTTACGTTAGAAAAAATTGTCATCAACACTTTACGTGAAAGCGCTCACCGTTTTGGGTAGACTTAGTGTTTTCCCGCCGTCCTTATCGAGTCACCCATGAACGCGCAACAAACCCGTGAGGGGATCTTTTTCGCCCTCGCCGCGTATTTTATTTGGGGAATTGCTCCCGTTTACTTCAAGCTACTTGAGCACGTTCCGCCCAATGAAATACTGACGCACCGTATTATCTGGTCATTCTTCTTTATGCTGATCCTGCTGACGGTCGGTCGGAAATGGCGTCAGGTGAGCCTTGCCTGTCGCAACGTCAAGCATCTGTTTTTATTGGCATTAACGGCGGTACTTATCGGCGGAAACTGGCTGTTGTACATCTGGGCGGTCAATAATCATCACATGCTGGAAGCCAGTTTGGGGTATTTCATCAACCCGCTGGTCAACGTCATGCTGGGTATGATCTTTCTGGGCGAACGCTTCCGCCGTCTGCAATGGCTGGCTGTGCTGCTCGCCGTGACTGGCGTACTGGTTCAGCTGTGGACGTTTGGCTCGCTGCCCGTTATCGCGCTCGGGTTGGCATTCAGCTTTGCATTATATGGGCTACTGCGTAAAAAGATTGGTATCGACGGGCAAACCGGCATGCTGATCGAAACGCTGTGGCTGCTGCCGGTTGCGGTTATTTATCTGTTTTTTATTGCCGACACGCCAAGCAGCCATCTGACAGCCAACCCCTGGTCGCTGAATCTACTGCTGCTCTCGGCAGGCATCGTCACCACCGTACCGTTGCTGTTTTTCACCTCAGCGGCGATGCGCCTGCGCCTGTCAACGCTCGGCTTCTTCCAGTACCTCGGCCCGACCATCATGTTCATGCTGGCAGTGGTGTTCTACGATGAAACGTTTAGCAGCGACAAACTGATTACTTTTGCCTTCATCTGGGGTGCGCTGGCGCTGTTCATTCTGGATGCGCTTTATACACAGCGTAAGCTACGGCGCACGCCAGATACAGTTTCCCTGTCTCAACACGACGGGAAATAAAGCGCGATAAGATCGGGCTGAACAACAGCGTCGAAAACAGCCGCAGCGTCTGCATGGCGATGACAAATGCCAATAGTCCGAGACATGCCTTTCATGCACACACCCTGTATTTAGTAATAAAAAGTAAGAACAGAAAGACTCTCCGCCATTCTAAACAAGGTGGCCAGAGAATGAACCGGCGCGGAAGAACAAACAAGAATAGCAAGTCGGAGAACGATAAGAGGAAGGACCATCAACGCGCCTGACGGGTCAATCCCATCAGACGCATTCGGACAGGTTTAGAGCCAGTTCTTACGTTTGAAGTAGAGGTACGGCGCCAATCCAGCGAGAATCATCAGCACAATCGCGCCCGGATAGCCAAACGACCACTTCAGTTCCGGCATAAATTCAAAGTTCATCCCGTAGCTGGACGCCACCAGCGTCGGTGGCAGGAACACCACGGAGACCACCGAGAAGATCTTGATAATCCGGCTCTGTTCGATATTGATGAAGCCCATCGCCGCCTGCATCAGGAAGTTAACCTTCTGGAACAGGGATTCGTTGTGCGGCAGCAGAGATTCGATATCGCGTAAGATTTCACGCGCCTGTTCCAACTGACCGGATGGCAGGCGGGCTTTACGCACCAGGAAGTTCAGCGCACGTTGGGTATCCATCAGACACAAGCGAACTTTCCAGCCCACGTCTTCCTGTTCCGCCAACGTGGACAACGCGTCATCGTACTCGTCACCTTGACGCCCTTCCATAATGATGCGGCTCAGCGATTCCAGATCGCTGTAGATGTTCTCGATCTCGTCCGCCAGTTGCTCAATTTTTGTCTCAAAGAGATCGAGCAGCAGTTCGTAAGCATTGCCCTCCACCATCGTCTGGTTACGGGCGCGCATGCGGTACAGGCGGAACGCAGGGAGTTCACGCTCACGTAACGTGTACAAGCGGCCATCGCGAATAGTAAATGCCACCGTCGAGTTACCAGCATGATCGTCAGCATCTTCAAAAAAGAAAAAGGAGTGAATGTGCAGGCCGTCTTCATCTTCAAAAAAACGTGCCGACGCTTCAATGTCTTCCAGTTCCGGACGGGTTGCCAGGCTTTGTCCCAATTCGGTTTGTACTTTTTCACGCTCATCGTCTTCCGGCTCGATCAAATCGACCCAAATTGACGTGGTGAGATCATCGGAGTCATCCAGTTCCAGACGAGATAAACGGCAATTATCCAGTTTAAATGCGCTCAGCATGGGCCATAGCTCCCCTTTAAGTAGCAGAGATGGACAACGCGATTGAAGCACAGAAACAGAGGTGAGGTGTCACCAGCAGGTTTCAGTCCGTTCGACGGATCTGACTCGTAGCGACAAAAACAGCATCGCTGACAACCACGAAGGGTATCAGCAGAGGAAGATAGCCTTAGAAGTTGTACCTAATGAACAGGTGAATGAGCCAGTATCGACTGGGTGTGTCCAAGGCGTTAGTCCTCCGAGAATAATGATGCGCGCATGTTACGCTGAGATGAAAAAGACTTCAACTTTAAAACTGCGGCTGAAACACGCTGTAAAATATTGGTCAACTGGATAAGGTTTATCCAATAAATTCGCCGCGGAAAGTGGTCAAAACGCAGTCCTCGGAGTAAAAAAGAACGGCGTTTATCTGTCAGGCGTTGTCGGGCAAATAGGTGATGGCACGGACAGAGAAGCTGGGTGCACCGGCGAAATTAGGGGTGCTGACATGAATATAAGCGCCGGTAATCCCGTCATACTCCCAGTTGCATCGTGACGTTCACACCGTTTCCAGTCTGGCATAAGCGGCGACCAGCCATTTAATGCCTTGCCCTTGAAACGCGACCTGAAGGCGGGCGTGATCGCCGCTGCCTTCCAGATTCACGATCGTGCCTTCGCCGAACTTGGCGTGGCGAACCCGCTGCCCCAGTTTGTAGCCGCTGTCGTTTTGCGTGATTGGTGTGCCGAGGCGTTGGTGGTTGACCGGACGGGAGACACTGGCGCGTAACCGCACTTCTTCAACGCACTCTTCCGGCAGTTCGCCGACAAATCGGGAAGGTCGGTGATAGGCTTCTTTGCCGTATAAACGGCGGGATTCCGCGTAGGTTATCGTCAGTTTTTGCATCGCACGCGTGACGCCGACATAAGCCAAACGACGCTCTTCTTCCAGACGCCCACCTTCATCCAGCGACATCTGGCTAGGGAACATGCCCTCTTCCATCCCTACGATAAACACCTGCGGGAATTCCAGCCCTTTCGCCGAGTGCAGCGTCATGAGCTGCACCGCGTCCTGATTGGCATCAGCCTGACCTTCGCCTGCTTCCAGCGCGGCATGTGACAGGAAAGCCTGAAGCGGCATCAGATCCTGATCTTCTTCCTGATAACTGAACTGGCGCGTAGCCGTCACCAGTTCTTCCAGGTTTTCTACTCGTGTCTGCCCTTTCTCGCCTTTTTCCTGTTCGTACATGCTCCACAGGCCGGAATCCTTAATCGCCCGGTCGGTTTGAATATGCAGCGGCAGCTCAGAGGTTTCATAGGCCAGCGCATCAATCAGTTCGATAAAGCGTTGCAGCGAGGCCGCCGCGCGCCCAGCCAGCACTTTCTCCTGCAACAGCGCCCGCGTGGATTGCCACAGCGTCAGCTGACGATCGCGCGCCGTCTGGCGCACCACGTCCAGCGTACGATCGCCAATGCCGCGTGTCGGTGTATTCACCACACGCTCGAACGCCGCATCATCGTTACGATTAGCGATCAGGCGCAGATAAGCCAGCGCATCTTTGATTTCCTGCCGTTCGAAGAAGCGCATGCCGCCATAGATACGGTACGGCATACTCTGCTGTAACAACGCCTCTTCCAGCACGCGCGACTGGGCGTTGCTCCGATACAGAATGGCGTTATCGCTCAGCGCACCGCCATTTTCCTGCCAGGCTTTAATCCGGTTGACGACGTAACGCGCCTCATCCAGCTCGTTGAACGCGCAATACAGCGAAATCGGCTCACCTTCTGCACCATCGGTCCACAGGTTCTTGCCGAGTCGTCCGCCGTTGTGGGCAATCAGCGCATTCGCCGCTTTCAGGATATTGCTGGTCGAGCGATAGTTCTGCTCCAAACGGATCGTTTCTGCGCCGGCAAAATCTTTCAGGAACAGTTGAATATTTTCGACCTGCGCCCCACGCCAGCCGTAAATAGACTGATCGTCATCCCCAACGATCATCACCTTGGCGCTGTCGCCCGCCAGCATGCGGATCCAGGCATACTGAATACGGTTAGTATCCTGGAATTCGTCCACCAGAATATTGGTAAAACGTTCGCGATAGTGATTCAGCACATGCGGCTTGTTCAGCCACAGCTCGTGCGCACGCAGCAGCAGTTCGGCGAAATCTACCAGTCCGGCGCGATCGCACGCTTCCTGATAGGCCTGATACACGCGCTGCCACGTTTGCTCGATCGGGTTGCCGTAGCTTTCAATGTGCTGCGGACGCAGGCCTTCATCTTTCTTCCCGTTGATGAACCACATCGCCTGACGCGGTGGCCACTGTTTCTCATCCAGATTGAGCGCCCGAATCAGGCGCTTCAGCAGGCGCAGCTGATCTTCGCTGTCCAGAATCTGGAAATCCTGCGGCAGATTGGCATCCATATGGTGCGCACGCAGCAGGCGGTGTGCCAGCCCGTGGAAAGTACCAATCCACATGCCACCCTGGCTGGTGCCGATCAGATGGTCGATACGATGGCGCATCTCCGCCGCCGCTTTGTTGGTAAACGTCACCGCCATGATGGAATACGGTGAGCAGTTTTCGACAGACAAGAGCCAGGCAATACGATGAACCAGTACCCGAGTTTTGCCGCTGCCTGCCCCCGCCAGCACCAATAAATTGCTGCGCGGCGCGGCTACCGCGTCACGCTGTTTGTCGTTGAGGCCATCGAGCAGATCAGAAACGTCCATAGGTACGGGTTATCCGGTGAGGGAAACGCCGCACATGTAAGTAATGTCGATCGTTTAAGCATCGAGATACACGGGGCGACCACAGGGGTGAGGCCTCCCTGCGGGAACCTCCCCCTGTGTTTCCCCTAATAACGGGCTTAAGTGACCAGTATTCGCACATGCGAGGGCATTTCCACTGGTGATTTATACAGATTAATGCAGTGATTATAGCAATGCCGACAGCGATGCCAACCGCGAAATTTCAATATGCGGCAGCAGTCGGGCATCACCAATCTGCGTCAGGCTGCCTTCACGCAGGTTAATCCAGCAGGCCTGCATACCGCAGCGGATCGACCCTGCAACATCGGTCGTGAGATCGTCACCGACGTGCAGGATCTCATGCACAGGCAGGTTGAGCTTTTGCGCCGCCAGATGGTACATGTCATCAAACGGCTTAGCACGGCCGTGCGGGCCAGCGCGCAGGATGAAAGAAAAATAGCGATCGAGGCCAAAGCGGTGCGGCTCAGCGTTACCGTTGGTGATGGCAGCCAGCGGTACTTTCTCGGCTAACACCGCTAACGTCTGGTGTGTTTCTTCGGTAATCGCAATCTGGCTACGCCAGTGGGCGAAGTTTTCCATTGCGGCTTTTGCGCCATCCTTCGACTCGGCGGCGCTCAAGCCGCGTTCTAGCATCACCAGCTCAACCGCACGACGACGCCATTCGGTCACGTCGTGATAAATGTCCGGCTCGCGCTCAAGCAAGGTCTGGCGTAAGTTCTCAAAATCATCCGCCTGAAAATCACGAAGCGCCGGATGATACTGTTGCAGAAAGCGGATTGACTCTTGCCCCGTGCGCCGAATGACGTCTGCGTTATCGTACAGCGTGTCATCCAGATCGAACGTGATCGCCCGGATCGGGCCAAGAGATCGGTAAAAATGCATCAGGGTTTCCCTCGTTTGGCGCGTGGATGCGCGGCATCGTACACGGAGGCTAAATGTTGAAAATCAAGATGGGTGTAAATCTGCGTCGTGGTCAGGTTAGCGTGGCCAAGTAGCTCTTGCACCGCCCGTAAATCCCCGCTGGATTCCAGCATGTGCGTCGCAAAGGAGTGGCGCAGTTTATGCGGATGAACATGGCTATTGATGCCCTGCTTAACTCCCCATTCGGCAAAACGCTTCTGCACATTACGCATCGAAATCCGCCGCCCCTGATTAGAGATAAACACAGCATCATCCTGTGGGCCAAACAGCTCGCGCAGCGCTAGCCAGCGTTCCAGCCAGGCTACCGCCGTTTTTCCTATCGGTAATTTGCGCTCTTTACTGCCTTTCCCCATGACCCAGATTTCACCGCTTGCCAGATCGATGTGCTGATAATCCATACCGACCAGCTCCGCCAGACGCAGCCCCGCGCCGTACATCACTTCCAGCATCGTGCGGTCGCGCACCGCAAGGGGATCATCTAAATCGATCTCCAGCAGCCTATTCACCTCATCCACATCCATATTCTTCGGTAATGGCCGTCCGGCTCGCGGCGTGGATACCCCTTTAGCGGGATTCGCTGCCAGCACGCCGCGTGACACCATCCAGTCGAGAAAACTGCGTAATGCCGATAAACGTAGCGCCAGACTGCTGGAATGGAGCCCATCGCGCTTACTGCGGGACACCACGGAACGCACGCCAGAGGCGTCCAGCTTGCGCCAGTCAGCCACACCCGCCGCGGAGAGTATTGTGATAACCGCAGACAGTTGGCGTAAATAGCTGGTCTGCGTCAGCGGGCTTAGCTGACGTTCAACTTTCAGGTAGCGCAGGAACGCATCAACATCGGTTTGTAACAGCGAAGAAGAAGGCGTTTCCGATGGCGCAGGCTGCCGGCTCATACCCGTTCAACCCAGCGCGCCAGCATCGCTGGCAGCATCATGGCCATTTGCTGGAGCAGCACGGTTCCCATGCCCTCCTGATAATGGTGGCTGTCGCGGCTGCTGAAAATCAGCACGCCCAAATCGTGATGATTACCCATCAACGACAGCGCGACCGACCCTATCTGTCTGGCCTGCGGCAGTAGAAGCAACAGCTCCGGCCCGTTCAGACTGCCAAGATAGTGGTTATGTTGTCCGAAACGCTGAATGCGCAACGGCTCAAAAGTGGAGCGATTTAGCCCAAGGTGGGTAAAACCAGACGGCGCGCCAAGGCGCCATTTATCGCTGAACAGACGAACCGTTGCGCCCGCGAGACCAAGCTGACGCGCCCAACGCTGCAAGCGCTCCAACATGTCTGTCAGGCTGTCCGCTGATGCCAATTCAGTTTGTAACCCAAGCAGGCGATTGAACAACACTTCGTTCGCGCCCGCCTGTTCCATCAACAGCGTGATTTCTTCCTCAAGCTGAGTAATGTGGTTACGCTGGCGTGCCAG
The DNA here is from genome assembly GCF_003382565.3 of Pectobacterium aquaticum. Lineage (NCBI taxonomy): Bacteria > Pseudomonadati > Pseudomonadota > Gammaproteobacteria > Enterobacterales > Pectobacteriaceae > Pectobacterium > Pectobacterium aquaticum. The sequence continues at coordinate 4,112,841 of NZ_CP086253.1, forward strand.
TTGCCATTCTACCAGCGACACGGTTCCCCTGACGGGGTGAGGAATGCGCATCTGCTCGACGGGACGCGCATTGCGGATAAAAAAATCAGGATTCTGTTGCAGGAACTGCAAAACCATCTCGTCACTGAGTGCGATCTCGCGCTCTGCCTGTTCCTCGACATTCTTCATAAATGAATAAATCCATCGTAGACATGCGTTGCAGGCCCGGTCATGAATAACGGATGTCCCGGCCCATCCCACTGGATATCTAACCCCCCGCCCGGCAGAGATACGCGAACGTTCGCGGACAATAATCCCTGCTGGATCCCTACCGCCACAGCAGCACACGCGCCGCTACCGCACGCCTGTGTTTCTCCCGCACCGCGTTCGTACACCCGCAGACGGACAGTGTGGCTATCAACAATTTGCATAAAACCGATGTTGGCACGCTCGGGAAAACGCTCGTGGCTTTCCAGCAGCGGCCCCAGCGTTTCCACCTTCGCCGTGCCCACATCCTCAACCTGAATCACACAGTGCGGGTTGCCCATCGACACCACACCACACAGCACCGTGTGCTCGTCGGCACGCATGATGTAGGTTTTCTCCGCTTTGACCGCGCGGAAAGGCACCTGTTGCGGCTCGAAATTGGGTTCGCCCATGTTGACGCGCACCAGTTCGTCATCGGTCACCGACAGCACCATCCGGCCTGTCTGCGTACTGACGGCAATATCACGCTTGTTGGTCAACCCTTTCAGGCGAACAAAGCGAGCAAAGCAGCGCGCACCATTGCCGCACTGCGCCACTTCGCTGCCATCCGCATTAAAAATGCGGTAATGAAAATCCAGTTCAGGATCGTAGGGCGGCTCGACGACCAGCAGTTGGTCAAACCCTACACCACAGTGTCGATCCGCCAAACGGCGAATCAATTCGGGTGAAAAATAAACGTTTTGCGTAACGGCATCAACAACCATGAAATCGTTGCCTAACCCGTGCATCTTAGCGAACTGCATTGTCCTGACTCCCCCGCTTGCTTAACCGGGCGCGATAAACATCTACGTGACCTGTTATTTATAATTGCCGTCACGCATTAAGGACGCATTGACGTTTTCTTTTGCGGCGGCTGGCTCTCATTTTGCTGAGTCGTGGACGCACCGGATTTGCCATCGGTAGGCATATAAAGCGGACCTTTCAGACCACAACCGAATAAACTCACTACTGATAACACCAGAAAAAACTGGCGAAACACGTTTTTCATCACGTTAAGACCTGTCATTAATACTTGTATGCTCTCTATAATCGCAGGTGGATCATGAAAATCAATAGGAATCGAAAATGAACGATAGCGAGTTCCACCAATTTGCCGACGAACTCATGCTTCAGTTGGAAGAAACGCTGGATCGGTTTGAGGGTGATGCCGACATCGATTACGAAACTAACGGCGGCGTGATGACGCTGAGTTTTGAGAACGGCAGCAAAATCGTGATTAATCGGCAGGAACCGCTACACCAAATTTGGCTGGCGACCAAAACGGGCGGTTACCACTTCAACCGTCAGGCGGAACACTGGGTATGCGATCGCAGCGGTGAAGATTTTATCGCTCTGCTGTCAGCAGCCTGCTCGGCTCAGGCTGGGGAAACCGTTCACTTCGGGTAACTGTCTTTTTAACAAAGGAACGGGCGTCATCGATACGCCAACCAGCGTGGAACACAGCGTCATCAGGGAAATAATACTGCCGGTCAGCCCTTGTCCGAGCGCCAGCACTATCAGGTTTCGGCGTTGCAACGAATCCATCAATACATCCTTTTCTGAATACGCTGAAAGCCGAGTGTCAGAGGACTATAGAATCTGTAATCGCGGCTTCATCGTCATCACCTCATCATCTACCACGGACGTAATGGACAAATGAGAAAGTGCGCTGCTGCGGAATGGGATCACCTGCGTGCGACCGTCCAGTTGTACGATTTGGTAGAACTGCGGCAGGTTGAAATTGATAAAGCTGGAACCGTAGGTAAAGCGATCGTGCGACGATGAATAGAAGCGGCTGACATCACGCACCAGTTCCTCTTTACTGCCTTCACAATGGTGATACACCTCGACGCGATTAGACTCATCCAGAATATAGATATTAAAGCCCTGATTTTCTGTCAGATCCTCAAAGAAGAACTGGATAATCCCTTCGCTGGCGACGCCATCGACTACCGGCGGTAAATGTATATGGTTGGTTTCAACCTGAACAGGCTGGCCTTGCAGTTTGTTGTTGGAAATCGCGCCATAAAACTCGACCGCATTTTCCAACTTCTGCACCGATACACTCAATCGTTCGAAGAACAAACCCCAGGTTTGCCCCGCCACTTTCACTGCTTTGAAACGCCCTGGCTCTTGCTGACGCGTACTGGTCAGGCGCAGTTCAATGCATTCGGACACCAACTGCTGAACACGGGTACGAATCAGCCCGCGCAGGTGCTGGCTGTAGCAGAAGACTTCCAGCGATTCCGGCAGTGCCGCATCCTGGTGCATTTTGCCCAGAATGGTTTTCAGCGCTTCCAACACCGCCTGCTCACCGCTGAAATGCAGCGTACGCACTTCATTCCACGAGTTGCGATACAGCAGGTCGATACTACCAACCAGACACTGCTGCTGCTGGCCAAAGCTAAAGACATCCAGATGACGGAAATCGAAATGTACAACCTGATTGCGGAAGGCCGCCGTCGGATCGTGTTCTAAATTGACGATAATCGCCAAATGACGAATTTCACACGGGCTGTACAGCGCCTTCGGCGTCGGTGCAGGCAAACGCAGCGGGAAGTGACTGGCGACGTCGTCCACCAGCGCTTGCAGGCGCGTGATGTCGCACAGTTCGTTGCCTTTAATGTACAGACGCGTGCTTGGCGTCAGCAGGCCGTTAAAATACGCCCACGCCACCAGTTTGTTCAGATAACGGTTATATTCCAGCGGCTGATGGCTGACGATCGCATCCATCGACGGTGCCTGATTATACAGATACCAGCCTGAACGGTTCGCACGACCCGGCGGAACATAAATAAAGGTTAAATTCGGCTCCGACAAATCGGGCGAAATTTGTGGGTTCAGCAGGGTAACTTTACCCGGCAGCGCTTCAAACGCAGCGTACAGTTTACGGGTCAACACACCGATATCCTGCGGGCTGGCGCTGACGCTCAGATTATTGCGGCGGGCGAAGCGAATCAGGTTGCGATAGGTCTGCATCATCGCATCCAACAGCTCATTATGTGCTTCGCGTACCTGTTCGATTTTCCAGTTAGCGCGGTTATCCAGCATGGCCAGATGCTCGTCGCTCCATCCCCATTCTTGCACCAGTTGGCTCAGAATCTGGCGACGCCAGCCGACACAGGCTTTTTCTCTGGAGAGCTTTTCACAGACTTTTAAGTAGAAACATCGACGCGCCAGATCGAGACGCGTGGGATCGTTGATCGCCGTCAGATAGTGCGTCACGCGATCCAACATCATGCAGTAAGGATCAAGACCGAAAGCGACGATCTCGCCGTCATGCAGACGTTTTTTAATTTCGGTCGACAGCAGGCTGGTGTCCGGGTATTCCCAGGAATAGGCTTCCAGCAGCAGCGTCTTCAGTACAGCTTTATAAGGGGAATCGATACTTTTATAGAGCTGCCAGAGACTCGCGCCGAAATACTCTTCCGCCGACAGCGTGCTCAGGCCGCCTAAATCCATCCACTCGTTAGGAGCCAGCGCGCCCTGCGAGTAGAGCGACAGGACATAGTCATCGTAGTGAGATTCTTCTTCGACCGGCACCATGTTCCACAGAATACGTTTACCCGCCATACGCACAGCGGTACGGTAGAATTCGTCGAGTAACAGGATATGCTGCATGGTGCCGCAGTCTTCACCGCTCAGGCTACCGCTTTCATTGTGGCGGAAACGACTTTCATCCATCAGGAAGAAGCTGACCTCAGCGCCCTGCGCCGCGGCCCATTGCTCCAGCAGCGTACATTTCTTCTGTAGGAGCTGGCGTTCTTCGCTATCCAACCAGGATTGGTGGCACACCCAGATATCGAGATCGGAGCTACAGCTCTGCCCGATAGACGAGGTGCTTCCCATGGAATAGATGCCCGTGATCGGCAGTTCACCCTGCGGATGAGAACAGTCAAACTGACCCCAGCGCAACGCGATGCCATCAAGGTACTGTTGCTGCTTTTCATCAGGCGTGTGAGTGCAGATACCGTGAGGCACCTTGCCTTCAAGGTAGCCGGGCATCAACGGGTGATGATGATGTAATAAAATGGGCAGAAGACTGTAAACCTGCTGAAAAGCGGGTTTCATTGCTCCCAGAGCACGGTCAACACGCAGTTGGTTGATCGCATCCAGTCTTTGCTTCAAAGTCTCGATGTAGAAGTACAAGACGTTTCGCCTGATTTATCCCAGTGCCTAGAAAAACCCCGTGTTCCAAATCCGCATAATGAAATTAGAAGAATGTTTAGCGAATTATTGCTGGAAACGTGATCAATTTAACACCTTGCTGATTGGGCGTAAAGAAAGTAAAGAAAGTTAGACTTATCTATCTTGCTTTATTGCGAATTTCCCTACCCGACTGCATCAGCACGGCTTCTTACTCGTCATACTTCAAGTTGCATGTGCGTTGGCTACGCTCACTCACCCGAATCACTTACCTGAGTAAGCTCATCGGGATGAAATGAGAGACATCCTGTCTCTCACCGAAGGCCAGCCGCTGGCTGAGCAAATTCGTTCCCGACGAATTTGTCCTTCACTTGCCGCGTTATTCGGCCTTATGGCCTCACCCCTTCGGGGTCAGCGCAAGCGCTGTTCAAAAACGCCTTGCCGTTTTTGTCCTGAAACTTGAATTATTTAGAGTATATCTATAGTTGCGGCACCCGAATTTCAGACCGTTTTAAAAGGCGCGCCGCGAATGCCCACAACCTGACACCAACGCACCATCAATGATACGATGGCGGAAAATGATAAAAACGGTATCAAGCATGTTAGCCAATATTATTCGAATTGCCACCCGACAAAGCCCGCTCGCCCTATGGCAAGCACGATATGTTCAACAGTGTTTAAACCACCTCTACCCAGATTTACACGTGGAGCTGGTACCGATGGTCACCCGCGGCGACATCATCCTCGATACGCCACTGGCAAAAGTCGGCGGTAAAGGATTGTTTGTTAAAGAACTGGAATTGGCGCTGCTTGAAGGGCGCGCCGATATTGCCGTCCACTCCATGAAAGATGTGCCCGTCGAATTCCCAGATGGCCTCGGCCTGACCACCATTTGCGAACGCGACGACCCGCGCGACGCTTTTGTTTCCAATCATTACGACAGCCTCGATCAATTACCAGAAGGCAGTTGTGTCGGCACCTCCAGCCTGCGCCGCCAGTGCCAGCTGCGCGCCCGACGTCCCGATCTGGTGATTCGAGATTTGCGCGGTAATGTCGGCACACGCCTGTCAAAACTGGATAACGGCGAGTATGACGCCATTATTCTTGCGGTCGCGGGCCTGAAACGTCTTGGCCTTGAAGCGCGTATCCGCTGTGCGTTAAGCCCGGAAGAATCTCTGCCAGCCGTCGGACAAGGCGCTATCGGCATCGAATGCCGTTTGGATGACGAACATGTCCGTCAACTCCTTGCCCCACTCAATCACCCCGCTACCGCGGCCCGCGTACTGGCTGAACGCGCCATGAATGTACGCCTTGAAGGCGGCTGTCAGGTGCCGATTGGCAGCTACGCCGAACTGGAAGGCGATACGCTGTGGCTACGTGCGCTGGTTGGCGCGCCGGACGGCAGCCAAATGATCGTCGGTGAACGTAAAGGAAGCGTCTCCGATGCCGAACAACTCGGGATTGCACTGGCTGAAGAGCTACTGGCAAAAGGGGCCAGCGCCATCCTTCAAGCCGTTTATCAAGGGTCAAGCTCATCATGACGATTCTGGTTACCCGTCCGTCACCAACTGGCGAACAACTGGTGACCCGTTTAAGAAAGCTCGGCTATAACGCCTGGCACAGCCCGCTGATCGAGTTTTCACCCGGACGAGAACTCGCCAGCCTGCCGACCTTGTTGCAGGCACTGCACCCAGACGATCTGGTGTTTGCACTTTCACAACACGCGATTCATTACGCCGATCCGATGCTGGCACGAGCGGGCATCAGTTGGCCTGCCCATCTCGCTTATTATGCGATTGGTCGCACCACGGCACTGGCGCTGCATAAAACCAGCGCCCATCCGGTAATCTACCCTCCCGAACGCGAAACCAGCGAAATGCTCCTGCAACTCCCTGACCTGCAAGATGTTTCCGGTAAACGCGCATTATTGCTGCGCGGCAACGGCGGCAGGGAACTGCTGGGGGAAACGCTAACCGAGCGGGGCGCACAGGTGACCTACTGTGAATGTTATCAGCGCAGAGATGTTCACTATGACGGGCTAGAGCAAAGCCGCCACTGGCAACAAATAGGCATCGACAAACTGGTGATTACCAGCGGAGAAATGCTACAACGGATCTATACTTTAGTACCTGATTACTATCGGGCTTCTTGGTTACTCGGCTGCCAGTTGATCGTCGTCAGCGAACGGCTGGCAGAACAGGGTCGTCAGCTTGGCTGGCGCGATATCCGAGTGGCCGATAACGCCGATAACGATGCGCTCGTGCGCGCACTACAATAAACCTGATCATGGGATGTACCATTATGACGGAACACAATACCCCCACAGCTCCATCCGACGAGGTTGCTGAACGGGTTGAACCCGTGCACCAGCAGCAGGATCCCGCACCGCAGCCCAAACGTAGCGGTGCCGTGCTAGGGGCGATCGCGATTGTGATTGCGCTGGCAATAGGCGCGGGGTTGTATTATCACGGCCACCAGCAGGCGCAGAAAGAAACGGCCGCGCTTCAACGTCTGGAAGCACAGTTAAACACATTACAGCAGCGGCACAAGCAAGAGCAGCAGCAATGGCTGGACGCTCAACAGCAGCAAAGCAAAGCGCAGGAGACTGCCGCACAGCGTCTTGAGGCGCTAACGCGTCAGTCAGACGAGCTGCGCGATAAGCTGGCGGCGCTTTCCAGCCATGACACCAATACCTGGCTGATCGCTCAGGCCGATTTTCTGGTGAAACTGGCAGGACGCAAGCTGTGGAGCGACAAAGACGTCACCACCGCAGGCGCATTGCTGAAAAGCGCGGACGCCAGCCTGGCGGAAATGAACGATCCCAGCCTGATAGAAATCCGCCGTGCGCTGACCAACGATATCGGAGCGCTGGCAGGCGTAAGTCAGGTCGATTTTGATGGCATCATCCTGAAAGTCAATCAGCTCACCGACCAGTTGGACAACTTGCAGCTCGCCGACAACAACACCGATGAAGCGCCGATGGACGCCAACAGCACAGAGTTGTCCGCTTCCTTGAGCGAGTGGCGACAAAATCTAAGCAAGAGCTGGCACAATTTCCTGGCTGATTTTATCACCATTCGCCGCCGCGACAGCGCGGCCGAACCGCTGCTGGCACCGAATCAGGATGTGTATCTGCGCGAGAATATTCGCTCACGTCTACTGGTTGCCGCACAGGCTATTCCTCGCCACCAGAATGAAGTGTACAAACAGTCGCTGGAAACGGCAGCAACCTGGGTTCGCGCCTACTTCGATACCACCGACCCCACGACGCAGGCCTTTTTAGATCAGCTCGATGCCTTAAGCCAGCATTCGGTTTCACTGGATGTCCCGATGGAGCTACAAAGTCAGGCGCTGTTGGAAAAACTGATGCAAACGCGCGTTCGTAATCTATTGGCTCAGGCGCCAGCCACACAGCAAGGGGAATGAGCATGCTAAAAGTCTTATTGCTGTTCCTGATCCTGATCGCAGGCGTGGTGATCGGCCCGATCGTCGCGGGTCACCAAGGCTACGTCCTGATCCAAACGGATAACTATGACATTCAAACCAGCGTGACCGGTCTGGTCATCATGCTGCTACTGTTCTTCCTCGCCTTTGTGGCAGTGGAATGGGTGCTCCGCCGGATCTTTCGTACCGGATCCCGCACGCGCGGCTGGTTCCTCGGCCGTAAACGCACTCGCGCCAGAAAACAGACCAGAGCTGCGCTGCTCAAGCTGGCCGAGGGAGATTATTTACAGGTAGAGAAGCTACTGACGCGCAATGCCGACCATGCCGAGCAGCCCGTGGTTAACTACCTGCTGGCAGCCGAAGCCGCCCAGCAGCGCGGTGACGAGTTTCGTACCAAGCAATATCTGGAGCGTGCCGCCGAGGTTGCAGATACCGATCAGCTTCCGGTGGATATTACGCGCGTGCGTATTCAACTAGCGCGTAATGAAGATCATGCCGCACGTCACGGCGTCGACAAACTGCTGGAGGTCGCGCCCCGCCACCCTGAGGTTCTGCGTTTAGCAGAGCAGGCTTTCCTGCGTACTCACGCCTATAGTGCGCTGCTGGATATTCTGCCTGCGATGCGCAAGATCAATCTGTACCCTGAAGAACGTTTGCTGGATCTGCAACAGCAAGCCTATATCGGTCTGATGAATCAGGCGATGGCGGATGGCGGCAGCGAAGGGCTGAAGTCGTGGTGGAATAATCAGAGCCGTAAAGTTCGCCATGAGATCCCGCTTCAGGTCGCGATGGTTGAGCATCTGATCGAGTGTGACGAGCATGATACCGCTCAGAAGATCATTCTCGACGGTCTCAAGCGCCAGTATGACGAACGTTTGATTCTGCTAATGCCACGCCTCAAAGCTGGTAATCCAGAACAGCTGGAAAAAGTGCTGCGCCAGTACATCAAGCAGCAAGCCGCTACTGCGCTGCTGAGCAGCACGTTAGGCCAATTACTGATGAAACACGGCGAATGGCAGCAGGCCAGCGATGCTTTCCGCACCGCACTGGAATTACGACCGGACGCTTATGATTATGCCTGGCGTGCCGATGCACTCGATCGGTTACATCTGCCGGATGAAGCGGCGCAAATGCGGCGCGAAGGGCTGTTACTCACCCTACAGCAGCCTGCCGACTGATCGCGACGTTATCCCTTGCATAAGGCTCCTTTTTGGAGCCTTTCTCTTTTTATGGACGGTTTCATCTAGTCCGACAGAAGACGGCTACCGAGCATTTTACTCAGACGAAAAAAAACGCTTACCGATAAACGGTAAGCGTTGAAAATATCAGGTCTGTCAGACAACAGAATGGTGCCTCACTCAACGTTATGTCCGGAAGGCCCGATGGAGATTTGCATCTTCATCTGGAGTTGGACGATAGGCACCTCAAATTGGCTCTGCGTCATTCCCAGGATTATGAAGCCGAAGCAAGCATAGAAGGTGGAATGAGCATCTACGCGCTTATTTAAGCATAAATTATGCCAATATGCATAAATTTATTATTACTATCTAATGAAATTACGGTAACTAACTAATAATAAATACTATTTTTATTTCTTCACTGGAAGAAAAGCAAACGTGTAATGGGTGATAAAAACGAGATCGCGCTCACAAAACCTGTCGCCATTCAGAGACGCATTTATCAGATAAAATATTAATCATTATTAATCAATGGATTAAATGTCTCTTTTTTGCGACAGCAGAACCCCTAGAGTGTCGTGTTTTTCCGACAGTTCAATCAAAGCTATTGATTTAATTTAAAAAAGGGGAAATATCCGCGCCGAGAAACCGACGCGGACAGGATTCGCTTAACGGGAGGACAGCTGTTCTAAACTCTGCTTCGCGACCTGATACAGATAGTGCGCGGTCGGGAACAGCGCGCGATCATCGACGCGGAATTTCGGGTGATGCAGCGCATACGGTCCGCCGGAGCCGACCATCATGAACGTACCCGGCAATTTCTGCTGATAGAACGCAAAATCTTCACCAATCGGGCTGGCTTCCACGCGACGCGCTTCAAACCCTTCGTCACTCGCCACATTCAGCGCAAACTCAACCCACTCTGGCGTGTTGATCACCGACGGCGGCCCTGCGTGCCACAGGAACTCAATTTCTGCGCCAAAGGTGCTAGCGATACCTGCAACAATCTGACGGAAACGCTGTTCAATTAAATCACGCGCGGCCTGATTGAACGTTCTGACCGTGCCTTCAACATAGGCCGTGTCTGGGATCACGTTCCAGGTGCTGCCGCTATGAACCTGAGTAATCGACACCACCGCGTTGTTGTCAGAAGACACCGTGCGGCTGATAATGGTCTGTACAGCAGAAATCAGCTGACCCAGAATGATAATCGGATCGTTGCCTTCATGCGGCTTCGCGGCGTGACAGCCTTTCGCTGCGATCTTGATCTCAAAGCGGTCAACGCCCGCCGTCAATGCGCCGTCTTTCCCACCGATGACGCCAACCGGCAGCGTCGGATCGTTGTGAATGCCAAAAATCGCTACCGCATTGTCCAACGCACCAACGGCGATGACTTCCGGCGCGCCCAATCCTGTCTCTTCAGCAGCCTGGAACAAAATTCGCACCGTGCCTTTCAGCTCCGGCTCAATTTTTTTCAGCAGAATCGCAGCGCCCAGCGCCGCGGAAGAGTGAAAATCATGACCGCAGGCGTGCATCACGCCTTTGTTGAGCGACGTGAATTCTACGCCAGACTCTTCTTCAATCGGCAGGGCATCGATATCAGAACGTACCACGACCAGTGGACCATCCTGAAGGCCGCCGACTTCAGCAACCAGACCGGTTTTCAACGGCAGGTCGAGGATGCGAATCCCCTCTTTTTCCAATACCGCACGAATCTTCTTCGTAGTTTCGAACTCCTGATTCGACAGTTCAGGATGGCGGTGTAAATCGTGGCGAAACGCCTGAATAAACTGAGCCAGAGGCTCGTGCTGAGATGCTGTTTTCATGAATACTTGCTCCACATTATCGTGCCCTGCCTGACAGGGCTGCCTTGTTCAGGCGTGCAGGTGTATCTACGTATGCGTTAAATATCGTACTCAAGCGGCTCAGGCAGCTTGGTCAACTGACGCAGGAAACGCTGGGTTTGCGGATTGTCCGAGAAGCTAATCACCTGCTCCGCCGGGCCTTCCTCAACGATGTGCCCGTCCGCCATGAAGATCACGCGATCAGCCACTTCTTTCGCAAACTGCATTTCATGGGTGACGATCACCATCGTGGTGTCGTTTTTCGCCAGCTTCTGAATCACCTGAAGCACTTCGTGTACCCTTTCCGGATCCAGCGCCGAGGTCGGTTCATCAAACAAAATCGCCTTCGGATCCACCGCCAGCGCACGCGCAATACTCACGCGCTGTTGCTGTCCGCCGGACAGCGTCACCGGATATTGTGCCGCCTGCGGCAGCAGACCGACCTGCTCCAGCAGCGCCAGACCAATTTCATCCGCCTGCTTCTTCGGCATTTTTTTCACGACAATCAGCGCTTCCGTCACATTCTGCAGCGCTGTTTTGTTCTTAAACAGGTTGTAACTCTGGAATACCATCGCCGTCTGGCGGCGCAGCGCATAGGCCTCTTTAGCGGAGTAACGGCGCGTATCCAGCGTTTGTTCGCCAATTTCGATCGTACCCGACTCTGGCGTTTCCAGCAGGTTCAGACAGCGCAGCAGCGTGGATTTACCTGAACCCGATGGACCGATAATCGCCACGACTTCGCCTTTCGCGATATCCAGACTAATGTTGTCTAACACCACCTGATCGCCAAAGCGTTTAGAAAGATTCTTTACACTGATCATGTCAGCCCCTTATCGCTGTAGCGAGTGATTCAGTTTCTTCTCCAACTGCTTTTGCAGCCAGGCGTAAACCACAATCACCATCCAGTAAATCAGACCGACAACCAGGAAGGTCTCAAAGAAACGCAGAGATTCAGCAGCAATCATTTTGCCTTCCGCGAACAGTTCGGAGACGCCCAGCGCAAAGGCCACCGAAGTATCTTTAATCAGGGAAATGAAGGTGTTCCCCGTTGCGGGCAGCGCATTCAGCATGGCCTGAGGCAACACAATGCGGCGATAAACTTGCGCTTTACTCATGCCAATGGATAGGCCCGCTTCCGTCTGGCCGAAATCCACCGAGGCCAAGCCCGCGCGGAAAATCTCAGCCATATAGGCGGATGTTTTCAGGCTAAAGCCGATAATCGCGGCCGTCATCGCATCCAGATTGGATAAGCCGGGGAATAGCTGCGGCAAGCCGAAGTAGATGATAAACAGCTGAACCAGCGACGGAATACCGCGGAACAGCGAGATATACAGTTCGACGATTTTTACGACCACGACGATCTTGCTTTCACGGACTAACGCCAGTATCAGGCCGAGAACCATAGCAAAAAACATCGAAACCACGGCAAGGAACAGCGTGGTCGGCAAATACATTAATACCTGAGGAAACACTTTTAACAGGTAGGCAAGATCGACATTCATGAGTCATACCATTAATGCTTCCACCGGCCATACTGCGCCGGTGGAGAAGGTGATAAGTCAACCGACAAGCGGCAATAACGTTACTTTTTCGGTGGAACAGAGATGTCCTCACCAAAATATTTTTCGGAGATCGCTTTCAGGCGTCCATCTGCACGCATTTTCGTTAACTCTGCATCGAACTGCTTACGCAGCGCATCACCTTTCTCGTCCTTATGGAACGGGAAGCTCACTTCTTCAATCACCAGCGGCTCGCCGACCAGTTTGAACGGCAGGTTACGCTTATTGATTTCTGCCAACAGAATCGGACGTGAATTCACGTAGCCTTCAACACGTTTAGACAGCGCATCGTTCATCGCGCCATCGCGTGTTTCATAGGTGCGAATATTCACGCTGCCGTCGGCAAACGCTTTTTTCAGGTTGTTGACGTGGTTGGAACCCAGAACCCCAGCAACCGTCTTCCCTTTCAGGTCAGCCAGTGTATTAATGTCCGCGTTGTCTTTGTGCGTCACAATCTGGCTGCCGTAGAAGCTATACGGTTGAGCAAAATTGTATTTTTCCTGACGCGCTGGAGTAATGGCTACCACGTTCGCCACAGTATCCAGCTTTTTCGCTTCCAACTGCCCCATAAGGCCGCTGAAATCGGCGGTAACCCACTCAACTTTATAGTTCAGATCTTTCGCGATGGTTTCCGTCACTTCAACGTCAAACCCAACCAACTTGTTATCTTGCTTGAAGCCGCTTGGATAACTTTGACCTGTTGAACCCACTTTCAGTACTTTTTCCTGCTCAGAGCCGCTCTTCCCAGAGTCACAGCCAGCTACAAGAAAGGCTGTCGTCAGCGCCAGAACAGACAACGTTACTTTTTTCATCATTTTACTGCCTCTCTTTTTGATTTTTTATCTTTCCACTGGTCATACAATGGGTTATCAAGGATTTTTTCCATCCAGATTGTCAGGTGTCCTTTTCCCAGATTCGTCTGCCCGACTTCCTTGAAACCATAATTTCTGTACATCTCAATCAGCCACGGATGGTTTTGCGCGGTGCCAAGCGACACCGCAGGGGCTTTGAGCTGGTTAATCAGAATTTCTTCCTCCAGCCAGCTCATCATTTGCTTACCCAGTCCCTGCTTTTTATAGCCAGGGTGCGTTGCAAACCAGCCCAGATGAGGTAGACCGAACGGGCCCGGCTCCGGTCCCCACGGATAGCGGATGGTAAATGACGACACCATCTCACCGTCTTTTTCCATCACATAAACGCCGTGTGAGGCAATATGCGTACGGACCATGTCGATATCTGCATGGGCGGCGGAAAAGTTGATACCCAGTTGGCGAATCGGCTCAAATGCCGCCAGCGCCAGCGCCAGAAAAGTTTCATCATCCGCAAGCGTGGCCTGACGAAATACGATACTCATGGTGTCACCTTATGCTGGCAGCAGGCCGGAGTTATCTGCATAGCGAATCACGTCATCAACCTTCTGCGGCGCACTGCCAACGTAGTTAGCCGGATTCAGCCATTCATCCAGATCGGCGGCGGTCACCTGTTCAGAAAGCACTGGATGCGCCAGCAGCACCGATTTAAAGGACTGATTTTGCTCGAATGCCTGCATTGAGCATTCATAGACCAGATGGTGAGCAGTTTGCTTGCCGAGACGTTTACCAATCTCGAACATCACTTTTTCAGACAGCAGCAGGCCGTTTTGCAGATCGAGGTTCGCCAGCATCTGCTTCTCGTTGACGGACATGCCACGCAGAATGCCAAGCGCATTCTGAAGCTGAGCGGACAGATAGATATTGATTTCCGGCAGCGCAATCCACTCCGCACGCCAGCTCATCGCATCACGCTCATGCTCAACTTTCATGGATTCATGAATCAACGCAGCGCTCTTAAACAGCGGAGCAGTCAGGCTCGCCAGCCCTTCCAGCGCAGCTGGATTGCGTTTATGCGGCATCGTAGTAGAACCGATTTTCCCTTCGGAGAACGGCTCTTCGATTTCGTTAATCTCGGTGCGCATCAGGTTGTACAGCTCGTTGCCGATTTTGCCCAGCGTACCGCTGATCAGAACCGTAACAGAAGCATATTCAGAGAAGCGATCGCGGGCAGACTGCCAGCCGATATTCGGCGTATTCAGCCCCAGCTTATCCAGCGTCAGACGCTCGATTTCCGGCCCTTTCTCGCCAAAAGAGGCATAGGTGCAAATCGCACCGTTGATGTTGCCAACCAAAACACGTTCTTTGATTTCACCCAGACGTTCAAGGTGACGGATAAATTCATCCAGCCAGACGGCCAGTTTGAAGCCAAACGTGGTAGGCAGCGCCTGCATACCGTGGGTACGACCGGCCATCAGCGTATGCTGGTGTTTCTTTGCCAGACGTTTCAACTCAACGGCCAGCAGTTGTGTATCTCTGACGACAATATCAAAAGATTGTTTCAGCTGTAACACTGTCGCGGTATCAACGATGTCCTGCGTGGTCACGCCATAGTGAATAAACTCACCCGCGGCACCACACTGTTTCTGAATCGCGGCAATTGTCGGCATCAGAGAGTGCTTCATACGCGCGGCATCTTTGGCAATCTCTTCAACGTTAAGCGCGCTTGCGTCAGCGTTTTCTGCAATGGTTTTTGCCGCATCCAGCGGAATGACACCCAGTTCACCCTCGGCAAGCGCCAGGGCAACTTCTACTTCGACCTGTTTAGTCAGGCGGTTATGCTCGGACCATACGCCGCGCATTTCAGGCGTGCCAAAGTTATTCCCTATAAGAAGAAAATCAATAAGATGTGATGCCATAATTAACTCGTTAGTGTTGGATTTATCAGGCGGGGATTTATATCGTCTTTTTAATTTTTAAAAATATAACATGCGGAAATTATGCGCTTTATACCTTCGGGATCTATCTTAGATCAAAAAGTTTGATTGCAAACTATGCATGTAGAAATGTTCGCTAACACTCTCTTCCCTGCTGAAAAACCGGCTTGTCACTTTTTCCCACCTACAATGAAACTCCTTATCCGTATGACCGCTGACGAAGGATTATCATGCTTTACCACACGACATTACGTACTCTCCGTAGCTTATTGATTACCATGATCATTATTTCAGCCTTCTCTACTCAGGCCCTGGCTCAGGATCGCTATCTTCTGGAAAAGGTCGTTGAAATCAGCCGTCATGGCGTACGTCCTCCAACAGAATCTAACACGGTGGCACTGGAATCCGGCACGGCACGACAGTGGCCTCAGTGGGTCACGCGGGAAGGTGAATTAACCGGGCATGGCTATGCCGCCACTGTATTAAAAGGCCGCTACGAGGGTGAATACTATCGTCAACAGCATCTGTTCGCGTCAGGTTGCCCAACGGAACAGCAGATTTATGTGCTCGCCAGTCCGCTACAACGCACCCGCGCAACCGCACAAGCCTATATGGACGGCATGTTTCCGGGCTGCGGCGTTGCGACGCATGCCGTTGAGGATGAGAAGCAGGATCCGCTGTTCCACGGGGATAAAATGGGGATTGGCACGCTTGACCCCGAACGAGCAAAGGCTGAGGTACTGAAAGCCATGGGAGGTGATTTGGATATCGCCTATCAGCGTCTTAAACCCAGCATCGAGCTGTTAAAACAGGTCGTATGCGAAGCAGACAAACCCTGCCCGGTGTTTGATAAACCGTGGGCGATAAAACAGGATAAAGACGGTTCGATTTCTATCAGCGGCCTGAATACGCTGGCAAATATGAGCGAGGTTTTCCTGCTGGAGTACAGCGAAAACTTGCCACTGGCACAAGTTGCCTTTGGTCATGTCCGCAACACACAGGATCTCGTCCCGCTGATGGCCCCGATGACCGCTAAATACGACTTCACCAATGATGTGCCCTATATCGCACAGCGCGGTGGCTCGCTATTCATGCAGCAAATCGCACAAGCACTCGCGCAGGGAACGCCAGCAGAACAGGACCCCACACAAGGCGAGCCACCAGCCGTCCCTTACTTGCTGTATGTCGCTCACGATACCAATATCGCCTATCTACGCACACTGTTGCAGTTTCATTGGCAGCTACCCGGCGATACCGCCGATAACATTCCGCCCGCGGGCAGCCTGGTGTTCGAACGCTGGCGCGATACCACCACTCAGCAGCGTTTTTTGCGTATCTATTTCCAGACGCAATCGTTGGATCAGATTCGTTCACTGACGCCGCTTGACGATCGGCAGCCGTTACTGAAAGAGGAATTTACCTCTCAGGGCTGCCAGAAGACAGAAAAAGGCACACTGTGTCCTTTTGATACCGCACTAAAATCAATGCGAGAAAGTATCGATAGCAGCGCGCTAGCGCCAGTGCATTACGCGCTGTAGCACGCTATATCGCAGGGAACCACAACGTCTTGTCGGGTTGATAAATCCGGCAAGACTTTCGCCAGAGAAGGCAAATTGCAGACGAAAAAAAAGCACATCTTTCGATGTGCTTTTCTTTGTAATTGGTCGGCGAGAGAGGATTCGAACCTCCGACCCACTGGTCCCAAACCAGTTGCGCTACCAAGCTGCGCTACTCGCCGAATGTACTGCTTTTTTGAACATCACTGATGTTCTCGTTTGTGTGTGGTGCGAAGAGAGGGACTTGAACCCTCACGTCCGTAAGAACACTAACACCTGAAGCTAGCGCGTCTACCAATTCCGCCACCTTCGCATAACTCACAAACTGTCAATCAACTACTATAATTTATAACTGCAAAATCTGGGGTGGCTAATGGGACTCGAACCCACGACAACTGGAATCACAATCCAGGGCTCTACCAACTGAGCTATAGCCACCATCACCACACTTTACATCAACGACTTATTACGCAGTACTTCCTTTTTACGGGATACTTTCTTTACGAAAAGAAGGTCTACCACCGCAGCTCTTGCACACAACATACTTCATACAGAATATAATGGTGCGCCCGACAGGATTCGAACCTGAGACCTCTGCCTCCGGAGGGCAGCGCTCTATCCAGCTGAGCTACGGGCGCTTAGCGCCGTTGCGGGGCGGGATATTACGGGCTTAGTGACTGGCTGTCTAGTGCTTTTTTATCGAAATGATGCGTTTGATTATGATTTGCTCATTCCAAGCTAAATAACACAGCTAAACCACGGCTAAAAACGCGACACCAACCAGTAAAGACATCGCGTATCGATATTAAAGAACCTACAGGCGACCGCTGTAGTGGTAGGCAACATATTTCAACAGCCTAAGCTGCCTAAAAATACGGCTCGGCTGGAACAGCAAGCGATACAGCCATTCCAGTCCTAAATTTTGCCACACCAGCGGGGCGCGCTTCACATGCCCGGTAAAGACGTCGTAGGTACCACCCACGCCCATATACAACGCATCAGGATAGTGGTGACGACAATCACGCATCAGGATTTCCTGTCGTGGCGACCCCATCGCGACGGTAACAATTTGCGCACCGCTAGCGCGGATACGTTCGAACAGGGCATCGCGCTGCTCTGGCGTAAAATAGCCATCCTGACTGCCGACAATATTCACGTTCCACTGCGCCCGCAGCTTCGTTTCCGTTTGTGACAACACATCAGGTTTGCCGCCCACCAGAAAAACCGGCGTTCCCTCCTTGCCCGCTCGTGCCATTAGCACTTCCCACAGATCAGCGCCTGCAATCCGCGTGACGTCAGCCTGCGGGTATTTGCGCCGAATGGAGCGCACGATGCTGATGCCGTCCGCATACTTGTACTCAGCGCGATCGAGCAACGCTCGCAGCGCGACGTCTTTTTCCGCCGTCAGCACTTTCTCAGCATTAATCGCGACGAGCGTGCCTGTTTCAACCCGCTCGCCCGTAAACAGGTAATCAACAAACTGCGCCATATTGCGAAAGCCGTGAATGGGCAAACCACGAATGGTATACAGAGGAATGGTCTCTGTGGTTTTTAACGCTGTCATACCTGCTCCGTTATCACAGGCTCCACGGTGTTGGGTGTCGGCGCGATCGGCGTGGCTCGCCTACGCATCAGACGCTGCCGGATGAGTCCGGCGCTTTCCAGCAGCCAATAGAGCAGCTTGGCAACGAGCAAGCACAGGCCGAAAACCAGACAGAAAAACACCACACGCGAAACAAAAGAATCGACGCCTTCACGCGTCAGCACAATAATATTGAACACCGCCCCGAAGCAGAACGCCTGCAAAATAGCGGCCTTATAGCGATTGCTGTCGTTCTTCCCTAACTCGTACACCCAGTCGAACCACTTGATAACCAACCCTACGGCAATCGCGCCGAGCGGGATAAACAGCACGCCCCCCATCACTACCAGTGAGCCCAACAGCGTGGGGGAGATTGCCAGCCCAGAGTGGTTATTCAACACTTCCCAGGTGAAATAGTTCGCACTGTTTAACACCAGATTCGGACGATCCGGCCATAGCCAGGAGGGAATAAAGACGTAGAAATCACGGGCAATCGGTGCCAGTCCCTGGAATTCAATCTTGTCGTAGTTCTGCCACAGCAGCGCCAGATTTTCCCAGGGCGAGAAGGTGTCACGGGTTAAATAGAGGAACGTATAAAAGGCGTAATCACCGCTGACGTCCAACCCATAGCGCTTCAGTGCCAGCCAGAACATCCCGACAATCCCGAACGCACCAGCCGCCACCAGCATCCAGAGCGTAATCCAGCCGCGCACAATGCCAATAAACAGAAATAGGGCGAAGGCGATAATCACATTCGCACGCGTTCCGCCAACAATCACATACGTCAGCATCCCGAACGCGACCGTTCCGATGAGGAACAGTAGCCATGCACGCTGCGTCTGGCGCAGGAAATACACCACCAGCATCGCCGGAATAAAGAAGTAGAAGAAGCGCTTCAACGCCACGCCGGATACATCGCTGGAAAATATCTGGCTGTAAGAACGCAGCTTAAACAACAAGAAGCCATTGTTGAGGAAGAAAATACCGACGGTGGCGACCGCAATCAACGCCAACAGCAGCCAGGTCAGATTGGCTTCCACCCGGTTCACCGTCAGGAGTGGCGCACGCGGCGCGGAGGCTTTCTGGCGTAACCGCGTCTTATAGCTGACGTAATAGATCGCGTAGAACGCCGTCGCAGACAGCATCGCCTGAAGCAGGAACTGCACGGGAACCACTTCAACACCAAACCGGAACACTAGCACGCAGGTAAACGGAAAACCAAAATAGAACGTCAACAAATAGAGCAGGGAAAACAGCACGTTAAAATTAAAACGTACCCGCCGGAACTCCATCCAGGTCAGGTTCAGGATAAAGATGACTGAAATCAGGTAGACGACAAACAGCCCACCAAATTGCCCCAGCGTCATGTTGGTTCTCCCGTCGCCAATGCCAGCGCGTCGCGCCAGCCTTGCAGATAATTGGGATTAAAGAACGCAATCTGGTGCTTATCCACTGATGCCAGTTGGCGCTGCGCTTCACGCACCAGCGCCTCATCCAATTCATCACCGTAAAACAACACGGGCAGCCCTTGTTCCGTCAGATCCTGCCAGAACGGATTTTGTCGGCTGATCACGAACGGCACGCCAAACTGAATCAGCAGACATAACGTCCCGATTCCCTGCTGGCGATCGAAAATAAAATAGCCCAAATCGCAAGTGCGCAGCATGTTGAGATAATCATCAAACGCCAGTTGGTCTTTTAACAGTTGGAAATTTTTCACGCCGAACAGCGCCAAACCGTCCTTTTCCACCTGTGCGATGTAGGACGCGTTATTCGCGGGGTAGCCCATCGGCACAATCACCCGCACATTTTTCCCGAACTGCTTGTGAATCGCCCGCAGCGCTGCCTGATGGCGATTGGTGCGATCTCCAGAATTGCCGACCAGAATCGTCATCGGCCCTGCCAGCGGTTTATCCACCTGCATGCCCGTTAGCGCTGGATCCATTCGCGTTGGGAAGTACAGCAATGACGTCGGCACGCGAGGTGAACGCTGCTGATACCACGCCAAATCGCCACATGTGGCAAACACGTGTCCAACACGCTTTTGCGCCATACGCCGCAGCAGATAAAACAGGCGATATTTCAGGCTGCTCGCCTCTTCATACAAATCCGCGCCCCACACGTGCCAGTAAACCTGTTCAGACTTGATTTTTCCGCTCAGCAACGCCAGCCACAGCGTGGGATTAAACTGCCCATGCAGGAAAAAGCGCATCTTGCGGTTCGCTTTGGCTCTGGCGATGACTGCCTCAGCCAGCGTTTTCTTATCCACGCAGGTTTCGATACGCAGCGCGGGGAAATCGGCCGATGAAATACCGTCGCGGGACGCCACGATGAAATGCCGAATCTGCTGCTCGGGGAGTTCCGTCGCCAGTACGTCGTTAAAAAAACGTAAAACGGTCTGGTTATGATGCGGGATGTCAGATCCCAATACATGAATCAGTGTCGTCATGCTCGCCTACGGTAAATAATGAATACGCCACAACAAAGCAAAAAATAGACCAGGTAGGTTGCCATATAGGCCTGCGCCGCACCTTGTGCGCCATAAAGCGGAATCAACCAGTGGGAAAACCCAGTCAGCAGGAGAAACTGGCTCACTTCCGTGAGCAGATAAAAGCGCAGCGCCGCTTTCGCAATGACCAGATAGCCAAAGACGTAAGCGCCCACTTTCATTACATCGCCTACCAATTGCCAAACGAAAAGATCTCTCATTGCCGTGAACTCGCTGGAGAACAGCAGCCAGATGGCAAAATCTCGCAGCAGCCACACACAAAAGCTGACGCCTGCCACGACGGGCAACACAAATTTCAGCGAGCGAACAATCTCCTGCGCCAACGCAGCTTTATCCGTCAGACGCGAGAGTGTCGGCAACAAATACACGGTAAAGGAGGCGGTAATGAATTGCAGGTAAGCATCGGAAATACTGCTGACGCCCTGCCAAATACCTACTTCATCCCAGCTGTAATGTGCCGCCAGCAGGTTACGCATCATGATGTACGCAACGGGCAGCGTCACCGCCGTCATTAACGCCATCAGCGTAAATTTGCCCAACTGTCCGGCAATCGCACGATCCCACGCGGGTTTTAGCGATGTCAGCGCCAGCGGCGTACGCCGCAATAGCATGATTCCTGCCGGAATCACCAGCAGCGCAGGCACCAGCGCCAGCCCTGCCAACGCACCAACATAGCCACCCAGTTGCAGGCAGAGCCAAAAGGCCACCAGCCCGATCAGGCTGCCACCGATGACGGCCAGCGCGTTGCCTATCGCATCCCGATAGCCTTTGAGGATCGCCAGACATAGGTTGGCGTAGGCGATACCCATTTGGATAAACGCCAGCGCCCGCAACACATCGCGATAGTCGTCATGCCCAAATAGCAGATTAGCGATAGGCGTTGCGGCCGCCAAAAAGAGAATCGCCAGCAGCGTGGAGAAGCCCAGCACCAGCGTGACAGACGTACCGAGCAGAGGCCTCAGCCGTTCCGGCTGTTGCTGATACTCCGCCACGTATTTAGTGACGCCGTTGAAGATCCCTGCACCGGCTAACACGCCCAACACCGTAATAAGCTGGCGGAAATTACCTGCCATCCCCACGCCGCTGGGGCCAAAAGCGACCGCCAGCAGTTTGACAACAACCAGCCCTGCGCCGATTTTTATCAGCGTGGAACCGGCCGTCCATATCGATGCTTTCGCCAACGACATATCAGGAGAAGAAGCTCAGAATGGTATTAATCACCGTCCGCTGATTGACGTCTGACAGGTTGTAGAACAGCGGTAAACGCACCAACCGTTCGCTTTCCTGCGTGGTGTAACGATCTTCACCAGAGAAACGACCGAAGTTTAGACCGGCTGGGCAACTGTGTAGCGGAATATAATGAAAGACCGTCATAATTTCGGCTTCTTTCATGTAATTGATAAAGGCACTGCGATCATCCTGCGAGCTGAGTTTGATATAAAACATGTGCGCGTTGTAAATCCCATTGGCAGGCACGGTCGGCAGGGTAATACGCCCGGCATCGGCCAGCGATTTGAATGCCACGTAGTAGTTCTGCCACAGTTTCAGACGACGTTCGTTGATCGGCCGCGCCGCTTCCAACTGTCCCCAAAGATAGGCAGCCTGAATATCCGCCATCAGGTAGCTTGAACCGATATCACGCCAAGTGTATTTATCCACTTGCCCACGGAAAAACTGGCTGCGGTTAGTGCCTTTTTCACGGATAATTTCCGCACGCTCCACCAGCCTTGCGTCATTAATCAGCGTGGCGCCGCCCTCGCCGCCCGAGGTGTAGTTCTTGGTTTCGTGAAAACTGAAGCAGCCAATATGGCCGATAGCGCCCAGAGCGCGGCCTTTGTAGCTGGACATCACGCCCTGCGCGGCATCTTCCACGACATATAAATCGTATTTCTTCGCCAGTGCCATAATCGCGTCCATCTCGCAGGCCACGCCGGCATAGTGAACCGGTACGATAATGCGCGTCTTTTCCGTAATTGCCGCTTCGATTTTCGTCTCATCGATATTCATGGTATCTGGGCGGATATCGACAAACACGATCTTCGCACCGCGCAGCACAAAGGCGTTGGCGGTAGAAACGAAGGTATAGCTCGGCATGATCACTTCATCGCCGGGCTTAACGTCGAGCAATATCGCAGCCATCTCCAACGAAGCGGTGCAGGAAGGCGTGAGCAGGACTTTTTTACTGCCGGAATAATGTTCCAGCCACTGCTGACAACGGCGGGTAAATCCCCCATCGCCACACAATTTACCGCTGCTCATGGCAGCCTGCATATAATCCAGTTCCGTCCCGACAATCGGTGGCGCGTTAAATGGAATCATGTGATCACCTGTATAACCAATACGCCGTGCTCTCAATCATGGCTCCACGGCGAAGATAAAGACGAAGCGCCGCTACGTTGCTAACCTGTGTCGCGACCCGAAGACGTACCAACCCTTGTTGTCGACACCACATTTCCGCCAGCACCATCAGTTGTGAACCGATGCCCCGTACCGTAACACCCGGCCAGACGCCCAGTAGCCCGATACGGGCATCCGTGTCATCCATTCTACGTAGCGTGACCCATCCTTGCAGATTGCCAGCGGCATCTTCCGCCAGTAAACAGCAGTGGTCGAACGTACCGCGTACGGCGTTTTCAATCCACTGCGCATAGAAACGTCCGCTATCCTGCAGCTGATACCACGGAGAACGAAAACGGCTCAGTGCAAAAACACGTGACGCCGCATCCCTCAGTGCAGGGATATCGTCGAGCGTAGCTTCACGCCAACGCGGTAGCAGCGTCACTACCCTTTCCCGTTCCAGCGACAGACTGAGATCGACCTCGCCTTCCACCAACCGAAAACCAAGATCGGCAAGCGCATCTGCCAGCACCAGATTGTCCGCCGCAATTTTGGCCTGCGTCAGCGTCAATGCATTCAGTGCATCGAGCGTCAACGCAGGTGCAGAAGGCGAAAAATTCAGTTTCCCGCTGTTCATCTGGAAGAATTCACTCTCCCAGGCCAGCGGTTCAACCGTGGCGCGAATCCTCCCCTTTCCTACTGATATCGGATGGGGCATTGTGTCGCTCCTTTCTTTTCCGCCATCTGGTTTTCCAACTTCTGCTTTTCCAACTTCTGCCACAGGGTAGGTTTAGTCGCTCAACCCTAAACGTTCGCCGGTATAAGAACCATCCTGCACGCTGCGCCACCATTTTTCATTATTCAGATACCAACTGACGGTTTTTCTCATGCCCGTCTCAAACGTTTCTTCTGGACGCCAGCCCAGCTCACGTTCAATTTTCCCGGCATCGATCGCGTAACGCATATCGTGACCGGGGCGGTCTTTCACGTAGGTGATGAGATCGCGGTAATGTTCCACACCAGCGGGTTTCTTCGGCGCCAGTTCTTCTAGCAACGCACAAATGGTCTGCACGACTTCAATGTTTTTCCGTTCGTTGTGGCCGCCGATGTTGTACGTTTCGCCGATTTCGCCTTCTGTCACCACTTTGTACAGTGCGCGAGCGTGATCTTCGACAAACAGCCAATCGCGGATTTGCGCACCGTCACCGTAAACCGGTAACGGTTTGCCCGCGACCGCATTCAGGATCACCAGCGGAATCAGCTTCTCAGGGAAATGGTAAGGACCGTAGTTATTCGAGCAGTTGGTGATAACCGTCGGGAACCCGTAGGTGCGCAGCCAGGCGCGAACAAGGTGGTCGCTGGAGGCTTTCGATGCGGAATAAGGGCTACTTGGTGCATAAGGCGTGGTTTCTGTAAACAGATCGTCCGTCCCGTGCAGGTCACCAAACACTTCATCGGTGGAGATATGGTGAAAACGGAACGCACGCTTATCGGCATCAGCCAGGTTCTGCCAGTAGTGGCGTGCCGCTTCCAGCATGGTATAGGTGCCGACAATATTGGTTTCGATAAACGCCGCAGGGCCATCGATAGAGCGATCGACGTGGCTTTCTGCCGCCAGATGCATCACTAGCGCAGGCTGGTAAGCCGTAAAGACACGGTCCAATTCAGCACGATCGCAGATATCCACCTGCTCGAACGCGAAGCGTGAGCTATCAGCAACGGGAGCCAGCGATGACAGGTTGCCCGCATAGGTCAGCTTATCAACAACAACGACGCTGTCCTGCGTTTCCGTCAGAATGTATCTGACCAACGCCGAACCAATAAATCCTGCACCACCGGTAATTAAAATACGTTTCAACGCCATACTCCTTTGGTATCAATAACCCACTGTTGTTTCACATCTTCTGGGTTAATCACTTTAAACTGACGGTGATCAACCAACATGACCAGCACATCGGCTTCTTTTAATGCACGGCCGGTATCGACCAGCTTTACCTGTCCGGCCAACACGGACGGCAGGTGTTTGACATTCGGTTCGACGGCTAACGTCACGCCAGTATTCCACTGTGCAATCATGGACGTGATACCCACCGCAGGGCTTTCACGCAGATCGTCAATATCGGGCTTGAACGCCAGCCCAAAGCAGGCCACCGTAACCTCGCTCGCGCGTTTATCCGTTTGCGCCAGATAATCCGCCACGGCTGCTTTTACGCGATCCACCACCCAGAGCGGTTTGCCATCGTTCACCAATCTGGCGGTATGAATCAACCGGGCCTGCTGCGGATTCTGCGCCACGATGAACCAGGGGTCGACCGCAATGCAGTGTCCGCCGACGCCAGGGCCAGGTTGCAGGATATTGACGCGGGGATGGCGGTTTGCCAATCGGATAAGTTCCCATACGTTAATGTTTTGTTCGGCACAAATCAGCGAGAGCTCATTGGCAAAAGCAATATTGACGTCACGGAAGCTGTTTTCCGTCAGCTTGCACATTTCGGCGGTGCGGGAGTTAGTCACCACACACTCACCTTCAAGAAAGATTTTGTACAGTTCACTGGCGCGAGCAGAGCACACTGGGGTCATGCCGCCAATCACGCGATCGTTTTTAATCAGCTCGACCACAACCTGTCCCGGCAGCACACGTTCTGGACAATAGGCAATATTGATATCCGCCGTTTCCCCCACCTGCTGCGGAAACGTCAAATCCGCGCGCGCGTCGGCTAGCCACTCGGCCATTTGCTCGGTCGCGCCCACCGGGGATGTCGACTCCAGAATCACCAGATCGCCTTTCTTCAGCACAGGCGCGATGGACGCCGCAGCCGCCTGAACATAGGCCAGATCGGGTTCGTGATCGCCTTTGAAAGGGGTAGGAACGGCAATCAGGAACGCATCGGCTGGCACAGGCTTTGTCATCGCCTGGAGGTAACCCTTTTCCACTGCCACGTTGACCAACGCATCCAGATCGGGCTCGACGATATGGATTTCGCCGCGATTAATGGTTTCGACCGCCAGTTTGTTCACATCGATACCGATGACTTTTTTCTGGCGCGACGCAAACGCCGCGGCGGTGGGTAAACCGATGTAGCCCAAACCGATTACGGAAATGGTAGTAAAGCTCATAGTGTCACCATAATTATTTCTCGGATACTGAGAGATGCATTGAGCGGTGATAATGGATAGATCGTAAAGACGCTGTGAATACATCCCTGTACGCTCGGCTTGCGCGAATATGAATCTCATCTCTGAGATTCACCCTTTCAGGGCCGTCGCTAGCGACGTTCAAAAACGTTCCTGACGTTTTTGTCCCTGGCGCAAACGCTTTACTCTTCTATTCCATTATCACCGTTTGCATTCTGTAAATCGGGCCGCCGCGGGACGGCGTTTAAAATCGCTCCTGGCGATTTTTTAAAGCATCAACGATGCGTTGACAGGCTTGTCCATCGCCATAAGGATTATGGGCTCGACTCATTGCCTGATACGCCTCTTCATCCGTCAACAGCATAGATACCGCATCGACAATGCTCGCCACTTCCGTACCCACCAGCTTGACCGTACCGGCTTCCACCGCCTCCGGCCGCTCTGTCGTATCACGCATCACCAATACAGGCTTGCCTAATGACGGGGCTTCTTCCTGAATGCCGCCAGAGTCGGTCAAAATCATGTAAGAACGATTCATCAGATACACGAAAGGCAGATAGTCCTGCGGCGCAATCAGCATCACATTATCAATGCTGCTCAGGATACGATTCACGGGCTCGCTGACGTTAGGATTCAGATGAACCGGATACACAATTTGCACGTCAGGATGTCGGCGGGCAATATCCGCCAGCGCGTTGCAAATACGTTCAAAACCGCCGCCAAAACTTTCGCGTCGGTGTCCAGTCACCAGAATCAGCTTCTTGTTATCGTCTAAAAAGGCATATTTCTCGTCGAGGTTGCGACGTAGCGAGGCATCCCCGAGAATACGATCGCGCACCCAGAACAGCGCATCAATGACTGTATTACCCGTCACAAAAATATGCCGATCAGACAGATGCTCACGCAGTAAATTTTGGCGAGAGTTTTCCGTCGGGGCGAAATGGTACATCGCCAAATGCCCGGTCAATTTGCGGTTAGCCTCTTCCGGCCAGGGCGAGTACAAATTGCCAGTACGTAATCCCGCTTCTACGTGACCGACGGGAATACGCTGATAAAAAGCCGCCAGACTGGTTGCCAACGTCGTGGTGGTATCGCCGTGCACCAACACCAGATCCGGTTTGAACTCCGTCATAACGGGCTCCAGTCCTGATAAAATCCGGCAGGATATCTCACTGAGTCCCTGTCCCGGTCGCATAATATCCAGATCGTAATCCGGCGTAATATCGAACAAACGCAGCACCTGATCCAGCATCTCCCGGTGCTGGGCTGTTACGCAAATTCTCGATTCAAAGGCTCCATCCTGAGCCAAGGCATGAACCAGCGGCGCCATTTTTATGGCTTCCGGCCGGGTGCCGAAAACAGTCAATACTTTCACATTGAATCTCTTTAATCAGGTTAGACGCAGGCGCTCACTGAACATCAGCAAACTGGTTAGCGCGGACGACGAGCCAAGGCAACACCCGCACCCACTAGCGCGCCAATCGCCCCCCACATCACCATCAGGAATGCCCGACGTGGGCTGTCACGCTTCACCGGTTCTTCCGGCGTACGCAAATAACGATATGTCTGGAAACTGCCCTCAAGCGTTAGGCCGACGTTCAGCGTCGCCAACATCGCGCGATTTTGATCGTAATCCAGTTCATAGTGCGGGCCGCTGGTCTGCAACGTTTCCAGTCGGGCTTGAAGCATCGGCCTGCCGAGCAGGAACATTTCCGATGCGGGGATTTCATCTGTTGGCGTATCCGTCTGGCTACGGCTAATACCTTGCTGCTGAGCGATTTTCAATGCCAGTTCAACGCTGCGGACTTCGCGGTCGTAAATCGCTTTTGCTACCGCTTCCTGACGCTTGATCTGCGACTTCAGGAAAATGGTTCTGGCCGCCCAGGCCCCCTTAATCTCTTCATTCAGGTGATCAGCGGCGCGCTGGCTGGCAAACGCCATATACTGACGAAGCAGCGTGTTGGAATCCGTAGCAGTTTCCGCCACCAGCTTCACGGAATCATTGGTTTTTTTCCCATCGTCACGCGGCGTAAACTGGATATTGTTGACCAGTTCATCCAACAGAGCGGCATCCGATCTCTCATCACCTTCTAGGCGCTGCTTATAATAGTCAGTCTGCAACCAGAAATCGCGGCGAGTATCGTAAGCCGCTAATTGCATGATGAATTCATCATAAGCATCAGCCGAAATAGACGGTTGCTCGGGCTGAGGCGTAGAAAAAGATCGGGCGTCGAGGTTGCGCAGGAATTGCTGCTGCGAATAATACCCGCCCAGCATATTGACCGTCGGCTTATCGGTAATCGCTGTCGCGCTCCACTCCTGTTTCACCAAATAGGAATAGCCTAGTGCGACAACGGCAAAAAGCAGGCCAATCGCTATCGGCCACACCTTACCACGCCACAGCAGGCGAAATAACCCACGGATATCCAGCTCGTTATCAATCAACGCATTCCCGGTAGACAAATTCTCTGATTTCATTACTTCCCCAAAATTATTTGGTCAGGATGACTGCTTTTCCTCATCGGAATGCCGCATACGCCGTTTGATTCGCTTGATAAAACGGGCGACCCGCCATGCTCGTTTCAGGCAGTAGCCATACAATAGAAATGCAAGCAAGAATAATGCCAACATGAACCATTCGGGTATAAAAAAGAAGTGTTCTCCCAACACGCCGACCGAAGCCAACAAGGCGGCAGCAAGCGTAATCAGCACAAACGCCTGGCGGGGAGAAAAACCAGCCCGCATCATTAAATGATGGATATGTTGTCGGTCAGGCGAGAACGGACTCATCCCTTTGCGCAAGCGCCGATACATAATGGCGATCATATCAATCAATGGGATCGCGATAATCCACAGGGCAGTAACCGGATTAATTGGGTGCTGGGGGCCTTGCGTCGTTTGAATCAAGAGCCAGATAGCCGTAAAGCCAATCATCGTACTACCCGCATCGCCCATAAAGACCTTGTAGCGCCGTCCAAACATGCCGAGGTTAAGCAAAATATAAGGCAACGTCGCCGCAATCATGGCAAAACACCACAATGCCAGATTCATGTGGCCACTTAGGTACAGCAAAATGCCCATCGCCCCAAATGAGACGCAGGACAACCCGCCGAGCAACCCATCGATCCCATCCACCATATTGAACGCATTGATCGCCGCCCAAACGGCAAACAGCGTGACCAGATAGCCAAACGGCCCCAGCCCCATCTGCCATGGGCCAAAAATGTATCCCAGACTATGTAGCGTCAAGCCAGCAAACGCCATCATCACCACGGCGACAAGCGCCTGCACAACAGCACGAATTTTCACGCTGATATCAAAACGATCGTCCAGCATGCCGATAAACACCAGCACGCCCGCGCATAGCAGGTAAAGACGGAAATTGGGGATATATTGATCGGTAATAAAGTAGGTAAAGCAGATACCTGCATACACGGAGATACCACCAACCAGAGGCACAAGCCCCCGATGGCGTTTACGGTAGTTGGGACGATCGACAAGCCCTATTTTACCCGCGATGCTGCGAGCAAAAAAAATAAAGCCAAGAGAAAACAAGAAAATAAATAGTAATTCGGTACTCATAGTGAGTAAGTTCACCGTTAACAGCTGCGCTGTAGCTGTTCAGTATAGACTCGGTTTACGCCTTATATCCTATCGCCCATGTTGATCGCCAGTACAAATTGACGTGATAACCGCAGCTTCCCAGTAGAAAGCCCCTTCACATCTGACCAATCGGAGGATAAAAAAACGCCACGACCCAGCGTGGCGTTCCCCGAGTTATCCGTAATATACCCGTCATACTTCAAGCCGCATGTGCGTTGGCAATACTCGACTCATCTCTGAGCCTCGCCCTGAGGGGCCAACGCTTTGCGTTGTTCAAAACGCCAGCGTTTTGTCCTGCAACTCGCATTATTTAGGGTATATATAGATGAACGCTCGGATTTATGAACGTTTCATCATATCGAAGAATTCATCGTTGGTTTTCGTCATCGCCAACTTGTTGATGAGAAACTCCATCGCATCGGTCTCACCCATTGGGTGGATGATCTTGCGTAGAATCCACATCTTCTGCAATTCTTCAGAGGTGGTAAGCAGTTCTTCTTTACGCGTACCAGAACGGTTGTAATCAATCGCTGGGAACACGCGTTTTTCTGCAATTTTACGCGCCAGGTGCAGTTCCATATTACCTGTACCTTTAAATTCTTCGTAAATCACTTCATCCATCTTAGAACCGGTATCAACCAGCGCAGTGGCAATGATTGTCAGGCTACCGCCTTCCTCAACGTTACGCGCCGCACCGAAGAAACGCTTCGGACGATGCAGGGCGTTAGCATCCACACCACCGGTCAACACTTTGCCCGAAGCCGGAACCACGGTGTTGTAAGCACGCGCCAGACGAGTAATAGAGTCCAGCAGGATGATAACGTCTTTCTTATGCTCAACCAGACGCTTCGCTTTTTCGATCACCATTTCAGCAACCTGAACGTGACGAGAAGCGGGTTCGTCAAACGTTGACGCAACCACTTCGCCTTTCACCAGACGCTGCATCTCGGTCACTTCTTCCGGACGTTCGTCAATCAGCAGTACCATCAGCACGCAATCAGGATGGTTGTAAGCGATGCTCTGCGCGATGTTCTGCAGCAGCATGGTTTTACCCGCTTTTGGCGGTGCAACGATCAGACCACGTTGACCACGGCCGATCGGCGAAGCCAGATCCAGCACACGCGCCGTTAGATCTTCTGTCGAACCATTACCACGTTCCATACGCAGACGAGAGTTTGCGTGCAGCGGCGTTAAGTTTTCGAACAGGATCTTGTTGCGGGCATTTTCAGGTTTGTCGTAGTTGACTTCGTTAACTTTCAGCAGTGCAAAGTAGCGTTCACCTTCTTTCGGCGGACGAATTTTGCCAGAAATAGTGTCACCAGTGCGAAGGTTAAAACGGCGGATTTGGCTGGGAGAAACGTAGATATCATCGGGGCCTGCGAGGTAGGAGCTGTCTGCGGAGCGAAGAAAGCCGAAGCCATCCTGCAATATCTCCAGCACACCATCGCCGAAAATATCCTCGCCGCTTTTGGCATGCTGTTTCAGAATAGCGAAGATAATATCCTGTTTGCGCATGCGGGCCTGGTTTTCCAGTCCCATATTTTCGCCAAGAGTAATTAACTCAGAAACTGGCGTATTCTTTAATTCGGTAAGATTCATAGTGGTGGGTTCTTTAACTCGGGGTAAATCTCGAACGATAACGTGAATGGTATGGCAGGATCATCCGTGCCTCTATAACAGCCTTCAACCACCGGATTCCTGTCTGGTTTCACACCTGAAGCGCATGACATCCGCGCAAAACAACATCCGCATAAACGATATCCGCATAAATCAACGGCAGGAGATCGAAGACACATAAAACCAAGTATTATAAAACTAGTAGACTGCCTAAATCGGATCACAAAGGTGTTGTAAAACAATTACTTTACTTTGCAAAAAAATCATTTTGTAAAATGATCATTTTGTAAAACAACGACTTTTCGATTTAGACACAGAATAATGCTTTAGACTCTAACTTTCAGGCTTAAGCCTAAGGGCTTAAACATAGGCAAGTACGATATGCAGTGATGAAGAATCTAGCACGCTTCCCGACGAGCGGCAAGCAGTCAATATGAGAATTACATATTGCCCAATTGCGCCCGTCGACAATCCCCTTTCGCAGGGGTCAGCTAATTACAGATTTGCCGTCAGGAACTCTTTCAGTTGCCCTTTGGACAGTGCGCCGACTTTCGTCGCAGCGACTTCGCCGTTTTTAAACAGCAGCAGAGTAGGGATACCACGAATACCATATTTCGGGGCAGTCGCTGGGTTTTCATCGATGTTCAGTTTGGTAACCGTCAGTTTACCTTCAAACTCTTCGGCAATTTCATCCAGAATAGGAGCGATCATTTTGCAAGGACCACACCACTCAGCCCAGAAATCAACCAAGATTGCGCCCTCAGCTTGCAATACTTTCGTGCCGAAGCTGTCATCAGTCAGGTGAATTATTTTATCGCTCATATTTTACTCCGCAGGATTATTTCTACCTTGTTGGTGTAGCATTAACCAACAACGGGTTGACTTTATTTCACCGGATACGCTTTCGTAAAGCAATAGTTAGCTGATATTCTACCACACTATGAGCAAAACACACTTAACTGAACAGAAGTTTTCCGACTTCGCCCTGCACCCGCAGGTTATCGAAGCTCTTGAAAGTAAAGGGTTTCATAACTGTACGCCTATTCAGGCGTTAGCTCTGCCATTGGCTTTGTCAGGGCGTGATGTTGCGGGTCAGGCGCAAACCGGTACCGGCAAGACGCTGGCTTTTCTTGCGTCTACTTTCCATTATCTGCTTTCACACCCTGCAAATGCAGGGCGTCAGACCAACCAGCCACGTGCTTTAATTATGGCCCCAACCCGTGAACTGGCTGTCCAGATTCACTCTGATGCAGAAGCGCTGTCTCAGGCAACTGGGCTAAAATTAGGTTTAGCCTACGGTGGCGACGGCTACGACAAACAGCTTAAAGTGCTGGAAAGCGGCGTTGATATTCTGATCGGCACCACCGGTCGCCTGATCGACTACGCCAAACAGAACCATATCAATCTCGGCGCGATTCAGGTTGTCGTGCTGGACGAAGCCGATCGCATGTACGATCTCGGCTTCATCAAAGACATTCGCTGGCTATTCCGCCGCATGCCCGCAGCGTCACAGCGCCTGAACATGCTCTTTTCCGCTACGCTCTCCTACCGGGTGCGTGAACTCGCGTTTGAACAGATGAATAACGCCGAGTATGTGGAAGTCGAACCAGAACAGAAAACCGGCCACCGTATTACAGAAGAACTGTTTTATCCGTCCAACGAAGAAAAAATGCGCCTGCTGCAGACGCTGCTGGAAGAAGAGTGGCCGGACCGCTGCATTATTTTCGCAAATACCAAGCATCGCTGCGAAGACGTCTGGGGCCATCTGGCTGCCGACGGCCATCGCGTTGGACTACTGACGGGCGACGTCGCGCAGAAAAAACGTCTGCGTATTCTGGAAGAATTTACCCAGGGTAATCTGGATATTCTGGTGGCAACGGACGTTGCAGCTCGCGGTTTGCACATTCCTTCCGTGACCCACGTTTTCAACTACGATCTGCCGGATGACTGCGAAGACTACGTTCACCGTATTGGTCGTACGGGCCGTGCGGGACAAAGCGGATTCTCTATCAGCTTGGCCTGTGAAGAGTACGCGCTGAATCTCCCAGCTATCGAAACCTATATCGGTCACGGTATCCCGGTCAGCAAATACAACAGTGACGCGCTGATGAATGATTTACCTGCGCCGAAGCGTTTAACGCGTCCACCGCGTTCCAATAATGGCCCGCGCCGACACAATGCGCCGCGCCGCAGCGGAGCGCCCCGTAATAACCGTAAACGAGCGGAATAACCGTCGATGCTGAGCTCTTCTTCACTTTACGCTGCCATCGATCTCGGCTCGAACAGCTTCCATATGCTGGTCACCCGGGAAACCGCAGGCAGCATTCAGACGCTGGCGAAAATAAAGCGTAAAGTCCGCCTTGCGGCAGGGCTGGATAAACAGAATCGGCTCTCGCAGGAAGCGATGCAGCGTGGCTGGCAGTGTCTACAACTGTTCTCCGAACGGTTGCAGGACATTCCGCAGGATCAGGTGCGCGTCGTCGCGACCGCAACCCTGCGTCTGGCAACGAACGCTGACGAGTTTCTGCAACGGGCTCAGGAAATTCTGGGCTTGCCGATTCAAGTTATCAGCGGTGAAGAAGAAGCACGCTTGATTTATCAAGGTGTGGCACATACGACAGGTGGCCCAGATGCGCGTCTGGTCGTGGATATTGGCGGTGGCAGTACCGAACTGGCAACGGGAATCGGCGCAAAAGCGACCCAGTTGATCAGCCTCCCGATGGGATGTGTAACCTGGCTGGATCGCTATTTCAGCGACCGCAATCTGGAAGCCGGTAACTTTGAACGCGCTGAACAGGCGGCACGTGACATGCTGCGTCCTGTCGCGACTTCTCTGCGCGAGCAGGGCTGGCAAATTTGCGTCGGTGCTTCCGGCACAGTCCAGGCGCTACAGGAAATTATGGTCGCGCAGGGAATGGATGAATACATTACTCTGCCGAAGCTCAGACAGCTTAAAGAGCATGCGATTCAGTGCGATAAGCTGGAAGAATTGGAAATTGATGGCCTGACGCTGGAACGCGCGCTGGTTTTCCCCAGTGGATTAGCCATCCTGCTGGCGATCTTCCAGGAACTCGATATCAAAACGATGACGCTGGCCGGAGGCGCGCTGCGTGAAGGACTGGTCTATGGCATGCTGCATCTGCCCGTCGATCAGGATATTCGTCACCGTACGTTAGCAACACTGCAGCGCCGCTATCTGCTGGATACCGAACAGGCTAAACGCGTTAGCACACTGGCGGACAACTTTCTGCAGCAGGTTGCCCGTGACTGGCAGTTAGATAGCCGATGTCGCGAGTTACTGCGCAGCGCCTGTCTGGTTCATGAAATTGGTTTGAGCATCGATTTTCGCCAATCGCCCCAGCATGCAGCCTACTTGATTCGCCATAGCGATCTCCCTGGCTTTACACCCGCCCAGAAGAAATTGTTAGCTACGCTCCTGCAAAACCAGATTAACCCTGTCGATTTAATGCCGCTCAGCCAGCAAAATGCGCTGCCGGTCAATCAGGCACAGCGCCTTTGCCGCCTGTTGCGTCTGGCGATTATTTTTGCCAGCCGCCGCCGCGATGACACGCTGCCAGCCGTACGATTGCGCGTAGAAGGCGAAGCATTGCGTTTGATTCTGCCCGCTGGCTGGCTGGCTCAGCACCCGTTACGGACAGAAATGCTGGAACAGGAAAGCCGCTGGCAGAGCTACGTACACTGGCCGCTGATGCTGGAAGAAACCCCCGCTTAACGAGCACATAGGGGAGAATGCTTTACTCCCCTTTGGCTTTTGCTAACATCGCTCGGATACTGGCGACATTCGTCTGACCTTTCTGCATACGTTCTTGTGCGCTAACCACTTTTCTTTCCGTTTCCCACACCACATCATCCTGCGGCAATTCAAGCAGGAAACGACTCGGCTCGGGGCGCACCAACTCGCCATACTGGCGGCGTTCTTTGCACAATGTGAAAAATAGTTCACGCTGGGCACGCGTAATTCCCACGTATGCCAGACGGCGCTCTTCGTCGACGTTATCTTCGTCAATGCTGCTTTGGTGCGGCAACAGACCTTCTTCCATCCCAACCAAGAAGACGTACGGGAATTCGAGTCCTTTGGACGCATGCAGCGTCATTAGCTGAACTTGATCCAGTTCCTCTTCACTCTCTCCACGTTCCATCATGTCCCGTAGCGTGAAGCGCGTCACCACCTGCGTCAGTGTCATCGGTTCATCCAGATCGGAACCTTCCAGCATTTCAGTCATCCAGCTGAATAGCTGATTAACGTTCTTCATCCGCATTTCTGCGGCTTTTGGGCTGGGTGAGGTTTCATACAGCCAGCTTTCGTAGTCCAACCCATGAATCAGGTCTCGCACGGCGGCAACCGGTTCACGCTCTGCCAGACGGGCAATCTCTGCCAGCCACTGGGTAAATCGCTGTAGGGATTCCAGCCCACG
This sequence comes from Pectobacterium aquaticum, assembly GCF_003382565.3. NCBI lineage: Bacteria > Pseudomonadati > Pseudomonadota > Gammaproteobacteria > Enterobacterales > Pectobacteriaceae > Pectobacterium > Pectobacterium aquaticum. The sequence continues at coordinate 4,148,758 of NZ_CP086253.1, forward strand.
CCCGGTCAGCGACTGGCTCAGCCCGAGATCAAAACTCGCGCTGAACAGGCCTTTATTGCGCTGCCCTGCCCACTCGCCCAGCTTCTTCATCGTCGCAGGGCCAATCTCACGCTTAGGCGTATTCACAATGCGTAAGAACGCGCTGTCATCGTCTGGGTTGGTCAGTACGCGCAGGTAGGCCAGTAAATCTTTGATTTCAGGTCGGGAGAAAAACGACGTGCCGCCGGAGATCCGATACGGAATACGGTTCTGCATCAGCATCTTTTCAAACAGACGCGATTGATGGTTACCACGATACAAAATGGCATAGTCACCGTACTGGGTCTTTTTAATAAAGTGATGGGCAATCAGCTCACCCACAACCCGCTCCGCTTCATGATCTTCGTTGTTAGCGGTAATCACTTTGAGTTCGTCACCGTAACCCAGCTCTGAGAACAAACGTTTTTCAAAAACGTGCGGGTTATTGGCGATGAGAATATTGGCGGCTTTCAGAATACGTCCGGATGAGCGGTAGTTTTGTTCCAGTTTTATCACATCAAGCGCGGGAAAATCCTGCTGTAGCAACACCAGATTCTGTGGTCGCGCACCGCGCCAGGAGTAAATCGACTGATCGTCATCCCCTACCACGGTAAAACGCGCGCGGGTGCCAACCAGCAGCTTAATAAGCTCATACTGGCTGGTGTTGGTGTCCTGATACTCATCCACCAGCAGGTAACGTAAGCGGTTCTGCCAGCGTTCACGTACCTCTGCGTTCTGCTTCAGCAACAGCGTGGGCAGCAAAATCAGATCGTCGAAGTCCAGCACGTTACAGGCGCGAAGGTGGTCGTGATAGAGCGAGTAACAATGCACAAACAGCTTGTCGCGTTCGGAGCGAGCGGTTGCTGCCGCACCGGCAGGATCGATCAGATCGTTTTTCCAGTTTGAGATCGTCGAGATCAACTGTTGCAGCAAAACCTTATCGTTTTCCAGCCACTGCTCCGTCAGCTCTTTCAGCAGCGCCATCTGGTCCTGATCGTCAAACAGGGAGAAGTTGGATTTCATGCCAAGCGCGACGTATTCACGTTTGATGATCTCCAACCCCAGCGTATGGAAGGTCGCGATCATCAACCCACGCGTTTCTTTACGCCCCAGCGTCTGTGCCACGCGCTCCTTCATCTCGCGCGCCGCTTTGTTGGTAAACGTCACAGCGGCAATGTGCTTAGCCTGATAGCCACACTGGCGAATAAGGTGCGCGATTTTGTTGGTGATAACGCGGGTCTTGCCTGAACCTGCGCCCGCCAGCACCAGACAAGGTCCGGTGACGAATTCGACGGCGTGTTGTTGGCTGGGGTTTAAGCGCATAACGATCTTGCTCACTCATAAAACGGAAGGCGATTGTAGCAGAAAGCCGTATCGATCTTGACCAGGGATTTGTTATTAAGGAAAGCACATCGCAGTCCACATCTTGCGTTGCAAATGTTACATTGCGCGCCGGAATCTCTTTTGCAAAAAAGGTAATAACATGGCAAATACCGCAGCAGCCCTACATATCTTGGTAGACACTGAGCAGGAAGCTAATGACATTCTTGCGCAACTGGAAAAAGGTGCAGACTTCCAGAAACTGGCACAGAAGCACTCAACCTGCCCGTCAAAACGCAACGGCGGCGATTTAGGTGAGTTTCGTAAAGGCGACATGGTGCCAGCGTTCGATAAGGCAGTGTTTTCCTGCGAATTGCTGAAACCGTTTGGTCCAGTGAAAACCCAGTTTGGCTACCATGTGATCAAAGTGCTTTACCGCAATTAAGCTGCACCGCCACTCAGTCGTCACGCTGACACCCCGAACATAAAAAGCGCGCCGACCTTCTGGTTTGGCGCGCTTTTTCTATTAAATGCCTGACTACCCTATCGTCATCAGGCTGGCATTACCGCCCGCGGCGGCGGTATTGATACTCAGAGAACGTTCGGTCAACAGACGCTCCAACTGAACGTGGGTATCGCCCTGCGCATAGCCTAACGGCTGGATAATCGGGCCGTCGCGCGCTGCAAGCGCCTCACTCAGTTGCCGTAACCGATCGGCATCCCCATGATAAATGACGCCATGAAAAGACGCGTCTTGCCGCTGCCAGTCAGCGATGAACTGAATATGCGACTGCACGCCTGCGGGTAAACGGCCATAGAGCGTTTTCTCCTGCTCGCCTTCCAACCACAACAACTCCCCGCCCGTCGCCAGCACCGCCGCCGTCTGAATCAAGCGATCGTCCTCATTATCCGCCAGACACAGAATCCGCTCACGCGGCAACAGCGTATAGGAATTACGTTCCCCAGTCGGGCCAGGCAGCAGTCGCGTTGTCCCGCTGACGCTATATTCTCTGTAGCGCTGGCATAACGTCGCCAGCCCGTGACGCTCCCCGGCAATCGCCCAGTCTTCCATCGCCTGTAGCCCCGCCAACAGCGACGATCGGGCAGATGCATCCAGCGCCTGCTCACGGTTCTGTTGTGCGAATTCTGCCGCAAGCGCGTCGTCTGGCCGATGTGCCAGCAAGCGATACAGGTAAAGCGGCCCGCCCGCCTTTGGCCCGGTTCCCGATAAGCCTTCCCCGCCAAACGGTTGAACGCCGACAACGGCACCGACCATATTGCGGTTCACATATTGATTACCCACTTTCGCCTTGCCCGTCACACGCAAGATAGTTTCATCAATGCGGGTATGCACACCCAGCGTAAGACCGTATCCCGCCGCGTTGATCTGCGCAATCACTGCATCCAACTGCTGGCTTTGATAGCGAACGACGTGTAAAACTGGACCAAAAACTTCTTTTTTCAGCTCGTCTATCTTGCACAGTTCTATCAGGGTCGGTTTCACAAACATCCCGTGCCGCCACGTCTCCTCATCCTGCGGATACGCTTCCTGAAATACCGTATGGCCTTTCGCCCGCATCGTCTGGATATGCAGTTCCACGTTCTCTTTCGCATCCGCGTCAATCAGCGGACCGATATCGGTCGATAACCGTTCAGGATTCCCCATTCGACACTCCGCCATCGCGCCACGCAGCATAGCCAGAGTGCGATCCGCAATATCCTCTTGCAGGCACAGCAGGCGCAGCGCCGAGCAACGCTGTCCGGCGCTGTCGAATGCAGAAGCGATAACGTCATTCACCACCTGCTCCGTCAGCGCAGACGAATCGACAATCATCGCATTCAGGCCACCCGTTTCGGCAATCAGCGGCGTCAAACGCCCCTGTGGATCGAGCCTGCCCGCGATGCTGCGTTGCAGGGTTTTGGCAACAGTCGTCGATCCAGTAAACACCACGCCGCGTACCCGTTCATCGTTCACCAACGCCGCACCAATCGTTTCTCCCTGTCCGGGCAGCAGTTGCAGCACGCCCAGAGGGACACCCGCTTCCCGTAAAATACGCACCGCCTGCGCCGCAATCAGCGGGGTCTGTTCAGCGGGCTTCGCCAGCACGCTGTTTCCAGCCGCCAGTGCGGCAGAAATTTGTCCGGTGAAGATCGCCAGCGGGAAATTCCACGGACTGATGCAAACCACTGGCCCCAGCGGACGATAGGTATCATTGGTGAACGTGTCCCGAACCTGAGCCGCGTAATAACGTAAGAAGTCCACCGCTTCGCGCACTTCCGCAATCGCGTTACTGAAAGATTTACCCGCTTCCCGCACCAGCAGCCCGAGCAGGCTTTGCAACTGCCTTTCCATCAGCGAGGCAGCCTGATTCAATATCGCGGCCCGCTCTGCGGGCGGCGTCGCAAACCAGATAGTGCCCGCATGCACTGCGGCTTCTACCGCCTGCTCAACATCTGCCACGGAGGCATCGCGAACATAGCCCACCACATCATGTACATCGGCGGGATTCACGACAGGCCTTTCTTCACTTGCCTCGCTTTCCCCCTCAATCATCGGCGCGGCGTACCACGGCTGTGACGCGTGATTTAGCAACGCGCTGGAGAGTGAAGCCAGCCGATGCTCGTTCGAGAGATCCAGCCCACTCGAATTTTGCCGTTCCCGCCCATATAGCTGACGTGGCAGAGGAATCTTGGGATGCGGTGCGCCCATGCTCCATTCCACTTTTGCCAGCGCCTCTACGCCACGAATCGGATCGGCAATCAGCGTTTCCAGCGCCATTGAGGTATCTGCAATGCGGTTAACAAATGAGGTATTCGCGCCGTTTTCCAGCAAGCGTCGCACCAGATAAGCCAGCAGCGTTTCATGGGTTCCGACCGGAGCATAAATACGACACGGACGGTTCAGCTTGCCGTCAGCCACCGCGCCCACCACCTGATCGTAGAGCGGTTCACCCATGCCGTGCAGGCACTGGAACTCATACTGCCCAGGATAATAATTGTTACCCGCCATGTGGTAGATCGCGCTTACCGTCTGCGCGTTGTGCGTGGCAAACTGCGGGTAAATCAGATTCGGTACGGCAAGCAGCTTCCGAGCGCACGCCAGATACGACACATCGGTATACACCTTACGCGTGTAGACTGGATAACCTTCCAGCCCGTCAACCTGCGCGCGCTTGATTTCACTGTCCCAGTACGCTCCTTTCACCAGACGAATCATCAGCCGCCGACGGCTGCGCTGTGCCAGTTCAATCAGCGCATCAATCACATACGGGCAGCGTTTCTGATAAGCCTGAATGACAAACCCAACGCCGTCCCACCCCGCCAACTGCGGCTCCATGCAGAGTTTTTCCAGCAGATCGAGCGAGATCTCCAGTCGATCGGCTTCCTCCGCGTCAATATTGATCCCAATATCGTATTGGCGCGCTAGCAACGTCAGCATCAACAAACGCGGATAAAGCTCTTCCATCACGCGATCATACTGCGGCCGGCTATAGCGGGGATGCAGCGCCGACAGCTTGATGGAGATACCCGGCCCTTCGTAAATCCCACGCCCGTTCGAGGCTTTGCCGATAGCATGAATCGCCTGTTGATAGGCCGTCAGATAGGCGGCGGCATCGTGCTCCGTCAGCGCGGCTTCACCTAACATATCGTAAGAGTAACGGAAGCCTTTACTCTCCCGTTCGCGGGCATTCGCCAGCGCTTCACCCATGGTTTCTCCCGTGACAAACTGCCCCCCCATCAGCCGCATAGCCATATCGACACCTTTGCGGACAAGCGGTTCACCGCTTTTCCCGATGATGCAGTTCAGCGAATTCGACAGGTTCACTTCGTTGTGCGTCGCCACCAGCTTTCCGGTAAACAGCAGCCCCCAAGTTGCAGCATTTACAAAGAGTGACGGGCTGCGGCCAAGATGCGCCTGCCAATTTCCCCGACTGATCTTGTCGCGGATCAGCGCATCACGCGTGGATTTATCAGGAATACGCAGCAGCGCTTCGGCTAAACACATCAGCGCTACCCCTTCCTGAGAAGAAAGTGAGAATTCCTGTAACAGCCCTTGCACAATGCCCGCACGCCCGTTTCCAGCTTTCTGATCGCGTAATTTCCCTGCCAGTTGATAAGCCAGTTTCTGCGTTAACTGCGACATTTCATCAGTAAGTCTTGCCTGTTCAAGCAAGATAGGCACCAGTTCATTTTCGGGGCGGCGGTAAACAGAGGTAATGGCGGCGCGGATAACGGACTGAGGAAAAACCTGCTCGGCGAAATCAAGAAAGGGTGGGTGGGTTTCTTCTTCCTGAGATTGCGGCATAATCTCTTCCGCTTCAATGTGGCTGACGTTCGCCCATGGCGGTGTTTCAGGCGTGTTGAGGCCACTTTCGAGGCGTTCGAGGTAATGGAAAATAGCCTGTTTGATCAGCCAGTACGGTGTGCGATCAATACGCTGTGCTGCCGCCTTGATGCGCTCGCGCGTTTCCTTATCGAGTTTTACACCCATCGTGGTAGAACCCATAGAGTCCACTCCTGTCATGAGAAGATGCACATCGGGATAACGCAAATATCAATCATGCTGCAACTTTGTGCAACCTTGTTAACAAATGGATCAGTTGCAGTCCATCATCACCGTCAGACCTCGTTCCGGCCTGAGTGATTACTATAAAACACAGCGTCGCCGCAACAGCGGCACGAAAAAGAATGTGGAGAGTTGAATGACAATAAGCACACCCATGCTGGTGACGTTTCTGGTGTATATTTTCGGGATGGTCCTCATCGGCCTGTTTGCCTACCGCGCCACCAATAACTTTGGCGATTACATTCTAGGCGGGCGCCGGATGGGAAGCGTGGTTACCGCGCTGTCGGCTGGCGCGTCTGACATGAGCGGCTGGCTGTTGATGGGGTTACCAGGTGCCATTTTCATTTCCGGCATTTCTGAAAGCTGGATCGCGATCGGCCTAACGTTAGGCGCGTACCTGAACTGGAAATGGGTCGCCGGACGTCTGCGCGTACACACCGAAATCAACCACAACGCACTTACGCTACCCGACTATTTCACCCACCGCTTTGAAGATAACAGCAAATTACTGCGTGTCATCTCCGCGTTAGTCATCCTGATTTTCTTCACCATCTATTGTGCATCCGGCATAGTTGCAGGGGCTCGTCTGTTTGAAAGCACCTTTGGCATGAGCTATGGCACCGCATTATGGGCAGGCGCAGCGGCCACCATCGCTTATACCTTTATCGGCGGCTTTCTGGCGGTAAGCTGGACGGATACCGTTCAGGCCAGCCTGATGATTTTCGCCCTGATCCTAACACCAGTGATCGCCATCCTGTCCCTTGGGGGAATCGATAGCTCGCTGATGGTAATTGAAGCGAAAAATCCGGCCAATCTGGATATGTTCAAAGGGCTGAATTTTGTCGCCATTATCTCGCTGATGGGCTGGGGTCTCGGCTATTTCGGCCAGCCACACATTCTGGCGCGCTTTATGGCTGCGGATTCACACCACACGATCCACAACGCGCGCCGTATCAGTATGACCTGGATGATTCTTTGTCTGGCCGGTGCCGTAACAGTCGGCTTCTTCGGCATCGCCTACTTCCACAATAATCCGGATCAGGCGGGCAATGTGACGCAAAACAGCGAGCGTGTCTTTATCGAGCTGTCAATGCTGCTGTTCAACCCGTGGATTGCCGGCGTGCTGCTGTCAGCGATTCTTGCTGCCGTGATGAGTACGCTGAGTTGCCAGTTGCTGGTCTGTTCCAGTGCCATCACCGAAGATTTATACAAGCCGTTCCTGCGCAAAAATGCCAGCCAGAAAGAGCTGGTCTGGGTGGGCCGCGCCATGGTGCTGTTAGTGGCTATCATCGCTATCGCGCTGTCTCTTAACCCTGAAAACCGCGTACTGGGTTTGGTGAGCTATGCCTGGGCAGGCTTCGGTGCCGCATTCGGGCCAGTGATTTTGATTTCTCTGCTGTGGCCGCGTATGACGCGCAACGGCGCACTACTCGGTATGATCGTGGGGGCGGCCACTGTGCTAATCTGGAAACAGTACGCTTGGCTGGGTCTGTATGAGATCATCCCCGGCTTCATCTTCAACAGTCTGACTATTTTCATCGTCAGCCTGCTGGGTAAAGCGCCATCAAAAGCGATTACCGACCGCTTCAATCAGGCGGAAGCAGAATACAAGTCCGTTTGATAAAACACATACGTTTGCTATTGCTACAAAAGCCCGGCAATAAAAGCGTTCGTTGATAAAAAAGAGGGCACAGCCAATGCTGTGCCCTCTTCTATTTCGATCACCGATGGAAATTAACCCGCAACAGCGATACGCTTCATGTCTTTCATGTAACCGCGCAGCGTGTGGCCTACGGTTTCGATTGGGTGGTTACGGATAGCTTCGTTAACATCACGCAGCTGTGCGTTGTCCACTTCGGTACCCGCGACCGCTTTGCCCAGATCGCCCGGTTGCAGAGAGGCCATGAACGCCTCTTTCAGCAACGGAACGGCAGCATTAGCGAACAGGTAGTTGCCGTATTCTGCGGTATCAGAGATAACCACGTTCATTTCATACAGACGCTTACGCGCAATGGTGTTGGCGATCAGTGGCAGCTCATGCAGTGATTCGTAGTAAGCCGACTCTTCGATGATGCCAGAGCTCACCATGGTTTCAAACGCCAGCTCAACGCCCGCTTTCACCATCGCAACCATCAGCACGCCGTTATCAAAGTATTCCTGCTCAGCGATTTTACCGTCGAACTGCGGCGCGTTTTCGAATGCAGTTTGGCCCGTCTCTTCACGCCAGGTCAGCAGTTTCACGTCATCATTCGCCCAGTCAGCCATCATGCCGCTGGAGAATTCGCCGGAGATGATGTCGTCCATGTGTTTCTGGAACAGCGGAGCCATGATGCCTTTCAGCTGCTCAGACAGTGCGTAAGCACGCAGTTTCGCTGGGTTAGACAGGCGATCCATCATCAGCGTGATCCCGCCTTGCTTCAGCGCTTCGGTGATGGTTTCCCAGCCGAACTGAATCAGTTTTTCTGCATAAGCCGGATCGGTGCCTTCAGCAACCAGTTTGTCGAAGCTCAGCAGCGAGCCCGCTTGCAACATACCACACAGAATGGTTTGCTCACCCATCAGGTCAGATTTCACTTCTGCAACGAAAGAAGATTGCAGAACGCCAGCACGGTGACCGCCGGTGGCCGCAGCCCAAGCTTTAGCGATGGCCATGCCTTCGCCTTTCGGATCGTTTTCTGGGTGAACCGCGATCAGCGTTGGTACGCCGAAACCACGTTTGTATTCTTCACGTACTTCTGTACCTGGGCACTTCGGTGCCACCATCACGACGGTGATGTCTTTACGGATTTGCTCGCCCACTTCAACGATGTTGAAACCGTGAGAGTAGCCCAGCGCTGCGCCCTGTTTCATCAGCGGTTGTACCGCCTGAACGACTGCAGAGTGCTGTTTGTCCGGCGTCAGGTTAACCACCAGATCAGCCTGCGGGATCAGATCTTCGTATGTACCGACGGTGAAGCCGTTTTCGGTCGCTTTGCGCCATGATGCACGTTTTTCGGCAATCGCTTCAGCACGCAGGGCGTAAGCGATATCCAGACCAGAATCGCGCATGTTCAGACCCTGGTTCAGACCCTGAGCACCACAGCCGACGATCACCACTTTCTTCCCTTTCAGGTAGCTCGCCTCATCGGCAAATTCATCACGCCCCATAAAGCGGCACTTGCCCAATTGATCCAGCTGCTGACGCAGGTTTAATGTGTTGAAATAGTTAGCCATGTCGTGCTCCGTATACGGTTTTGTTTGTCTGTTATTCGAGAAAGGATTCCCGCCAGAGGGGAATTCACTATGACCCCATCATATGACAGGAATTGCGTTGCTTAAATTGATATATTAACAACGTCACATTGCACTATTTGCAAGATCAAAAGCGGTTGCAAGATAAAAAGCGGCTGCAAGATAAAAAACGGGGCCTGCATCGCATGGATTTACGTGATCTCAAATTATTCCTGCACCTCGCAGAAAGCCGGCACTTTGGCCGTACCGCCAAGGCGATGCACATCAGCCCGTCCACGCTGTCGCGGCAAATTCAGCGGCTGGAAGAGGATTTAGGGCAGACGCTGTTTCTGCGTGATAACCGTACCGTACAGCTCACCGATGCCGGAGAGCACCTAAAGCTGTTCGCCCAGCAAACGTTGCTGCAATACCAGCAGCTACGCCACACGATAGACCAGCATGGGCCGTCATTAAGCGGCGAGCTGCGGATCTTCTGTTCCGTCACCGCCGCCTACAGCCACCTACCGCCGATTCTGGATCGCTTTCGGGCGCTGCACCCGCTGGTAGAAATTAAGCTGACAACCGGCGATGCCGCCGATGCCGTGGAGAAAATCCAGTCGAATGATGGAGACTTGGGGATTGCAGGACGCCCGGAAGCGTTGCCTGCGAGCGTTGACTTCATGCCGCTCGATAAGCTGCCTCTAGCGTTGATTATCCCGGCACTTCCCTGCCCTGTGCAGTCGCTGGTGCGGCAAGCAGATCCAGACTGGTCGCAGGTTCCGTTCATCCTGCCGGAACACGGCCCAGTACGTAAGCGCATCGATCTGTGGTTCCGACGCAACCACATCACCAATCCGCAAATTTACGCCACCATCTCTGGGCATGAAGCGATGGTATCGATGGTCGCGCTAGGCTGCGGCATCGCGCTGATTCCCAACGTCGTGCTGGAGAACAGCCCGGAACCGGTACGCAACCGCGTTTCTGTCTTTGTCGAACAGGTGATGGAGCCGCTAGAACTCGGCGTGTGCGTACAGAAAAAACGGCTTAGCGAACCGCTGATTGCCGCCTTTTGGGACATATTACAGGACACGCCATGAAGATAGCCTTCACTGCCCTCATCGCCGCAGGGGTGACGTTGGCCGCCCTCAGCCACACTGCGCAAGCCGCCAGTTTTCCCTGCGAAAAAGCCGCCTCAGCGCAGGAGAAGCTGATTTGCGCCAGCCCGCTGCTCGGGCAGCTTGATGAAGAACTGGCACAGGCATGGAAGACCTCCCGTGCGTCCCTGACGGCGTACGACAACAGCGCACCGTGGGAAAAAACGCTCAACCAGTTTCAACGCAGTTGGCTGACCACCCGCGATCAATGCAAAGACGAAGACTGTCTGCGCCAACGCTATCAGCAGCAGTTAAACCGGCTGCGCTATCTGAATGACATCGCGCAGCACGCACTCCCTTCGCCGATTACGCCCGTGAAAAGCACCGCTTGTTTCCACGGATCATTCAGCTATGAGTATGTGATGTCAGGGCTTTCTGCCGAAGAGTACCGCGATCTGGGGGATTATTTTCGGGAAATGTATGACCAGAAAGCGCCCTACCACGCCGTCAGCCTGACGATGACCAACCAGCGCGGCAAGATTGAAGGCGGCGCGTCCATTGCATTCCGCTACGGTAACAAGCTGGATGATTCTGCCTTCACGGCCCGCCAGATGAGCGATGTACAAGCGATTGGCAAAGGCGAAAGCAGCTTCGGTCAGCAGGTGAAATTACTGCTCACTTGCATTGACGACGATCATCTGCAAATCGCCACCTTCGGCAGCAATCGGGAAGAAGGTTACCTGTTTAACACTTTGCTGGAGCGCGATAAAACCCCACAGGATCAGCAGAAAACACCGTAGCGTTGGCTCACTTTGGCTCTAGCGTTCAAACCACTTATCCGGCGAAAATGCCCGCGTATCGGACTCCGTTTCCTGCGCGGCTTTCTTCATGGTCTCGACATTCATCAGGTAATGATAGAGCGGTTCAAGCTGGGTAAAACCCTGTGACAGAACCGTCACCAGATCGCCGGAAAACAGCGCGTCCATATCCTGTCGGGTACCTATCGCGGCAAACGACTTACGGTTATACCAGTCAGCCAGCTCCGGATCCTGACCTTTAATCAGCGGGCGTTTGTAGCTTTCGCCTTCCAGCGTGAAGGTATTGCCCAAACAGCTCGCCACTTCAAGAAACTGTGACGGATTCCCGCGCAGCGTCTGACGGAACAGGTCCATCGTATTACGCGTCGCGTTGTAATAGCCCAGCCCGTAACGCCAGGTATCCGGCGTGATTTCAAAGAAATACACCGGCGCGTCCGTCCAGTCCTTACGTGTCCGTTTGAAAGTGAGCCACATATGGCTGCGATAGCGTGATTTATCGTGAGAAAAGCGTGTGTCGCGGTGAATACGGGAGAGCGTTTTGCCGATGGCAGGACGCGTTTCAAAGTGATCATCAATCTGCAACATGGTCAGACTGAGTTCATCCACCAGCGTGCGGAACGGCGCAACCAGTTGCTCATCGTAAACCGCACGGTGCTCGTCAAACCACGCTTTATCGTTGTACTGACGCACCTGCTGAAGAAACGTTAAACCCGCTTGAGAAAAACCCGTGAACTGCGTTGCCATAAAGAAATGCCATCCCTGTTACTAATCAGATGACATAAAGATAACGCCGCCGACGGCGAAACACCATCGGCGGCGTTAGGAGAAAACTCAGCGCGTAATCAACTAACTTAACCCGCTAAAAAGAAGCGGAACGCCGGGTTATTGGTTTCATCGTGGCATTCATAGCCCAGCGCCTGTAGGTGCTGCTCGAATTCCCGATCGCCTGCATCCAACTCGAACGCGGCCAACACGCGGCCAAAATCCGTACCGTGGCTGCGGTAATGGAACAGCGAAATATTCCAGTGCGCCCCCAGCGTGTGTAGGAATTTCAGTAACGCCCCCGGCGACTCTGGAAACTCAAAGCTGTACAGCCGTTCCTGGAGCGGTTTGGAAGGGCGTCCGCCGACCATATAACGAACGTGCAGCTTCGCCATTTCATCATCGGACAAATCCACCACTTCATAACCGTCTGCGGACAGCTCGGCGATAATCTCCTGCCGCTCCGCATAGCCACGCGTCAGACGCACACCGACAAAAATGCAGGCATCTTTGGCATCCGCATAGCGGTAGTTGAATTCGGTAACGGAACGACCACCCAGCAGTTGGCAAAACTTCAGGAAGCTGCCCTGCTTCTCGGGGATCGTCACGGCCAGCAAGGCTTCGCGCTGTTCACCCAGCTCGCAGCGTTCGGAAACGTAACGTAACCCGTGGAAGTTGACGTTCGCGCCGGACAGAATATGCGCCAGACGTTCACCCTGAATCTGATGCTGTTGGATGTATTTCTTCATCCCCGCCAGCGCCAGCGCGCCGGACGGTTCAGCAATCGCGCGGACATCTTCGAACAGATCTTTCACTGCCGCACAGATGGCATCGCTGTCGACGGTAATCACGTCATCCAGATATTCCCGACACAGGCGGAAAGTCTCATCGCCGATGCGCTTCACCGCCACGCCTTCGGCAAACAGCCCGACACGCGGCAGATCGACCGGTTGTCCGGCATCCAGTGCCGCACGCAGACAGGCGGAATCTTCCGCTTCAACGCCGATCACCTGAATCTGCGGCATCAGCTGTTTGATCAGTACGGCAACACCTGCCGCCAAACCACCACCACCGACCGGCACAAACACGCGATCCAGATGCGCATCCTGCTGTAGCAATTCCATCGCCAGCGTGCCCTGTCCTGCAATCACCGCAGGGTGATCGAACGGCGGCAGAAAGGTCATATGCTGCTGTTGTGACAGCTCAATCGCCTTCGCCTTGGCCTCATCAAAGTTGGCACCGTGTAGCAGCACTTCGCCGCCAAAACCGCGCACGGCATCCACCTTGATATCAGCCGTCGCTACCGGCATCACAATCAGCGATTTAATCCCCAGCTTGCTGGAAGAGAGTGCAACACCCTGCGCATGGTTACCAGCGGATGCCGTCACCACGCCGTGTGATTTTTGCTCATCGCTCAGACCTGCCATCATCGCGTACGCGCCGCGCAGCTTGAAGCTGTGCACCGCGTGCCTGTCTTCACGTTTTACCAGAATGACATTACCCAGCCGCGAAGAGATCTTTTCCATCTTCTCCAGCGGTGTGACCTGCGTGATTTCATACACTGGCGACCGCAAGATCGCCCGCAGGTATTCCGCGCCCCCCGGCGCGGCAGGAAGAGGTTGTGACACAGCCATCAGCTTTAGCCTCCCAGCTTGCTTTTATCCCGCACAGCGCCTTTATCTGCACTGGTTGCCAGCATGGCGTACGCGCGCAGCGCAAAAGAGACCTGACGTTCACGGTTATGTGGCGTCCAGGCCTGCTCGCCTCTTGCCTCTTCCGCTTCGCGGCGGCTTGCCAGTTCATTCTCTGCGACGTCCAGCACGATGCTGCGGTTTGGGATATCAATGGCAATCATGTCGCCATCCTGCACCAAACCAATGGTGCCGCCGCTGGCCGCTTCAGGAGACGCATGGCCGATAGACAGGCCAGAGGTGCCGCCGGAGAAGCGTCCGTCGGTGATCAGCGCACAGCTTTTACCCAATCCCATCGATTTCAGGTAGGTCGTCGGGTACAGCATTTCCTGCATTCCCGGCCCACCTTTCGGCCCTTCGTAACGGATAACCACCACATCGCCCGCCACGACTTTTCCGCCCAGAATCGCTGCTACCGCGTCGTCCTGGCTTTCGTAGACTTTTGCCGGGCCGCGGAAAATCAGGCTATCTTTATCAACGCCTGCGGTTTTCACGATGCAACCATCTAGCGCAATGTTGCCGTACAGCACGGCCAACCCGCCATCCTGACTGTAAGCATATTCACGCGAGCGGATGCAGCCTTCCTGACGATCGGTATCCAGTGAATCCCAGCGGCAATCCTGAGAAAACGCTTTGGTCGTACGGATACCCGCAGGGCCAGCGGAATACATGCTTTTCACACTGTCATCCTGCGTCAACATCACGTCGTAGGCTTCCAGCGTTTCCGGCAGCGTTTTGCCCAGCACGTTGTTCACTTCACGGTTCAGCAGGCCCGCTCTGTCCAGTTCCCCCAGAATACCGATCACGCCGCCCGCGCGGTGTACGTCTTCCATGTGGTATTTCTGCGTGCTCGGCGCCACCTTACACAGGTGTGGCACCTGACGTGATAGTCTGTCGATGTCGGTCATGGTGAAGTCCACTTCACCTTCCTGCGCTGCGGCTAACAGATGCAGAACGGTATTGGTGGAACCGCCCATCGCGATATCCAGAACCATGGCGTTTTCAAATGCGGCTTTATTAGCGATGTTGCGCGGTAATACGCTTACATCATCCTGCTCGTAGTAACGCTTCGCCAGACCCACGATGCGTTTGCCCGCGTTCAGGAACAGTTGCTTACGGTCGGCGTGCGTCGCCAACAGCGAACCGTTGCCCGGTTGAGATAAGCCCAGCGCTTCGGTCAGGCAGTTCATGGAGTTAGCGGTAAACATACCGGAGCAGGAGCCGCAGGTCGGACAGGCAGAACGCTCCACCTGCTCGCTCTGTTCATCCGAGACTTTCGGGTCCGCGCCCTGAATCATCGCATCCACCAGATCCAGCTTGATGATCTGATCGGATAGCTTGGTTTTCCCCGCTTCCATCGGGCCACCAGAAACAAAAATCACCGGAATATTCAGGCGCAGCGACGCCATTAACATCCCTGGGGTGATTTTGTCGCAGTTGGAAATACACACCATGGCATCCGCACAGTGGGCATTGACCATGTATTCCACGGAGTCGGCGATCAGTTCACGGGAAGGCAGGGAATAGAGCATACCGCCGTGCCCCATCGCGATACCGTCATCAACTGCAATGGTGTTAAATTCTTTCGCGACGCCGCCGGAGGCTTCGATCTGCTCGGCAACCAGTTTCCCCAGATCGCGCAAGTGCACATGGCCCGGCACGAATTGGGTGAAGGAGTTAACCACCGCGATAATCGGTTTACCAAAATCGTCGTCGGTCATCCCGGTGGCGCGCCACAAGGCTCGGGCACCCGCCATATTACGGCCGTGTGTGGTTGTGGCTGAACGGTACTTAGGCATGCTCTGTTACTCCAAAAATTACGAATTTGGCGATGACGGAACGAGTCACCGCCTGACTGTCTGTCTTGATTGCTTACTGATTTATCGGATCCAACCAGCCCCATTTATCTTCGGTTTCACCCGTAAAGAGGCCGAAGAACGCCTGCTGCAAGGCTTTGGTGACTGGGCCGCGTTTGCCAACGCCGACCTGAATGCCGTCGACGCTGCGCACGGGGGTAATTTCTGCCGCAGTACCGGACATGAAGACTTCATCGGCCAGATACAGTGACTCGCGGGACAGCACCTGCTCACGCACTTCATATCCTGCGTCTTTCGCCAGTTTGATGATAGCGTCACGCGTAATGCCCGGCAGCGCCGAAGAGGTAAACGGCGGTGTGAAGATAATACCGTCCTTCACTTCAAACAAGTTCTCGCCCGCACCTTCGGAAACATAGCCGTGGACATCCAACGCGATCCCTTCCTGATAGCCGTGGCGACGCGCTTCGCTACCCACCAGCAGGGAGGACAGATAGTTACCACCCGCTTTTGCGGCGGTTGGAATGGTATTTGCCGCCACGCGATTCCAGGACGACACCATCGCATCGATGCCTGCTTCCAGCGCCTCTTCACCCAGATACGCGCCCCACGGGAAGGCTGCGATGATCACATCGGTTTGATAACCATCTGGCGGGTTAACGCCCATGCCCACATCACCAATGAACACCAGTGGACGAATATAGGCGCTAGTCAGGTTATTTTTACGCAGCGTTTCACGGCAGGCTTCCATCAGCTCATCTACGCTTTGCGCGACGGGCATACGGTAGATTTTTGCCGAATCACGCAGGCGTTGCATGTGCTCACGGTGACGGAAAACCACCGGACCCTTATGTGAATGGTAGCAGCGAACGCCTTCAAAGACCGAGGTGCCATAATGCAGGGCGTGCGACATGACGTGTACTTTTGCTTCAGCCCATGGAACCATCTCACCATTGAACCAAATGTAATCCGCTTTTTTTGTCATTCTTCTTTTTCCTTACTCTTTTACGTTAGGCGCTGATCTGCTGTGATGTCGTCATCGGTTGAATATCAACGCAGGCAATATCCAACAGCTTGCTCAATTGCGTTGACAATAAATCTACCGAACGATGGCTGGCAACGGTCAGTTCAATATTAATGTGTTCGGCATTGGTGGTTTGCACCATATTCATCGCGCAAACTTTGAAACCGCGATGGCGGGTAACACGCAATACACGCTCCAGAACCTCGGGACGAAAGCGCGCCTGAATCGAAAGTTGATGGTGTGTCATTCTGTTATCTCCAGCACTTATTCTGTGTAAGTCGGCCATTGTTCGGTTTTGTCGAGCTTAGTTTGGTGTTGTCGAGCCTATTCGGTTTTATCGAGCATCGTTTCGTTACCCGCACCCGGCGGAACCAGCGGCCAGACGTTTTCGTATTCATTAATCGATACGTGCAATAAATAGGGTCCTTCGCTGTTAAACAGGGCATCCAGCGCGACATCAATTTGATCTTTACGGGTGATGCGCTGGCCGGGGATATCAAACGCGCTTGCCAGCGTCAGGAAATCAGGGTTATCGGAGAGGTCAGTTTCACTATAACGTTCATCAAAGAATAACTGCTGCCACTGACGTACCATGCCTAACCGTTGGTTATCCAGCAATACGATCTTTAACGGCAGCCGTTTTCGTTTGATGGTGCCCAACTCCTGAACGTTCATCATGAAAGAGCCGTCGCCGGAAATGCAGATAACCATGTCATCCGGGCGCGCAACCTGTGCGCCTACCGCAGCGGGCACGCCGAAGCCCATCGTGCCGAGGCCGCTGGAGGTAATGAAATTCTCAGGACGGCTGAACGTCATATGCTGTGCGGCCCACATCTGGTGCTGGCCCACATCGGTCGTGACCACCGCATCCGCATCCATTCGTTCGGAGATCGTTTTCAGCAGCGCAGGCGCATAAATCGCCTGACCGGGATGATCATAACGCCACGGGTATTCTGCCTTCATCATGGCCGCCTGCTGACGCCACGCGCTGACGTTCAGCGGCTGTTGCAGCGCAGGTAATATCGTTTTCAGATCGCCTTGCAACGCGACATTAGCATGACGCAATTTGCTCAACTCGGCTGGGTCGATATCCATGTGAATCACACTGGCATGAGGCGCGAAGGCGTTCAGTTTGCCGGTCACACGGTCATCAAAACGCGCCCCAACCGCGATTAACAAATCGCACTCCTGCACAATCAAGTTCGCCGCCTTCGTGCCGTGCATACCAATCATACCGAGGTAATAGGGATGATTGGCATCCACGGCTCCCAGCCCTTTCAGCGTCGAAACGGACGGGATATCCGTTACGCTCAGGAATTCACGCAGTGCCGGAACCGCATTCGCCATGCCGACCCCACCGCCAACATACAGCACGGGTTTTTGCGCTTTCGCCAGCAGAGCGTACGCCTGCGCAATATCTTGCTCGGGGAAATCGACATCGTTAACAACAGGCGCAAAGTTTGGAGTGAAATCCCCCACTGCCAGCTGAATGTCTTTAGGAATATCGACCAAAACAGGGCCTGGACGACCGCTGTTGGCAATCGCGAACGCTTCTGCCATCACTTCCGGCAGTGATTCGAGAGACTCAACCAGAAAACTGTGTTTCGTACAGGCCAGCGACAGCCCCAGCACGTCAATTTCCTGGAAAGCATCGGTGCCAATCAGCGCTGACCCAACCTGCCCAGTGATCGCCACCACAGGGACAGAATCCAACAGCGCATCGGCCAAACCCGTGATCAGGTTGGTTGCTCCTGGGCCGGATGTCGCAATGCAGACGCCCACGTTACCCGTGGAGCGGGCATAGCCAATCGCCGCCATCACCGCGCCTTGCTCGTGGCGACACAGCAGGTGTTTCACGCCGCCGTCATAAAGTGCATCGTAGACTGGCATTATCGCGCCCCCCGGATAACCAAAAACGGTTTCCACTCCCTGCGCTCGCAACGCTTGAACCACCCACTGTGCTCCATTCATAGTTATTTCCCCGACATCTTATGGGAATAACAGAATTTTATGCTGACGTTCATTTTCTGTTCCTTTCCGTTATAGATTACGCCCAACAAAAAACCCCCGACCTTTCGGTGCGGGGGTTTTCTTGAATGAGGCCTTGATTTCTAAGCCATTCTTCGTCCAAGTGCAGCCCCGCACGGTGGGATAATAATCACCACCACGCTAATCACGACTAGGCTAATCACTAGGGATAGGGCTTTCATAATAGGTTGTTCATTAATCTTCTGTCGAACGAATGCCTACAGAGTTATCACAGTAAGACAGGGTATGACAACCATTTTTTTTCATTACCACCCGTAAGAATTACCTATGATACGAAAAAAAATACAACGTAATCATAAGGTAGAGGTACATCAAATTATTTTCGCCCGTTGGCGTAAAAATGAGCGCTGTATGAGAAACGTGGCAGATGAAAACAGGTGTCGTCGATCGTCGGATAACGTTAAGCAATCGGTTCACCTTAGATAATTGCGATACATCGCGCACAAATTTTACTCATTACTGAAACAGAGGATTATTTCATGACACCGCCGCGCAGAGTGGCGAAAACAGCCTCTACTTCTTCTCCCTTGCCAGACATGATGTAAACCATCAGCAAAGGGGAAATAGCATGTCATTGGCAGTTACCTATACTCGGGCAATGATTGGTGTACAAGCGCCGGACGTTTATATCGAAGTTCACATCAGCAGCGGGCTGCCGGCCCTAACGCTGGTGGGTTTACCTGAAACCACCGTCAAGGAAGCGCGGGATCGCGTGCGCAGCGCACTCATCAATTGCGGATTTACGTTTCCAGCAAAGCGCATCACGGTCAATCTCGCTCCCGCAGATCTACCAAAGGAAGGGGGACGCTACGATCTACCGATTGCTCTGGCGATTCTGGCAGCCTCAGAACAAATTGATGGTGAAAAGCTAAGCCGCTACGAGTTTCTTGGCGAACTCGGCCTGTCTGGCACCTTACGTGGCGTCAATGGCGCGATTCCCGCCGCATTAGAAGCCATAAAAGCAGGCCGCCAGCTTATCCTGCCAGATGACAATAAGCGGGAGATGACGCTGATACCGCAGGGTGAAGCGCTAATGGCCGGGCATTTGTTGGATGTGTGTGCTTTTCTCAGTGGGGAAGAGGAATTGCTCAGTTGCTCCGACATGACGCCCGTTCCACCGATCGAGGAAGATACCCTCGATCTGAAGGATATCATCGGTCAGGAGCAGGCTAAACGCGCGTTGGAAATCGCGGCGGCAGGCGGCCATAACTTGCTCTTACTGGGGCCACCGGGAACCGGGAAAACCATGCTGGCAAGCCGATTAGGCAATCTGATGCCACCATTAAGCGATGACGAAGCGTTGGAAAGCGCTGCCATCAATAGCCTAATCAACATTGATGCCACCATGACGCGCTGGCGAGCCAGACCATTCAGAGCGCCTCACCATAGTTCTTCCATGGCCGCGCTCGTGGGCGGAGGGTCGCTGCCCAAACCCGGAGAAATCTCGCTCGCCCACAATGGTGTACTATTTCTGGACGAACTACCGGAGTTTGAGCGACGAGTATTGGACTCACTACGAGAGCCGCTGGAGTCCGGTGAAATTATCATTTCCCGCACGCGGGCCAAAGTATGCTACCCAGCACGGGTGCAGCTCGTTGCCGCAATGAATCCCAGCCCCTCAGGACACTATCAGGGCGTTCATAACCGGTTGCCAGCACAACAAATACTGCGCTATCTCAGCAAACTTTCCGGTCCCTTTTTGGATCGCTTTGACCTTTCAATCGAAGTCCCTTTACTACCACCAGGGGTGTTATCTCAGCAGCATTATCAAGGCGAAAGCAGCGCGACCATTCGCGAGCGCGTGCTGATCGCACGGCAAATACAGCTGAAGCGGGCAAATAAAATCAACGCACTGCTCACGTCACGCGAAATAGAAAAACACTGCGGATTGGAGATGGCTGATGCGACCTATCTGGAAGAGGTGATGAACAAACTTGGCTTATCCGTACGTGCGTGGCACAGGATATTGAAAGTCGCGCGCACGATCGCTGACCTCGGCGATAGGGACAATATAGAGAGAAAACACCTTGCCGAAGCGCTGAGCTATCGCTGCATGGATCGATTGCTCATCCAGCTCCACAAAAGCCTTGAATAGCGAGAGCGCTAATCTCAGGACGAGATTTATATCTGCGCAATCAGAGCGTACAGGGATGCATTTAGAGCGTCTTTACGATCTATCCGTTACTACAGCCATACAAACTTTGTCAGCCGCCTCAAATCCCACAGCCGTGGGATTTTTATTTTACAGCTTATGTATTACTACTCGCGACAGCTTTAAATAAACGAAAACGCATCGCTGAACATATGCGCGGTCAGCGCGCCGCGCTCATTACAAAAACGCTCGCGTGCAATTTTCGCCATTTCAAAGCGACCGGCAATATAGATATCCTGCTCTGCCAGTGAGCCGTAATCCTGTAATACCGCACTCAGAACAGTCCCCGTTCTACCATCCCATCCTGCTTCCGGCTGCTCGACCACCGGCACTACGCGCAGAGTAGGGTGCTTGGCCGCAAAGCCTTCAAGCTCGGTTAAGTCATACAGATGCTGGGATTCACGTCCGCCCCAGTAAATGGCGATATCACGCTCGGGTTGCTGCGCCAGCGCGGTCAGCAGAATAGAACGCACATACGAAAATCCGGTTCCCCCCGCAATCAACACCAGCGGGCGCGTACTCTCTTCCCGCAGCCAGGCTTCGCCATGTGGGATATCGACCGTCAGCGCTTTTTCCCTGTGAATCCGTTCCATCACAGCCATTGCGTAAAGATTCAGTTCGGACGCCCCAATGTGCAACTCAATAAAGTTTTTATCCATCGGGGTCGATGCCAGTGAAAAAGGACGTTTATCTCGATCGCCCATCACTACCATCAAATACTGGCCAGCCCGAAAGGAAAACGGCGCTTCAGGTAACAAACGAACGCGATAAACCGTATCGGTTATGGCTTCGACCGAAGTCACTTTACAGCTCAATGTTGTCATGCATTCCCTCTATAGGGTCATAAAAGCAAAACTGAGAACAGAGCAGCAGCCCTTAACGCCGAGGCTCTCTGTCACTAAAAATGGCCAGTTCATCCCATATGTCATCAACGCGGGCACAAACCTGTGGGTCTTTCTTGATGGGGCGACCCCACTCGCGCTGCGTCTCGCCAGACCATTTATTGGTGGCGTCCAGACCCATTTTGGAACCCAGACCAGAAATCGGCGAGGCAAAATCAAGGTAATCTATCGGCGTATTTTCTACTAATACCGTATCGCGCGCCGGATCCATACGCGTCGTGATCGCCCATATGACATCGTTCCAGTCACGCGCATTAATGTCATCATCGCAGACAATGACAAATTTCGTATACATGAACTGGCGTAAAAAAGACCAAACGCCCATCATGACGCGTTTAGCATGGCCCGGGTACTGTTTCTTCATGGTAACGACAGCCAGACGGTAAGAGCAACCCTCCGGTGGCAAATAAAAATCAACAATCTCAGGAAACTGCTTTTGCAGGATCGGCACGAAAACTTCGTTCAACGCCACGCCCAGCACGGCAGGCTCATCCGGCGGTCGGCCCGTGTAAGTCGAGTGATAAATGGCATTCTGACGCTGAGTAATATGCGTGACGGTAAAGACCGGAAAATTATCGACTTCATTGTAATAGCCGGTGTGGTCACCATAGGGACCTTCTGCCGCCATTTCTCCGGGTTCAATATACCCTTCAAGAACAATTTCCGCACTGGCAGGGACTTCCAAATCGTTCGACAGGCACTTCACCACTTCAGTCTTATGCCCACGCAGTAAACCCGCAAAGGCATATTCCGATAGCGTATCGGGCACAGGCGTCACCGCACCGAGAATCGTCGCAGGATCAGCGCCCAATGCGACAGACACCGGAAAACGCTGCCCAGGATTTTCCTGACACCACTCTTGGAAATCCAGTGCGCCACCGCGATGAGATAGCCAGCGCATGATCAGTTTGTTTTTACCCAGCACCTGCTGGCGATAGATCCCCAAATTCTGCCGTTCTTTATGCGGCCCGCGCGTCACGGTAAGCCCCCAGGTAATCAGCGGGGCGGCATCTTCCGGCCAACACTGCATCACCGGAATCCGACGCAGGTCAACATCATCCCCCTGCCAAACCTGTTCCTGACACGGCGCAGAAGACAGGCGTTTAGTCGGCATATTCAATACCTGACGGAACTTCGGCATTTTATCCACCAGATCGCGGAACCCTTTAGGCGGTTCCGGCTCTTTCAGAAACGCCAGCAGTTTACCCACCTCACGTAATGCGCTGACGTCTTCCTGCCCCATGCCCAATGCAACACGTTTCGGCGTGCCAAATAAATTGCACAGCACCGGCATGTCATAGCCTTTGGGGTTCTCAAACAGGAGAGCAGGGCCTTCCGCACGTAGCGTTCGGTCGGCAATTTCCGTCATTTCAAGGTAGGGGTCGATGGGCTGGGTAATGCGTTTTAACTCCCCTCTCTCTTCCAGCAGTGAGAGGAATTCGCGTAAATCACGGTATTTCATGCTATTCATCGGGGGCAGTCTATCGTTCTGGCTATTATAAAGTCTCTTCGCCAACCTGTCGCTTCCCGCAGCGCCTATTTATGGCAAGAATCTACTCACCATCAAGAATTCAATCGCCGTAATGTGGTAACAAAAATATTTGACGAAAATTTTTTATCCGTGTTCGCTTTTGTTATGCTTGCTCGTCGGAATCATAAGTCTGCGAAATTATGGAAGCCTGGTACTTACTGTATTGTAAACGTGGTCAACTGCTGCGAGCGAAAGAGCATCTGGAACGTCAGGATGTCACCTGCGTGAGCCCAATGATCACGCTGGATAAGATTGTGCGTGGTAAACGGACGGAAGTGTGTGAGCCGCTGTTCCCGAACTACCTGTTTGTGGAGTTCGACCCTGAACGCATCCACACCACCACTATCAGTGCGACACGTGGGGTGAGCAACTTTGTGCGATTCGGTGCGCTGCCAGCAACCATTCCGCAGCAGGTTATCGATGAATTGTCACTTCGCCCTATTCAGGGAATTATTGACCCAATGACGCCACAGCCCGGCGATAGTGTGGTTATTACCGACGGTATTTTCTCTGGTATTCAGGCTATTTACACAGAACCTGACGGCGAAGCTCGCTCAATGCTGTTGCTGAATATGTTGAATAAACAGGTCAGACAGAGCATCGATAACCGCGAGTTTCGCAAAGCCTAGTCTTTATAAAAAACATAGCCCTTCGAAAAACGTAGCTTGACGCCTCTGCTCTTTACCTTATCCGGCGCGTTTATCACGCGCCGGATAAGAACAGACCTAGCGTTGCATGTGCTGATCATGTAGCCACTGTGCGACACGCTTGGCAAAATAGGTCAACACCCCATCTGCACCTGCGCGTTTAAAGCACAGCAGAGACTCCATCACTACTGGCTGTTCTTGCAACCAGCCGTTCTGAATCGCCGCCATGTGCATCGCATATTCGCCAGATACCTGATAAGCAAACGTCGGCACACCAAAGGTATCTTTAACGCGACGCACCACGTCCAGATAAGGCATCCCAGGTTTGACCATCACCATATCCGCGCCTTCCTGCAAATCCTGCGCAATTTCTTGTAAGGCTTCATCGCTGTTAGCAGGGTCCATCTGGTAGGTTTTCTTGTTGCCACCTTTCAGGTTGCCCGCTGAGCCCACGGCGTCACGGAAAGGCCCGTAATAACACGATGCATACTTAGCTGAATACGCCATGATCTGAGTATTGACCAGATTCTGCGCTTCAAGCATGTCGCGGATAGCGCCGATGCGGCCATCCATCATGTCACTAGGGGCGATAATTTCTGCTCCAGCTTCCGCGTGAGACAGCGCCTGACGTACCAAAATCTCCTTGGTGACGTCGTTAATCACATAACCATCCGCATCGATAATCCCGTCCTGCCCGTGCGTGGTATAGGGATCGAGCGCCACATCCGTCAGTAAACCCAGCTCAGGGACGGCGTCTTTCAGCGCGCGGATCGTGCGAGGAACCAGACCATCCGGGTTATAGGCTTCTTCGGCATGGAGTGATTTTTTATCCGCTTCAATGACGGGGAACAGCGACAGAACCGGAACGCCGAGCTTAGCGATCTCTTCGGCTTCTTTCAGAAGCACGTCGATAGTCATCCGGTATACCCCCGGCATGGAGGGAACTTCCTGACGATGATTTATCCCTTCCATTACGAAAACGGGATAAATCAAATCATTCACCGTCAGTTGATTTTCAGCAACAAGGCGACGGCTGAAATCATGGCGGCGAATGCGACGCATACGTCGGCCGGGGAACGTGCCGGGAAAAGCAGTGCTCATGTCATTATTCTCCTGAATCAGGCCAACCGGAAAACCCGGCGGGCATTTTCATCTGTTGTCTGTCCCAACCATGTGGCATCTTCTCCACGCCACTCCGCAACCTGGCGAATAATATGAGGCAGATAACAGGGTTCGTTACGGCGGGAGGCCGGTTTAGGGCGTAAATCCCGGGGTAACAGATAAGGTGCGTCGGTTTCCACCAACAGCCGATCGGCAGGAATATGCGGCAGTAAGGCGCGCAGCTCAAGCCCGCGGCGCTCATCGCAAACCCAGCCAGTGATGCCAATCATCAACCCCGCAGCCAGACACTCATCCAATTCATGACGATTACCGGTAAAGCAGTGGACCACGGCGGCAGGTAACTGGCTCAGCCATGGCATCAGCAGAGAAATAAAGCGGGGATGTGCGTCGCGGCAGTGAAGGAAAACCGGCATGGACCGTTCAGCCGCTATCGCTAACTGTGCGCTGAATGCCCCTTCCTGTTCTTCTGGCGTCGAAAAGTTACGGTTGAAATCCAACCCGCATTCACCAATAGCAACCACGCAAGCAGCGTTTGCCATTTGGTGGAGTTGTTCGGCGATAGCGCCATTCCATTGGCTGGCATCATGCGGATGAACGCCCGCCGTTGACCAACAGTAATCGGGATAGGCTTGCGCCAGTAACATGGCCTGATGGCTTTCCTGGGCATTGGTGCCCGTGATCAAGATGCCACTGACACCCGCTTGCTTTGCCCGGATGACGACCTGCTCCCGATCTTTTTCAAACTGAGAACTGGTTAGGTTGACACCGATATCAAACATGACTCTCACTCTGGCGAATAAAAAATAAGACCTCTCAAAGAGAGGTCATTTTACCGTCCTGCCGCAGGGAACCGTTAGTTACGGCGATGGCTCTTCCGCTTCAGCTCGTCGGCCTTTGCCAACATAAAACCGCGCGAAAAATACACCGATTTCAAACAGCAGATACATCGGAACCGCCAGTAGCGTCTGTGAGAAAACGTCCGGCGGCGTCAGCAGCATCCCGACAACGAATGCGCCCACCAAAATATAAGGGCGTTTCTTCTTCAGGTCTTCTGGCGTCACCACACCACTCCAGCAGAGCAGCACGATGGCAACGGGCACCTCAAACGATATGCCGAACGCCATGAACAGCGCCATAACAAAATCGAGGTAGTTATTGATGTCTGTCGCAATCAATACGCCAACCGGCGCGGTTTTCGCAAAAAAACCAAACGCCAGCGGGAACACCACAAAATACGCGAACGCCATGCCCGAATAAAACAGCAGACTGCTGGAAACCAGCAACGGCATCATTAAGCGACGCTCGTGTTTATACAAGGCTGGAGCCACAAATGCCCACACCTGATACAGCACCAGCGGCGCAGCGACAAATACTGAGACAATCATCGTCAGCTTTATCGGCGTAAAGAAAGGTGAGGCGACATCGGTCGCGATCATGCTGGCACCCGCAGGCAATTGCTCAATGAGCGGAGCAGAAACCAGTTGATAAATGTCGTTGGCAAAGAACACCAGCGCAATAAATACCGCCAGCACACAGATAATGCTGTTCAGTAGCCGCTTGCGTAGCTCAATCAGGTGGCTAATTAGCGGTTGAGTCTCTTCATTGGCCATAAACTAACGACTATCACTCGGTTGGCGGGCAGAAACAGCAGAAAACTGGGCCTGCTCAGGTTTGACATTATCGTTGCCGACAGCGTCAGCACTTGCGGCGTTGCGATCATCATGGTGGTGTTCAGCAGCAGAGCTTTCAGGTTTAGGCTGGCTGGCTGCAGGACGTGGACGTACAGCGGTTTCCGCTTCAATAACCCCATCATAGGCCGCTTCGGGATCGCTCAGCGGAATGTTGTGCTGTGGTTCCACCGTTGCACGATGACCCTCTGGCGTTTGGTGCCCATCTACCTTTTGCGGCGACACTGTCTCGGTATAGCCGCGTTTCATCGCTTCTGCCGCTTCTTTAAGTTCATCCATTGAGGCTTTCAACTCAGGCGACAGATTCTGCAAACTGGCTTTTTCGACTTTCTTCAGGCTTTCCTGAAACTCCTGGAGTTTCAGCTCCTGCGACAGTTCATTCTGAACCGTAGACGCCAGCGAACGCAGCGTCCTGACCCAGCTTGCAACCGTTCTGACTGCCACAGGCAAACGCTCTGGCCCGAGAACAATCAGGCCGAGAACCATCACCAATAGCAGTTCACCAAAACCGATATCGAACACAGATTACACCTGCTCTTTATGCTGGCTCTTCGTGTCACTCTGTTTGGTTTCTGACGGGTGGTCAGTGATCGACTTAGTCGAAAAATCCGCATCTTGCTGAGTTTTATCTGCGTGATTAGATGTTTGATCATCCCCCATCGCTTTCTTAAAACCTTTGATCGACGCACCCAAATCTGAACCCAGTGTTTTTAATTTTCCAGTCCCGAACACTAGCACGACGAGAACGACAACAATCAGCAACTGCCAAATACTAATACCGCCCATAACATTTACCTCTTTTCAAAAAGGGGAACGACAGAATTCCCGTAATTATATCGGGCAATTCTGGCCTGCATCATGATCTGCTTCAACGAGTTCGACGCCAGCCGATAATCCAAGCGACGATCCCTGCGGCCATCAGCCCTGCGGGAACCCCATCGGCTTCAACACGGCTGATCAGTAACAACGTACCACTGATTAGCAGCGTTGCGCCAATACCCAGAAGATATCGTGACTGTCCTTGACGAGAGTGCTGTGTCTTCAACTCATAGGCCAGCTTATCGACGCTTTGCTTTAACATCTTATGCTGACGTAGCCCGTCATAAAACAGCTCAGGGACTTCCGGCAGTTTTTCAGCCCAGAACGGCGCCTTTTCTTTAAGCGCACGGAAAACCGCAGACAAACCGACCTGTTGTTTCAGCCAGTTTTCCAGAAACGGCTTGGCAGTTTTCCACAGGTCGAGCTGCGGATAAAGCTGCCGACCCACACCTTCAACATACAGCAGCGTTTTTTGCAGCAGCACTAGCTGCGGCTGTACTTCCATATTGAAGCGACGGGCCGTATTAAACAAATTCAATAATACATGACCGAACGAAATTTCTGCCAACGGCTTCTCAAAGATCGGCTCACAGACCGTACGAATAGCAAACTCAAAATCGGCAACATTCGTGTCCGCAGGCACCCAGCCCGAATCCACATGCAGTTCGGCAACTTTGCGATAATCACGATTGAAAAAGGCAATGAAATTCTCAGCCAGATAGCGCTTATCTTCTTTATTCAACGAACCGACGATACCGCAATCAATACCAATGTATTGCGGGTTCTCTGGGTGATCGTAGCTGATAAAGATATTGCCGGGATGCATATCTGCGTGGAAGAAACTATCGCGGAACACCTGTGTGAAGAAAACCTGAACGCCGCGTTCTGCCAGTAATTTCATATCCGTGCCATTGGCTGTCAGCGCGTCGACATCAGAAACAGGAATACCGTAAATTCGCTCCATGACCAACATGCTTTCACTGCAATAATCTGAATATATTTCAGGCACATACAGCATCGGGCTATTATCAAAATTACGCCGTAGTTGAATGGCATTTGCCGCTTCACGCAGCAAGTTCAGCTCATCAAGCAGCGTTTTTTCATATTCCAGCACTACTTCACGCGGGCGCAGACGGCGGCCATCCGGCAACAGGCGCGGCAACCAGCCAGCCAGACGTTTCATCAGGCGCATATCCGCCTTGATGACGGGCAAAATATCTGGGCGGATGACCTTGATAACGATCTCTTTTCCCGTGCTTTTCAGGCAGGCGGTATGCACCTGTGCAATCGATGCAGAGGCCAGAGGTATAATGTCAAAATCGTCAAACCACTCTTCAAGGGGGATTCCGCCCATCGACAGCTCAATTTGCTCGCGCGCCAACTTGCCGTCAAATGGCTCAACCTTATCTTGCAACATCGCTAGCTGATCGGCGATAGCCGGTGGGAACAGATCGCGGCGTGTAGACATCATTTGTCCGAACTTAATCCACACGGGCCCCAGTTCCTGAAGCGCCAAACGCAGGCGTTCCCCCAAAGGCATGTTGCGGTGGAGATTAGGTAACCAGAACAGCAGGCGACGACCCGCACGCAGCGGAAACGTCAGGCGCATCTTAGGAATGAGTTCATCCAGACCATAGCTCAACAGCACACGCACAATGCTGTAAAGGCGGCGTAATTCACCAGGCGTCATCGTAAAGCCTCCAGCTTCGCCAGCCGTTCGGACAACGTATCGGCGGATTTATCCAGCGCAACAATTTCCTCATGGAACCAAGCGTTTTCCAGTTTTCCTGGGGTCAGTCGCCATTCTTCCGTTAACGTCTCGGACAAGAAATGTTGCTGCTGATGTAATGACCGTCTCAGGAAACTCAAGGTTTTCTGTGCCGTTTGGGTAAGACCCTGAGCAACAATATCGCCCAGATAGGGGGACAACCACTCCGCCGGATCGAACTCTGCCAGATCAACCAGCACGATGAACTGTTGAACGACTTGAATATCGCCTTCTATCACCAGCTCGCCGCTGCGCATCAGCGACGATAGCTGTTGACGATCGCGTAATTTCATCAGAACCGGAACGCGTGTTTTCAGGCAGCAATCCGCAGGCTCGCCCCATTGGCTGATCACGTCCAGCCGCTGTTCGTTAAACACCAGCACCAAGGGCATATCCAGCTCAGCCAACTCGATCTGAAGTGTTTTCCCCTGTAAGCGCTGGCGGGCAGACTTCATACTTCGATCGCAAGAAAAACCACGATCGCAAGAAACCGTATCGTGAAAAAGCAGCTGATTCAGCGCGGTTTCCAGCGTAGCAGTCAGAAAAGACGTTATCAGCATTGGCGTTTCCAATCAGAATTTAAACCCACGATGCAGCGCAACGATTCCACCGGTGAGGTTGAAATAGTTAACACTGTCAAAACCGGCATCGCTCATCATCCCTTTCAGCGTTTCCTGATCGGGGTGCATGCGGATAGATTCCGCCAGATAGCGGTAGCTACCGGCATCACTCGCCACGGCTTCGCCAATCCTCGGCAGGATATGAAATGAATACGCATCGTAAACGGTGCTCAGTTGTTTAATGATCGGCTTGGAAAACTCCAGCACCAGCAAGCGACCACCCGGCTTCAGCACGCGGTACATTGATCGCAGCGCTTTGTTTTTGTCCGTCACGTTGCGTAGACCAAAGGAGATAGTAATGCAGTCGAAGAAGTCATCAGGGAACGGCAGCGCTTCAGCATTGGCCTGCACGTAGTTGATGTTGTCGATAATGCCTTTGTTACGCAGTTTTTCGCGGCCCACTTTCAGCATTGATGCGTTGATATCCGCCAGAATGACCTCACCACCTTCGCCAACCATACGGGAGAATTTGGCAGTTAAATCCCCCGTGCCTCCGGCAAGATCCAGAACACGCTGGTTACGTCTTACTCCACTACATTCGATAGTGAAACGCTTCCAGATTCGGTGGATACCAAAGGACATCAGGTCATTCATCAAGTCATACTTTGCTGCTACAGAATGAAAAACTTCAGCCACCATGACTTCTTTTTCATCCCTGGCGACAGTCCGAAAACCAAAGTCGGCCGTATTCTCCTGCTCACTTGCCATCTTATCCGCCTACTATTTCAGTCAAATTTCGGGTCTACCCATTTATGGTGAGAGTGTACCAGACCCGTATAAAAACCCCACTGCACTAATTTCACAGTGCATGGTGCCAAGCCCGCGAAATCCATACCTATTTATATCAGTCATACTTCAAGCTGCTTGTGCGTTGGCTTCACGCAACTCGAATTCTTTAGGATTGGGTACGGGTAGCGAAAGGGGTTTCCCCTTCTTCACCCTCCGTTTTCACGGTTGGTGAAACAGCATCGGGTGCTACGGAATCCGGTAATTCATCGTGTTCAGCGTGCTCATGGGCCGTTGCTTTTTCTGCTAATGACGGGCTGATTGTGCGTTTGATTTCTACACCCAGCGCACGGAACCCCTCAGCCTGGCCAATAAGGTTACCACGCCCAGAGGAAAGTTTATTCATCGCCTGACGATAAGTGCCCTGCGCTTTATCCAAACTCTGCCCCAGCGCTTCCATGTCGTCGACAAACAATCGCAGTTTATCGTACAGCCGCGAGGCTTTCTCGGCGATCTGCTGTGCGTTGCGGCTCTGTTGTTCATAGCGCCATAAATTGTTGATGGTGCGTAATGCCACCAGCAGCGTGGTCGGGCTGACCAGCATAATATTGTGCTTTAACGCCTCGTTGATCAATTCGGGCTGGCGATCGATAGCGACCAGAAAAGCAGGTTCAACGGGAATAAACATCAGCACGTAGTCCAGCGAACGCAGCCCAGGAAGCTGCTGGTAATCTTTACTGCTCAACTGCCGAATATGGCTGCGAACCGAGAGCAAATGTTCGTTCAGCGCCACACTCCGCTCTGCATCATCGTCACTATTAAAATAGCGCTCGTAGGCCACCAGCGACATTTTGGCATCGATCACGACATCTTTGCCCTGCGGTAAACGCACAATGACATCCGGTTGCAGGCGGCTATTTGTGCCTGTTTGCACGCTGACCTGTGTTTGATACTCGTAGCCTTCACGCAGGCCGGAGGCTTCGAGCACGCGGCTTAACACCACTTCCCCCCAGTTACCCTGCGTCTTATTGTCGCCCTTCAGGGCTTTCGTCAGGTTGATGGCTTCATGTGCCATCTGCGCGTTCAGCTGTTGCAGATTGCGGATTTCATGCGCCAACGTGTGACGCTCACGCGCTTCCGCACCAAAGCTGTCCTGCACCTGACGGCGGAACCCATCAAGCTGCTCACGCAGCGGCATCAGCAGCTTATCCAGACTCTGTTTATTTTGTTCATCCACCTTACGACCGCTGTGTTCAAAAATCCGGTTCGCCAGATTCTCAAACTGCGTCGTCAACCGCTGTTCGCTGTTTGCCAGCAGCCGCTGCTTTTCTTCCGCCGCCATACGGGTTTCTTCCAGCCGAATGGTAACTTCCCGCAGCTCCGCTTCCTGCGCGCTGTTGATTTCACGCAGCGTTCGCAGTTCCTGATTTAACTGCATGCACTCTTCACGGAGTTCAGTAAGCTGTTGCAGCTTTTCATGGCTAGCAGAGAGCTGAGCGTGAACCGTGCGCAGCTCCAGCTCGTTTTGCCGCAGCCGCTGTTCGTCCTGCTGCTTTACCTGCTGCTGTTCGCTGAGCGACTGTTGAGTCTGCTGCAATGTCTGCGCCAGCAACCGCTGTTCGGTGTCATGCTGCGACAGCTTCTGCTGATGAATCAGGCTGGCAATTAACCACCCGACCAACAGACCCACTGCACTGCCGCCCAGACCATAAAATATGCTGATATCCACTTTGCCTCCGCAGGCCTTTCACGCTGTCGGTCAAGGTAAAATGATACTGTATGGATGTCCAGAAACAATTCCGGCGGGGAAGACGCTGAGCAGAAAAATGCGAGCCGCATTCCATATGAGAATGGATAGATGATAATTTGCAGAATAATCAGATGAGTAACGCCGAAATTCCCCCAACGCGAAACACCACGCTGGGGGATACAACTTAAACCTATTCCAGTAGGCGTTATTGGTGCAGCCAGTTTGGACTCGGACAGCGCGGAGAAACCGGAACGTACACGTAGTACGTGAGGATTTCGAGCACTGCCCAGGTTCAAAATGGCAAATAAAATAGCCTAATGGATAGGTTCTTAAGCTAAGCGCTGCTTCGCATCACTAATCGCTTTAGCGACCTGCTGCGGTGACACACCACCTTGTGCCGCACGCTTATCCAGACAGGATTGCAACGCCAGAATCGGGTACACATCCTCGCCAATCACGGCGCTGAATTTTTGCAGATCGGCCAGCGGCAACGCTTCCAGCGCTTTGCCCTGACGAATGGCTTCAACTACCGCTTCGCCCACGATATGGTGCGCTTCACGGAACGGAACGCCTTTCGCGACCAGATAATCCGCCAGCTCTGTAGAGTTCGCGTAGCCTTGCTCGGCCGCTTCTTTACAGCGCGGACGCTTCACCTGAATGCCTTCCAGCACCAGACCCGCCATCATCAGGCAGTCATGCCAGGTATCCAGCGCGTCAAACAGCCCTTCTTTGTCTTCCTGCATGTCTTTGTTATACGCCAACGGCAGGCCTTTAAGCGTCATCATCATGCCGGTTAACGCGCCCTGTACTCGACCACATTTACCGCGAATCAGCTCCAGTGCATCCGGGTTTTTCTTCTGTGGCATCAGGGAAGAGCCGGATGTCACACGGTCAGACAGCTCAACGAACGCCGCTTCACCGCTGTTGAAGAAGATCAGATCTTCGGCAAAACGAGACAGGTGGATCATACCGATCGAAGCATCAGACAGCAGTTCCAGTACATGATCGCGATCCGAAACTGTGTCCAGACTGTTACGCGTGGCCGAGGCAAATCCCAGCCAGCCCGCCAGTTTCTCACGGTCGATCGGGTAAGCCGTTCCCGCCAGCGCACCGCAGCCCAATGGGCTGACATCCAGACGCTTCAGCGTATCTTCCAGACGGCTTTCATCACGCGCCAGCATTTCATGGTAGGCCAGACACCAGTGGGCAAACGTCACCGGCTGTGCGCGCTGCAAGTGGGTATAACCCGGCATCACCGCATCCTGATTGGCTTCCGCCGTCGTGACCAGCGCCTGACGCAGCTGGCGTACCGACAGCAGCAGTTCAGCAATCTGCGCCTTGCACCACAGTTTCAGATCCGTCGCGACCTGATCGTTACGGCTACGACCGGTATGCAGCTTTTTACCTAAATCGCCAACTTTCTCAATCAGACGCAGTTCAACCCAGCTGTGAATGTCTTCTGCATCGCTTTGCAGGATCATCTCAGGGTCAGCCTGTACCTCAACCAGCAGCGCATTCAGAGCCTGTTCCAGCTGTTGCTGTTCCTGCTCGCTGAGCACATTGACCGTCACCAGTGCTTTCGACCAGCCGATCGAGCCAACGATGTCCTGTTCCGCCAGACGGTAATCAAACCGCAGTGAGTCATTAAATTGTTTAAAACGCTGATCTGCTGCCTGACTAAACCGACCGCCCCACAAAGCCATAACCCTTACTCCCAAAAATATAATTCACGTTGGTATCGCATCATGCCATACCCAGAAACGACTTACGCCAGAATACGTGTGCCAATCGCCACGCCATTGAACAGCGCAGGTAGCTGCTCAGCGTGACGCCAGCTGGCGATATCAACCGGACGACCCAGCGCACGCGCGGCATCCAGCGCAGCGTTGACCTTAACAATCATGCCGTCGGTGATGATGCCCTGAGCAATCAACTGCTCGGCTTTCTCCGCCGTCATTTCAGCAATACGCTGGCCTTTACCGTCCAGAATGCCACTCACGTCAGACAGCAGGATTAAATCCGCGCCCAGCGTTTGCGCCAGCGCCGTCGCCGCTTGGTCAGCGTTGACGTTCATCAGGTCGCCCTGTGCCGTAATACCGATGGAGCTAACAACAGGCAGATAGCCCGCAGACAACAGCGTGTTCAGCAGCGCAGGCGATCCCGCTTCTGCCTTACCCACAAAGCCCAAAGACTCATCTAACTGTGTGACCGTCGTGCTGCCGCCATCGCCCAGACACAAGCCGACTGCGTTGATGTCATGCTTCTTCGCCCATGACAGCAGCGTCTTGTTGGCGGAACCCGCCAGCGCACCGGTGATGATATCGATCTGATCGGCAGGCGTGACGCGCAGGCCGTTTTTCTTCACGACGGGCAGCGACAGTTTCTTCATCAGGTCATCCACCAGACAGCCGCCGCCGTGCACAATCACCAGCGGACGCTGGTGTTCCTGACGGTAAGCCACCAGCGCGGTGAACAGACGTTCCAGCGCTTCTTCGCTATCCAGTAAAACGCCACCTAATTTGATAATTAACGGATTCATTATGCTTCGCGCCTCGAAATGTCGGGACCAGTAGTGATTAAATTAACGATTGGGTTTCAGGGAAACCAAAACGAATGTTCATGCATTGCACAGCCTGTGCCGCCGCGCCTTTCAGCAGGTTATCTTCGGTTGCCACCACGATCAGGTGCTCACCATCAACAGAGAAACCGATATCGCAGAACGGCAGGCCGACAACGGATTTCAGCGCCGGAACGCCCTTATCGTACAGGCGAACCAGCGGCTTATCGTGATAAGCGTTGTGATAAGCCTCAGCGATATCCTGCTGGGTTACGCCCGGTTGCAGGCGACAGGTGATAGTTTCCAGAATACCGCGAGCGAAGTTGCCCAAATGCGGTGTGAAGATCACTGGCGTACCGAGGTGCGTTGAAATTTCAGGTTCATGGCGGTGGTTGAAAATGCCGTACGGTTGCAGGCTGACTTCACAGAAGCTGCTGGTCAGCGACGCTTTACGCCCTGCCCCGCTCACGCCGCTCACGGCATTAATCACCGGCCACTGAGCCGGGTTCAGCAGTTGTGCATCCAGCAGCGGCTTCAGCGCCAGCTGCGCGGCCGTTGGATAACAGCCCGGAACGGCAACCAGCTGTGCGTGTTTTACGCTTTCAGCGCGCCATTCCGCCAGCCCGTAAACCGCTTTTGCCAGCCAGTCAGGGTGCTGATGCTCAAAGCCATAGTAGCGACGATAAAATTCAGCATCCTGTACGCGGAACGCGCCGGACAAATCAAAAACGGTGCAGCCTGCCGCCAGAAAAACAGGGGCCAGATCGTGGCTGACTTTGTGGTCGGTCGCCAGAAAAACGACATCCACGCCTTTCGCCGCTTCTTCTGCATCGGTCAGCGGTTTTACCGGAACATCGATGATGCCTTTGAGCTGCGGATGTAAATCAGAAATCAATTTTCCTGCATCGACACTTTGCGCAGAAACCATCAAAGCGGTTATGTTCATCTGTGGGTGACGGTTCAGGTAGAGCGCAAGCTCAGCGCCGGTATAACCACTTGCACCAACAATCAGCGTATTCAGCATGGGATCCGTATACCTTCTTACTTATCTATGGAACAGGTAACCGGGCTCACCAGCGTCGGCACGCTGTTCACCCGCGAAACTCAGTGAAAGTGACGAATCATCATCGCCGTACCTTTGGGTTTCCTTTCGCCGAGCATTATTGTATTTTTATTCAAAATAAATGCATGAATATTGATACTATCCTAACCAGAGGCTGTCAACAGTGAAGATGAATTTACCCCCTTTTATTGAGCTATATCGGGCATTGATCGCCACACCGTCCATCAGTGCCACCGACAGCGCGCTCGATCAAAGTAATCATACCTTAATCAACCTGCTGGCAGGCTGGTTCGGCGATCTCGGCTTCCATGTGGAAGTCCAACCGGTTCCCGGCACCCTCAATAAATTTAATATGCTGGCGCGGATTGGTGAAGGAAAAGGTGGCTTATTGTTGGCAGGCCACACCGACACCGTCCCGTTCGACGACGGTCGCTGGACGCGCGACCCGTTCACGCTGACCGAACATGACAACAAGCTGTACGGCCTGGGTACGGCGGATATGAAAGGCTTCTTTGCCTTTATTCTGGATGCGTTGCGCGATATCGATCCGACCAAACTGACGAAACCGCTCTACGTGCTGGCAACGGCAGATGAAGAGACGACGATGGCCGGCGCCAAGTATTTCTCCGAATCCACGCAGATTCGCCCAGACTGCGCCATCATCGGCGAACCGACGTCGCTGCAACCAGTGCGTGCCCACAAGGGCCATATGTCCAACGCGATCCGCATTCAGGGGCAGTCTGGCCACTCCAGCGATCCGTCGCGCGGCGTGAACGCGATTGAGCTGATGCACGAAGCCATTTCTCATCTGCTGGTATTGCGTAACACGCTACAGGAGCGCTATCACAACCCGATTTTCCACATTCCTCACCCGACCATGAACCTCGGGCACATTCACGGCGGCGATGCCGCTAACCGCATCTGTGGCTGCTGTGAACTGCATATGGATATCCGTCCGCTGCCGGGCATTACGCTCAACGATCTGGACGGACTGCTGTCAGAAGCGCTTGAGCCTGTCAGCCAGCGCTGGCCGGGTAGGTTAACCATCAGTGAACTGCATCCGCCGATTCCTGGCTATGAATGCCCACCAGACCACCGTCTGGTGTCCGTCGTGGAGAAGCTGCTGGGGACGAAAACGGAAATCGTGAACTACTGTACCGAAGCACCGTTTATTCAGACGCTGTGCCCGACGCTGGTTCTGGGGCCAGGATCAATCGAACAGGCGCACCAGCCGGATGAATATATCGATACCGCGTTTATCAAACCGACACGGGAACTGATTTCGCAGGTGATTCATCACTTCTGCCACCACTGATCCGACGAAAGCGGCCTTGCCAGCCATGCTGGCAGGGTCATTTTGAGACAGAGAATGAAAAAGAAAGATTTCATCGCACAGGATCTACTGAGCAAAATCTATCAGCACACCGATCCGCTGCCGGAAAAGCTGCCGCCGGAACGCCAACTGGCGGAAGAATACGGCGTGTCACGCTTTACCCTCCGTCAGGCGCTGGAAAAGCTTGCCAGCATCGGTGCGATCCATATGGTACAAGGCTCGGGTAACTTCATTAATCAGGGCGTTCGCAGTAACCCACTGGTTTATAATTCGATTACCGAAAAGAAATTCACTCAGATTTCATTCCGTCTGCTTAGCCTGCATAAGCGGCTGCCGACGCGGGAAGAGCAGCAGGTTTTTGCGATCGGCGAAAATACGTTCATCTGGGAATTCAGCCGATTACGTTATGTCGATAACCGTAAGGTACAGATCGAGATATCGAAGATGCCCGCTGCGGATTTCCCCGACATGAGCCAGAAGATTATTGAAAGCTCGATTCAGCAGTATGTGCTCAGCAAAGGCTACGCGATTTCACACTACCTGACACATTATCAGGCGGTTAACGTCACTAAAGCACAGGCTGAGCTACTGGGCTGCAAGAAAGGCACGGCGGCGATGCATATTCTTAATCGCGGCATTTTACAGGGCGGTCGCGTGTACGAATCGAGCGATATCATCGATATCAACTACGCCTGCACCTACGTCATCCCCTTCAACCGCGATAACCTGAATTTCCGCCAGTCGCCGTAATAATTCACTCAGGGCGTATGCATCGTGCCATCCGGCAGGCGGCTCTGCGTCCATTCGTGCGGGCGATAGACAACGGGGAACTGCCGCGCCGCATCCAGATCGATACCCACCCCAATACCGGGGCGCTCAATCGGATACAGATAGCCCTTCTCCGGTTCCACCGCCTGCGGGAAGACCTTGCGGGTATTTTCCGGGTAAGCGACAAATTCCTGAATCGCGGCATTATGCAGGTGGATATTCAGGTGAACGTTGACCGCCGCACCGATGGGCGTCATATCCGGCGGGCAATGCCACGCGAGACGAACGCCAAAATTCTGACAGAACGCGCCCAGTTTCAGCGCTGGCGTAATCCCGCCAATCTGTGAGACATGGCAGCGGATGAAATCAACCTGACGATTAATCACCAGATTCTGCCACTCGGCGGGGTTATTAAACAGCTCCCCGGTCGCCAGCGGCACCGCGCTCTGGCTGCGGATCTGCGCCAGCCACTCATTTTGCGCAGGCGGCAAAATGTCTTCGATGAAATAGGGACGATAAACTTCTACCGCTTTGGCAAACTGCACGGCCTGATTCGGGAACAGACGCTCATGGACATCATGCAGGATGTGGAAACGATCGCCGTATTTCTCACGCAGCGCACGGAACATGGCGAGCGTGTTGGCCATGTACTGATCCTGATCGTAATAGGCTCCCTCCGTTGGCTGCCGCGTGCTGTGCAGCGCATCGGGATTACCGCCATAGAATCCTAGCTGGCAGCGGATATGACGATAGCCCTGCGCATACAGCCGATCCACTTCCTGATACAGCCCGTCCAGCGTATCGCTGGCAGCATGGCTGTAAGCGGCAATGGCATCGCGAGATTTCCCACCAAACAGGTGATAAAGCGGCATATCCGCCAGCTTGCCTTTGATATCCCACAGCGCCATATCGACGCCCGCCACCGCATTGTTGATAACCGGCCCATTACGCCAATAAGCGTTGACCATCATCATGTGCCACAGATCTTCAATGTGGTTAGCATCTCGTCCTAGCAGCAGCGGTTTGAGGTACTCATCCACCATCGCTTTGACGGCCAGCGGGCGCTGCTGGAAGGTCGCACAGCCATAACCCGTCACGCCTTTATCCGTGTGAACCACCACCGTCACTAAATTATGGCGGTCGGGGCGGGTAACAAGACATTCAATGTCAGTAATGATTGTCGGCAACACAAAAATATCCTCCAGAGCATTTACCGGAATAGCGCTACCCGGCAAAAACACAGTCTAAAATTAGTTTCTTTTTTTGTTTTCTACTTATTTTTTCTTTTATTGTAAACCTCTTATTTAAAAGATTTATTTTGGTTTGAAAAAGCCATCTAATTGATTAAAAAACCAGACCAATTATCGAATAATGGCAACAAACAGCCCCTTATAGACTAACCATGTGACGAACTTCATGTTTTATTGGTTTGTTTTTTCTTCTTTAAGTTTTTACTATCGGTGGAAATAATTCGGCCAAAAATAACATAAGGTCATGTTGGAGGTTTATTCCATGGGAAAAGATGAGGTTATTCAGTCAATCATTAAACTGGTTGGCGGAAACGATAATATAAATAAAGCCTGGCACTGCATGACGCGGCTTCGGTTTGATTTAATTGATGAAAGTAAAGTGCAAACCGAGGCGATCAAAAACCTGCCCGGAATATTAGGTGCGCAACACCAGAGTGAACAGTTTCAGATTATTATCGGGCCGCAGGTCAATGAGTATTACGAACTGCTGAACGCCCAACTTTCCTCCACAACGCTTTCGCCTACAGCGACATCACAGCCAGACGTGCAGAAGCAGAAGAAGGGGCTGGTTTCGCTGTTCATGGATACGGTTTCCGGCGTATTTGGTCCGATCGTCCCTGCCATCGCGGGTGCGGGGATGATCAAAGGGCTGCTGGCAGGGCTGATCGCCTTGAAAGTGGTCTCTGCCAAAACCGATACCGTGATCGTCCTCGACCTGATCGCCAGCGGTGTGTTCTATTTCTTACCTTTCTTCCTCGCCATCTCCGCAGCCAGGATCTTTAAAACAAGCGAATATCTGGCAGCGGCTGTTGCAGCCTGCCTGATGTACCCATCGTTGATAGAAGCGGCGAAGGCACTAGCCAGCAATAGCCCTAATGCGGTCAGCGCCTTTTACTTCATCGGTGTGCTACCCATTCCGGTGTTCAACTATGCCGCCAGCGTCATCCCAGTGATTTTCTCCGTGCTGGCACTGAGCTATATCCATCGTTGGGTCGACCGCATCATGCCTTCGGTGCTGAAAACCGTGTTTACCCCAACGCTGACGCTGTTTATCGCCGCACTGGTGTCGCTCACCGTTATCGGGCCATTCGGGATCTACCTCGGTAAACTGCTGGCACTGTTTATTCAGAGCCTGTTCGATGTGTCGTCTATCTTTGCTGGTTTCGTGGTTGGTGCGATTCGACCTGTCGCGATTCTGACTGGCATGCATCACGCGATGACACCCATTGCGCTGCAAAATTTCAGCAATCAGGGCTTT
Source organism: Pectobacterium aquaticum (assembly GCF_003382565.3). Classification (NCBI taxonomy): domain Bacteria; kingdom Pseudomonadati; phylum Pseudomonadota; class Gammaproteobacteria; order Enterobacterales; family Pectobacteriaceae; genus Pectobacterium; species Pectobacterium aquaticum. The sequence goes on from NZ_CP086253.1 coordinate 4,189,079, forward strand.
GATATGCTGATGCCAATGATGTGTATGGCTAATATGGCGATTGCGGGTTCCACGTTTGCCATCTACTTCCATGCCAAAACCCGTCAGGATAAATCCGTCGTGCTGTCTGCTGGGGTTTCCGCGCTGCTCGGTATTACCGAACCGGCGCTGTTCGGCGTACTGACGAAGTATAAAAAAGCGTTTATCTCCGCCACTATTGCCAGCTCCATCGCCTCGGCCTTTATCGCGTACTTCGGTGTCCGGCTGTATGGCTACATCTTGTCGAGTATTTTCAGCCTGCCAGCCTATATCGGCCCGTACTTTAGCTACGCGGTATCCGGCATGGCCATCGCCATCGTGCTTTCTTTCACGCTGACTTATATTCTGGTCGTCAGAGCGTCCAAACAGTCGTAACCGCACTCGCGGGGCCGTTGCGCCCCGCCATCCCCCTCCGCGATACTCTAAATAATTCGAGTTTCAGGAAGGCGGCAAGCGAAGGAATCCCGATGAACTTACTCAGGTAAGTGATTCGGGTGACTGAACGTAGCCAACGCACATGCAACTTGAAGTATGACGAGTATATTAGTTAGCCTAATATCCGCGCCCCTGTAATTAAATTTCACAAATTGCCAAGCCCACCTCAATGCAAGTACAAAGAATAAGGAGAAGAAAGAATCGTCAATTGACGAATCCGCCTTATCGTGGCTAGATGGAGGCAGTGCGTCAAAATATGTCAAGTGAAATAAACTTACAAAAATGGTAGGGATGGGTCAGGGTAACTATGAACGAACAATATTCCGCAATGCGCAGTAACGTCAGTATGCTCGGCAAGCTTCTCGGCGATACCATCAAGGAAGCGCTGGGTGAAAACATCCTTGATAAAGTCGAAACAATCCGCAAGTTGTCAAAGTCTTCCCGCGCAGGTAATGAAAAACATCGTCAGGAGTTGCTGACCACGCTGCAAAACCTGTCTAACGATGAACTGTTGCCCGTTGCCCGCGCATTCAGCCAGTTCCTTAACCTGACCAATACCGCTGAGCAATATCATACGATTTCACCGCACGGTGAAGCCGCGAGTAACCCGGCACAGCTTTCCCACGCGTTTGAGCGCCTGAAAGAAAGCAAAGATCTGACCGAACGCGATATCCGTGACGCGGTAGAATCCTTGTCGATCGAGCTGGTGCTGACTGCACACCCGACCGAAATTACCCGCCGGACGCTGATCCACAAGCTGGTAGAAGTGAATACCTGCCTCAAGCAGCTCGACCACAACGATCTGGCTGATTATGAGCGCAATCAGATCATGCGCCGCCTGCGCCAGCTGATTGCGCAGTCCTGGCACACCGATGAAATCCGTAAAATTCGTCCTACCCCGGTAGATGAAGCCAAATGGGGCTTCGCCGTGGTGGAAAACAGCCTGTGGGAAGGCGTGCCTGCATTTTTACGCGAGCTGGATGAGCAGTTGGAACAGGCTTTCGGCTACCGTCTGCCCGTTGATGCGATTCCGGTGCGCTTTACGTCCTGGATGGGCGGCGACCGCGACGGTAACCCGAACGTCACGGCGGAAGTTACTCGCCACGTGCTGTTACTCAGCCGCTGGAAAGCCGCCGATCTGTTCCTGCGTGATATTCAGGTGCTGGTTTCCGAGCTGTCGATGTCCGAATGCACGCCAGAGCTGCTGGAGCTGGCCGGTGGCAGCGAGGTACAAGAACCGTACCGCGCCATCATGAAGTCACTGCGTTCGCAGTTGAGCAGTACGCTGAGCTATCTGGAAGCGCGCCTGACAGGCGAAGAGCGTTTGCCACCGAAAGATCTGCTGATTACCAACGAACAGCTGTGGGAACCGCTCCACGCCTGCTACCAATCGCTGAAAACTTGCGGCATGGGCATCATCGCCGATGGTCGCCTGCTGGATACGCTGCGTCGCGTACGTTGCTTTGGTGTGCCTTTGGTACGCATCGATGTGCGTCAGGAAAGCACCCGCCACACCGAAGCGCTGGCCGAGATTACCCGCTATCTGGGTCTGGGCGATTACGAAAGCTGGTCAGAATCCGATAAGCAGGCCTTCCTGATCCGTGAACTCAGCTCCAAGCGCCCACTCCTGCCGCGCTACTGGGAGCCGAGTGCGGATACCAAAGAAGTACTGGATACCTGTCGGGTTATCGCCAAAGCGCCACAGGGTTCTATTGCCGCTTACGTTATTTCCATGGCGCGCACACCTTCCGACGTGCTGGCCGTTCAACTGCTGCTCAAAGAAGCGGGCTGCCCATTTGCTCTGCCCGTCGCGCCGCTGTTTGAAACCTTAGACGACCTGAACAACGCCGATGATGTCATGACGCAGTTGCTGAGTATCGACTGGTATCGCGGCTTTATTCAGGGCAAGCAGATGGTCATGATCGGCTATTCCGACTCTGCGAAAGATGCGGGCGTGATGGCTGCCTCTTGGGCGCAGTACCGTGCACAGGACGCGCTGATCAAAACCTGTGAGAAAGCGGGTATCGCACTGACGCTGTTCCACGGACGCGGTGGTTCTATCGGTCGCGGTGGCGCACCAGCTCATGCTGCGCTGTTGTCACAACCGCCGGGTAGCCTGAAAGGTGGCCTGCGCGTGACGGAACAGGGCGAGATGATCCGCTTTAAATACGGTCTGCCGGAAGTCACCATCAGCAGCCTGGCGCTGTATACCGGTGCGATTCTGGAAGCGAACCTGCTGCCGCCGCCGGAACCAAAACAGGAATGGCACGAGGTGATGGACGATCTTTCTCGCGTATCCTGCGATATGTACCGTGGCTACGTGCGTGAGAACCCAGATTTCGTCCCTTACTTCCGCGCCGCAACGCCGGAATTGGAGCTGGGCAAACTGCCGCTGGGGTCACGTCCGGCCAAGCGTCGTCCGAACGGCGGCGTGGAAAGCCTGCGCGCTATCCCGTGGATTTTCGCCTGGACGCAGAACCGCCTGATGCTGCCAGCCTGGCTAGGCGCAGGTGCCGCATTGCAGAAAGTGGTGGATGACGGTAAGCAGGAACAGTTGGAAGCTATGTGCCGCGACTGGCCGTTCTTCTCGACGCGTATCGGCATGCTGGAGATGGTGTTCGCCAAAGCCGACCTGTGGCTGGCGGAGTATTACGATCAGCGTCTGGTAGAAGAGAAACTGTGGCCGTTAGGGAAACAGCTGCGCGATCAGTTAGCCGCCGATATTAACGTCGTGCTGGCGATCTCCAACGACGATCACCTGATGGCGGATCTGCCGTGGATCGCCGAGTCGATCGCACTGCGTAACGTCTATACCGATCCCCTGAACGTGTTGCAGGCTGAGTTGCTACATCGTTCACGTCAGCAAGAACAGCCAGATGCCGACCTGGAACTGGCGCTGATGGTGACGATCGCCGGTGTCGCGGCAGGCATGCGTAATACGGGTTAATTGCGACAACACGTTAATACGCCAAACTAACTCACTCACGAAGCCTCTCAACAGAGAGGCTTCCTTTACATGGGTTAAAAGATAAGCGTCGTGACGCCATCTAACGGTAAATGCCAGTCCAGCGTGTTCCACGGGCTTTCAGGATTACCGGTTAAACGACGCAGAATATCCATCTGATCGTTAACAAAATCTTCCGTCGCCAGCGAGCGCCAATATTGCCGCCCAACCACGTAGCTAATGGCAAAATGATACCAACTGTCATATTTCTGTTGCGCATCCCGCGCCATAGACATGATCATATCCCAACCTTCCTTTTCGCCCACCATACCCACCGCCATCCCCCAGCGGCACAGGTTTACGCTACGCCCTTCGTCCCAGGCATCAATCCCGGTACGATCCAACGCAAACCGATTGAGCCTCACGATCAGTAATTCACTGTGATGTTCTTTATCATGTTGATGGCGCTGGATATACGCCTCCATCTCTGCTTCAGACATCGCAGACAAAAGATGCTGTAGACGTCGGTAACCGGGCCCATGTCCGTGACCATTGAGCAGGCGATGGATCTGGCGCAGCAGCGCTTCGCGAGTTTCAATGCCCCAATCCCGTTTCAGAATATGGCGGATCGTATCCAGTGCTTCCTGTTTATCACCACCGCCATCCAGCACATCATGCCGATCGCGATTCATTTCCGTTAAAATGGCTGACAGCCCCAGCCCCCATAGCTGAGTGTGGGATAAAGGCTGTGTATTTTCCTGATTTTCTACGGTCATGCGTTATCTACTCCCTGCTGCCCCGGCGCTATCTGCTCCAGCTTCATCAACCACTCGCCGATCTCATCCATATCGCCGCCGTATTCCTGATATAGCCTCAAAGCACGCTGAGCCTTGTCATACAGGCCTAATTCGCAGGCAGATTTCAACAATCCCAGCGCCGCGCCCGCGTTTTTGATGTTCCAGTCAATCGCTTCTTCAAAACAGTCTATCGCTTCTCGGTGACGCGCTAACCGACTCAGACAGGTCCCCCGGCGATACCATATCCAGCCACGAGATGGCTTACAGCGCACAACAAAATCCAGATCGGATAGGGCTTCCTGATAGCGTTCAAAGGTATAAAGTAAAAGGATCGAGCGGGCGGAAAAATAGACCCAGTGTGATGCATCCAGCGCGATAGCCTTATTTATGCACTCTAATGCCTTATCAGGCTCATCAGTAAAACGGAAAGCCTCCGAGAGCATAAACCAGACGGTGGAATTGTCCTGATGATAGCTCAGCGCGTTTTCTAATAGCGGGATCATGTCCTTGTACTTGTCTATTTCGTACAAGGTTTCCGCTAAGCGAATCCTCGCATCGTAGCCATTTTCTCCTTGCCGCTGCGCCTCTTCCATCGCCCATGTATAAGCCTGCCGTGCGTCCTCATACTGCTTCAACCGATAATAGGCATCGCCAAGCGTCATATAGAGCGTCGAGGAAAGATGACGCTGGCTGAAATCACCATGCTTGACGAAAAGTGAGCGGTAGATGACCTCAAAAATACTCCCCCTAATAAAGCGCCAGGGTGACGTAGCGTTGTATTCTGCTCGAGCCATCAGATGGCGGATAAAATTAATACTCAGTGTATAAGCACCATTTTGCAGGTAGCATTCTGCGACTTCTTCACAGTATTCCATGCTGTAACGCTTCGGTTTAATCGTCGCGAAACCACCAGCAATGGTCTGCGCATTGATTTTAAGCACCTGAATCTGCGCTTCTACGTCATACGGCACCAGCATGCAAAGATAGCGATACAGTTCCCGAGCTTCAAAGAGCAGACCTTGAGCCAGAAAACAGCCAGCCAATCCCTTCAACGCCACGGCATGGTCGCTTTGCATCTCCAGCACCTGATTAAACGCATCGGCGGCGCGTAGATACTGTCGGTCATCCAGCTCGATTTGCGCTAATCGCAGGTAACCGTCTATTTGCTCCGGCACCATCGCAATTAACTGACGACAGCATTCACGAGCAGGGGAAAAATCACCAAGGCGATGGTAGTGGGCGATAGCCCAACAGAGCAGCTCTGGATCGCAGATCTCTCGCGCTAACACCTGCGCTAGTTGTCGATCAAATGCCGCGCGATCACGCTGATAAACGATGCGAACCAACTGTTCCCTATCGTGGAAATAACGGTCGACGTCCTCTCCAGTCAAGCCGGAAGGCAACCTCAATCCACGCACTGGGATATGCCAGACATCCTCATCATTCAGCCATTCCAACACATTCTCCACCTGCTGTGATGAATAATGTCGCTTTAGCAGTAACGAGTTATGTTCCCAGTCGAAGGTTTCCAGTAAGTGCTGCTTCACCGTATCGGGTAAGAAAGCACAGTGGCCTAAAAAGCCAAACAGCCACAGTGAAACAGGCTGTTTGATTTCAAGACGATCGAGTACCGATGTTGATAGCACGTCACGCCACACCTCATCGTCGATACGACACTGAAAATCCGCATAGATTGCCGCCACACGCTGCTTTATCGCTTCAATTTGCTGCATCGTATCCTGCATTAAAGCAATGTCATCGTTCGCCGTGTTAGCCGCAGGATTGCTAATGTTCTCAGCCTCTGCTGCCGTCTCTGGCGCAGGGTTTTCCTGCTGCTCGGCATCCCCTTTAGCCACCAGATAGCGGGCCTGCAAGAGCGCTTCTTCGTACGCAGCGCGGAGCGCTTTAAACGCTTCGGCATCATCTTCTGGATTATGCTGCCGCAACAAACGCGCATACGCACGTCGAATAGCCATTTGGTCGACCGTTTCATCAATCCCCAAAAATACCCAACATGACGTTTTCATAACGAATGAGGCTCCATCTCATCAAATACGCTCTGTATTTCTTTTGTTACCCGGCGAATGTGCAAGGAATCCTGCGTTTCCAATGCATCTTCAAAGGCTTGCAATTCATGTGCAATACGTTCTCGCGCTTCGCCCATTAATTGCTCATATAAACGCTCACCGCGTGCCAGTAACAATCGACTCTCCATACGCTCACGCGGGTGTATTTTTATCTCTGCCAACTGCTGTAAGCGCGCCTGTATCTCAGCGTCCGACAAATCACAGCTATCATTGCGGATAACCGTTGATTTACTGTTGCCCTCATGGAGGTCTGTCGCCTGCACTTCCAAAATGCCGTTGATATCGTAGGTATAACGCACACGCACAATGGGTTCATCTTCCGGTGTGGGCGGAAACTCAATTTCCAGCTCACCCAATTTGACGTTATTACGCGTCAGACGACTTTCCCCCTGATAGATTTGCAGCAGCATGTTGGTTTGCCCTTCATGACAGGTGCTGAACACCTTTTCCCGGCTCACGGGGACAACCGTATTACGATCAATGATCGGCGTATAATAACCGCTCTCCAGATGTCCATTCGGCAAGCGGCGTGCCGTTTCTAGCCCTAGGGTAAACGGGCAGACGTCAGTCAGCACGACCTCCGCTAGCCCTTGGCTACGCGCCTTGAGCCCAGCCTGCACGGCAGCACCCAACGCCACGATTTCATCAGGATTTAGCGTCGCGATCGGGTACTGACCAAATAGTTTGGCAGCCAGGCTTCTCACCACGGGCATACGGCTAGCACCCCCGACCAGAATGACGCAATTCAAATCACGCGGGGTAATAGCCGCGTCATTCAATGCCCGTTCGATAGGCTGGCGTAACGCATCAATTAAAGGAGTGCAAAGTGATTCAAAATCATCGCGGGTGAGGCGCCATGGATACGCTACGCCACCGAACTCTGGCGCTATCGACGCCTCATGTTGCAGCGTTAATTCTCGTTTCATCCCTTCGATATGCTGACGCAGGCGACTCATTTCTGACAAGTCGAGCGACGTCAGCGCATGCGTATTCAGAAACGCTTTTACCAACGTATCGACAAAATCTTCGCCCCCTAGTGTGTTGTGCCCTGCTGTGGCGTTCACTTCCATAATGCCGTCAAATAGCGTCAGGACCGACACATCGAAGGTGCCACCGCCCAGATCGAATACTAAAAAACGGCTTTCTGGTGCATTGATGTGCAACCCGTAACTTAACGCAGCGGCCGTCGGCTCATTCACCAAACGTTCAACCTTAAGGCCAGCTAGCTGCCCTGCAATCTGCGTTGCTTTGCGTTGTTTGTCATTAAAGTAAGCAGGCACGCTGATGACCGCTTCTGTCACGGGCGCACCAAGAAATGCTTCAGCATCAGCTTTCAACACGCGTAGCAGAAAAGAAGATAATTCCTCAGGCTGGTAGGTCTGTACATTACCAAGCGAATAGGCCTTTTTCGTCCCCATGTAGCGTTTGAACAATGCTGCGGTTTTAAGCGGGTGAGTAATCAAACGCTCTTTAGCCACACGCCCCACCAATAGGTCGCCGTTATCATCTAGGCCGATAACTGAGGGGGTGAGGTAATCACCGTGTGCATTGGGAATCAGTACGGCTTTCTCGCCGTCCCAAAATGAAGCCAGACTATTTGTCGTACCTAAATCAATCCCTATGATATGAGACATATTCCTCCCTGATTGAATAAACGCAAAACGCCTGATGAAATTCATCGGGCGTGGGTAAGCTGAATAGAATTAACCGATAGTAGGACTAATTATGAACACAATAACGGACTTAAAAAACGTCCTATTGTAAATTACGCCAGATATTTATCCTGCAAATAATTCCGCGCACGATTATCCAGACCGTATTCCGCCTCAAGCCAGCTATCGATTGAGCCATGCCGTTCGTAAATGGCCTGCAACGCCGTCACGATGAACTCTTCCTGCACCGACAGCACATAAGAGAATTGTCCCAGCGCTTTCTCATTCAGCGTTGCCGACAGATGTGTCAGTAGCTGCTGGCGGAAGGGCGTCAGTGTCGTCTCGGTGAGCAGGTAATCTTCCATCACCGTCTGTTCATCTGCCCCCAACGCAAACATCACCAGCGCCGAACCGATACCCGTGCGATCTTTGCCCACGGCGCAGTGCTGTACCAGCCCGCCCTCATCCGGCCGCAATAGCAGCGATACCAGCTGCTTATAGGCGGAATTATTGAAAGGCAGACGGCGGTAAAGCTCCAACATGAATGCGCGGGAATCAAAGGCTGCCAGCACATCGGATCCCAATGAATCCAGATTAGCCGTCACTTCATGACGTAATGGATTGGCCGGATGGGCGTGATAATTAGCCCCCGTCCACAAGACATCGGGCTTCTGCGCAATTTCATCAGCATCCCGATAGTCCACCACGTGGGAAATCGGCACGCCCGCAAGGTGTTCACAGTCAGCCTGACTCAGCAGATCCAGCGAGCCGGAGCGAAAAAGTTTACCGTGTCGGATAAGCCGCCCATCAGCAGCGCGGTTACCGCCTAAATCGCGGAAGTTGATTCCGCCGTCCAGCGGTAATAAAGAAGGATGGAGCAACGTTGGTTCGGTCATACATCTCCTTGCGAGGTTGAAAGGCGAGCAAGGCAACCGTATTACACGCGCTAAGCACGGTGCAGGTTAACCCGATGAACCTGAAGAGGTTATCAGGATACGGGCTGGCATCGATGATAGCCAGCCCAAAATACCATCAATTTTTGTGCTTATTCAGCCGCTAACAAACTACGGGTCGCGTCCAGCAACACCTTGATGACGGTGGTTTCGGCCAGTTTCATGGTCGCCGCATCCGGGATTTCCTGCTGAGTACGGTTCACGATCACGCCCGCGATCATGCCCGCTTTCAGCCCCTGGCTGGCGCACATGGTCAGCAGCGTGGCGGATTCCATTTCATAGTTCAGCACGCCCATGCTCTGCCACTCTTCCATCGAACCGCGGAAGCGACGGACAACGCGGCCAGAGAAGGTATCGTAGCGTTCCTGACCGGGGTAGAACGTATCAGAAGACGCCGTAATGCCCACGTGCAACGCCGCACCCGAGGCCTTGGCCGCTTCCACCAGCGCGGTGGTACAGCCGAAATCAGCCACGGCTGGGAATTCCATTGGCGCGAAGTGCAGGCTCGCCCCGTCAAGGCGAACGGCTGCCGTGGTCACTAGCACATCACCGACGTTGATGCCGGACTGAATAGCCCCCGTCGTGCCGACGCGCAGGAAAGTCCGGATGCCGAGCTGTGCCAATTCTTCTACCGCGATTGACGTTGACGGGCCACCGATACCGGTCGAGCAAACAATTACTGCCTTGCCGTCCAACTCTGCACGCCAAGACGTAAATTCACGGTGTGATGCCAGATGTACCGGGTTATCCATCAGACGAGCAATTTTTTCAACACGCTCAGGATCGCCGGGGACGATAGCCAGCGTCGCGCCCTGTAAATCGTTCTTGACCAGACCAAGATGGAACACATCAGATGTAGACATAACTGCCTCCCAGGCAATCAATTGGGTATTCAGAGAAATCGTGCTGGACGCCCCATAAACGCAGCCTGTAGGCGTCCGTTCAATAAAAAGACTCTAGCGCATCATGACGTTTTTTTAAGTGACGAAAATCACCGATAAAAAAGAAACAAATATCAACATACATAAAAAATGTGACCTAAATCACTATTTATTGGGTGGAGAATTCATTTTTGTCGATTAATTGTCTTCTAGTGTAGATTCTTTAATCATTGATAGTATTTATCATGGATATTCTGAAATCCCTCTTTCCATGAAAATCGGCCGATAACAGGAGATCGCGTAATGAAGACTGATGAACAGACGACCTTCACACATCTTCCCCAAGGGCTATCCCCAGCGGTGGAACCGCAGACCTCCTCCATCATTACGACAGATTCTGTCGGTATCGTTGCCAGTGAAACCACCATTACTTCTCAGGGTGAGCAGCTACCCGCGTATATCGCCAGACCGGCAAACCACGACGGGCCGCTCCCTATCGTACTGGTAGTGCAGGAGATTTTCGGCGTTCATCAACACATTCAGGACGTTTGCCGCAGGCTGGCCAAGCAGGGCTACATGGCCATTGCGCCAGAGCTGTATTTTCGTCAGGGCGACCCCAGCCAATATGACAACATTCAGCGAATCCTGACCGAGTTGGTTTACAAGGTGCCTGATACGCAGGTGCTGTCCGATCTCGATCGCGCCGCCAACTGGGCGATTAAACAGGGTGGCGACGCCAGTAAGCTGGCGATAACGGGTTTCTGTTGGGGCGGACGCATCACCTGGTTGTACGCTGCACACAACCCACAGCTCAAGGCGGCCGTTGCCTGGTACGGCAAATGTACGGGTGAGAAAACGCTGAATAGCCCCAAGCATCCGGTGGATATCGCCACGGAATTAGCAGCCCCCGTGCTGGGATTGTACGGCGCGAAAGACGGGAGTATTCCGCTAGAACAAGTGGATACCATGCGGCAGGCGCTGCGTGCAGCCAACGCAGCGGCAGAAATCATCGTCTACCCCGATGCCGGGCATGCTTTCCATGCAGATTACCGCCCCAGCTATCATGAAGAATCCGCACGCGACGGCTGGCAGCGTATGCTGGCGTGGTTCCAGAAAAACGGCGTGGCGTAACACCATCACACCATTTTCGTTCTT